>NZ_CP054856.1:1395000-2043641 GCF_018417475.1 Novosphingobium decolorationis
TCAAAAGCTGCCGAAGCAACCATCGAGAGAAATGGTGAAGGTGGGTTTCCCCATTCGGAAATCGCCGGATCAAAGTTTGCTCACAACTCCCCGACGCTTATCGCAGCGTGCCACGTCCTTCATCGCCTGTACATGCCAAGGCATCCACCAGATGCTCTTACCTCACGCTTGAGAATCCACACCATCAACGACAGCCCTGCATAGAGACTGCGTCGTAATAGGTGCGGACGATTTATCTCAGCCAGATAATAAAATCTGTTGTAACGCATGGTTGATTACCCAACGTCTGGATAATCCATGCGCCACGGCATCGATTAAAAAACCCATTCACAATGTCAAAGATCTGCGGGCAAATCCCGCTAACCGGTCCGAAGACCGGAACTGTTTCGCTTCATCGCTGGAGTACTGTTCGTGTGTACGGCTGGTGGAGCCTATCGGGATCGAACCGATGACCTGATGCTTGCAAAGCAACCGCTCTCCCAGCTGAGCTAAGGCCCGTATTTGCCAGCCTCAAGCGCCGGCGTCGACATGCGTCGACTTGGCTATCCTCGCATAAGCTCGGACGGCCGTTCGGCCTTGCGAACCTGACGGTTCGGTTAGCTTGCCCTGCACGGCACGTGGTGGGCCTGAGGTGGATTCGAACCACTGACCTCACCCTTATCAGGGGTGCGCTCTAACCAACTGAGCTACAGGCCCACGTGCCTGCCATCGCTGACCCTGTGGGCCGCGGGCGGCGTGAGCCAGCTCAGGCGTACAACGCTCATCTGAGCGTTATCTCCAGTGATGAAGGGACATGAGGACGACGGCATGTTCTTTGGAAGAAGCGAAGCTCTTCCCGGCTCAAGGCCAGGCGCTTTCGTTTCAATCCTTAGAAAGGAGGTGATCCAGCCGCAGGTTCCCCTACGGCTACCTTGTTACGACTTCACCCCAGTCGCTGATCCCACCGTGGTTAGCTGCCTCCTTGCGGTTAGCACACTACCTTCGGGTGAAACCAACTCCCATGGTGTGACGGGCGGTGTGTACAAGGCCTGGGAACGTATTCACCGCGGCATGCTGATCCGCGATTACTAGCGATTCCGCCTTCATGCTCTCGAGTTGCAGAGAACAATCCGAACTGAGACGGCTTTTGGAGATTAGCTTGTGCTCGCGCACTTGCTGCCCACTGTCACCGCCATTGTAGCACGTGTGTAGCCCAGCGTGTAAGGGCCATGAGGACTTGACGTCATCCCCACCTTCCTCCGGCTTATCACCGGCAGTTTCCTTAGAGTGCCCAACCAAATGCTGGCAACTAAGGATGAGGGTTGCGCTCGTTGCGGGACTTAACCCAACATCTCACGACACGAGCTGACGACAGCCATGCAGCACCTGTCACTCATCCAGCCGAACTGAAGAAATCCATCTCTGGAAATCGCGATGAGGATGTCAAACGCTGGTAAGGTTCTGCGCGTTGCTTCGAATTAAACCACATGCTCCACCGCTTGTGCAGGCCCCCGTCAATTCCTTTGAGTTTTAATCTTGCGACCGTACTCCCCAGGCGGATAACTTAATGCGTTAGCTGCGCCACCCAAATTCCAAGAACCCGGACAGCTAGTTATCATCGTTTACGGTGTGGACTACCAGGGTATCTAATCCTGTTTGCTCCCCACACTTTCGCACCTCAGCGTCAATACTTGTCCAGTCAGTCGCCTTCGCCACTGGTGTTCTTCCGAATATCTACGAATTTCACCTCTACACTCGGAATTCCACTGACCTCTCCAAGATTCTAGTCACCTAGTTTCAAAGGCAGTTCCGGAGTTGAGCTCCGGGCTTTCACCTCTGACTTGAGTAACCGCCTACGCGCGCTTTACGCCCAGTAATTCCGAACAACGCTAGCTCCCTCCGTATTACCGCGGCTGCTGGCACGGAGTTAGCCGGAGCTTATTCTCCAGGTACTGTCATTATCATCCCTGGTAAAAGAGCTTTACAACCCTAAGGCCTTCATCACTCACGCGGCATTGCTGGATCAGGCTTTCGCCCATTGTCCAATATTCCCCACTGCTGCCTCCCGTAGGAGTCTGGGCCGTGTCTCAGTCCCAGTGTGGCTGATCATCCTCTCAGACCAGCTAAGGATCGTCGGCTTGGTAGGCCTTTACCCCACCAACTACCTAATCCTGCGCGGGCTCATCTCTTGGCGATAAATCTTTGGACCGAAGTCATCATCCGGTATTAGCAGTAATTTCTCACTGTTATTCCGAACCAAGAGGCAGATTCCCACGTGTTACGCACCCGTGCGCCACTAACCCCGAAGGGTTCGTTCGACTTGCATGTGTTAGGCATGCCGCCAGCGTTCGTTCTGAGCCAGGATCAAACTCTCAAGTTTGTGAAACAACATTCACGGCACAAAGCCTAAGCCTTGCCAGCCGCAAACATCGAAACCTTCGGGAGCCGATACCTGCACTTGTCAAACGTATGGAAACGAAGGACATATAAGGCATCGGCTTGATTTAAACTGCACCATAGAGCCCGAAGCTCCCAAGGCGCAGGCGCCGTCGCCCACATGTCCCTTCATCTAAAAACCAACAATGTCAAAGATCCAACCACACCCGTCCGAAGACGGAAACAACCGGACAACCATCCATCCCCGCTTCCTAAGACCCGGGGAACAAGCTGTCCGTCTATCGTGGCGACCACCCCGAAGCGCCGTGTTTGGCGGCGTGCTTCGCTGCGGTGAGAGGCCCTCTAAGTGAGCCCTGCGATTCGGTCAAACCCTTTTTTCAAAGCCGATTACGGCTCTTGTGGAAAACTGGCCTGAGCCCCGCAAATGCGTTCGAGCCGGGTTTGCCGAAGACAGGAAGAAGGATGAAACCGAGGGGCATTGCCCTCGGGCTCCCATAATCAGTCGCTTTTGACGCGCCCGCGCAGGCCCTGTTTTCCAGACAGGCGAGGTCATGGAGCCGAGCAGGCCGCCCCCTTTCCATTCCCCTGCTGCGTCCCCCCTCTCACCCAGATGCGCGTACAGGCGCTGCGCCCGACAGTTCGGGGAGCCCGAGGGCAATGGCCCTCGGAAAGTCCTCTTCCTCTTGGCCGGCATCCCATCCGCCTGCCCGACCTTCTTGGATACGTCTCTTATATAAGGCGGCATCAATTCCTCTCGGATCGCAGCGTCCCCTTCCGGGTCCGCGCCAACGCGCTCCTTATACAGAGGCACCGGAGCGGCAGCCTCCCCCTCCCCACACCGAATCGCCTCGACCATGCGTGGCGAATCACGCGGATTGAGTCGCCGCCCCTCCCCTCGGCCGACAAAAAAGGGGTCGGACACGAAAAAAATGCGCGAAGGGCGGTTTGGGAGGCTCGCAAGCGGGGCCAGCGCCATCCCGGACGCCCCCCTAGTTTTGAAGGTGTCCGCCCTCCTTGCGGGGTCGGGCCCGATCGCCCCACCCCAACATGGTGAACATGAGCCTAACGCCAAAATGCCGCAGTCGCGGAAATCGGCGCGCGCAACGATTGCAGGCGACTACGCATCCCCCGAAACACCGCACAAACCCTCATCTAAATGTTTGGATTCAAGTAAGAAATACGCAGATATCGCGTTAAAATAAGTTCACCACGCCCCATTAGGAGACGTTCACTAGCGGACACCTACTTCGCCGATCAGTCGAGCGGCACACCGTCTGCATCAACGACAGACACGCCGACAAACAATTTAAAAACAAGGGATTGATCACATGGAAAAGACTGTCATCGCTTCGTCCGCCACGCTCGTTTCACCCGACGCCTTCTACACCACCGACAAGTACGAGAAGAAGCAGTGGTACCTCGACGGGTCCACCATGGATTCCTCGCTGAGCATCGATGTCTTCTCGGTCTGGGGGGATTACACCGGCAAGGGCGTGAAGGTCGGCGTGATCGACAGCCAGATCGACTTTCGTCACTCCGATCTGAAGGGCGCCTATGACACCTCGCTCGACTACAACTTCGCGCTCGGCACCGGCAATGTCAGCATCGATCCGGCAAACCTGCCGCACCTGCACGGCACCGCCGTCGCCGGGATCATCTCGGCCGAGGGTGACAACCTGGTCGGCACCGTGGGCATTGCCTCGGGCGCCACGCTGGTCGGCTATGGCATCGACTACAACAAGTCGACCGCCGTCTCCGACATCCTCGCCGCGCTGGACCGTTCGGCCGAGCTCGACGTCGTCAACAACAGCTGGAGCTTCTCTTCCAACTTCGCCGACGACTTCGGCCGCAACCCCGAATACGGCGCCGCGCTGCTCAACCCTGTGATGAACGGGCGTGACGGCCTGGGTACCTCGCTCGTCTTTGCCGCGGGCAACGTGGGCACGGGCGGCTCGTCGAACTACCACAACTTCCAGAACTCGCCCTACACCATCGCGGTGGGCGCGGTGGACCCGAACGGTGCGGCTTCCTCGTTCACCAGCGTGGGCGCCAACGTGCTGATCTCGGCCGCGGGCCGCGATGTCTTCACCACCACCCTCAACGAACGCTGGGACCACTTCAACGGCACCTCGTTCGCCGCCCCCGCCGTCTCGGCCGCGATCGCCCTCATGCTCGAGGCCAACCCGGAGCTGGGCTACCGCGACGTGCAGGAAATCCTGGCCTACTCGGCCCGCCGCGAGGGCCTCTCGGACACCGTCACCTTCAACGACGGCTGGACGACCAACGGCGCGACCAACTTCAACGGCGGCGGCCTGCACTTCAGCGACGCTTTCGGCTACGGCTTCCTCAACGTCCATGACGCGGTGCGCCTCGCCGAGACCTGGACCGACCAGCAGACCTACGCCAACCTCGCCAGTGTCTCCAAGACCGTGACCACCAACAAGACCCTTGTTGCGGGCAAGACCGACATGATCGCGGTCGACCTCGTCATCGACAAAGCGATGTCGGTGGAGCACGTCCAGCTCTCGATGGACCTGCGCTGGACCGAGACCGGCAACCTCGATGTCTACCTGGTCTCGCCCGAAGGCACCAAGGTGCGCCTGATGTACGACCTGCCCGGCACCGACCGCGTGGGCAACGTGCGCGACTTCACCTTCTCCTCGGTCGCCTCGATGGGCGAGATGGCCAAGGGCACCTGGACGCTGGAGATCCACAACCGCAACCCCGACGCCGTCCTCAAGAGCGGCGATCCGATGTCGGGCACCCTGAGCGATGTCACCCTGACCGTGCTGGGCAACGCCACCGACCTCGACGACGACACCTATGTCTACACCGACGAGCTGGGCCTGCTCTATGACGGCGCCGACCTGGCCGAGCGCAGCGTGCTGCGCGACACCGATGGCGGCACCGACACGCTGAACGCGGCGGCGATCACCTCGGGATCGACCATCGACCTTTCGGGCAAGAGCGCCACGAAGCTGGCCGGCGTGACGATCGCCATGGACGCGAGCATCGAGAACGCCTTTACCGGCGACGGCAACGACACCGTGCGGGGCAGCAACGCCGCCAACGTCATCGGCACGGGCCGCGGCAACGACACGATCTACTTCAGCTTCGGCAACGACGTGCTCGATGGCGGCGCGGGCCAGGACACGCTGGTCATCGACGCCACCCTGGGCTCGCTCACCGGCGGCCTTGCCGCGGACGGCACCCTCCACATCTCGGCCCGCGCCGGTGAAGTGACGAGCGTGGCCAACGTCGAGACCTTCGTCCTGGCAAACGGCAGCTACAGCTTCGCGCAGCTTTCCACCGCGCTGGGCGACGCTCCGGTCGACGCGCCGGTCGACGCGCCGGTCGACACCGCCCCTGTCGACGGCACGCCCGATGCCCTGGCTCCCGCCGATCCCGCCCCCGAAGCTCCGGCTCCGGAAGGACCCATTGCTGAGGAACCCGTTGCGGACGAACCGGCCGCCACGCCCCCTGCGGACGAGGGCCGCGCCGACTACGCCACCTACCTTACCGGCACCAACGGCGACGACAGCCTCGAAGGCGGCGAAGGCGCCGACCACATCTCGGGCGGCGCGGGCAATGACCGCCTTGAGGGCAACTCGGGCGCCGACATGCTGCTGGGCGGTGCGGGCAACGACGTGCTCAAGGGTGGCGATGGCAACGACTGGCTCTACGGCGGCGAGGGTTCGGACCGTCTCTACGGCGGTGACGGCGCGGACACCTTCGTCCTCGACTTCGCCGACATCGGCAACATCGACACGATCTTCGACTTCGACACCGCCGAGGGCGACCGTATTCTCCTCACCGGCGTCGGCGCGGACGACATGAGCGGCGCCGAGTTCACGCTGACCGAGGCGGGCACGACCATGATCCTGCAGATGACCCTGAACGGGTCCACCCACGATGTCGTGCGCCTGCGCGGCTACGGCGAGCTTGACCTGTCGATGGCCGAGACCGACCTGGGCCTGCTCTGCGCCTGACCCCATTGCGCTGAATACAAAGTCCCAATCTCGACCGGGAGAGGCCGGGCCCTGCACGCAGGGTCCGGCCTTTTCGCGTGTCCGGCCGGTTTTTCCGAATCCCGTCACGGAGGAGGAAAATCCGCCCTGCGCAGTGTCGGGCTCCCCCCCAACTCGCCCGAACCGCGGAAAATCTACGCAAAGGATCGTAGTCTTCCGAGCACCATGACGTGTGCACATCTTACGATGAAACGAAGAATGTGCCTCCGGTACGGGGCAGTTAAAAGCAACCAGGATATCTTAAACCCCTAATAACTAGGGACAGCCAATCCCGAAAAATCAAAACTAGGTACTACAACATAGTAAATAAACTCGGTTTCGGACTTTTAACCGTGGAACGCCCGCCACCCAGCAGTGCTATCCCGAAGTCACAGATGGCCGGGACTTCGAAGTTCTGGTCGGACTTGCAAGAACGACGGCTTCGCTCGCGCACCTGCCCGCGGAGCACACAACAGGGGGTCGCTGCAAGCTGTGCACACCGCCGGGCACACGATGTCCGGTTCGACAAATGCAAGATGCAGTGAGATGCGAAAGGAAGTTTACATGGCTGAGATCATCAACGCCGAAGAAGGTGGCGGCCTGGTTGAAGGCAACGAGTTCGACAATGTCATCAACGGGACCGCCGGTGATGACGAACTTCAGGGCGGCGGCGCCCTCGACATCATCAAGGCCGGCGCAGGCGATGACACCGCAAAAGGCGGCGCCAACCGCGACAAGCTCTACGGCGGCGAGGGCGACGACACCCTCTACGGCCAGGGCTCGAACGACAAGCTCTACGGCGGCGAGGGTGACGACTATCTCGATGGCGGCGGCCAGAATGACCGTCTCTACGGCGGCGATGGCAGTGACACGATCATCGGCGGCGACGGCGATGACGTCCTCTATGGCGACAACCCGAACGACGACAACGACAACGAAGGCTTCGAAGACTTCTTCGTCTTTGACGCCGACGACGGCAACGACAAGGTCTTCGACTTTGAGAGCGGGATCGATCACGTGGTGCTGACGGACGGCGTCGCCTACGAGCTGAGCTACGACCTGCCTTCGGGCAACACCTTCATGACCTATGGCGCCACCACGGTGATCTTCTATGATACCGAGGTCCTGGACAGCGACATCATGTACGCCTGATCCGTGTAGCTTCCGTCCCGAAGTTCACGGACTGAAGAAAAAGGAGCCGGAGCAATCCGGCTCCTTTTTCGTATGCGCCCTCTCCGCAGACAGACCTGCTCGCCCCGATCGGCCCTCACGGTTCATCGCACCGGGCACTCGGAACCCCGCACAAGACGGCCTCTGCGGCCGTGTGTTCATTTATGGGCAAGCCTGGACTCAACAACCAGCAAGTCCACCGCGTTCGCGGATCAGGGCGCGCCCCATGGGACGCCCTCGTTTCCGCCGGACGCGACCGACAAAGGGTTTTTGAACGCCGGGCACAGCCGAGAGGGGGGCGCAGGAAGGCATCGTCTTTCTTGCGCGGAGCGATTGTCCCGGCGGACACGGAACGGAGGAAGATACATAATGCGAGTCATTTCGAACACATCGGCCATCACCCTCGCGCTGGGGGCACTGGCCGCCGCGGGTGCCGCTTCGGCGCAGGACCAGGGCTCCGATGCCGAACTTACCGCCACCATGTACAGTGACGCGCCGGCCGACACCGCCGAAATGGTCGAGGGCCCCGAACTGGAAGGCTTCATCTCCGCACGCGACGGCAACCGCCTGCAGATCACCGGCGAGGACGGCGCGCGCAATGTCGTGACGCTCGACCAGACCACGCAGATCGTTTCCAAGTCGGGTATCTTCGGCATCAGCTCGAAGGACCGCACCGACCAGGCGCTCCTGAACGGCCTGCCCGTCGACGTGCGCACCATGCAGAGCCCCTCGGGCGACCTGGTGGCCAGCCGCATCAAGTTCCAGAAGGGCGACTTCGAGACCGCCGCGATGATCCGCAATGGCACCGAGCAGGGCTTTGCCGAGCAGACCGCCGCCACCGAGGCGCTGCGCGGGCGCATGGGTGACATCGACAAGTACAACATCAAGGGCACCACCAACGTCAACTTCGCCACGGGCAAGTGGAACCTGTCGAGCGAGGCCAAGGCCGACCTGTGCGCCACCGCCAGCGCCGCCGAAGGCATGGACAACGCGCTGATGCTGGTCGTGGGCTACACCGATTCCACCGGCAGCCAGGAATTCAACCAGATGCTGAGCGAAAAGCGCGCGTCCGGCGTGGTGAACTACCTGCAGCAGGCCTGCGGCTGGAAGCCCTACCGCATGCTCACCCCCACCGGCATGGCCGAAGCCGACCCGCTGGCCGACAACACGACCGAGTACGGCAAGGCGCAGAACCGCCGCGTCGCGGTGAACATCCTCGTCAGCAAGGGTCTCGACGGCCTCTAAGCGCCGCGCGGCACACCTGAAATCCCCGACACCCCGTCGCGGCTCCGGCCACGGCGGGGTGTTCGTGTGAAGGGAAGGCCGCAAAAGGCTGGATGCAAGGGGCCATCGCCCCTTGCCCCCAAAATCGGCAACCTCACGTTTGTCCGCCAAGGCGGCGCGCTAGACGTGCGCTCGACAGTTTGGGGAGCCCGAGGGCAATGGCCCTCGGAAAAATATCTGTCTTGTCTGTGCCCTGATCCCAGGAAAACGACATGCAGATCCGGTCTTTCCACGCCTTGCGCCCGCCCCCCTCTGGGCAGGATGCGAGCCATCGCGTACCAGTCCGCGCCCTCCCCCTGCCCACGTTACGGACCTATGGAATGACCAGCCCCCAGCCTTCCGAACTCACCACCCGCTGGGCCTGTGCCGAGGACCTGCCCCGCATCCGCGATCTCATGCAGACGGCGATCGACACGCTGCAGGCCTCCTGGCTGACTCCCGAGCAGGTCGCCGCAAGCCACCACCTCATGGGGCTCGACACCCAGCTGATTGCAGATGGCACGTACCTCCTGGCCGAGATCGACGGCCAGCTCGCCGGGTGCGGGGGATGGAGTTACCGCGCGACGCTCTATGGCGGCGATCACAGCGCCGCGCTGCGCGACCCGGCCACGCTCGACCCGGCGCGCGATCCCGCCCGCATCCGGGCCATGTACACCCACCCCGACTTCACCCGCCGGGGGATTGCCCGCCTCGTCCTGCAGCGCTGCGAAGAGGCCGCCGCCGCCAAGGGCTTCACCCAGGCCGAACTCATGGCCACGCTTAGCGGTGAACCGCTCTACCGCGCCTGCGGCTATGTCGCCGTCGAGGATGTCGAGGCCGAAACGGCGGGCCTCACCATCCCCTTCCGGCGGATGCGCAAGGCCCTTTGAGGCGGAAGAAGGCGAAAGTCAGAAGGAAAAAACAGATCCGAGGGCCATTGCCCTCGGGCTCCTCAAACGACCTAGCTCACCATGTGCCTGCCGCCCTGACCAAGAGAGGTGAGGTCGCCGATTCTGGGGTCAAGCGGCGATGGCCCCTTGGAAACGACTTCCTTCCAGCGCCCTTTGGGGATGCTTTTCCTTCCAGGAATTCGCCCCTTACGGCACGGCGAGCGCGTTCTCCGGGCCCCATAGGGGCGCGTGGCGAACGGGCCGTCGCCGGGCCGCGCTGCGCACCTCGTCGGCCAGCGCGCTGACCAGGCCAAAGCCGAAGGCCAGCATGCCGCCGAAATCCGCGCTCCCCACCATCAGGCCCACGACGAAGCCCGGTATGGCGGCAAAACGGAAGGCGCTGAAGACGAAGGACGCCTCTCCCGTCCGATCACGGCCCGTGCGCAGCAGGCACTGCAGGAAGAAGCCGTAATAGAGGGCTCCGCCCAGAAGGCCGGTTCCACTCAGGATCGCGACCAGGCTGCTCGACGTGCGCGCGCTGCCCAGCCCCAGACCCAGACCCTGGCTGGAGAGTAGCCCCTCAAAGGCCACGCGCCGCCACATGCCGCGCTGCTCGAAGGACTCCGACGAGCCCTTCTGTAACACCATGCGATCCACCAGCTCATAAAGTGGGTCCAACGCATGGGGCGTGACGATCACCACCAGGCACAGGCCGATCACCAGCACCACCACGAAGCCCAGCTCGCCCGCGACGCCGCGCCGCGCGCCGCGCCCGCGCGCGCCCAGCCGCAGGCACCAGTCCACCACGGCCAGCATCACGAACACGGCGAACCCCACGTAGGCACCGCTCGAACGCGCGAGCCAGATGCACCCGATCAGGGCAAGGACCAGGAGTGGAGCCGCGATGTCGCGCACGGCTCCCTGCCACATGGCCCGGCGATAGAAATGGATCGCGCACAGGAAGCCCAGGCACAGTCCGCCATAGGCCGAGGCCTCGGGCATCAGGCCCACCACGCGCTTGCCGCCCAGCACTTCGACATCGACCGCAAGCGCGTAGCTCGCCGTGCGGAAGGGGGCGAGCAGCCCATTGAGCGGCAGGCTCCCCGACGCCAGATCGAGCAGCCCGGTCAGCACCGCGACCGCGCCCCCCAGGCACAGCGCACGGTAGGCGTGCTGGCGCAGGCGCGGACCGCGCAGAAGCCGGGCAAAGGCAAAGACGCTGGCCAGCGCGATCAACAGGTAGGCCAGCTGCGAGATGTTCTGCTGGTTGGGGCGCAAGGGCACCGTCTGGTCAAGGTCGCCGCGCACGGGCACGACTTCGATGACCCCTGCAAAGAGGCGCGGCATGAACAGCGTGACGATGACCGCCACCACGCCGAACGCGGCGAGGAGCAGGAGCCGTTCGGGCCGCAGCGCCATCCCCAGCAGCGCGCCCGCACCGCCCGGCCGCACGAAGGTGCGCAGGACCAGCGCCAGCGCCACCATCGGCGTGGACGTGAAGGTCAGCCCCCCGGTCAGTCCCGTTGGGAGCACCGCGAAGGCACCGAACGGCATCGTCGCAAAGAAGAGGTAGAGAAGGACGCTGCGCGGCCCGGCCATCCCCCAGGCCAGGAGCGCCCAGAAAACCAGGATAGGAAGCAGTGTCATCGCGCTTCTCCCCAAATCCCACCCAGCCACACCGCGGCGAGACCACACCCGTGGCTGCGCACCGCTTTGGCGCTCCCCCGACAGGCCATCCTACCAGGCGTCCATCGGCCGGCCGATCATCGCCTCGAAGGCGGCCCGGCGCGGCGCGAGATACTCGGCAAGGTAGGCGCGCGCCGCCGCTTCATCGACGTCCTGCTTGTCGAAGGAAACCGTTGCTGCCGAACGCAATTTTCCGACCAGGCTGTCCGGCAGGTGCCCGCGCATCCCGGCCCAGAGCGCGGAATCGCGCAAGGCCCGGACGAAGGGAAAACGCTCGCGCCGGCTGGTGGGCGGCGAGCGGTGCCGATCGGCGAGGTCCGCCTTGGCGTAGTCCACGCCGGGAAGGCCGAGCCAGGCAAAGCATTCGTCCAGCACGCGGTGCCGGTCCCGGCGCAGCTCCTCGGCCGCAAAGACGTGGATCTGCTCGGGCGCGAAATGGGCCCGGTATTCGGCCAGTTGCAGGGCATAGTCGGAGGTGTCGCGGTAGATCGGGTTCTCCCGCATGGCCCGTTCGATCGGCAGGCGCTCCTGGAATTCCTTGGCCCGCTGCCAGTAGTGCGCGATAGCGCGCGAGACCGGTTCGCGCACGACGTAGATGATGCGCGCCTCGGGCACGCTCGCCGCGATCCGCGCCGCCACGCCGCTGCGCGCCGGAGCCTGCGAATAGTAGACGCTGCCCTCGCCGCGGTAGCGGGCCTGGGCGCGCCCCTCCCACAACGCGAGATAGGCCTCAGGCTCATGCGAGCAGGCGCGGCGCGCCATGATCGGCCATGCCTGGGCCAGTTCGGCCGGATCGACGAAGAAGCAGGGCTCCTTCTCGGTGCTCATCGCGATATCGGGGTGCTGGCGCAAGTAGGCGTGGAGCGCGCTGGAGCCCGACTTCGACGCACCGATCACGAACAGGTTGGGCCGCCCGGGGGCCGCCGCCACCTGCGCCAGCGCCGCCGCGCGATCCCCTGCCCCCGCAGACGGGGCCAGCTTCCCCGGGTGTCCATCCGCTTCGGCGGCAATGCCTGTGCGGCGTTCGATCGTGTCCTGCATCCTGCGTCTCTCCATGGCCAGTCAGCGCAGCCAGACTATCCCTACGCAGACCTGCATAGTACCGCAGGAGCCTCCATTTCGGTGGTATCGCGCCCGCAGCATGCCGCAGACGCCCGGAACGCCCGGAGAAACCCCCGTCAACCGCCCACACATGCTGCGCTGCAACCTGATTGAAGCCCCGCGAAATCGCGTCCGAAGAAGCCGGAAAGACCCGGCCTGCGGGGCGGCTGCGTCCCATCGTGCGGGTCGCGTACCCGGGCTACCTCGTAAACGGATGCAAATGGCGTGGGCACAGGCCGGCACGTGGGGCACCCTGAGGATGAACACGTGCCTACTCGTAAGGTACCGGCGGACATCCCGCTTCGCGCGTCTGCAGATGGCTCGGCTCATGGCTCTGCACATGGCTCTGCTGATGGCACGGCGCGCGGGGCGTCACAGGATATCCGGCGCCCTTGCGGCGGGCACTCATCCTGCATCGAGGTTCGCATGCACCCTATCCTGCCTCCCCTTCTTGCCCGCGCGCCCGCAGTGCCAGCGCCGGCCAACGACGTCTCTGCAGGCGCGGCACGGCGCAGACCCGACGTCGCGGCTCCTGCTCCCGTTGCCGATGCCGCCTCCCTGCGCGTGGCCGTGGTCGTCGCCAGTCTCGGCCGCCCGGAACTGATCACGCAGATGCAGGAACTGATGGCCCGGCAATGCCAGCCGCCTGATCGGCTGCTGTTCTCGGTCACCGGGGCGCAGGACCTCCCCCCCGCCCGCGGGAAACCGCATCGAAATCGTGACGGGCCCCAAGGGCCTGTGTGCGCAGCGCAATACCGCGCTGGACCAGTTGGGCAGGGACTACGACGTCATCGTGTTCTACGATGACGACTTCATCCCCGCGCCGGACAGCATGGCTCGCATCCGAGAGTTCTTTGCCTCCCATCCCGACGTTGCGGGCGCGACCGGGCACGTGATCGCCGATGGGATCAACAGCCCCGGGATCGACTTCGCCAAGGCCCAGCAGCTGCTGCAGTCCCACGGCGATGCACACGAGCGCGCGCCCAACTGCATCGTCACCGATCTCGCAGGCCTCTACGGATGCAACATGGCCTACCGCACCGCCGCCATCGGCACCCAGCGCTTCGACGAACGGCTCAAGCTCTATGCGTGGCAGGAGGATATCGACTTTGCCGCCTCCCTTCGCCCGCGCGGCCGCATCGTGAAGACCTTTGCCTTCTGCGGCGTGCACCAGGGGGTCAAGCATGGCCGAACACCCGGGGTGCGGCTGGGGTATTCGCAGGTCATCAACCCCTGCTACCTGGTGCACAAGGGAACGATGCCGCTTGGCTTCGCCTTGCGCCTGGTACTGGGTAACCTCATGGCGAACCACGTGAAGATCCTGAGGCCCGAACCCTGGGTGGACCGGCGCGGCCGAGCCTGGGGCAACTGGATTGGCCTGTTCGACCTCGTCCGCGGGCGCCTGACCCCGGAAAGGATCGAAACCCTTTGACCCACCCGCCGCGCAGCCTACACGGCTGAGCATGCACGCACCGGTCGATTCCCCCACACCGCGCACATCTGTCGGTATGCGCCTGCGCATTTGGCTGGTTCGGCTCGCGGTCCTGGGCCTGGCCATCGCCGGGCTTGTCCTGCTCCTGCCGAAACTGGCCGGACATTGGCCGTACCTGGGACTTGCCGCCCTCATCCACGTGCCGGCGATGTGGCTGGGCCTGGCATCCACGCTTGGTCTGCTCGCGCGGCGAGTGCGCCGTGCGCAGCTCAGCCCTTCCCGCTTCGGCCTTACCGGGGTCGGGCTTGTCGGGATCGCCCTCATCCTGATCGTTGCCCTGCAACCTGCCACGCGCGTCCCGGCCCTGTGCCCGCCGAATGCGCCGCGGCTGACCCTCGCCTGGCTCAATGCCCTCCATGTGCGGCGCCCCGACCTTATCCGCCGGTGGTTGCAACGCGCCCGCCCCGACGTGATCGGCTTGGCTGAAATGCGCTCGGGGGCCGCCGGACTGGACGCCTATCTCGCGCGCAACTACCCCTTCGTGCAGAACTGTCAGCGCAAGGGAGAGTGTTCGACACGGCTCTACACGCATATTCCCCCCACCGGGAAACTCGGCCTGGCCCGTGGCGATGCCGAACAGCGCCGGACGTTATCGGGGGCGGGCCTCGTATTTCCGGCGAGCCCGGGCACACGGGCCTGGAGCATCGCGGCCGTCCACTTGTCCCGGCCGACATCGCCCGAGGCGCAAGCCCGTGAACTGCGCGAGTTCGACGCCCGCATGGGCGCGGATGCCGACACGCTCATCCTGGGGGATTTCAACCTCTCGCCGCGCCTGCCGGTCCTCCGGGATTTCGTTGCCCGCAACGGCCTGGCGATCGCCCGGGCAGACCAGCCGACCTGGCCGCTCGAACTCGGGAAGAGGCGCCTTGAAGGACTATGGCAGATCGACCACCTGCTGACGGGTCGCCACTGGCACGTGGAAAGCTTCAAGACCTCGCCCTGGCTCGGCTCCGACCACCGCGGCTTCATCGCACGGGTCTGCCGGGTAAACTGACCCACCCGGCGCGCGCAATGGCGCATCTCCGCGCCCCGTCAAGGAGCAGGAGAGCCCGCTTTCCAGCCGCTCCCCCGCCCACAGGATCGGCAATGGGCCCTTTCCCGGCCCTGGCGGCGCACCAGGGATGGGGGGCCCAGATCGGCTCGATCCGGTCGTCCTGGCAAACTTGGCTCGCCGGAGGTCACCGCTTTCGACGACGCCCCGCGCCCCCAAGGACGCGCGGATCAGGCGGCACCCACGGATTTGAGCCCCCATCGGGCGACAGGCCGGAGATCGACACGCCTCCGGCGCAGACTGCTCTGGGGGCCTGGCTGTTAACCGCAAGACCGGGATGCTTGGCGGCGGTGCTTGCACCTCTGCCCGAAACGGCCAAGCGCCAAGGCGTCCATTCCCAGGGCCCGCGAGCCGTTGTGCCCGGCCCGAGCGGCAAGCGGCATCCGGTCCCTCCGATCCTCGAACGGCGCCTTTCCTCGTCCCCAAGCCATGGAACAAGCCCCCTCTCCTGCTCGGATGAGCCAGGACGCATGTGGTCATAGCGCGGACCACCAGCCCAGGCCGCGACCCTCAACGCGCGGCCTGGTGCATCAGAGCGTTTGGGCGCATTCGCGCAAGTCTACAGCCTCCCTCGAGCACGAGGTTGATCCTGCCCCGTCAATGTCGGAAGGCTTGCCCCGGACGCTTACGACGGATGGTGTCCAATGGCCAAACGCGAGCAGCAGGTCGCGCCACGGTGCGCCGCGCCGCACCGCGCCGCACTGCCTCAAAACCCGCCCTTGCACATCGACAAGATGCCCCCGGTTGAAACCGACCTGTGAAAGGCCGCCTTGCCCGCCCCCGTCACGGGGCCATCAGGTCGGTTCGATACGGCGCGCCTGTTTCCAGCAAAGCACTCCCAAGGCGAAAGGGATACCGAAGAACAGCGCATATACCTGCCAGCTTTCCGCCAGAACGGCCGGGATGGTGCCGGGCTCGAGAATGGGCAGGAGCAGCGGGAACAGCATGATGGGCGGTGTCGTCCAGAGTGACACGGCCGCCCGCTTCCAGAGTGTGACGGTCGAGGGAGGCGTGATGAACCAGCGCCAAAGCCTCCGGCCGATGTGTTCAGACCTCGCCATGGCACGAACCATACATCGTCCACACCAAGACGCCATGTTGCCTTCCTTGCCATGTGTGCACACGGCCGTGGCGGGCGAACAGGCGCAGTCCCCGTGTCAGCTCTTCATCCGTTGGAACTGGCTGGCGAAGCGGACATTGTACGCGTGCAATTCGCCATCTGGCGTCATCACGAGTTCGGTGACGTTCGCGCGCTGAAAGGCCTCCTCGGCCGCCGCATCGTTCAACTTCAGACTGACCGTCAGGGCTCCATCATCTGTAGCGACCACCATGTAATCGTAATCGATTACCCGTGCGAAACAGACGATCTCACCGCCCTTGATGAAAAGTTCAGAAGCTGGATCTTCGATGTCCCTCCACCGGCCCTGCATCTCGACAGGAAGTGGCGCATCCCGTTCACGCCGTTCCATGATCGACCTCCTGATGCCTGGCGCCCCCATCCTGTCACCCGATGGAGGGACCGACAACACGTCATTTCGCAAGGCGGCCTTGGCGATCACAACCGGTTCGAGCGGTTTTCCGCTTCCTCCGTTACGTCCCGCCGAAGTGGGGCTGGCGCACGCTGGCATCGCGCCCCTATTCTCACGCGAACCTCCCGCGCGTTCTGGCCCTGTGGTAGGTCCGCAGCCGCCTGCCGCGGAACTGTCAGACGACCGGACAGAACCAGGCCGAATACATCGGCGCTCCGGCCCTGAATCTACGCACGTTCGCGCAGATCGGCTCAGTACGCCCCGCGTGAACAGGCGACGGCCGGAATGGTCCGGACCAGCAACCAGAGGTCCAAGGCCAGCCCCTTGCGGCAGACATAATCGATGTCCATCCGCACACGGGTGGCATAGGACACGTCGCTGCGGCCGCTGATCTGCCACAGCCCGGTCAGCCCCGGACGAACCCGGCAATAGACCTCGAACTGCCGACCATAGCGCTCCACTTCGGAGAGAACCACCGGACGCGGCCCCACGATGCTCATCTGCCCGGCCAGGACATTGAAGAGCTGGGGAAATTCATCGAGGCTGAACTTGCGAAGGATGGCACCGACCGCGGTCACACGCGGGTCGTCCCGAAGCTTGCAGGTCACGGCCAGTTCCCGCCGGGCCGCGGGGTTTTCCGCGAGGTAGCGTTGCAGGATCTCGTCGCCATCGGTGCGCATGGTGCGGAACTTGAGGCAGGGAAAGAAGCGTCCGCGATAACCGACACGGCGGTGCGCGTAGAAGACCGGCCCGGGATCGTTGAGGAAGAGCAGCGCGGTGAGCAGCAGCAGAAACGGGGCGATCAGCACAAGGATTGCCGTGGCGATCAGAATATCGAACAGCCGCCAGACCGCATGCTGCAACGCCGAGGGCGTGCCCGGCTCGGGCCCCGAAGCCGTCCCCATCGCGCCAAGCGGCCCGCCCCCTGTGGCAAGAGCGAAAGACTGTCCCGCCAGAGGCCCCGGCCCAGTGTGGTACGTTTTCTGCGACATCGGCAGGTCTCCCTGAACGTGAGTGTGACGATGCGGCCCGATGCGATCTTGTTGTCCTGCGACTATCCATGCGCATCTCGCAGCTGCAACAGGATCAAGGTTCACTTTGGGGCAATTCACTCCGTCCCCGGCGCTCCTGCGCCGCGTCCCGTCCGAAGAGCGCGGCCAGCGCCGCATAGCTTTCCTGCAGCTGCACGCAGGTCGCCGGCGACAGATCGAGATCGGAGGGATCCACCGGCCGCCCGGGCAGGCCCGGCTCGATCCGGGAATGGCGGCCGCTGACCAGCGGGTCCCCCCCGCCGCCCCGGCGTGACGCCGCCTTGCTGCGATAGGCATTGACCAGCGGCGGGGTGATGCCCAGCCGCGTGGATATTGCGGCGAGGACGGCATCGGGGTCGCGCAGAAGCGCCTCGTGGGTGAGGCCGATCCGACGTGCAGCCTCGAAGCGTGGCCACATCTCGGCCAGCGCGGCGAGGCGCCCGATATAGTAGGACGCGGCTTCCTCGTGGGTGCGGTATTCGTCCCGTCCCAGCCGCGCGAAGAGATCGACTATCGAGCGGACCGAGGCGAACGGCTCGCGCACGAGGAAAATCGCCCGCGCCGAGAAGAAGGCGGGGGGCGCGGCGGCATCGAGACGGGAATGGAGGATCTTGTCGAACTGCCAGGGCGCCCGTGCATCCCACCCCTTTCGCCGTGCGCAGTTGACCGCGAGCCGCCCGGGAGCATCGAGCCCGTCATGCGTGACATGGCTCTCTCCGTAGCCGGAAAAATCCGGCCGCGAACACACGATGTTGGAGAGCGCGGTCGACCCGCAGCGCATGTGCGCCAGCACGAAAAGGCACCTGTCGTAGCGGCCATGCGGAAGCGCGCGCCCGACCAGCCAGCCCAACCCGCGCTTCCCCGCATCGCGCAGGGATGTGCGGGGAGCGCAACCGATGCGGCCCGCCCCGTCCCTCACCAGCCCGCCCCTCCCTTCGTGCGCGTCCTCCAGCTCCTGGCCGTCCTCTCCTCTCGGCAAGATCAGTCCCGCGTCCTCGTGCATGCGTTCCCCCTGTTCCTTGACGTTGCTCGACCCGGGCAAGGGTCTGAATCGGCGCAGATCGCGCGCCGTATCCCGAGGGTAAGGCCCAGGGCCGTCCGACACCCGGCGAGTTAGGTCCAACTTGGCGGTACTTCGCGTTCCGGAACCCCGCGTCTCCACGTAGAACAAGGGGCACTCAGGGGGCGTCCGGGGGGACCTGCGCACGCCTCCAGGCTTCGCCACGGCGGGAATTGAGAGGGAGCATGGCGGCAACGATGGGCGAGATGACAGCCCCGCGAAGGAACCGGCGGCAGGGCTTTGCCCGCGCAACACGGCAGGGTGCGCGCGCACTCTTCGCGATGATTGCCCGCTCGCTGCAACAGGTCTCCACGCTGGTCATCACGCTGCTGGCGGCCCGTTTCCTCGCCCCTGGCGACTACGGCGTCTACAGCCTGGCGATCGTCTTCATCATCCTGATCCAGACGCTGACCTATACCGGCTTCTACCAGTTCATCCTGACCTCGCGCGAGCCGGACGAGGCGGTTCTCTCGACCTGCTTCTGGCTGATTCTGGGGCTCGTCGGGGCCGCCTCCGCGCTGCTCGCGCTCGCCGCCTGGCCGCTCCAGTGGCTGTTCCAGGCCCCGGACCTGGGCGGCGTGATTCTCCTGCTTGCCCTGCTCCAGCCCCTTGCGGGAATCGGGGCCTGGTCCTCCGCCGCATTGCTGCGCCGGGGCGCGGCCATGCTCAACTTCCGGATCATGTTCGCGCAGAACCTGCTCGCGCTCGTGGGCGGGGCGGCGCTGGTGTGGACGTGGCATTCGCTTTACGCGCTCGTCGCGTTCCGGGCCATCCGGGTGCTTTCCGGCGCCCTGCTCTACGCCTTCCTCGCGCGCGATTGCCCCCAGCTGCGCTTCGACGTTGCGCTTGCCCGCGGCGCTACCCGCTTTTCGGCCGGGCTCTACGGCTCACGCGGGCTCGGCTTTCTGGCGCAGTACGCCGCCGACCTCCTGCTCGGCCTCTTGCACAGCCCGACCGCGGTCGGCCTCTACCGTTTCGGCAACCGGGTGGCGACCGGGATCACGGACACCGCGATGCAGCCCATGGCCAGCTTCGCGGCCATGCAGATGGGCGCCGCCGCGCGCAAGGGGCACGACCTCTCCGCCACGCTTGCCCGCTTTTCCGGGACGCTGGCCCTGGCGGCCGGCATGCTGGGCGCCGGGATCATCGTGCTCGCCGACGACATGATCGCGCTGTTCTTCCAACCCAGCTACGCCGCGGGCCTCCTCGTCACCTATGCCATGGCGCTGCGGGCGCTCGCGGGCGCGGGCAAGCTGCTTATCGAGCCCGCCTTCGCCGCGCTCGGACGCACCACCTCGGTCATGTACTTCAACCTGGTAACCAGCCTGGTCGCGGTCGCCGCGGTCTTCGCCGCCTCGGCCTGGGGCCTTGCCGCGCTGGCCTGGGCGCAGGTCGGGGTGGTCGCGGCCTCCACGCTTTATGCCTTCGCCCTGCTCTCGCGGCGCGGCCGGCTCGACGTGTGGCCAAGCCTGCGCAATCTCGCGCTCGCAATCCTGCTCTGCGCGAATTTCGGCCTGCTGCTGGGGCTGGGGTGCCATGGGCTCGAGCCGCTGCTGCCGCCGGGGCCCCTCCCGGCCCTGGGAGGACGCCTGGCCTTTGCCGCCCTGCTGGCACTGCCCACCCTTGCGCTCGCGCTGCGCCTGCGCGTCCTCGACCTTTCGGTCTTTTCCGGGTGAGGCTTCCTGTCCGCCCTGCCCCCTTATGTCCCTTGCGGCCCTGCCAACCACCCCACGGAGTAATCGCGATGCACAGGTTCCCGAACGCCGCCGCCATCCGGCCCGCGCCCCGCGCGCATCCGGCCCGGATCGGCAAGGTCGACAGGGCAGCGTGCGCAGCGGCCTGCCCCTCCGCGGCGCGAACCGGGGAGCAGGTCCATGGGTGAAATCCTCGTCAACGCCAAGTTCCTGGGCGCCGGGCTCAACGGCGTCCATCGCACCGCAGCCGAATTCACGCAGCAACTCGTGCGCCGGGCCCGCCGGCCCGATCCACATGCGGCCTCGTGCGCGCGCGGCACGCGAGGGCAGGAGGAAAACGGGCACACCGTCCGTCTGCTCAGCCCCCCCGGCGCGCAAGCGCTGGCGGGGCTCACGCCCGAAGTGCGCAAAGGCGCCTTCGGAGCCGGACAGGGCTGGGAGATGCTCACCCTGCCGCGCGCCGCCCGCGGCTCCCTGCTGGTCAATTTCTGCAACCTGGCCCCGCTGCTGCACGCGAACAGCGCGGTGATGATCCACGACGCGCAGACCTTCCTTTACCCGGAGGACTATTCCGGGCGCCAGGCCCGCGCCTATCGCCGCCTGCTGCCCTGGATCGGGCGCCGCGCGCGCCGCGTCCTCACCGTCTCGGAATTCGCGCGGCAAAGCCTCGCCAGCTTCGGCATCGCCCCGCTCGACAAGATCGACGTAGTGCACAACGGCACCGATCATCTGACCCGCGAGGCGCCCGACCCGGAGATACTGGGCCGGCTCGGCCTCGCTCCCGGAAGCTACGTACTGACGGTGGGATCGGCCAAGGGGTACAAGAACATGCGCACCATCTTCGAGGCGCTGAGGGATCCTCCTGCCGGGGGCCAGCGGCTGGTCGTTGCCGGAGGACCGGGGGCGCTCGCCTACCATGATCGGGGCTGGACGCCCCCCGCCCATGCCCTCTTCACCGGGTTCGTCAGCGATGCCGAACTGCGCGCGCTTTATACAGGCGCCAGCGCCTTCCTGTTTCCTTCGCTGACCGAAGGTTTCGGCCTCCCTCCTGTCGAGGCGATGCACAGCGGCACGCCCGTCATCGCCGCCCATGCCGGAGCCATGCCCGAGGTGTGCAGCGATGGCGCCCTCCTTGTCCCGCCCGAGGATCCGCAAGCCTGGCGCGAAGCCTTGGACGCCCTGCTCTCCAGCCGCGAGCTTGTCGGCCACCTTGTCGCCCGGGGGGCCGAGCGCGCCGCGCAGTTGAGCTGGGACGCCGCCGGAGAACGGCTGTGGCAGGTCCTCGAACCACTGGTCCCGCCCACACGCCCCGCACAAGCAGGCACGGCTTCACGGGGGCCCGCCTACGGCTGGGATTCGGGCGGCTCTTCGCTTTCGACGAGTTCGGCGATCTCGAAGCGATAACCCGTCCAGCCCCGCTTGCGCGCGCCATCGCCAGCGGGACCTTTCAACTTCTTCGCCTCGGCCAGACTGCGGGTGTGCCCCCAGAAGACCTCTGTCTTGCCATTCTCCAACTCGGCGACGATGCGCCAGTAATGGGTGAAAGGATCCGTCGTGGGGCCAAACGTCTTCACGTAGCCATCGGGCAGCGTGGCGGTGAGATAGCGCTTCTTCCGGGATTTGCGGGCCATGTCCTGCGCCTTACCCGCAGAGTTCCAGCCCCGTCCAGACCCCTGCGGATGCCCTCGGCACGTTCGCCTTTTCTCCTTCGCCAGGAAGGAAGCGGAAGAAGACAGTCCAGATTCAAGGGGCCATCGCCCCTTGCCCCCAAAACGGGCAACCTCACCTTTCGCGACCACCGCAGCGCGCGAAGGGTGAGGTCGACAGTTCGGGGAGCCCGAGGGCGATGGCCCTCGGAAAGTTCCTCTGTCCCGCTTTCGCCAGGAAAAAAGCAAAACAAGACAACCCAGATTCAAGGGGCCATCGCCCTTTGACCCCGAAACGGGCAACCTCACCTTTCGCGGCCACCGCAGCGCGCGAAGGGTGAGGTCGACAGTTCGGGGAGCCCGAGGGCGATGGCCCTCGGAAAAGTCCTCTTTCCCGCTTTCGCCAGGAAAAAAGCAAAACAAGACAACCCAAATTCAAGGGGCCATCACCACTTGCCCCCAAAACGGGCAACCTCACCTTTCGCGGCCACCGCAGCGCGCGAAGGGTGAGGTCGACAGTTCGGGGAGCCCGAGGGCGATGGCCCTCGGAAAAGTCCTCTTTCCCGCTTTCGCCAGGAAAAAAGCAAAGCAAGACAACCCAGATTCAAGGGGCCATCGCCCCTTGACCCCGAAACGGGCAACCTCACCTTTCGCAACCACCGCAGCGCGCGAAGGGTGAGGTTGGCAATTCGGGCAGCCGGAGGGCTACGGCCCTCGGCCCCGACCTTCCTCATACCCATGAAAAAGGGGCGCCGGACAGATGCCCGGCGCCCCCAATTCGCGTGGACTTTCGTCCCGGTTGCAGACCTTAGAAGGTCATGCGGCCCGAGATGAAGAAGTCGCGGCCCAGCACGTCGTAGACACCCGGCCAGGTGTTGGTCTGCTGCTGGTTGTCGCCCATCGTCGGCGGCTGCTTGTCGAACAGGTTGTTGACACCTGCGGTCAGCGAGAAGTTCTCGGTCACGTCGGCCGAGAAGGTGAGGTCGAACTGGTCGTACGAGCTCAGACGCTCCACCGCATAGGGGGTCGTGTCATCGTCATCCTTGACCGCACCCACATGGCGCCAGCGCAGGCTGGTGGTGAGCGGGCCGTCGATGAAGCTCAGACGCGAGGTCCACTTCCACTTCGGCGTGGGCGTACCGCAGGCCAGATTGCCGAAGGCTCCGGCGCACTGGTACTGTTCCTCGGGGTTGCTCGCGACCGGGATGTAGATGTTGTCGATCGTGTAGTTGCCGAGGAAGTTGAACGAAATCCGCGCATCTTCGCTGAGTAGACCACCGCCGAGGCTGGTGATGTAGCTCAGCTCGAAGTCGAGACCCTGAACCTTCAGACCACCGGTGTTGGCCGCGAGGATCGAGGGAACGTTCTCGCCGTCCATGATACCATTGGCGTTACGGGTACCGATGATTGCCTGGCAGTACTCGTTATTGATGTCCTGGAAGACGTTGTAGCACAGATTGAGCGTGTTGCTCAGACCGCCGCCGTAGTCACCGATCGCGCCATCGACCTTGATCTTGTACCAGTCCAGCGTGGCGGTGAAACCGGGGAAGAAGGTCGGGGTCACGACCACACCGGCCGTCCAGGAGTCGGAGGTTTCTTCCTGAAGGTTCGGATTGCCGCCGAACAGGCCCTGGATCTGCGAGTTGGGCTGTACGGCCGCGGTGAACACCGCGGAGGACGGAACACCGGTGGCGATACAGAGATCGCGCACGACATCAGTGCGGTTTTCGGCCGGCTGACGCGACGAACACGGGTCGGTTGCACCCGGGAAGCCCTGGGCGAGACCACCGAACAGTTCCTGGACGTTCGGTGCACGAACCGCACGCTGGTACTGACCACGGAAGGTCACGTCGGGAATCGGCGCGTATTCGATGCCACCCGCATAGGCCCACACGCCGCCCACGGCGCCGAGCGAGTAGTCGGAGTAGCGCACGGCGCCCGACAGTTCGAGGCGGTAGATGCCGGGCGTGTCGGTGACCAGCGGGAGACGCAGCTCGCCGAAGATTTCCTTCACATCGTAGGCACCCTCTGTCGGGTTACCGGCGTTGAAGCCGATCACGTCACCCGAGGAGAGCGCGGTGTCGGGGATGAACTCCGACGAAACGCGGCGGTATTCCGCACCGATCGCGAAGCCGATATCATCGCGGCTCATGCCGGTGTTGAACAGCGAACCGCTGATCACGCCCGAGGCAACCTGCAGGGTCGAGATCTCGGTGTTCTGCGCGGTGATCGAGATCGCATCCACCATCTCCTGGGTCAGGGTACCCGGGCCGTAGATGTTGATGTCCGTCCCGGTGCCATCGAGGCCAGCCTGGAAGGCCGAACGCGACACGTTGCCGGTCTGGATGTTCGAGTTCCGCGTACGCGCGAACATGTAGTACGCATCGTAGTTGATGTTGCTGGTGATTTCACCACGCGCACCGAGCAGGACGCGGAAGGCGTTGCGCTCGTCGAGCGAGTTGCGCGCGCCCACTTCGGCGGTACGGCGGGTCACCGACATGCGGACCAGACCGTCACCATCGGTGTCGAGCTGGTTCATCGCAGCCGCATCGGCAGCCGAGATGAACTGCGAGGCCGTCGCCACGTCGATGTTGAACGTGCCGGTCACCGGGGTGGCGGCGAGCTCGTTGGCAACGCGGTTGTTGACGAACGAGACTTCGGCGTAGGCGGTGTGGCCGTCCGAGAATTCGTAGTCCGCGTAGCCACCCATCAGGTAGCGTTCCTGCGGAACCATCAGGTAGTTGACGGGACCGTAGTTATAAAGGTCGCTCGCGGTGCGAGGACGGCTGGAACCGGGCGTTTCGTAGAAGGCGCCAGGCGAGCAGAAGATATTGCCGGTCGGGCACAATTGCGCGGTCGGATCGTCCGAGGAAGTCGGGAGGACCGAGGTAAAGCGGCCCTGCGGGGTCGTGGCCGAGCCGCCTGGGACGATGTTACCTTCGTAGTCGTCCCAGTTCACGTTTTCCGAGAACTTGCGGGCACCGGCGAAGACGTCCTTGCGGTCGTAGTATTCGCCATAGACGGTGGCGTGGCCGCGGCCGTCGGCGAATTCGCCGCCGAAGGCGAAGTTGGCAGTCAGGCGCTGGCCGTCGCCACGGCTGGTGACACCGTACTGCGCACCCATTTCAAGGCCCTGCACGTCCTTGAGGCGGAAGTTGACGACACCTGCAAGCGCGTCCGAACCGTACACGGCCGAAGCACCGCCGGTCACCACGTCGACCGACTCGATCAGGAACGAGGGGATGGTGTTGAGGTCGACGATCTGCTGGGTATCGTAGAACATCCAGCGACGGCCGTTGACGAGCACCATGGTACGGGCCGAACCCAGACCGCGCAGGTTGAGCGTCGCAACGCCGCCACCCGGGTTGTTCGAGAACGAGGTGGTGCCCGGAATGACCTGCGGCAGGGTGTTGATGACGCTTTCGACGTTCACCGCACCCGACAGGGCGAACTCTTCGCTGTCGACGACGGCAACAGGAGCTGCCGATTCCACGTTGCGGCGCGCAATGCGCGAACCGGTGACGATGATCTCGCCGCTGGGCTCGGACGCCTCGGCCGGCCCGGTCTGGGCATAGGCGTTCGTCGAGACCAGAGCCGCCGCCGCGGTCAGGCTCGTCGCGCTGATCAGCGCGGCCTTCTTCAGGTGTGTTTTCACTAGTTGTGTGTCCCTTGTTGCTTCAGATCTCCCGACAGGTGCGTGACCAATCCTGCCAGGTGACCCGGATGCCGGTGGTCCAACACGCGTTGCGCGCAGGACCGCCATGCGTCAGTTTTGTTGCGTTCTCAGGGGCGCCTTTCAATCCCATGTTGTGCATGACGGAAAAATGACGCGACGCCTGTTGCCTTGTTGCAACATCGCTGTGGTCGCCGATTGTTGCTGGCGTTTTGTCGGTCGATTTCCACCGCATCGCACCCCCGCACGACAAGTGCGCATGCGCTCGGTTTACAGGAGACCATCTTTCGAAAAATCACATGATCGTGAAATCTTGTTGCTTAGTGCCGACATTCCGCCGAGCGCGATTGACCCTTCCGCCCCCCCGACTTAATCACGCGGTTAAACAAGCCGCACCCGGATCAAGCCGATTGCAAGAATGCAACGGTGCCCCTGCCGCCCATGCTGCAAGGGCAAAATGGTGCGAGCCAAAGAAGGGAATCACAGGCCATGAAACTGGCAGAGGATGCTGCAGCTATCGTCACCGGAGGGGCCTCGGGCCTGGGCGCCGCCACCGCCCGCGCCTTGCGGGCGCGGGGTGTGAAGGTCGCCCTGTTCGACCGCAATCCCGAGGCTGTCACCGCGCTGGCCGCGGAAATCGGAGCCGTCCCCTGCGTGGTCGACGTCACCGATGAGGAGAGCGTCGCGCAAGGGTTTGCCAAGGCCCGCGCGGCCAACGGGCAGGAGCGGATCCTGGTCAACTGCGCCGGGATCGCGCCGGCCGCACGCACCGTCGGGCGCGACCGGGAAAGCGGGGCGCGCACGCGCCACGACATGGCGCTGTTCGAGGCGGCGGTCGCGATCAATCTCGTCGGGACCTTCCGGTGTTGCAGTCATGCCGCACAGGGCATGACCGCGCTGCCCCCGCAAGGGCCGGACGGCGCGCGCGGTGTCCTCATCAACACCGCCTCGATCGCGGCCGAGGACGGACAGATCGGCCAGGCCGCCTACGCCGGGTCCAAGGGCGGGGTGGCGGCGATGACGCTGCCCCTCGCGCGCGACCTCATGGCCGACGGCATCCGCGTCAACACGATCCTGCCCGGCATCTTTGCAACGCCGATGGTCGCGGGCATGCCCGAGGCCGTGCAGGACGCGCTGGGCGCGGCCGTCCCCTTCCCCAAGCGCCTGGGCCAGCCCGAGGAATACGCGCGCCTCGCGCTGTTCATCGCCGAGAACGACTACCTCAACGCCGCCACGATCCGTCTCGACGGCGCGGTGCGCATGGGACCGAAGTAAAAAGCCAAGCAGAAAAAGAGAGCACGCAAAAGGGCTTGCACCATGCGGCCGGAGGGAGGAAGGGCAAGGACATGGCGGACAAACAGGATCTCAATGCCCCTCCGGGCGCGCGGGCGCTGCTGCTCGACACGGCCAGCGCGATCATGCGCGACGGCGATGTCATCGACATCTCGCTCTCCGAACTCTCGCTGCGCTCAGGCCTCAATTCCGCGCTGGTAAAGTACTACTTCGGCAACAAGGCGGGGCTGCTCAAGGCCCTCCTCGACCGCGACTGGGAAGCCATCGTCACCTCGGTCGACGCGCTGGTCGCCAAGGACGGCTGGGCGCCCGAGGCCAAGCTGCGGCGCCATATCCTCAAGGTCGTCGACACCTTCTACGAGGTGCCCTACCTCAACCGCCTGACCATGCGCGTCATCCGCGAGAGCGACGATACCGAGGCACGCCGCATCGCCGACTGTTACCTGTCACCGATGTACCGCGCCTATGAAAGCCTGATCGGCGACGGCGTAGCGGCCGGGGTCTTCCGCCCCACCGACCCGCAGCTTTTCTACTTCACCGTGACCGGGGCGGCCGACCGCTTCTTCTCGGCGCGCCTGGTGCTCAAGCACTGCTTCGACCAGGACACGTTGACCGAGACCCTGCGCGACCGCTATCGCGAACACACTCTCGACATCATCATGGCAGGTATCCTTGCGCGCTGAAAAATCGCCGTTCTGGCACATCGGGGTCCTTGGCGGATCGGGTCTTGCGGCCGGTATCGAACTGGAGGACGCGCAGGAGATCGAGGTCGCCAGCCCCTTCGGCAAACCCTCCGGCCCGGTCACCACCGGACGTATCGGCAACGTGCGCTTCACGTTCCTCGCCCGCCACGGCGCGGGCCACGCAATCCCGCCGTCCGAGATCAACTACCGCGCCAATATCGACGTCCTCAAGCGCTGCGGCGTCACCGACGTCGTTTCGCTTTCGGCGATCGGCTCGCTGCGCGAGGACATGGCGCCCGGGCACATGGTCATGGTCGACCAGTTCATCGACCGCACCAGCCAGCGCACCAACAGCTTCTTCGGCACCGGCCTCGTCGCCCATGTCTCGATGGCCGATCCCACTTGCGCGCGCCTGCGTGAGGCGCTGGGCGAGGCCGCGAGCCTGGCGGGCGGCCACGTCCACACCACGGGCACCTACGTGTGCATCGAAGGCCCGCAGTTCTCCAGCCGCGCGGAAAGCCGGATGTACCAGGCCTGGGGCGCCGATGTGATCGGCATGACCGCGATGCCCGAAGCGCGCCTCGCCCGCGAAGCCGAACTCCCCTACGCCACGCTGGGCATGGTCACCGACTACGACTGCTGGCGCGAGGAGGAAGAGGGCGTGGAAGTCAGCCACGTGCTCGAAGTCATGCACAAGAACGCCGAAATCGCGCGCAAGACCGTGCGCGAACTGGCCAGGGGGCTGCCCGAACGGCGCGAGCCGGTGGGCATCGACACCGCGCTCGAATACGCACTCATCACCGCGCCCGACGCGCGCGACCCCGCCCTTGTCCGCCGCCTCGACGCCGTCGCCTGCCGCCTGTTCGGCGAGAAGGACTGAGACAGAAACCAGAAGGTAGATGTTCCGAGGGCCATCGCCCTCGGGCTCCCCAAACTGTCGAGCACAGCGCACGAGGCCGATCACGGCCGACAACGCCCCTACATTCCCGTCCAGCACCTCAATTCCATTGCTCGCGAGCAGCCATTCGCGAAGCATGAGCCAAGCCCTTCGCCGCGAAAAAAGCTTCCGGTCTGCGAACGACCAGTTTCATTCCTTTGGGATATTCGCAATTCCTCTTTCAGGAAATGGATGCGTTCATCTCAGGACTTCTCTAAAGCTATAGCCTTTCAGTCGTACTGAGGTAGGGGCGTCGTGCAGGGAAAGTCGCGCTCGAAACTCATATTCCGATCAAGCGTTGCCGTCGTCTTGATAGTGGTCATGGCGATTTACTTCGCCAATGCGTCATGGCTTGCACCAAGCCCCGAAGGGCGACCGTTGCTGCTTGCCCATCGCGGGGTGCATCAGCTTTATGACAGAGCCGGTATCGACAAAGAGAGTTGCACGGCAACGCGTATTTTCCCGCCAACCAATCGCCTGCTGGAAAATACGATCCCGTCGATCGCTGCCAGTTTCGACAGGGGCGCGGATATTCTGGAAATCGATATCCATCCGACGAGGGATGGTGACTTCGCCGTCTTTCACGATTGGACGCTCGATTGTCGGACCAATGGGACCGGGGTCACCCGCGATCATTCGATGCCAGAGCTGAAAGCGCTGGATATAGGCTGGGGCTATACGGCCGATGGCGGGAAGTCATACCCGTTCCGGGGGGAAGGCATAGGGATGATGCCAAGCCTGTCAGAAATCTTGGAGGCGTTTCCCGATCGACGCTTTCTCCTGAACATCAAGAGCCGTTCCTCTCGCGAAGCTGAGCAGCTATTCGCCTACCTGACGGCTCACGACATCGACATTGGCCGACAGATCATGGTCTACGGTCACGAGCGCCCGATCCGTGTCTGGCGAGAGTTGACTTCCGACGGATGGGCTTTCTCCAAAGCTTCCTTGAAGTCCTGCACGATTGCCTATGAGAAGCTGGGCTGGTCCGGCTCTGTCCCTTCCGAATGCAAGGACGGCGTAATCGCCGTGCCGATCGCATGGCGCAACTTCTACTGGGGCTGGCCCAATCGTTTCCTTCAAAGGATGTCGGCTTCCAACACTCAGGTTATATTGCTTGGCGATGTGCAAAGCGAAAATGGTGCACCTGGTATTACTGACCCCGCTGATCTTGCCGCCATTCCTCACGGGTTTCGTGGAATTATCTGGACGGACAGCATCGAGGAGGTTGGTCCGGCATGGAAGAAGCTACGGCCGGGAACGGATCACGCCACGTCAGCTGGCAACTAGCCAAGGCCAACAAGGGTGAGGAGGTACGCGTCCGCTTTCCCCCACTTCAGATGTTCCAACCGATGCCGAATGTGTACGCGCGGCCTTCGGTCCCTGATCGGGAACAGCGAACGAAGGAGACTGGAAAGACCTCTTCTCAAGGGGCCATCGCGCCTTGCCCCCAGAATGAGCGACCTCACCTCTCTGCGCTACAGCGGCGCGCGAAAGGTGCGCCAGACAGTATGGGGAGCCCGAGGGCAATGGCCCTCGGAATTCCTTCTTCCTTTCCCCTGCCCTTCTCGAAAGCTCTGTAAGCCTTAGCTCCGCACCGCCACGTCGAAAGCCACGGTCATGCGCCTTCCTTGCGCAAACGGCGCGGTGCCGTGGAAGAGCGTGCTGGGGAAGAGCGTCAGGTGCTTTTCGAGCGGGGGCACGATCTGGCGCGGGGGCAGGTCGAGGCCCATTTCGGGCGGCGCGCCGCCCACTTCGAGGCAGCCTGCGCCGGGGGCATCCTCGGCAAGTGGCGGCAGGTCGATGTAGAGCGCGGAGGAGAGCACGCCCTGGGGGTGGATATGGACCGTGTGGCGTCCGCCCGGCCCCAGCCGCACCGACCACGAGCCTGCGATGGCCAGTTTCTCGTCGCGCCGTGCGAGCAGCGGATGGCCGGGGTCGCACGGGGGCAGGCCCGCCCGGTAGGTCTCGATCACCTCCAGAATCGCATCGTGCAGGACATTCAGCGGCGCCTCGGTGCGTGCGAAGAGCCCACCGCGCGTCTGGCTGCCGCCGCGCACCGACTGGCCGACCGGCACGAAGGAGGTTTCGTGCAGCGCGTGGAGCAGCGCCTTGATCTCGTCCCACTGGGCATCGGAGATGGCGAGCGGCAGGCGACGCACCATGTTCGGCTGGCCGTGGAGCCATTCCTCGCGCGGGTCGTCCAGCATGCGCCAGGCCAGCGAGCGCAGCCCCCAGCCCGAGACATCGTGGGGCGCGTCGTCCAGCGCGCGCGCCAGCAGCGCCTCGGCGCGTTCCGGGTCGCGGCAGCGCAGGCGGTGGCGCGCTTCCTCGACCCGGGCGAGCACGCCGGCAGCGCCCTCACGCGCGGGCAGATCGGCAAAGAGCGCATCGGCCCGCGCGAGATCGCGCGCCGCGCTCGCCGCGCTTGCGGCGGCCACGCGCACGTCGGGGTCCTCGGGCATGCGGGCCAGAGCATCCTCGCCCACAGCGTGCGCCTCGACCGTGCAGTCCGCGCCGCTCAGCGCGCCAACCCAGGCCAGCGCGAGCCCGGCGTTGCCCGGCAGCGCGCGGCTGGCCGCCGCGTAGTGGTCGGCAAAGCGCCCGTCCTGAAGCGCACCCTCCTCGGTGTTGAGGCGCAGTTCGGCCAGGTAGCGGTGCACATCGAGCCAGCCGGGCATCTGCGCCGAGAGCGCATCGGCGATCTGGCGCGCCTCGGCAAACTGGCCTTCGGCTTCCAGCGCCATCGCGCGGCCCAGCCACAGGTTCGCATCGCCCTGGTTGACCGCGAGCGCCTTGGCGTAGCGCGCGCTCGCATCCCCCTCGCCGCGTTCGAGCGCGATGCGCGCACGTCCATGCAGGCCGCGCACATGCCCCGCGTTAAGGGCCAGGCACGCCTCGTAGCTGGCCGAGGCCGCGGCCAGATCGCCGCTCGCCCGCTCGGCCGAACCGCGCGTCGACCAGTAGCGCGCGTCGTGGCGCCCCTTCGCCTCAAGCCCCCGGAGGAGCCGCACCGCCTCGCCCGCGCGGTCCAGCTGTTCGAGCACGATGGCGTGGTTGACCGCGTATTCCAGCTCCCCCGGCGCGGCCTTGCAGGCGCGCGCATAGAGCGCCTCGGCGCGTGTCGTATCGCCCAGCCGCAGCGCGCTGCCCCCGGCGCTGTTGAGCAGCCGGGGCTCCCTGGGTGCCAGCGCGAGCGCCGCATCGAAGAGGCCCTGCGCCTCGCCCGCGCGCCCCGCCTTCTCGGCGCTGAGCGCGGCTTCGCGCAACTGGCCGATGCGCGCCATGTCGAGCGGCGCGCTCACCGGTCGCGCAGCCAGCCGGTGATGGCCAGACGCCGTGCGGGCGCGAAGGGCGCGACATAGCTCACCATGTGGCTTTGCGGCACGCGCAGCAGATTGAGCGCGTTGAAGCGCGGGCGCCAGCCCTCGACCACATCGCCATCCTCATCAAGGAAGTGGAGATAGCCGCCCCAGTCGGGATGCCAGTCCGCTGGCGCAAAGTTCATCACGTAGGCGACGCGCCAGCCTTCGGCGACGTGGCTGTCGGTGTGGGGCCCCAGGAAGTCACCCGGCGCGAACAGGGTCGCCTGCGCGTCGGCCTTGCGCAGCTCCGGGATGCCGCAGATATCGCGCGCCAGCTGCAGGAAGGGTGCATCGTTGATGTGTTCGAGCAGGAGCGCGAGCGGGCCGTTGCGGTCCCAGCCCTGAAGGTAGGCTTCGAGCATCGGGTAGTTGGCAAAGCGCACCGCGTATTCGCCCCGGGCCGCCGCGCCGTAGATCTTCTGCGCCAGCGCCTGCCGCTCCTCAGGGCGCATCGCCTGGATCTGTTCGGGGCGCAGCGTCGTGTGCGGCTCCTCCCCGGCCTGGCAGGCAAGGCCCCAGGGCGTCTCCCTTTCCAGAACGCCGCGGATCGTCTGCGCGGCCTCGGGCTTCAGGAAATCGCGCACCTGCACCCGGCCATGCTCCAGGAATTTCGCGCGAAGGGCCGCGCGGTCGAGCGCGGGATTGATCTCGAAGAGGGATAGCGTCATCGTGGCTCCGCAAGTAGCACAGGCACCGCGTCTTTCCCAAGCCGCCCGGCGATGTGCATTGATGGAAATCACAGACGAAGCCGCGCACCCTGCCATGTCCCTGACCTTTACGCTCAATCCCGCTCTCGACACGAAGGCGGCCGCCGACCAGTTCGCGCAAGGCGGCCACACCCGCCTCACGGATTTCCTGGAAGAGAGTTGCGCCGAGGCGCTCTGGCGCGAACTGCGCGCCCGCGAGGACTGGGTCCAGGTCATCAACAGCGGCGACAAGAGCTTCGAGCTCGACCGGCCCACCCGCAAGAGCTTCTCGCCCGAACAGGCCAAGGCGATGGACGATGCGGTCTACGCGGGCGCGCGCAGCGGCTTCCAGTTTCGCTACGAGGCCCTGCGCGTCCCCGACAGCGCCAAAGCGCGGGCGAAAAGCTCCGATACGCTCGCCCGCTTCGCGACCTGGATGTCCTCGGCGCCCGTAAGCGCGCTGCTGGGCGCGGTCACCGGCGAGGGGGCGCTTACCTTCGCCGACGCGCAAGGGACCGCCTATGCGCCGGGCGACTTTCTTACCGCGCACGACGATGCGGTGGCGGGCAAACGGCGCCATGCCGCCTACGTGCTGGGCCTCAATCCGGCCTGGCGCGCGGAATGGGGCGGACTGCTGCTGCTCCATGACGCAGGCCAGAGTGGACGCATCGCCGTGCCTGCCTTCAACACGCTCGACCTCATCCGCGTCGGCCAGGCCCATTCGGTCAGCGAAGTGACCCGCGCGGCCCCCAACCGGCGCTATGCGGTCACCGGATGGATGCGCACAGGACCTGTCCCGGCCTGAGCGTTTCCGGCGCGTTTTCCGCGACATGATGCGCCTTTTCATTTTGCCCAGGCCGCTGCTATGTTCGGCGTCAAGCACCGCCACGCGTGCCGAGGAGACCTGAAGACCGATGGCTGCCAAGACCTCCCGTCCTGCCCGCACCAAGCGCCTGCCCACGCCCTTCGCGACGCCTGTCACGCTGGCCGCCGCGCTCGGCGCCGCTCTGGCCCTGACGCCGTTGGCCGCAGGTGCGCAGGAGAGCGGCGAGCCGCCCGCCGCGCTGCGCGGGCTTGCCCAGTGCCGCGCGCTGGGTGACGATGCCGCGCGCCTCGCCTGCTTTGACCGGGAGAGCGCCGCGCTCCTGGCGGCGAGCGATACCGGCGCGGTTGCCATCGTCGACGAGGACGAGGCCCGCCAGGTGCGCCGTTCGCTCTATGGCTTTGCCGTGCCCGAGATCGGGATCTTCTCCAAGACCCGCAGCGCCAAGGCCGAAACCGCCGAAGCGGACAGCGAGGAAGAAGCCCGCGATGGCGACGAGGACACCCTCGTCTCGACGATCACGAAGGTCGAGGGCCTTCCGCGCGGCTACTACCGCGTGACCATTGCCGAGGCCGATGCGGTCTGGGAAACCACCACCAAGCGCCGCAGCGCATCGGCCCCCAAGGTGGGCGACAGCGTGGAATTCGAGGCGGCGGCCTTTGGCACCTACTGGATGCGGCTCAACGGCCACATGGGGGTCAAGGCGCACCGCGTGCGCTGACGGGCAGCCGCTCGCGTACGCGGCGGGAGGCTGGCCGCCCATGAAGATTTCGCGCGCGTGCAACAAAACCCGCCATAAAACGCACAGCGATGCGTAAAGTTGCACAGTTTGTACATTCAGAAACACAAAATGGGCAGTACAGCACACTGCTAACCACCCGAGTGTGGCAACTTTATTACACCACTTATGAAATGTTCTAAGTCAACTGTCTTAGGAGTTGCCCCGGAGCGCCATCGGCGCGATCCCTGCCCCCGACGCTGCGAGGGGGTAGCCCTCCTACTCCGTTTCGCTTGCCGACCCAGCACCGCACGGTGCCGGCGAGCGCCCGCAGCGTGTGTGTAAAACAAGGGGCAAACCATTGAAGACCAACATCATGCGCACCGCGCTGATCGGGGCGACGTGTCTGACGACCGTTGCGCTGAGCGCCACCCCCGTCCTCGCGCAGGATAGCACCGCACCCGCTGCCGAGATCGTCGGCGAAGAGATCATCGTGATGACCGGCTCGCGCATCGCGCGCACCAACGCCGACACCTACGAGCCGTCGATCATCATCGACAGCGAGCTTCTGCAGAAGCGCGGCCTCACCAACATCGCCGACGCGCTGAGCACGGTTCCCGCCTTCGGCACCCCCGGCGCCAGCCCCACGGGCGGCCAGGGCGGCAGCTTCGGTTCGGGCCAGAGCTTCATCAACTTCTTCGGCCTGGGCTCGCAGCGCACGCTGACCCTCGTCAACAGCCGCCGCTTCGTCAGCTCGAACACCGCCTCGATCTTCGGCCCCTCCGCCGCCGGTTCGCAGGTCGACCTCAACACGCTGCCGACCCTCGCGCTCGACCGCATCGAGACCATCGCCGTGGGCGGCGCACCGATCTACGGCGCCGACGCGATCGCGGGCACCGTCAACATCCTGCTCAAGCAGGACTACGAGGGCATCGAGCTCAACGCGCAGACTGGCCTGTCCAAGCGCGGTGACGGCGCCAACCACCGCCTTGGCGCGCTGGCGGGCACCAGCTTCGGTGGCGGGCGTGGCCACATCGTGGGCGCGTTCGAGTACAACCGCACCGAGGGCATGACCTACGAGGCGCGCAAGCGCACCGCGGCGGGCCTGTTCTACACCTCGCCGATCGAGGATTCGCCCTACAGCCAGGTCATCATCGAGGATCGTCGCATCCCGGCGCTGAGCCCCTACGGCCTGCCCACCACCATCGACATCATCCCCGGTGATCTCGGCCCGCTCGGCGCGCCGGGCCTCAACTACGGCATCCTCGACGCGCAGGGCAACACGCTCGGCTTCGACCGCAACGGCAACCTCGCCCCGATCGACTTCGGCACCGTGCACGGCGCCACCGCGTCGGCGGGCGGCAACGGCATGAGCCTGGTCCCGCTCTCGAACCTGCTTTCGCCGGTCGAGCGTTACCTGGGCTACGCCCACGCCGACTACGAGCTGACCGACGGCATCAAGGCCACGGTCGACTTCAACTACGCCCGCTCGAAGGGCACCGAACTGCGCACCCAGCCGGTCTACAACACCTGGCTGTTCGGCGACGCGGGCGATCCCGACGGCAACCTCATCATCCCGCTGTCGAACCCGTTCCTCAGCGATGCCGCGCGCCAGACCATTGCCGCGCAGCTGCCCGAGGGCCAGGACGTGTTCTACCTGGGCCGTGCCAACACCGACCTCGTCTCGGGCCGTGGCAGCTCGACGGTGGAACTCTACCGCATCACCGGCGGTCTTGAGGGTGACTTCAACGTCGCGGGCCGCGACATCTCCTGGGAAGTGATCGGCAACTACGGCCGTTCGAAGACCCGCGGTTCGAGCCGCGAGCTGGTTCAGCAGAACTTCGAGAACGCGCTGGCCGGCTGCCAGGACGGCTACACCAACTCGCCGATCCAGACCGGTTCGGCCACCTGTGTCCCGTTCAACCCGTTCGGCAACCAGAACGGTCCGGAAGTGGGTGAGTACATCACCACGACCGCGCACCCCACCGCGCTCAACGAGCAGTGGATGGTCACCGCCGACATCACCGGCACGCTGTTCGACCTGCCCGCAGGCGGCGTCGGCTTCGCGCTGGGCTACGAGCACCGCAACGAGAAGTCGGACTTCGATCCGGGCGCCTTCTTCTACGGCGCGGTCGACCCCAACGATCCCGATGGCGCGCGCACCCAGTACGGCCGCTCGATCCCGATCGATCCGGTCCGCGGCAGCTACCACACCAACGAAGTCTTCGGCGAACTCCAGGTTCCGCTCATCTCGCCCGACATGAACGTTCCGTTCCTGTACTCGGCCGAGCTGCACGGCGCCGGGCGCTACGTCGACAACTCGCTGGCGGGCGGCGACCTCACCTGGACCGCAGGTGGTAAGGTCAACTTCCTCAAGGACTTCGGCATTCGCGGCAACTTCACGCGCTCGATCCGCGCGCCCGCGATCACCGAGCTCTACAACCCGACGAGCCAGATCTTCACCACCGCCGACGATCCGTGCGATGCACGCTTCATCACCGCAGGCCCCAACCCGGCCAACCGTGCGGCGAACTGTGCGGCCGACGGTCTTCCCGCCGACTTCACCTCGAACATCGTCGACTTCACCTCGCGTGGCTCGCTTTCGGGCAACACCAGCCTCGAGAACGAGACCGCCGACAGCTGGACCATCGGCGGTATCTTCACCCCGACCTTCCTGCCCGGCTTCTCGCTCGCGGTGGACTGGGTCAGCGTGAACCTGAAGAACGCGATCGTCAGCGTTGATGCCGACGGCACGCTGGAAGCCTGCTACGATGCGACCAGCTTCCCGAGCGCGGCCTGTGACCAGATCGACCGCGATGCGGACGGCCAGGTGGAATTCATCCGCACCGGCTACCTCAACGCGGCCTCGTACAAGTACAAGGGCCTGATCGGCGAACTGCACTACTTCACCGAAACCCCGTTCCTGGGCGCCAACAGCGCGATCCAGCTGGGCGCCTCGTACCAGTACATCGATACGCTTGAAACGCGCATCGGCACGGGTGACCTCTCCACTTCGCGTGGCAGCATCGGCTACTCGAAGCACCAGTTCACGGTGAACGCCAGCTACATGAACGGGCCCTTCACGGCCTACACGCAGGTGCAGTACATCGGGAAGGCCGAGCGCGATCCCGACGCTTCGGCGAACACCTACGAGTACCCGACCCGTCCGGCGGTGGCCTTCGTCAACAGCTCGATCAGCTACGACATCAACGAGGACTACACCCTGCGCCTGATGGTCGACAACGTGTTCGACACCAACGCGCCCTACCCGGCACCCGCCGGTGGCGGCCTCGACACCTACTGGAGCGGCTTCATGGGCCGTTACTACAAGGTCGGCGTGACCGCGCGCTTCTGATAGCCGCGCCGCACGGCACAACGAAAAGGGCCCCGGGAGCGATCCCGGGGCCCTTTCTTTTGGGTCAGAAGAGAAAGGTGCGATAGACAGTCTGGGGGTCCAAGGGGCGATGGCCCCTTGAATCTCCCTTCTTACTCAACCGTGATCGTCAGTGCCCCGTCGCCATCGCCGATGGCCAGGTGTGACCCGTCGGGAATCTCGCCCGCCAGTAGCTTCTCGGCGAGCGGGTCCTGCAGGTACTTCTGCACCGCGCGCTTCAAAGGCCGCGCGCCATAGACCGGATCGTAGCCCACCCGGCCCAGCCAGGCCTTGGCCGCGTCCGACAGGTCGAGCACGATCTTGCGGTCCTTGAGGAGCTTCTGCACCCGCGCCACCTGGATATCGACGATCGGTCCCATGTGGTCCTGGCCCAGCCGGTGGAACATGATGACCTCGTCGAGACGGTTGAGGAACTCAGGCCGGAAATGCCCGCGCACCACGTCCATCACCTGGGGCTCGACGCTCTCGACGTCCTTGCCGTCCTCGATTTGCGTCAGGAACTGGCTGCCCAGATTCGAGGTCAGGATGATGAGCGTATTGGTGAAGTCCACCTGGCGTCCCTGCCCGTCGGTCAGGCGCCCGTCGTCGAGCACCTGCAGCAGGACGTTGAAGACATCGGGGTGCGCCTTTTCCACCTCGTCGAAGAGCACGACCTGGTAGGGACGGCGCCGCACGGCCTCGGTCAGGACGCCGCCTTCCTCGTAGCCCACGTAGCCCGGAGGCGCGCCGATCAGGCGGGCGACCGCGTGCTTCTCCATGAACTCGGACATGTCGATGCGCACCATCGCGCTGTCATCGTCGAACAGGAATTCGGCGAGCGCCTTGGTGAGCTCGGTCTTGCCCACGCCCGTGGGGCCCAGGAACAGGAACGAGCCGAGCGGACGGTTGGGGTCCTGCAGACCGGCGCGCGCACGGCGCACCGCCTTGGAGACGGCCTGCACCGCCTGGCGCTGCCCGATCACGCGCTTGCCCAGCACTTCCTCCATCTTGAGGAGCTTCTCGCGCTCGCCTTCCAGCATCTTGTCGACCGGCACGCCGGTCCACTTCGACACCACGCCCGCGATGTCGTCCTCGGTCACTTCCTCGCGCAGGAGCGCGTTGGCCGACTGGGCCTGCGCCTCGGCCAGCTGGCGTTCCAGCGAGGGGATGGTGCCGTAGGACAGCTCGCCCGCACGGGCGAGATCGCCCGAACGCTGCGCCTGGTCGAGATCGGTGCGTGCCTTGTCGAGGCTCTCCTTGATCTTGCCTTCCGCCGCGATCTTGTCGCGCTCGTTCTGCCAGCGGGTGGTCAGCTCGCTCGACTGCTGTTCGAGGTTCGCCAGCTCCTCGCGCAAGGTGACGAGACGGTCGGCGGACGCGCTGTCGTTCTCCTTGGCGAGCGCCTGCTCCTCGATCTTGAGCTGGATGATGCGGCGGTCGAGCTTCTCGATCTCTTCCGGCTTGCTCTCCACTTCCATGCGGATGCGGCTCGCGGCCTCGTCCATGAGGTCGATCGCCTTGTCGGGCAGGAAGCGGTTGGTGATGTAGCGGTTGGAGAGGGTCGCGGCCGCCACCAGCGCGCCGTCGGTGATGCGCACGCCGTGGTGCAGTTCGTACTTCTCCTTGATGCCGCGCAGGATCGAGACGGTGTCCTCGACCGTGGGCTCACCAATGAAGACGGGCTGGAACCGGCGCTGGAGGGCCGCGTCCTTCTCGACGTACTTCTGGTATTCGTCGAGCGTGGTCGCGCCGATGCAGTGCAGTTCGCCGCGTGCGAGCGCGGGCTTCAGGAGGTTGCCCGCATCCATCGAGCCTTCCGAGGCGCCCGCGCCGATCAGCGTGTGCATCTCGTCGATGAACAGGATGATCTGCCCTTCGGCGCCCTTCACCTCGTCGAGCACGGCCTTCAGACGCTCCTCGAACTCGCCCCGGTACTTCGCGCCCGCAATCAGCGCGCCCATGTCGAGCGCCATCAGCGTGCGGTCCTTGAGGCTGTCGGGCACGTCGCCGTTGGCAATGCGCAGCGCAAGGCCTTCCGCGATGGCGGTCTTGCCCACGCCCGGATCGCCGATGAGGACCGGGTTGTTCTTGGTGCGGCGCGCGAGGATCTGGACGGTGCGACGGATCTCCTCGTCACGCCCGATGACCGGGTCGAGCTTGCCGTCCTTGGCGGCCTGCGTGAGATCGCGCGCGTACTTCTTCATCGCATCGTAGGCGTTTTCGGCCGAGGCGTTGTCCGCCGTGCGTCCGCCGCGCAGTTCGGTGATCGCCCCCTCCAGCGCCTTGGCGTTGAGGTTGGCCGAGGCCAGCGCCTTGCCCGCCTCGGTGGTGGCGGCCAGCACCAGCGCGAGCAGGATGCGCTCCACCGTCACGTAGCTGTCGCCCGACTTGGTGGCGAGCTGCTCGGCCTGGTCGAGCAGGCGCACCGCATCGTTGTCGAGCCCCGGGGTCGCCTGCGCGCCCGAGCCCGACACGGCGGGCATCCTGGCCAGCGCCTTGTCGATCGCACTTTCCGCGATCTTGGGATTGCCACCGGCGCGCTGGATCAGCCCCGCGGCCATACCCTCGCCATCTTCGAGCAGGGCCTTGGCGATGTGCTCGGGGCTGATGCGCTGATGGTTGTTGCGGATGGCCACGGTCTGCGCGGCCTGAAGGAAGCCCTTCGCGCGGTCGGTGAACTTTTCGAGATTCATGGTCTGTTTTGCCTCCTGACACCCCGGATATGGTGTTGCAATTTTGCAACACAAGAGGTGCCCCACCAAAATTTTCCATGGCCTTATCTGGGCGCTTTTCCGGCCAATTCAATTGCCCGGGATCAAATCAGCCAAAAGTTGGCCAGCCTGCACCTCGCACGCCTCGCTGCGTGAGAAAGGTGCGCTGGACAGTTCGGGGGTCAAGGGGCGATGGCCCCTTGAAAATCCACTTACTACTGCCCCAGCACGCCGCGCAGCAAACCGCCCAGCGGCTTCAGGGGATCGGCCCGCAGGTTCGCCTCCTCGCGGCCGATGTAGGCGAAGATCCCGTCGAGCGCCTGTTCGGTCACCGAGCCGCCCAGCGCGTCGCGGGTGAGCCCGGCGCTCTTCACCAGCCGCGACGAGGTCGTCAGGCGGTCGAGCTGGCGGTAGGCGCCGACCTCTTCGAGCCCATCATCGACGAGCGGGCGCAGCGCGCCGTGCAGTTCCTCGCCCGCGCTCGTGCGCAGATAGCGCGTCGCCCCGTCGGAGCGCGAGGCGATGCCCGGAACGTCGGTCACGTCGAGGTCGCGGATCGCGGTGCGGAAGACCGGCTTGGCCGCCCCCGCCGCGACGCCCGCCGCATCGTTCACCGCGCGCACCAGCCCGCCGGTGAGATCGAGCGGGCTGCCCGCGCCCAGGATCGCGCCGAGCCCCTGCCCGAAGCCGCCCCTGGTGCCGGATTTTCCGCCCAGGAGTCCGCCGATCAGCGGCAGGTCGATGCGCACGTCCGGGTCGTCGTAGAACGCGCCGGGCCGCGCCAGCTTGTCGAGCGAGCTGTCGCTGGCCTGGACCAGCAGCCCCGTCAGCGTCCCGCCGAGCCCCTGCGCGTTTGCCGGAAAGGCCAGCCCCATACCCAATCCGGCTCCCAGGCCCGCAAGTCCCCAGCCCGCGCCCCTGCGCAGCAGCCCTCGGCGGTTCCACATCGGCGCCTTCGCGTCCCGGTCCATATCCACTCCTCTCCGGCCGCTGGGCCGTTCGTGTTCCCGTGCGCGAACGATTGCAGACCCGCCCCCGCCCGGCAAGCGCGTCCTTGCGCGCGCACCCGTGCAAAAGAGGATGAATTCGCGCCCTTTTTCCGCACCGTATTTCGATTGCGCGGCTCGGCAACTTTGCTAGCTTCGCGGCCATGCGTATCGGAACCCGTGCGAGCCTTGGAGCTCTTGCCGCCGCCCTTCTCGTCACCAGCCTCGCGCAGCAGCCGCTTGCGGCCCGCGACCGGAGCGAAGCCTCCGCGCCTGCCGCTACACCGGGCGCGGCCACCCCCGAAGAGCTCGTCGCCAAGGTCGACATCCCCTTCGAGAGCTTCCAGCTCGAAAACGGGCTGACCACTATCGTCCACACCGACCGCAAGGCCCCGATCGTGGGCGTCACGGCCTATTACAAGGTCGGCTCGAAGAACGAGCCGCGCGGGCGCACCGGCTTTGCCCACCTCTACGAGCACCTCTTCTTCGGCGGCTCGGCCAATGTGCCCAACTTCGACATTCCGCTCGAGGCGGCGGGCTCCACGCCCACCAACGGCTCGACCTGGTACGACCGCACCAACTACGTCGAGACCGTGCCGACCGGCGCGCTCGACCTTGCGCTCTTCATGGAGAGCGACCGCATGGGCTACCTGCTCCCGGCGGTCAGCCAGGAGAAGCTCGACCAGCAGCGCGGCGTCGTCCAGAACGAGAAGAGGCAGGGCGACAACCAGCCCTATGGGCTTGAAGACTATGTGATTTCCGAAGGCCTGCTGCCCGTCGGCCACCCCTACCGCCACAGCACCATCGGCTCGATGGCGGACCTGGATGCGGCCTCGCTGACCGACGTGCGCGCCTGGTTCACCGACCATTACGGCCCCAACAACGTCGTGCTCGTGCTTTCGGGCGACATCGACGCGAAGACCGCGCGGCCGATGGTCCAGAAGTGGTTCGGCGCAATCCCGCGCGGCCCCGCGATCCACCCGGTGACGGCGGGCGCGGTGACGCTGGAGAAGAGCGCCTCGCGCGACATCACCGACCAGGTGCCGGTCCTGCGCCTCACCCGCACCTGGACGGGCCCCGGCCTCAACGATCCCGACGCCCCCGCGCTCGAGATCGGCATGCACATCCTGGGCGGCCTTGCCTCCTCGCGCCTCGACAACGCGCTGGTGCGCGGACAGGAACTGGCGGTCGGCGTCACCGCCGGCGCGCAGACCTACGAGGCGATGAGCCAGCTTTCGATGGCGATGATGGTCAAGCCCGGCGTCGAGCGCGCCAAAGCCGAAGCCGCCTTCGATGCGGTCCTTGCCACGTACCTGAAGGAAGGGCCGAGCAAGGACGAGTTGAAGCGCGCGGTCGTCTCCACCCTCTCGAACGAGATCGGCGCGCTCGAACGCGTCGGCGGCTTTGCCGGCAAGGGCGCGACGCTCGCCGAGGGCATGGTCTATTCGGGCGATCCCGCCTTCTACAAGACACGCCTCGAAGCCATGGCCGCACTCACACCCGAAAAGGTGCGTGCCGTCCTTGCCAAGTGGCTCTCGCGCCCGGTCTTCAAGCTCGCCACCGTACCCGGTGAGCGCACGCTCGATGGCGGCGCGCTGGGCGGTTGGGGCGATGAGGACACGACCCCGGCTCCCGCTCCCGACGACAAGGCCCCCGCCCCCGAACTGGCCCCGGCGCCCGAACGCACCGCGCCCCCGCTCGGCACCATCGGCGATCTCGCCTTCCCCACGCTCGAACACGCCACGCTTTCGAACGGCGTGCCCGTCACCCTCGCGCGCCGCACCGCGGTCCCCAAGCTGCAGCTGACCATCGAGTTCGATGCGGGCACGTCTGCCGACGCGCTCGACACGCCCGGCACCCAGGCGCTCATGCTCGACATGCTCGATGAGGGCGCGAACGGCCTTGATGCGACCCAGCTGGCCGAAGCGCAGGAGCGCATCGGCGCGTCCATCCAGACCGGCGCCAGCACCGATGCCAGCGTGCTCAACCTCGTCGCGCTGAGCGACAACCTCGCCCCCTCGCTCGATCTCGCCGCCGGGATCCTGCTGCACCCGACCTTTGCCCCTGAGGACGTCGCGCGCCTCAAGGCAACCCGGCAGGCCGAACTGTCGCAGGCGCTCAGCTCCCCCAATTCGCTGGCCCAGCGCACCCTTGGCGCCGCGCTCTACGGCACCCACCCCTATGCCCAGCCCAGCGATGGCCTGGGGGACGCCGCTTCGCTCGCCGCACTGACGCCGCAGGACCTCAAGGCCGCGCACGCCAAGTGGCTGCGCCCGGATCTGGCCCGCATCACGGTGGTGGGCGATGTGACGATGGCCGAGCTGAAACCGCTCCTCGAACGCGCCTTTGGCGGCTGGACGGCGCCCGCGACCCCGGCGCCCGTCAAGCACCTCGACGCGGCCACCCCGCAGGCGCGCGCGCGCATCCTGCTGGTCGACCGGCCCAATTCGCCCCAGTCGGTGATCATGGCGGGCCGCGTCCTGCCCATGGACGGCACCGCGAAGAACGGCGAGGCGCTCGACCTCGCCAACGACGTGCTAGGCGGCGGCTTCCTCTCGCGCCTCAACGCCGACATCCGTGAGGACAAGGGCTGGAGCTACGGCGTCAACTCGGGAGTCACGAAGAACGAAGGCCCCCGCGCCCTGCTCGTGCGCGCGCCCGTCCAGGCCGACCGCACCGGCGATGCCATCGCCGCGATCCGCGCCGACATGGCCGCGCTTCCCGGCGAAAAGCCGGTCACAGCCGAAGAACTCCAGCGCGTCACCGAAGGCGCGATCCGGGGCCTTCCCAACCAGTTCGAGACCAACGCCGCGGTCGATGGCGCGATCCGCATGAACCAGCGCCTCGGTCGCCCCGAGGACTACTACGCGACGCTCGCGCAGACCTACCGGGGCATCGACGCCGCGGATATCGGCAAGGCCGCGCAGGCCTACCTGCAACCGGACGAACTGACCTTCGTTGTCGTCGGTGACCGTACCGTGGTCGAGCCGCAACTCGAAAGCCTGGGCCTGCCGATCGAGGTCATGCCCGCCCCGTCCACAGCCACGGACAGCGAATAAGCGATCAGGGAGAGAACACGATGTCGGTAGCCGGACGCTACGAATGCACCACGAAGACGCCGATGGGCACGCAGAAGGGCGTGCTCACCATCGTGCCCGAAGGCGACACCTTCACCGGCACGATCGCGGGCGACCTTGGCGCCATGGAGCTTGAGAACGGCACCATTTCGGGCACCACCATCGCCTGGAAGATGACGATGACCTCGCCGATGAAGATCGACCTCGACTGCAAGGCCAGCATCGAAGGCGACGACCTCACCGGCACGATCAAGGCCGGCTTCTTCGGCACGATGGAGCTGAAAGGCACCCGGATCGGCTGACGTTGCAATCAAGGGGGCAGCCAAGGCCACGACATGATCGGCATCCCGGACAGCCCCCGGGCATTTCTTTAGTTAACAGGCTAAAAATATTCTTGCGCGAATCCGTGCCAGGAAATAGTGATCTTGCGGGCAATCCGGGTGGAACAGGGAACACACCGGGCTCCCCGGGAGATACGTTACCTTGCCATCATCGCTATTCGGGAAGGCGTTGGCCGCCTTCCTTCTGGCCTCGCTGCCCCAGACCGGCGGCGATGAGGCCATGTCCGGGTCCACGCCGACGACAGAAGCGCCGCCCGCCTGCACGCTCCATGTCTGGCCCTCCTCGGGGCTGCGTTCCAGCTACCATGGGTGGTTCCACGGCGGGCTCGTGGATGGCGCCGTGGATGGCCGCAAGGGCTATCGGCAGTTGCCTGAGGAACCGCTCACCGCGAAACACCAAGCCGACCTGCTGCGGGAACTGCCTCTTGGCGATCTGATCGCGGCCGAGGGCACGCCCTACCTCGTGACCGTTCACGAGGAGGCCCTGCCCAGCCGGATCGTGCGCCAGGCCCGTACGCCCGTGCAGGCCGACGCGGGTGACTGCCACGCCGAGCTCTTCGTCGATGACATCTTCTTCCAGGAGGACATCGTCAACGGGCGTTTCATCAAGGCCCTGTTCCGCTTCCGCCGCTTCGATGGCGGGGCCATGACGCGCCAGTTCGGCACGTTCACGCAGGCCCGCCTGACCGCCTTTCCCGCTTCGGCACCCGGCGAGGAAGATGCCGCCCGCCGCGATCTCGACGCGACCTATGCCGCCACCGTGCGCGAATTCGCCGCCGCCCTGAACGCGCCTGCGCCCAAGCGGCGCTGATATATCCACGGGGTCCTTCCGCCCCGAAATTGCCTACCCACCCTACAATCTGGAGGTTCCATGAAGTCCTTTCGTCTTCTCGTGTGTGTGTGCCTCGCCAGCGCGTCCGCACCTGCCCTTGTCCACGCGCAGGACCTGACCGATGAGGCGGCCGCTGTGCCGTCCGAAGCCACGCCTGCCGCCGCTCCAGCGGCGCCGCACGAGGGCCTTCTTCCCAGCGTGGCCGCCGATGGCTGCGAACTGCATATCTGGCCCGCCGAACGGATGAACTCGGTGACAACCGGCCTCCTTGGCGGGGGCCTGCTCGATGCCGCGCTTCATTCCGGCAAGGACGCCAGCAACAAGTCGCTGCTCGCCAGCGCGCTCGACAGCCAGAGCCAGCTCGACGCGCTGCTCGCGCTGGACCTGCGCGAGGAACTGGCGCTTTCGGCGGGGACGACGTTCGTGGTCCACGACGAGCCGCTCGAACGCAAGACGATGAACAAGGTCAAGACCCGCCGCTCGGATTCGCAGGCCGCCTGCTATTCCGAACTCATCGTCGCGGACGTGTTCTACCAGAAGGCCGCGATCTACGGACGCTCGCTCAAGACCCTGTTCATGCTGCGCAAGTTCGACGCTGCGCAGAAGATCGCCTTTGAATACAAGGCCTGGGGCGGCAACGGCCTCAAGCTCTTCCCCCCCAAGGAAGGCGAGGACACGATCGCCGCGCTCGACGAACTGGTCGGCGTGTTCAAGGCCAACTTCAGCGAATACGCGAAGAACGAGCGCACGACGGCAGCCGCGCGCGTCGCTACCAAATAAGGGGCTAGCTCTGCTCCCATGAAAAAGCCCCGGCGGATCGCTCCGCCGGGGCTTTTCGTGTTCGTCGGGTCGAAAGATCAGCCGAGCTTGGCTTTCAGGATCTCGTTCACGACCTGCGGGTTGCCCTTGCCCTTCATGGCCTTCATCGTCTGGCCGACGAAGAAGCCGAAGAGCGCGACCTTGCCGCCCTTGTACTGTTCGACCTTGTCGGCGTTGGCGGCGAGGATCTTGTCGACCTCGGCCTCGATGGCGCCGGTGTCGGACTCCTGCTTGAGGCCTTCGCGCTCGACGATGGCTTCGGCTTCGTCGCCAGTATCGAGCATGATCTCGAGGACCTGCTTGGCGGCCGAGCCCGAGATCGTGCCCTTGGCGATGAGCGCCAGAAGATCGCCGCCCTTTTCAGGGGTTACGGGCGATTCCTCAAGGCTCGTGCCCAGCTTGTTGAGCGCGCCGAACAGTTCCGAGATCAGCCAGTTGGCGGCCTGCTTCGAGACCTCAGCGGGTGCCTTGCCCGAAGCCTTGGCGGTTTCGGCCAGCAGGCGCTCGAACCACCTGGCGGTGTCGACGTCGGCGGTCAGCACCTGTGCGTTGTAGGCCGAAAGACCCAGCTCGTTCTCGTAGCGCGCCTTCTTCGCATCGGGCAGCTCGGGCAGCGAGTTGCGGCAATCCTCGAGGAAGTCGTCTTCGAGGATCAGCGGCAAGAGGTCGGGATCGGGGAAGTAGCGGTAATCGTGCGCATCTTCCTTCGAACGCATCGAGCGGGTCGAGCCGGTGTTGGGATCGAACAGGCGCGTTTCCTGCACGATCTTGCCGCCCGCTTCGAGCACGTCGACCTGGCGCATCGCCTCGTGCTCGATCGCCTGCATGACGAAGCGCACCGAGTTCACGTTCTTGGTCTCGGTACGGGTGCCCAGTTCCTCGCCCGGCTTGCGCACCGAGACGTTGACGTCCGCGCGCATCGAGCCCTGGTCCATGTTGCCATCGCACGAGCCGACGTAGCGCAGGATCGTGCGCAGCTTCGAGAGGTAGGCCCCGGCCTCGGCGGGCGAGGTCATGTCCGGGCGGCTGACGATTTCCATCAGCGCCACGCCCACGCGGTTGAGGTCGACGTAGGACATCGTCGGGTGCTGATCGTGCATCAGCTTGCCTGCGTCCTGCTCGACGTGGATGCGCTCGATGCCGATGACCTTGTCTTCGGGGATCCCGGCCTTTTCGTCGGCCTCGATGACAAGCTGCCCCTCACCCACGATCGGGTGGTAGAGCTGGCTGATCTGGTAGCCCTGCGGAAGGTCGGCGTAGAAGTAGTTCTTGCGGTCGAAACGCGAGTACTTGTTGATCTGCGCGTTGATCGCCATGCCGGTGCGCACCGCCTGGCGGATGCACTCCTTGTTGGGCACGGGCAGCATGCCGGGCATCGCCGCGTCGATCAGCGCGACCTGCGTGTTGGGTTCAGCGCCGAATTCGGTCGCCGCGCCCGAGAACAGCTTGGCCTGCGAGGAGACCTGCGCATGGACTTCAAGGCCGATCACGACCTCCCACTCGCCCGTTGCGCCCTGAATACGATAGGTGCTCATATCAATTCACTTACTTTTCGATGGGAGAACGTACAACATGACAGCCATTGGGAAGGCATACGAAATATAAGGCGCCAGTGCGAGTGTGTAGGCCAGCGAAGGATGGCCAATCACAAGCGACAACAGATACCCTAAATATAAGTTCGTAAATGATGCCCCTATAAGACAACCGAATGCGCCGGAAAATTTCAAACCCTGGAAACACAGGAGGCTCAGATCCAGCAGAAAGGTCGAAAGTGCGATGGCTGCAATGCAGCCCCCAAGCACCACCGCTCCGCTCTCAAGAAGTAAAAACTTCTCGAAATTGAAGCCCACGACCGCCCCAATAATGACTAGCCACGAATTCAGTGAAGCACTGCGAACCATCGGGGACAGGCGCTCGAAAACACCTGCTCCAGACAGTTCGCTTGCACTCACCACCACTTCTCCGGCTTGGCCGTAAACTGTGCGCGCTGCTCGAGCGCGAGACCTGCGTTGAGGACGCCCTGTTCGTCGAACGCCTTGCCGATGATCTGGAGACCCAGCGGCAGACCGTCCTTCGAGAGCCCGGCGGGCACCGACATGGCCGGAAGACCCGCGAGGCTGGCGGGGACCGAGAACACGTCGTTGAGGTACATCGAGAGCGGATCGTCGACGTTCTCGCCCAGCGCGAAGGCCGGGGTCGGGGTCGTCGGGGCAAGGATCACGTCGCATTCCTCGAAGGCCTTCTGGAAGTCCTGCGAGATGAGCGTGCGCACCTTCTGGGCCTGCGTGTAGTAGGCATCGTAGAAGCCCGCCGAGAGCACGTAGGTGCCGATCAGGATGCGGCGCTTGACCTCGTCGCCGAAACCGGCGGCGCGGGTGGCGGCGTACATGTCCTGAAGGTTCGCGCCCTCGGGAAGGTCGCGCAGGCCATAGCGCACACCGTCATAACGCGCGAGGTTCGAGGACGCCTCGGCCGGTGCGATGATGTAATAGGTCGGCAGCGCGTACTTGGTGTGCGGCAGCGAGATGTCGATGACCTTCGCGCCCGCGTCCTTGAGCCAGGCCACGCCCTGGTCCCACAGCGCGACGATTTCGGCGTCCATCCCGTCCATGCGGTATTCGCGCGGGATGCCCACGGTCTTGCCCGAAAGGTCCGCCGAGAGGAGCTCCTCCCAGTTGGGCACGGGCATGTCGAGGCTGGTCGCGTCCTTGGGATCGAACCCGGCCATGGCTTCGAGCATGATCGCGCAGTCGCGCGTGTCCCGGGCCATCGGGCCCGCCTGGTCAAGCGAGCTGGCAAAGGCCACGACACCCCAGCGCGAGCAGCGCCCGTAGGTCGGCTTGATGCCGGTGGTGCCGGTGAAGGCGGCGGGCTGGCGGATCGAGCCGCCGGTGTCGGTGCCGGTCGCCGCCGGAGCAAGCCGGGCCGCCACGGCCGCCGAGGAACCACCCGAGGAACCGCCCGGCGCCAGCTGCGCGTTCGAGCCGGCCTTGCGCCAGGGCGAGATCACGTTGCCGAAGTAGCTGGTCTCGTTCGAGGAGCCCATCGCGAACTGGTCAAGGTTGAGCTTGCCCAGCATGCCCGCGCCCGCGTTCCACAGGTTCTGGGACACGGTCGATTCGTACTGCGGCTTGAAGCCCTCGAGGATGTGGCTGGCGGCCGTCGTTTGCACGTCGAAGGTCGCAAAGAGGTCCTTCATGCCGATGGGCACGCCGCCCATCTTGCCAAGGTCCTCGCCCTTCGCGCGCCTGGCGTCGGTGGCCATGGCGGCGTCGAGCGCCTTTTCGGGAGTGGGGACGATGAAGGCGTTCAGGGCCTCCTGCGCGGCCGCGACGTTGGCGTTGAACGCCTCGGCCACTTCCACGGCGGTGAAGTCACCGGCTTTCACGCCGTCGCGGATCTGCGCGACGCCAAGTTCTGTAAGATCGGTCATTGGTTCTCACCTGTCGCCCGGGCGCGGTTGCGCGCCGCAGGGCAGATAGCAAGCGGGCTTCCCGGCTGTGCGGGAAGGACGAAAGGGTGGGCGGATGCCCGCCAGGTCACTCGATGACCTTGGGCACGCCGAAGAAGCCGTGCTCGGCCACCGGCGCGTTGGCGAGGACTTCCGCGCGCTTGCCGCCGCCGGTCAGCGGATCGGCATCGACCACGTCCTCGCGCAGGCGCAGCGTGTTGGGGATCACCGCGGTCATCGGCTCGACATTCGAGGTGTCGACCTCGCCGAGTTGCTCGACCCAGTTGAGGATCCCGTTGAGCTCGGGCACCATCGCCTCCAGCTCACCCTCGGTCACCTTGATGCGGGCAAGGCTCGCGATCTTCGCAACGGTTGCGGTATCGACCGACATGACGTTCCTTTTCGAAGGTTGTTCTCTTCACGGCGGCGAACACGCGCCGCGCAGCAGGCCAAAGCCGCTAGCACCGGCGGGCCCGCGCTTCAAGCGGGAGACAGGCGGAGCCGGAACAGGGGACGCCAGAAGGACACAACCACATCAAGGGGCCATCACCCCTTGCCCCCAAGATGGGCGACCTCACCTTTCTCAGCCAGAGCGGCGCGACAAAGGTGAGCTGAACAGTTCGGGGAGCCCGAGGGCGATGGCCTTCGGAGCACCTTTTTTCCGATTGTTCGGCTTTTGTCACTTTCACCCGTAGGCGATGGAATGGCCTTACTTCTTCGGCTCTTCCCTGGCTTCCCCCTGCGCCGCCTCGATGCGCGCCCTGGCGGCGGCTTCCTGCTCGGCGCGGATCGCGGCCATCATCTCGCGGATTTCGTGCGGGGTCTTGTAGTCGATCAGCTCGACTTCGAAGATGAGCTTGGAATTGGGGGGGATCGGGCCGGACTGGCGCGCCCCGTAGCCCAGTTCGGGCGGGATGGTCAGGCGGTAGCGCCCGCCGCGCTTCATCTGCATGAGCCCTTGCGCAAAGCCGGGGACGACGCCGTTGAGGTCCATCGGCACGCGCTCGTTGGCATCGAACACGGTGCCATCGGTCAGCATGCCCTTGTAGTTGACGAGCACGAAGGAGCCGGCGGGCGGCGGATCGCCCTCGCCGTCCTTCAGTGTCTCGACGACGACTTGGGGTTCGGCTTCCTCGGGGGGAACCGGGGTGGTCGCGGCCTCCTGGGCCCGCACCGCCGCACCGCCGGCCGGAACGAACAAGACCGCCGCGGCCAGGGCGGCCACAGCGGTCGTGATGCTCTTCATCGCGGGAAGCTCCGACTTACTCGGAGGGAGCCTCAGGCGCGCCCGGAGCGCCGCCCTGCATCTGCTGCATCTGCATCATCTGCTGCATCATGCGCTGCTGCTGTTCGATTTCGGCCTTGCTGCGGAAGTCGAGCAGCTCGATCTCGAAGGTGAGGTCGGTGTTGGGTGCGATCTCGCCCTGGCCCTTGTCGCCGTAGGCCAGCTCGGAGGGGATATCGACGGTGTACTTGCCGCCCGCCTGCATCTTCTGCAGCGCGGTCGAGAAGCCGGGGATCACGCCGGTCAGTTCCATGGGAACCTGCTTGGCCTCGTCGAAGACCTTGCCGTCGGGAAGCGTGCCCTTGTAGTTGATGAGCACCATGTCCTCGGTCGTCGGCGAGGGGCCGTGGCCTTTGGTCAGGGTCTTGACGTGAACCTGCGCGGGCATCGCGGCATAGGCAACGCCAACGCCGGCCAGCGCGAGAGCAAGCGCGCCCACCCAGATCTTCGACAGGGAGCCCTTCTTGACGGGCTGGAGCGGGACGCGGGTGATCTCAGTCATCGTATCGTGTGGCCTCGTGACGAATGTGTGCCGCAGACTCGGCACATGTGCGCAGATAGCGCCCCCAAGCCTCTGCGCAAAGCCACCTTTTTGAGGGGTTGCCAGATGCACCAAGGGCGCGAACCGGTTACGGTCGCGCCCTCATGGCTCAAGCGGCCCCGGCATTCAAGTCCAAGGCCTGTATCGAGGTGCCCGAACGCGCACCCGATGGTGCACGTTCGGCAAACGCCGTCTTACTTGACGCCGTCACGCTCCATGCGCTTGCGCTCCAGCTTGCGGGCGCGACGCACGGCAGCGGCCTTTTCGCGGGCGCGCTTTTCCGACGGCTTCTCGAAGTGGCGACGCAGCTTCATTTCGCGGTAGACGCCTTCACGCTGCAGCTTCTTCTTGAGCGCACGAAGGGCCTGGTCAACATTGTTGTCGCGAACCATGATCTGCATAAAACTACCACACCTCAAAAATACGAACGAAGCCCGCCCCACACCTCCTACATGGCGAGACGAACCGCGAATCAAATGGAACCAAAAGCGCCGAATCCCGCTAAAGGTCCGACTGGGTTGGTGGCGCCAATATCAAAGTGACGCGCCCAAGACAACCCAAAGACTCCCCAAAACGCCCGAAACCGCCAATAACGGCGCTTTACCCGCCCCCGAAGCGGGGCAAGCAGCGATTGGAAATTGCGCGAATCGCGGGTAAGGCGGGCCTCTATGCCCCAACCATCCTTCCTTGCCGCCTCGCTTTACGTGGCGCTGGGCGGCGGAACCGGCGCCTGGCTGCGGTTTCTCGTCGGCCGCGCCTGGACTGCCGCGCTCGGCCCCGCGCGCGCGGGAGTCTTTCCCTACGGCACGCTCACCGTGAATGTGCTGGGCTCGCTCTTCATGGGACTCCTCATCGGCGCACTTGCACGCTATGGGAGCCACGGCGAAGGCACCCGGCTGTTCATCGCAGTCGGCCTGCTCGGGGGGTTCACCACTTTCTCCTCGTTCAGCCTCGACTTCATCACCATTCTCGAGCGCGGGCAACCTGGCCTTGCCGCGCTCTATGTCGGCGCCTCGCTGCTTGCAGGGTTCGCCGGATTGTTTCTGGGCCTCCTTATCATGCGGAGCATCTAATTCATGGCCGGTAACGACGACATCGTCCGCCAGTTCACCGTCGGCCACGACGACGAGGGCGTACGCCTCGACCGCTGGTTCAAGCGCCACCTGCCCAAGGTCGGCTTCGCGATGGTCTCGCGCTGGGCGCGCACCGGCCAGATCCGCGTCGACGGCAAGCGCGCGGACGTGGACACGCGCCTCACCGCAGGCCAGGTCCTGCGCGTACCGCCCGGCGGCGAGGCCCGGCCCGGCGGCCAGGCGCCCCGCCCCAAGCGCGAGCTGACCGAAGAGGAACTCGAACTCGCCGACCAGATGGTGCTGACGCAGGACCGCGCCGCCATCGTCCTCAACAAGCCGCCGGGCCTTGCCACGCAGGGCGGCTCGGGCATGAAGCAGCACGTCGACGGCCTGCTCGACGCCTATGCCCCCGACGGCCCTCGCCCGCGTCTTGTCCACCGCCTCGACAAGGACACCTCGGGCGTCCTGCTCATCGCGCGCACGCCGGGCAGCGCCGCCTACTTTTCCAAGCGCTTTTCGGGGCGCTCGGCGCAGAAGATCTACTGGGCGCTCGTCATGGGCGTGCCCAACATCGATGATGGCATGATCGAACTGCCGCTCGCCAAGCAGCCGGGCACCGGCGGCGAGAAGATGCACGTCGATGAGGAAAACGGCCAGAGCGCGCGCACCCGCTTCCGCGTGCTTGACCGCGCGGGCAACCGCGCCGCCTGGGTCGAACTGCACCCGCTCACGGGCCGCACCCACCAGCTGCGCGTCCACATGGCCGCGATCGGCCACCCGATCGTGGGCGATGGCAAGTACGGCGGGCAGGACGCGTTCCTGTCGGGCACGATCAGCCGCAAGATGCACCTGCACGCACGCCGCCTCATCATCGAGCACCCCGACGGCGCTCCGCTCGACGTCACCGCACCGCTGCCCGAGCACTTTGCCAATTCCATGGAGAACCTGGGCTTCGACGAGGCCGACGGCGCCGAGCTGCCCCCCGGCCCCGCCCCCATCACCAAGGAAGATGAGAAGCGCGCCGCCAAGCAGCACTCCAAGCAGATCCGCAAGGAGCGCCGGGGTGAGCGCCGCACGCGCACGACCGGCCGTTCGGAGGAAGGCGGCCGGGGCCCGCGCGCCGGTGGCGGCAAGGGAAAGACGCCGGGCAAGGGCCTGCACAAGGGCCCTCCGGGCACCCGCGTGCCCAAGAAGTCCGGCCCCAAGAAGTCCGGCCCCAAGAAGGGCAAGGGCAGCCCCGTGCCCAAGGGCAAGGCGCCCAAGCGCTAAGGCCCAGGTTCTGAGCCCAAGTGCCAAGGCCCAAGTCCTAAGGAAGGAAACGCGCTGATGAAACTGGCGGTCTTCGATTGCGATGGCACCCTGATCGACGGGCAGGCCGCGATCTGCGAGGCTATGGAGGCCACCTTCGCCGCGCATGATCTGACAGCGCCGCCGCGCGCCACGATCCGCCGCGCGGTCGGCCTCTCGCTGCCCCAGGCGATGCGCGCGCTGCTCCCCGAAAGCGACGGCGAGCAGCAGCACGCCATGGCCGAGACCTACAAGCAGGCGTTCCGCCAGGCCCGCACCGAGGGCCGCGTCTCGCAACCGCTCTTCGAGGGCATCCGCGAGACGCTCGAAGCGCTCAAGGCGGCGGGCTGGACGCTGGCGGTGGCCACCGGCATGTCCGACCGCGGCCTTGCCCATTGCCTTGCCAACAACGGCATCGCCGAGCTCTTCGTCAGCCTCCAGACCGCCGACCGCCACCCCTCCAAGCCGCACCCCGCGATGCTGGAAGAGGCCATGTTCGAGGCGGGCGCCAACGCCGAGCAGACCGTGATGATCGGCGACACCGCCTACGACATGGAGATGGCGAAAGCCGCCTGGGTGCGCGGCGTGGGGGTCGACTGGGGCTACCACCATCCCGAGGAGCTGATGAAGGCGGGCGCGGAATTCGTCGCCGAAACGCCTGACCAGCTGCGCGCGCACCTGCTGGCATGAGCGCGCCCCCGCCCGCCCCCTCCGGCGCGCCCGATCCCGCCGCCAGGCGCTTCTTCATCATCCAGGCCGTGCGCCTCCTGGGTGTCGCCTGCGTGGTCGTGGGCATCCTCATCGCCAAGGGCGGGCTCTTTGCCCCCGCCCCTCCGGCGCTGGGCTATGTCCTTGTCGCCAATGGCCTTGTCGACCTCTTCCTCATCCCCGCCCTCCTCGCCCGCAAGTGGCGCAGCCGACCGGGCGACCAACCAGAGAGCTGAAGTTTCGTGAAACGTTTCTACAAGGAAGTGACCGCCACCCCGCTCGAGGACGGCTCGGGCTGGTGCGTGCGCCTCGATGGCCGCGCGATCAAGACGGCCGGCGGCCGCCCGCAGGTCGTGCCCAGCCAGGCGCTGGCCGAGGTGCTCGCCGCCGAGTGGGCCGCGCAAGGCGAAGAGATCGACACCGCCCGCTTCGTCACGCGCGACCTTGTCGACTTCGCGCTCGACGCCGTGGCGCCCCAGCGCGAGACCGTGCTCACCGAGCTGCTGCCCTACGCCGAGACCGACACGCTGTGCTACCGGGCCGATCCCGACGAGGCGCTCTACAAGCGCCAGCTCGCGGTGTGGGAGCCGATCCTCACCGCCACCGAAGAGCGCCTGGGCGTGCGCTTTGCGCGTATTTCCGGGATCATGCACCGTGCCCACCCGGAGGAAACCCTCAGCCGGATCGCCGAGGAACTGGCGCGCCACGATGCCTTCACCCTCGCCGCGCTCAAGATGATGGCAAGCCTGGCGGCTTCGCTCATCATCGCGCTCGCCGCGCTGGAGGAAGAGGCCGATGCCGCCGCGCTGTGGCAGGCGGCAAACCTCGAAGAAGACTGGCAGGTGGAACTGTGGGGCGAGGACGCCGAGGCGGCCGAGAACCGCGCCGCGCGCCTTGCCGCCTTCGAACTCGCCATGCGCGTCGCCAAGCTCGCAAGGGCGCACTGATCGCGGGGCCTTGCTCCCCTGCCCGGCGCGCATGAAGATCGTCTTCAGCCGCAAGGGCTTCGACACCACGGCGGGCGGGGTTCCCTCGCCCATCGTGGACGGCGCGCCTGTCTCGCTCCCGATCCCGACGCCGGGCCGCTCGGTCACGACCTATGCGCAGCGGGGCCTGGGCCATCTGGTCGAAGAGGTAACGCGCGGGCGCCTGGCCGCCGATGCGCTGTGCCATGACGACCCGATGTTCGGCCGCTCCCCGCAGGGTGAGGCGCTGTGCTGGTTCGGGCAGTTCGGGGCCGCGCAAGGGCATCTGGCGAAGCACGGCGTCGGGGTGGGCGACCATTTCCTCTTCTTCGGCCTCTTCGCCGACCCGGAGACGGGCGAGCGCCACCACCGCATTTTTGCCCATATGCAGGTGCGCATGACAGGCAGCCCTCAGGAGCTGCGCGCCCGGCCCGACTGGCCCGAACCACCGCTCCCCCACCCCCATGAGATCGGGGAATGGAGCGCCAATAACAGCTTGTGGATCGGCCCCGGCACCTGCGCGAAGACCGCCGACCCGGCGCTGCGCCTGACCGCGTCAGGCGGCCCGCTCAACTTGTGGGACGTGCCGCCCTGGCTCAGACGCCGCGGGCTGACCTACCACGAACGCCCCGAGCGCTGGAAACGGGCCAGCGCCCGCCACGGCCCCCGCCTCGATTCCGCAAGGCGCGGGCAGGAATTCATCTGCGACATCGGCCGCGCCGAGGCCCCGCGCGCGTGGCTGGCCGAGATCGTGGCGCGGATTGAGGGCAACGGGTGAATGAAGGCAGAACCCTTCAAGGGGCCATCGCCTCTTGACCCCAGAACCGGCAACCTCGCCTTCCTCAGCCAAGGCAGCGCGAGCACCCAAAACTCGACATGTTGGGGAGCCCGAGGGCGATGGCCCTCGGATTCCATACCTTTTCTTCCCCTTCACCCATGAAAAAAGCCCGCCCCGGCATAACCGGAGCGGGCCCTCTTCTTGAGCCTGTAAGAAGGATCAGAACTTGGTGCCGACAGCCAGCACGCCCTGGTGGCGGCTGAAGTCCGAACCGTAGTTCGAGTAGCGGTATTCCGCCTTGATGAAGAGATTGCTGGTCACGTCGTACTCGTAGCCCGCGCCAACGCGGAAGCCGTTGAGCGTGTCGTGTGCGCCGAGGTCGCTGAAGCCGGCAAGGTTCTGGTCGAGCGTGTCGCTCTTGTAGCTCACGCCGACGCGGGTGTTGGTGTAGCCACCCAGCACGTAAAGCTTGTTGCGCGCGCCGATGTTGGTGCCGAGGCGAACGACGGCTGCGAGGTCACGACGCGCTTCGAGGCAGGCGCGGTCGCCGGCTTCGAGGACATCATGCGCGCAGTCGCGGGCCGAGCTGTCGCCGTAGCTTCCCTGCACACCGACGAAAAGGTTGTTGGAGAGCTGGTAGTCGTAACCTGCCGAAACACCATACTGAACGCCCGCCTCGGAATCGCCGTCGTGCTGCGCCACGTCGAGACCACCTTCGATCTGCACGAACGCCTGGGCGTTGGCAGCAGCGGGGAGGGCGAACAGTGCAGCACTGGCGGCGAGAAGAGCAATCTTCTTCATTGTAAACTCCTGAAAACCTGCCCTTATCTGGTCACGTGGCCAGCGGGCCGCCGCCACATACGCCCCGCAGCCCGCGGTGCAATGCCCAGCCCCTGTTTCCGCCCGGTCACCCCCGGGAACTGTGTCCTTGGGATCACACCCCGGCATGTGGACACATGTGCGCAGAGCCCAGCTTTCCGCCAGAAATGCCGCGCGCGCCGATTTCGCTCCGAGCGGCTGTAATTTTTTTGTCATGCAGGGTCTTTAATTCGCAGAATGAACTCCTATGTTTTTGATATTGCAGAACTTGCTGTTTACAATTCTGCAACACGGCGAATCAGCCACCCTCCTCCCACATCGACGGTTCTACGTGATTCGGGTCCATCTCGTCCGCTTGCAGCGCCTGCATGTGCGTACGCAAACTGACGATTGGGAAACAATCCAGACACGCAGGACGGGCCGCGGAGCCTCAGGCGAAAGAAGGAAGGGTCCTTTTCCAAGGGGCCATCGCCCCTTGACCCCAAACCGGGCGACCTCACCTTCCTCAGCCAACGCGGCGTGAGAGCATTGAGCTCGACTGGTCCGGGAGCCCGAGGGCGATGGCCCTCGGAACATCCCCCTTCCCGAGCTCCCAAACGAGAGGGGCCCCGCTCCTATCGAAGCGAGGCCCCTGCCCTATCCTGTACGAAGGATCGTCGCGGCGGCGATCAGCCGCCCTTGACCCAGGCAGCGACCTCGCTCGCCACCTGGTTGGCGGCCTGGTTGAGCGCGGGGCCCACCGCGGCAGCCTCGGCCGCGACACCCGGTACGACCGCCTCGAAGCGGCGGCGCTCCAGTTCCTCGTTGCCGCGCTGCCAGCGCACGGCGTCATAGCGCACGATCACCGAACTGGTCTGCGCGTCATAGCCCATGTCCCGCAGACGCCCGCCGATGAAGGTCTTGCCCTTCACCTCGTAGTCCGCGCCTTCCAGCACCATCTGGTCGGTATCCGCGCGGATCGTTTCGGCCAGAAGCGCGCGGAACAGGCGCGTGGGCTTCTCGATCCAGCCCGCGCCCTTGAGGTAGGCGATATTCGCCGGGTCGATGCGCACGGGCACGCGCAGCGCTTCCAGGCTGCGCTCGGTCTCGGGCTCGAGCACGACGATCGCATCGGAGAGCTTGCCGCGCGCGACCGAGCCTGCAGGCGCGGTGTGATCGGGGGTCAGGCGGATCAGGGTATCGGGCACCTCGGGCGCAAAGCTGACGCAGCCCGCGAGCGCCAGGCTCGCCGCAGCCGCAGCCGCAGCCGCGCCGAGCCGCCCGCGCCCGAAGGCCAGGGCGCGTGCGGGGGAGGACATCCAGAACAGGCTTTTCATCGTCATCATCGTTTCGTCCTTGCCCGGCTCAGGGCTTGTAGTCGGGCAGCTTCTGGCCCTTGAGCAGGGCACCGGCCCCCTGTTCCTCGATCGTCTCGGTCACGTTGCGCAGCGCCCGGCTGGTCGCGCGAAGGTCGCGGATCGCGGATTCGGCGGCGGGCAGCGTGCTCTGCGAGACCTGGTCCAGCGCGGGCTGCGCGTGGGCCATCGTCTGGTTCAGCTGGTCCATCGATTCCTGCGCCGACTTCAGGGTCTTGCGCATCTGCTCGGCAAGCGAGGTCCCCTTCGAGCCGAGCAGGTCGTCGGTCTTGTTCGCCACGCCCTCGAAAGCGGCCAGCGTCTTGGTCGCCTGGTCGAGCGTGCCCTGCAGTTCGGCCATCGCGCCGCGCATCTGCGGGGTTGCCTGCGAAAGGTCGCGGGTCATCTTCTCGGTGTTGGCGAGAATGCCCGTGATCGAGCGGCGGTTGTCGGCCGACATCAGCTGGTTGAGGTTCTCGGTCAGCGTCGCGAGGCGTTCCATCAGCAGCGGCGCGTTGGCCAGCACTTCGGAGAAGCCGCCGCGCTTGGTCGGGATCACCGGCACGCCTTCGGGGCCGGGTTCCTCCAGCAGCGGAGCGCCCTTGACCGCGCCTTCGAGCTGGATGTCCGAGACGCCCGTGAAGCTGCCCTGAATCGTCGCGGTGGTGCCCACCGTGATCGGCACGCGCTCGTTCACCTTGACGCGCACGCGCACGAAGCTGGGGTCCTTGGGCCACAGCTCGATCTGCGAGATCTGGCCCACCGGCACGCCCGAGAAGTTCACTTCCGAGCCCAGCGCCAGGCCGTCCACCGACTGGGTGAAGAAGATGTCGTACTGCTGCTGGTTGCCTTCGTTGAGGCGCGCCAGCCAGACGACGAAGCCCGCCGCGAGCGCCAGCAGGATGAGGGTGACGGCCCCGACCCAGACGTGATTGGCTTTGGTTTCCATGGTTGTGCCTTATGCCCCCGCTTCTCGGGTTGTGTCACTCCCGCCCGCGTCCGCGCCATCGGGCGCGTCCTCCACGGCGGCGTCGATCCGGGGGTCCTCCTTGCCTGCAAGCGCAGCGCGCCCGCGCGGGCCGTTGAAATATTCCTGGATCCAGGGATGGTCGAGCGCGAGGAGCTCGGGGATCGTGCCCACCGCGATCACTTTCTTGTCCGCCAGCACCGCCACCCGGTCGCAGATCGCATAGAGGGTGTCGAGATCGTGGGTGATGAGAAAGACGGTAAGCCCGAGCGTTTCCTTGAGCTCGCGCGTGAGATTGTCGAACGCGGCCGCGCCGATGGGGTCGAGCCCCGCGGTCGGCTCGTCGAGAAAGAGCAGTTCAGGATCGAGCGCCAAGGCGCGGGCAAGCCCGGCGCGCTTCTTCATGCCGCCCGAAAGCTCGCTCGGGAACTTGAACGCGGCCTCGTCGGGAAGGCCCGACAGGCGCACCTTGAAGCGCGCGATTTCCTGGCGCAGGTGATCGGAAATCTCGGGGTAGAACTGCTTGAGCGGCACTTCCACGTTCTCGCCCACGGTGAGCGTGGAGAACAGCGCGCCGCCCTGGAACAGCACGCCCCAGCGCGAGCGGATGTCGATGTCGTCCTCGACGCCGCCTGTCATCATGTCGTGGCCCAGCACCTCGACCTCGCCGGAAGACGGCTGCTGCAGGCCGATGATCGAGCGCATCAGCACCGACTTGCCAGTGCCCGAGCCGCCGACGACGCCCAGGACCTCGCCGCGGCGGACCTTGAGCTCCAGCTCCTCGTGGATGACGTGCTCGCCAAAGGCGTTGGTGAGGCCGCGCACCTTGATCGGGTAGTCGCCCGAATAATCGTCGGTAAGGTCGGTCATTTCCAGCCGATCTCCGTGAAGAACACGGCGAAGAAGGCGTCGAGCACGATCACGGTGAAGATCGCGGTGACCACGGCCTGCGTGGTGCGCGTGCCCACTTCTTCCGCGTTGCCCGAGACGCGCATGCCCTGATAGCAGCCCGCGAGCGCCACGATCAGCGCGAAGACCGGGGCCTTGATGAAGCCGATCCACACGTCGGTCAGCGGCACCACTTCCTGGGTGCGGCGCAGGAACGCGAAGAAGGGAATGTCGAGCGCGAAGTTCGAGATGAACGCGCCCCCGATGATCGAGCAGATCGCGGCGTAGAAGCCCAGGAGCGGCATCATGATCATCGCGGCGAGCACGCGCGGCAGGACCAGCGCCTCCATCGGCGAGACGCCGATGGTGCGCATCGCGTCCACTTCCTCGGTCAGCTTCATCGTGCCGATCTGCGCGGCGAAGGCCGAGCCCGAGCGGCCCGCGACCATGATCGCGGTCATCAGCACGCCAAGCTCGCGCATGGACAGGCGGCCCGTCAGGTTGATGGTGTAGAATTCCGCGCCGAACTGGGCGAGCTGCACCGCGCCCTGCTGGGCAATGACGATGCCGATGAGAAAGCTCATCAGGCCCACGATCCACAGCGCGTTGACGCCCACGTGCTGCATGTGGTGGACCAGCGCCTTGCCGCGAAAGCGCGAGGGGTGCGCGATGGTGGTCCCAAAGGCGCAGATCAGTTCGCCCAGGAACCCGACCGTCTGGCCAAAGCCCCGGCCCCAGCCGCTGACGAGGATGCCCAGCTCGCCCACGCTGCGCCGCACGAAGGGCAGGCGCTCGGGCCGGGCATCGGCACCGTCGACATCGCCGATGGCCGCAAAGAGGCGCTTGGCGCGCTCGCTCGCGCCGGTGATCTCGATCCCGCGCTCGTGCGCGAAGTCGAGCGCGATCCAGGCGCCGGTGGTGTCGATGTCGGTCAGGCCCGAGATGTCGAGGCGCGAATAGGTGCCGTCGAGCTCCTTCAGGCGCTTTTCCAGATCGCCGATGGCGTGGACGCGCAACGAACCGCTCAACGCCAGTACCGGCGCCTTGCCCCCGTCGCTCTCCGACACCGTGAAATCAGACCATTGTCGCATGTTATCTCGTGTGCGCCCGTAATGGGGAAGAACACCCTCCCCGGCAAGTGGTTCCCGGTCTGCGACGGAATGCGCCGCCGAGGGCGCATACCGCCCTGTGATTGCCGCTATGTGGCAGGCCGATAAGGCAAAACTGCGGCAGTGGGAACCGCTTGCGGTTGCAATCGTGCAACTGGCCGCTTGCGCAAGGGGAAAGGCGCTGGCAAAGCCCGCCCCATGACCGAGACCACGCCCGAAACCACGCCGGAAAGCACCCTCGACAAGACCTTCGATCCCGCCGCGATCGAGGCCCGTTGGTACGCGCACTGGGAAGAGACCGGCCTCTTCCGCCCCGAGCGCCCCGACGCGCAGCCCTTCACCATCGTCAACCCGCCGCCCAACGTGACGGGTTCGCTGCACATCGGCCACGCGCTCGACAACACGCTGCAGGACATCGTGATCCGCCACGAGCGCCTCAAGGGCAAGGACGCGCTGTGGGTGGTGGGCACCGACCATGCGGGCATCGCCACGCAGATGGTGGTCGAGCGTCAGATGGAAGCGAGCCAGGACAAGCGCACCAACTATTCGCGCGAGGGCTTCGTCGAGAAGGTCTGGGAATGGAAGGCCGAGAGCGGCGGCACGATCACGCGCCAGCTGCGCCGCCTGGGCTGCTCGATGGACTGGAGCCGCGAGCAGTTCACCATGGACCCGCACTTTACAGAAGCCGTGGTCAAGGTCTTCGTGGACCTTTACAACGAGGGGCTCATCTACCGCGACAAGCGGCTGGTGAACTGGGACCCCAAGCTCAAGACCGCGATCTCCGACCTTGAGGTCGAGACCCGCGAGGTCAAGGGCGGCTTCTGGCACTTCAAGTACCCGCTCGCCGATGGCGTGACGCTGGATAACGGGCAGGACTTCATCGAGGTCGCGACCACGCGCCCCGAAACGATGCTGGCCGACATGGCGGTTGCCGTGAACGCCGAGGACGAGCGCTACAAGAGCGTGATCGGCAAGGAGATCCTCCAGCCGATCACCGGGCGCCGCTTCCAGATCGTCGCCGACGAGCACGCCGATCCCGAACTGGGCTCGGGCGCGGTGAAGATCACCCCGGGGCATGACTTCAACGACTTCGAAGTGGGCAAGCGCGCGGGCTTCAAGCCAGCCGAGATGCTCAACATGTTCGATGCCGACGCCAATGTCGTGCAGACCGAGGACGGCCTCGTCCCCGAGAAGTACCTTGGCATGGAACGCTTCGCCGCGCGCGAGGCGATCGTGGCCGAGATGAAGGAGCTGGGCTTCCTCATCCCCCACGTCGTCACCAAGACGACCAAGGACGGTGAGACCGAAACCACCGAGATGGACGCCGAACCGCGCACCATCCAGACCCCCTACGGCGACCGTGGCGGCGTGGTGATCGAGCCCTGGCTGACCGACCAGTGGTACGTCGATGCGGCAACGCTGGCCAAGCCCGCCATCGCGGCGGTGCAGGACGGCCAGATCGAAGTTGTCCCCAAGACCTGGGAGAAGACCTACTTCAACTGGATGGACAACATCCAGCCCTGGTGCGTCTCGCGCCAGCTCTGGTGGGGCCACCGCATCCCGGCGTGGTATGCTGCAGATGGCAAGGTCTACGTCGCCGAGACCGAAGAGGCCGCGCAGGCGCTCGCGGGCGACGGCGTGGCGCTGACCCGCGACGAGGACGTGCTCGACACCTGGTTCTCCTCGGCGCTGTGGCCGTTTGCGACGCTGGGCTGGCCGGAAAAGACCGACCTCCTCGCCAAGCACTACCCCAACGACCTTCTGATCTCGGGCTTCGACATCCTGTTCTTCTGGTGCGCGCGCATGGCGATGCAGGGCCTGCACTTCATGGACGAGGTGCCCTGGAAGAAGCTGTACCTCCACGGCCTCGTGCGCGCCGCCGATGGCGCGAAGATGTCGAAGTCGAAGGGCAACGTGGTCGATCCGCTGGGCCTTATCGACCAGTACGGTGCCGACGCGCTGCGCTTCTTCATGGCCGCCATGGAAAGCCAGGGCCGCGACATCAAGATGGATGACAAGCGCATCGAGGGCTACCGCAACTTCGCCACGAAGCTGTGGAACGCGGCGCGCTTCTGCCAGTCGAACGGCGTTGTCGCCTCGACCTCCGTCGCCGCGCCCGCCGCGACCTCGGCGGTCAACCGCTGGATCATCGGCGAAGTCGTCGACACCGTGGCCGAGCTCGACAAGGCCATGGCCGACATGCGCTTCGATGCCGCCGCGAACACGATCTACCATTTCGTGTGGGACAGCTTCTGCGACTGGTACATCGAACTGGTGAAGGGCAACTTCGACGAAGAAACCCGCGCCGTCGCCGGCTGGGTGCTCGACCAGATCCTCGTCATGCTCCACCCCTTCATGCCCTTCGTCACCGAAGAGCTGTGGTCGAAGATGGGCGCGCGCGAGGCCGACCTGATCGTCTCGGCCTGGCCCGCCCCGGACGCCAGCGTGGACACCGCCGCCAAGGCCGAGGTCGAGTGGCTCATCGCGCTGATCGGCTCGCTGCGCGGCGCCAAGGCGGAACTGGGCATTGCGCCCGGCGCGCGCCTCACCGCCTACATCGCGCAGGTCTCGGACGCGACGCGCGCCATCATCGGCGCCAACGCCACCGTGATCGACCGCCTCGCGCGCCTCGATGCGATCCACTTCGAGGCCGCGCCTGCAGGGCCGGTCCTGCAGGTGGGCGCGGGCGATGCGATGCTGGCCATTCCCTTGGAAGGCGTGATCGACATCGCGGCGGAAAAGAGCCGCCTCGAAAAGGCGCTTGCCGCCTCGCAGAAGGAAGCCAAGTCGCTCGACGGGCGCCTCTCGAACCCCAAGTTCGTGGAAAAGGCCAAGCCCGAAGCGGTCGAAAAGGCCCGCGCCGACCACGCCCACCACACCGCCGAAGCGCAGCGCCTCGCCGCCGCGCTGGAGCGTCTGGGCTAAGGGTAAAGTCCCATAAGATGCCGGAAGGCCCGCGAAGCTATGCCCGCTTCGCGGGCCTTTCTTTTGGAAAGAAGGAAAGGCGATACAAGGGATTTACCATCCCTTGACCCTGTATACCGGGGCCCCGCAGTGGGTGCCGGACGCGGCAAGCGTGAACTGCGATAGACGGTTTGGGGAGCCCGAGGGCGATGGCCCTCGGAGCACTTCTTCCCTTTTCTTGGCCTCGCTTCGACGATAGGCGGGAGCGATGATGGACATTCCCTGGGACCAGCCCGCGACGCTCATCGATCTCGACGGCAAGACGCCGGTGATCGGATCCTTCCTCGAATGCGTGATGCACTTCTCGCTGTTCAAGCCCTTCGCCAAGGAGCAGGCGCGCATCCTCCTGACGCGCCCGGTATTCAAGCCGGGCCGCAAGACCCGCGCCTGGATCCTGAACCCGGACGAGATCAAGCTGATCGTCGACCGGCTCAACCGCGAGCGCGCCGAAGGCAAGGACCTCCCCCCGCACCCGGGCGGCTGAAACCCGGTCTTCAACGCCGCCCGGCCTTAGGCGCGAGCCGGGGGGCGCGATCCGCGTACGGGGCCGCCCTTTCAGTGATACGGTTCGCACGCGATCCCATCTGCATCCCTGTCCAACTCCGATCGATAGCCAGGCTCGTAACTATAGATCGGGGCAGTCCCTGCCGCGCGAGCATCGTTGCAGTCTCGCCACCAATCGCCTGCTTGCGGCTTCCGGGTGCGGGCATCCAAAGACGAGCTTATCTCAATCCACGTTTCCCCGATCCAGGTCCTAACCTCGGGAACGGACAGGGCACCAAGGCACAGGCCCAAAGCTCCTGCGAACAAGATGACCTTCACCAACACCATCGAATAAGGCGCGGTTTCAGCCATTCGAACGAAGACGCGCCTCACCGATGCCATCGCTTGGCGACTGCTCTTGAAATTCCTGCTCACGGATGAACAGTAATTCAAAATTCGTAAACACTGCACTTCATCCTAATGACACGCCGAGTTCGTGAATGAGGAAGCGCATATGACTACCCTCTTCACTTACTTTTCGCCGCGAATGGTCAGCGCGTCCCAGCTCGCCCAGTCGATGGTGCGGCCCGGATAGGCGACGCGGGCGAAGGGCCAGTCCTTCGCCATCCAGCCGCGCACGAAGGCGTAGAGTTCGTCCTCGAACCCGGCCTCGTATTCGGCCTTGGTCACCCACAGGCGCACCACCGCGTCGTAGCCGGGGACGGGGCTGGGCTGGACGTAGACACAGCCGCGTTCGCGCGTGCCGTCGGGGGTGAGGACGGCGTAGGCGAACGAGGTGCGCGCGGCAAAGCGGGCCTGTTCGGTCTCCATGTCGGTCAGGGCCTCGGCATCGGTGATGCCCTCGTGCGGCCAGGCGGTGCTGCGGGTAAAGGTCTGCTGGAGGTGCGCGATCGAGGACATGTAGGCCGCCTTGTCGATCGCGGCGAGTTCGGGAGCGAGCGGGACGATCTGGAAGCCCTCCCCCACCGCGCGCGTGGGGACCGCAAAGTCGGCGGGAACAAGGGATGGCTTGGCCGGTGCCTCGGCCGCCATGGCGGCGGTGCTGAGCAAGGGTGCCCCTGCACCCAGCACCAGCGCGAGTCCCGCCAGCGCCCGTCCCAGTCCCGCCATTTCCTCGCCTCCGCTTCATTATCACCAATTTCCACATTGGTAATATCGAAAGCTGGGAAAGCAAAAGCATTTTCCTACACGCGCCAAACCTGACACAGTCCCGGCCATGCTGCCCTGCCCGCGAATTTTCTTGCAAAACCGCGCAAAAGCGCCTCTTGGGCGGCCGTGCAGGTGCCACCCTTGGACAGTGTCAACCGTGTCAACCTGCGCCACCCCGTAACCATCCCCTATTCGCGACTGAAGCGCCCGCCATGCTGACCCTTGCCACCACCACGCCCTCAGAACCGGAAATCTTCGCCTCCTTGCAGGGCGAAGGGGCGAGCGTGGGCAAGCCCAGCACTTTCGTGCGCCTCTCGCGCTGCAACCTCGCCTGCCACTGGTGCGACACCGCCTACACCTGGCGCTTTTCGGGCGACAACCGCCCGCACACCGACGGCCTCGACTTCGCGCGCGAAGCGAACCAGGTGAAGCTGGAGGAGGCCGAGGTCGCGCAGATGGTCGCCGCGCTCAAGCCCGACCGGCTCGTCCTGACCGGCGGCGAGCCGCTGCTCCAGGGCGCGGCGCTGGCGCGCATGGTGGCGGCGCTCAAGGAGCTGCGCGGCGAATTTCACGTCGAGATCGAGACCAACGGGTCAGTGGCCCCGCATCCCGCGCTCGATCCGCTGATCGACCAGTTCAACGTCAGCCCGAAACTGGCGCACAGCGGCAACCCGGCCAGCCTCGCGCTCATCCCCGAGCGCCTCGCCGCTTACGCCGCCGATCCGCGCGCCTTCTTCAAGTTCGTGATCGCCGAGCGATCAGACATCGAAGAAGTTCTTGGCCTTGTCGCGGCCCACTCCATCCTGCCCTCGCGCGTCTTTCTGATGCCGGAAGGGCGCGACAGCGCGACCTTGCGCGCGCGGGCACGCTGGCTGGGCGACCTATGCGCAGAGCACGGGTTCAACTTTACCGACCGCCTCCACATTCACCTGTGGGGCGACACGCGCGGCACCTGAGCGATGGCGCGCCATCGCGCACCAGGCACCGCATCTGGGATGGGACATATGAACGAAGCATCGCCGATACCCGAAGGGGAATGGGAACCGGGTGAGGACGCGGCCCACCCGCCCAAGGCCGGGGCGATGCAGGGGGACCTGACGCAGGGCCCGATCCTGAAGACACTGATGCTCTTCTCGCTCCCGATGCTGCTTTCCAACGTGCTCCAGACGCTCAACGGCTCGGTCAACGCGATCTGGGTCGGGCGCCTCATCGGCGAGAGCGCGCTGGCCGCGACCGCCAACGCCAACGTCATCATGTTCCTGCTCTTTGCCGCCGTCTTCGGCTTCTCGATGGCGACCACGGTGCGCGTCGGGCAAAGCTTTGGCGCGCGTGACCTGGTCGCCGCACGCCGCACCTTCGGCAGCGGCGTCGGCTTCTGTTCGGTCGTCGCCGCGCTCACCGGCCTTGCCGGCTGGTTCCTGGCCGACACCCTCCTTGACCTCATGAGCACGCCGGGCGCCAGCAAGGCCCAGGCGCTGGCCTACCTGCAGGTGATCTTCATCACCCTGCCCTTCGGCTCGGTCTCGATGATGGTCTCGATGGGGATGCGCGGTGCGGGCGATTCGCGCAGCCCGCTCTACGCCATGATCATGGTCGTCCTGCTCGACATCGGCCTCAACCCGGTGCTCATCATGGGCGCGGGGCCACTGCCCGAGCTGGGCATCGCGGGCTCGGCCATCGCCACGGCCATCGCGAACCTGGGCGGCCTCGTCTTCCTCATCTGGCGCATCTACCGCCACGACCTGCCGATGCGCCTGCGCGGTCCGGAACTGGGCTTCCTGCGCCCGCGCCGCGACGAGCTGGCCTATATCGTCACTAAGGGCCTGCCGATGGGCGCGCAGATGCTGCTCGTCTCCTCGGCCGGGCTCATCATGATCGGCCTCGTCAACCAGCTCGGCCTCAACGCATCGGCGGCCTACGGCGCCTCGCTGCAACTCTGGAACTACCTGCAGATGCCCGCCTTTGCGATGGGCACCGCGGTCAGCGCCATGGTCGCCCAGGCGATCGGCGCGGACAACCACGAACGCGTCGATGCCGTCGCCAATGTCGGCATGATCGCCAACCTCGTGCTGACGACCGCCATGGCCGCGCTGATCGTAGGTTTCGACCGCCCGCTGCTTTCGCTGTTCCTGGGATGGGACAGCCCGGCGATGCCGATTGCCGAGCACATCCAGCTGATCTGCACCGCCTCGTTCGTGATCGTCTCGGTGACGATGATCATCCAGGGCACGCTGCGCGCCTACGGCGTCGTCATCGCCCCGCTCATCATCATGGGCATCGGTCTCTACCCGGGCCGCCTGGGCTTCTACTACCTGCTCGAGCCGCAGCTGGCGGGCGATGCGGTCTGGTGGTCCTTCCCGTTCGGCTCGGTGGTCACCGTCGCGCTCACCATGGCGTACTACCTCATGGTCGACTGGCGAAAGAACCGCTGAGAAACGCGAAAGGGCGCGCGAAGGGAAGTCCCTCGCACGCCCTCTCTCCTGAAGTCCCAGCGGAAGGGGCGGTTCAGCGCCCCTGCGCGCGCCAGCGCTGGACGGTGCGCGCGACCATCTCCTCTTCGCCGCCCGCCTGACTCCACAGATCGGTGAAGGACGGGTCGGCCGAGGCCGGACGCTTGTATTCCTCCAGATCGTCGAAGCGCACGCGCATCGGGATCGCGGTGCCCTCACCGCAGATGATGCACTCGCGGTTGCGCAGGGCCGGGATCGAGTCGAGGAAGCCGCGCGCGCCTTCGGGCATCGCCGCACGCACGAAGGCCTGGTCGCGGTCGTTGTTGAGACGCATCGAGATGATCGTGCCGCACTGCGAGAGCACGCCCTCGGCAAGGTCGGACGGGCGCTGGGTGATGAGGCCCAGCGAAATGCCGTACTTACGCCCTTCCTTGGCGATGCGCGACAGGATGCGCCCGACCGAGGAGCCATCCGCGTTGCGCTCGTTGGGGACGTAGCGGTGCGCTTCCTCGCAGACGAGGAGGATCGGGCGGGTCTGTTCATCGCGCGCCCAGACCGCAAAGTCGAAGACGAGACGCGAGAGCACGGCAACCACGGTGCTGGTGATCTCGGTCGGCACGCCCGACACGTCGATGATCGAGATCGGCCGCCCGCGCGAGGGCAGGCGGAAGATCTTGCCGATGAAGTCGGTCATCGTGTCGCCCACCAGCATCCCTGAGAACATGAACTGGTAGCGCGGGTCGGTCTTGAGCTCATCAAGGCGGTTCTTGATGCGCATGTAGGGCGCGCTGGAGTGCCCCTTGTCGAGCTTGCCCATCGCGTTGTTGAGGATGTTGGAGAGGTCCGAGAGCAGGTAGGGGACCGGCGAATCCACCGTCAGCTTGCCCAGCTTCTCGGCGAGACGGTTCTTCGAGCGGGCCTCCAGCAGCGCGCGGCCCAGGATCTCGGAATCAAGCTGGCGCTCGTCCCCGGTGGTCGAGAGGAGGATCTCGCAGTGCTCCTCGAAGTTCATCAGCCAGTAGGGCATCTGCAGGTTCGAGACATCGAGGATGATGCCCGAATTGCGGAACGCGGCCGAGTACTCACCGTGCGGGTCGACCATGATGATATGGCCTTCGGGCGCGTGTTCGCAGATCCGGTGGAGGATCAGCGCGGCGCTGGTCGACTTGCCGGTACCGGTCGAACCGAGGAGGGCAAAGTGCTTGCCGAGCAGCGCGTCGACGTAGAGACCTGCGCGGATATCCTTGGTCGGAAACACCTTGCCGATGCCGATGCTGGCACGCCCGTCGCTCGAATAGATCTGCTGGAGGTCCTGGCTGGTCGCGGGATAGACCGGCGCTCCGGGGATGGGGTAGGCCGTGACACCGCGGCGGAAGCCGTGGATGCGGCCGGTCAGGCGTTCTTCCTCGCCTTCGCCGAGGAAGTCGACGTCGGCAACGATGCCTCCACTGACCGAGCCATCCTGCTTCTGGTTGCGCACGCTGGCCAAGAGCCAGCCGTTGCCCACGCGCACCTTGACCTGGCTGCCGACCTGCCCGGAGATCGAAACCGAAGGGTCCTCTTCCTGCGCGATATCGGTAAGACGGCCGAGGTCGAAGGCGATGCGGCTGCCCGAACCGCCGATCTCGACGATGTAGCCGATCGGCTCACGCGCCGAGGAACGCGCCTGCGAGGCGGTTGCCTGCGGATTTGCCGCCTGCGCGCCGGCTCCGCCCGGGACCGCACCGAAACCACCCATATCCATCTGATTCATCGCACACCGAAAGCTGCTGAAGGCCGAAACCTGTATCGATTTCAGCCTAGAAGACAGGCGGTTAATGTAAGCCTAAACCGATGCCTTGTAGGGCCGCTTTCCAGCTCGCCCAAGCCCCGGATCAGCCCCCGGATCAGACCAGCGCGAAGAGGCGGCCGGCGAGCCAGCCCATGCCAACTGAAACGAAGACGGCCAGCAGACCATAGGCAAAGCCCCAGTTCTGGGAGAAGTCGGCAATCGCGCGCTCGATGCCAAGCTTGCGCACCTCGACATCGCTGCTCGCCGAGGCGACCACGCGCCCCTCGCTGATCGCGAAGGTTTCGGCGGTGTAGCGCCCGATGGGTACCTGCGAGGGCAGGCGAATGCGTGCCTGGTAGAGGACCTGCTCGCTGACGCTGACGCCGCCCTCATCCTCGCGGTAGAGCCCGGCATCGACGTTGCGCGCGACGAGGCCAGCGGAAAAGCGGGCCTGCTCCTCGGGATCGATCGCGCCGATGGGAGAGAGCTGCAGCCACTGCAGGCCCAGCTCGTAGATCGCGGCGGTCTTCTCATCGACGATATCGGCAATGGGCCGGGTCGAGGCGACGGCATAGTAGGACGGGGCCGAGCGCAGTTCCGTGCTCGCCGCGTTGACCCAGATCCCGGCGACCTTCTGCTTCTCGCGCAGCACCACCGACTGGGTCGGCCCCTTGAGCACGACGACGATATCGTAGTCCTGCGCCGCGCGCGAACCTTCGGGCGTCAGCACCGCGCCAAAAAGCAGAAGGTCGGTGCCGTTGAAGCCCTGCTGCAGGTTGATCTGGTGCTGCGAGACTTCCGTCACGAGAATGGGATCGCGCGCGCCGCCCAGGAACACGAACGCGCACAGCGCCAGAAGGGAAACAAGCAGCCGGTTCACAGCGGCGCCACGGTGTAGATGTCGTCGGGAATGTAGGTGAGCCCGAAGGCCATGCGCAGCGCAACCAGCAGCACGATGACCGCCAGCACCAGGCGCAGCTTTACAGGACTGCTCTTCTGGGCGAACTGCGAGCCGACCTGCGCGCCCGTGACCGAGCCGAACAGCAGCATCGAGGCCAGGACGATGTCGACCGCCTGCGTGGTCAGCGCGTGCATCATCGTCGTCGCGATGGTGGTGAAGAGGATCTGCCACAGGCTCGTGCCGACCACCACGTTGGCGCTCATGCCCAGGATGTAGAGCATTGCGGGAACCAGAATGAAGCCTCCGCCAATGCCCATCAGCATCGTCAGGATACCCACCGCGCAGCCCAGCAGCAGCGGGGCCAGCGGCGAGATGTAGAGCCCCGAGCGGTAGAAGCGCCAGCGCATCGGGAGGCTGGCGACCATGGGATGGTGGCGGCGCTTCTTCGCCGCGATCTTCGTGCCCGAGCGCTCGGCCCGGATCGCCTGGATGCTCTCCTTGGCCATGAGCCCGCCGATCGAGCCCAGGAGCAGGACATAGAGAATGCTGATGACGGTATCGATCTGGCCGATCCGCTCGAGCAGGCGGAACAGCAGCGCGCCGATCCCGGTGCCGATGATGCCGCCCACCACCATCACCGTACCGATGTGGTAGTCCACACCGCCCCGGCGCGACTGGAAGAACACGCCCGACACGCTGGCCCCGGTCACCTGGCTGGCCGCCGAGGCGGCCGCGACCGTGGGCGGAATGCCGTAGAAGATCATCAGGGGGGTCGTCAGGAAGCCGCCGCCCACGCCGAACATCCCCGAGAGGATACCCGTGAGTGCCCCCAGCCCGACGATGACGAAGCCGTTGACCGAAAGGTTCGCGATGGGAAGGTAGACGTCCATACCGCTTTTCTCGCTACCGCAGCGGGGCTTGCGTGAAAAGGCGCTTGTGCCCGGTCAGGTTCCCGAAAGGGCGATAAAGTCTCAGAAACCTGCCGACAGGGTTACCGCAGGGCCCGAGCCGGGCTCGGCATCGCCGGCCATGCGCTGGCGCCAGTCGAGCGCGAGGCGCCCGAACATCCTGTTGTTGAGCGGCATCGTGATCAGCGCCGAGGGGCCTGCATCGACCCGCCAGGCTCCCTTCTGCGCGCCCGCCCAGACACCCGCGCCCAGACGCGCCTCGACCTTGCCGACCCTCACGACACCTTTGTCGAGCCGCGCCTGGCCATCCCCGAATGCGGTCGCGTACCTGCCGGCCACGTAGCCTGCCTGGCCATAGGCCTCGGCTCGAAAGTCGCCGGGCAGAAGCAGTGGTGCGAAACGCGTGGTGACCAGCGCGGCGCCCTGGACCCGGTTGCCGCCGATCCCATTGACCAGCCGCCCTTCCAGTGCCGCATCGAGAGGAAGGCCCGGAACAGGGCGTGCCGATATGCCCAGCGCGGCGGCGGTTTCGGACACCTCGCCCAGCGCCGAAGTCGTGCGCATGTAGAGCTGGGGCTGCCAGGCGCTCTTGAGCGCCAGGCGATAGCGAAGGACCGCGCCTGCCTGGCTTCCGCCATAGGTGGGGGGCAGCGGCGCGGCGCCCAGTCCGCTCGCGGATTTTCCGCGCACGAGAGCCCAGGCATCGGCCGACCAGCGTCGTGGCTTTGCCCGCTCCTCGCCCGCAGCGTCCTGACCTGCGCCGGGACGGGTGGCGACCTTCGCATCCGGCAAGGCATCGCCCGAAGGCGCCGGAGCGTAACCGGGGGGCATGGGATCCCCCTCGCCAAACCCCATGCGCCCGGGCGCAAGATAGTACCCCTCCCCGCCGCCTGGTCCGAGCGTGCCACGCCCTGCCCTGGCGCCTTCCTCCTGCGGGAGCGCCACGCGCGCAGGTCCCCTGTGCGCGGCCAGCGTCACGCGGCGGGTGTCGAGCAGGACCGTCACGAGTTCGGCAAGGTCGATCCCGCCGGAGACCTGCCTCTCCCTCTCCGATCCGCCGAGCGCGGGATCGATCTGCGCAAACGACTGAGGCCCTGCCAGCCGCAGGGGCGCGCCCTCGCCAACCGGTTGCGCCTCGGACACGGCTCGCTGGCCAGGTACCGGCGCCACCGTGCGCGGCACGCCCACTGCCAGGAGCGAGACCGGGTCCAACGCGGCAACACGTCCCCCCAGCCACCCGGCGACAAGCGCCACGAACACGACGAGGGGCTGCCCCCGGTTGCGCCGCGCCGCGGTCATGCGCGCGCTCTCCCGTGATGGGCCGCGTGCTCGGCGTGCTGGGTCTTGTCCCAGGTCGGCATGGTGCCCTGCAAACTGCGCACATAGGCGGCAAGGGCGCGGCGTCCGGCCATGATCGCGATCACGTTCGCCACCGGTATCCGGGCAATCGCGCAAAGCCCCTCGCCAAGACCATATTCGGACGCGGTGAAGGCGAACCGGTTGGCCACGCGCCAGGCAAACGCCCATAGGCACACCAACAGCAGGCCCTCCAGAAGCGGCGGAAACGGCACGCGCGTATAGACGCCGCCCAGCCAGGCCCCCGCCAGAAGCGTCTCGGTCAGGAGCAGCGCGTAGGAACAGGCCAGCACGAGCGCGGACAGAGGCCCGCGCCGGTCACGCAGGACCATCCAGGCATCGCGCAGCCGCGCATCCCAGCCGAGCCGGTCCCAGCCCTGGAAGGCGATGCCCAGAATCCAGCGCGTCTTCTGCCGAACCGAGGCCTGCAGGCTGGCCGGAAAGCACGCCCGTGTCGCCACCAGTTCGCCATCGGCATCGCGCACCCGCAGGAACCGTGAACGCCCCCCCTCACGCTGCACGAGCAGGCCCATCTCGTAGTCTTCGGTGAGGCATTCGCAGGCAAAGGGCCCCTGGGCATCGGCCGCCATGCGCACTCTGGCGATGCGATCCAGCATTCCGCGTCCAAAAGCGCATCCCACACCTGCAGCCGGGATGCCCAGGCCCAGGGCATCGCGCACGACCATCCCCTTGGCATGCGATTCGGTGAACTCGTCGCAGTAATGGCCGCTGACCCAGCGCGACCCGCGCACCGGCTCGGGACGTACCGGCAACTGCACGTAATCGGCCGTAGCCAGTGCCCGATCATAGACGGCGAGTTCCGCCGGATGGACCATGTCCTCGGAATCGTGGAGTACAAGAAAGCCAAAGCGCGCGCCGCGGCGCTGCTCGTCGAGGCACAGCGCGGCGTAGAGACGATTGAGGCAATCGGCCTTGGTGGTGGGACCGGCGCTGGCATGAATCACCACGCGCACGCGCGGATCGCCTCCCGCCGCCGCCATCGCCGCCGTGATGGTGCCCGGATCGTTCGCGTAGCAACCGATATAGAGGATATAGCCCTGTTGCGGCCAGGCGCCGAGCGCATGGCGGATGGTATGCGCGATGACCTGCTCTTCGTGCCAGGCCGCAATGAGGATGGCCGCCTCTGCGCGCAGCGGAGCACGGGCCTGCAGGGCCGTGATCGAACCCTCGCGGGCCTTGCCGCGAAGCTTGATCGCGATCCACAGGCCATCCACCAGAAGGTCGTCGAGTGCGCCCAGCACGAACCAGAACGCGCAGAACAGGAGGAGTTCCCGCTCGAAGGTTGCGAGCCAGGCCACTACCGTGTTCACAGCTTCCAGTTCCGCCACGATCACCCCCGTCGCACGTTTGGGCACGTCGGCGCGCACATGCACCGCCCCCTCAATGCTTAGGGAAAAGCCTAGGCCAGACTGGTTAATATCAAACCCGTAATATGGGATATGAAGGAAAGTTAACCCTTAAAGAAAAAAGGGGAGGCGAAACCTGCTTGGCCGCCTCCCCTTTTCGGGCCCTCTATTACCAGGAGCCGGTGTTTTCCATGCTGAGCCAGGGTTCCTTCGGTTCGAGCTTGCCATCCTGCAGCAATTCGATCGAGATCCCGTCCGGAGTCTTCACGAAGGCCATCCAGCCATCGCGCGGCGGGCGGTTGATGGTCACCCCGGCATCCGCCAGCGTCTGGCAGGTCGCGTAGATGTCCTCGACCTGGAAGGCGAGGTGACCGAAATTGCGGCCACCGGTGTAGGTCTCGGCGGGCGTCCCATCCGCGTTGGGCCAGTTCCAGGTCAGCTCGACCTCGGTTTCTTCCTGCCCCTTGGGCGCGAGGTAGATCAGCGTGAAGCGCCCCTGCTCGCTTTCGATACGGCGGGTTTCCTCAAGGCCGATGAGATTGAAGAAGCGGATCGTGGCGTCGGGGTCGGTCACCCGGATCATGGTGTGGAGGTAGCGGGTCACGAGAAAAGCTATCCTTGGTCTGGAGGGAGGAGGGGCACGGAGCGTCCGAACAGGGCAAGCGTCACCTGCCGCTCGGGCCGCACGCCGCGCGCGCCACCTGCTCTAGCCAATCCCACGGCCACGACCAAGACCAAAGCCACCCAGGTGCGTCTTCGCGGCCACATGCCCGACACGTACGCCACTATGGATCGACCTGCTCTTGCCCCTCCCGGGCCGCGAACGTATCTATGTCGAGCTCATGCTTGGAAAACTTCGAAAACTCTTCGCCAATCCGACACCCGCGCAAAAGCCCTCGCTGCCGCATCGAGAGCGCGTCTACGCGATTGGTGACATCCACGGGCGCCTCGACCTGTTCGAGACGCTGCTCGAGACGATCAAGGATGACGAGGCCGCGCGTGGGCCTGCCCAGACGACACTGGTCCTCCTGGGCGACCTGATCGATCGCGGTCAGGACAGCGCCGGGGTCCTGGCGCGCGCACGCCAGCTGAGCAGCGAGCGGCACGTCGAGATCCTTTGCGGCAACCATGAGGAAATGCTCCTGACCAGCCTCGAGGACAGCACGGCGCTGCGCAGTTTCCTGCGCTTCGGCGGCCTGGAAACGCTGGCCTCCTATGGGCTTGCCCCCGAGACGGTCGCGGACATGGAGATCGACGAAGTCCGGGACGCGGCGCGCCGGCACATTCCCGAGCAGGACCTCGAGTTCATCCGCAGCTTCCGCAAGCTCGTGCGCATTGGCGACTACATCTTCGTCCACGCAGGGCTGCGCCCGGGCGTCTCCATCGAAACCCAACTGGGCAGCGACTGCCGCTGGATTCGCGAGCCCTTCCTCAGCCACACCGGCAACTTCGGGGGCTTCGTGGTTCATGGCCACACGATCACCGAGGAACCGGATGAGCGCGACAACCGCCTGGGCATCGACACCGGCGCCTACGTTCACGGCACGCTGACCGCCGTCGGGATCGAGGGCACCGAACGCTGGTACCTCACCGCCGAAGACGGGACGCACGAGAACCATCAGACAGGCGCCACCGTCGCGGCCTGAGACGACCTCGCATTCTCGGAAAGCCTCGTGTGCCGGGGAGCCTGTAAGCCGGGTTCTGTGCCTGGCGTGGTCTCCCTTTCAGGAGGGACCTTACGCCGCGGCGGCAGCCATTCCTCTAGGCGCCCCCTTGCGGATGCGCTCAAGCAACCAACCCGGACTGCCTCGGTCCGAAACCGACCGGCCATTCAAGATGGCGCGCAGTCCCTATTCGGTCTTGCTCCGGGTGGGGTTTACCATGCCGCTTACCGTCACCGGCAGCGCGGTGCGCTCTTACCGCACCCTTTCAGCCTTACCTGTTCCCGTCACTCCACAAGGAAGTGGGGGTCATCGGCGGTCTGCTCTCTGTGGCACTGTCCCTGAACTTCGCACGGCCTGAAAACCGCACTCGTCCGGCGGGTGTTACCCGCCACCCTTGTTTCGTGGAGCCCGGACTTTCCTCGCGCAGGCGTTTCGATGAATCGATACGCCCACCCGCGGCTGCCCGGCTCCCCGGCACGGGCGCTCACCTAGCACGGCCGGTGTCGCGCTCCAACAGGAGTTCGAACAGGATGCCTCCGATTTCCCCGTCAATCTCACCGTCGATAAGCCCCGGGCGCCAGCGACGCTGGAACGCGGTGACGGCCGCGCGCCCATCGGTGATGTCGTAGCCGAAGCGTTCGAGCGCGAGATAGAACTTGCCCGGATTGTCGTAGAACAGGTTCATCCGCGCCGCCGGAATCTCGAGCGCGAGGCCCAGATCGCCCAGCCGTCCCCAGTCGAAGAGTTCGCCCGGGTCCTGCTTGCGCGCGGGCGCGATGTCGGAATGCCCGACCACATTGGCGCGCGGGATATCGTGGCGTTCCAGAATGTCGGCAAGAAGCGGCAGCAGCGCATCCATCTGCGCCTCGGGAAAGGGGCGATAGCCCCACTCATGCCCCGGATTGACCAGCTCGATCCCGATCGAGGCCGAGTTCACATCGCTTTCGCCGCGCCAGTACGAGCGCCCCGCGTGCCAGGCGCGGTTCTCTTCGGAGACGAGCGAGGTGACGATCCCCTCCTCGTCGATCATGTAGTGGGCCGAGACCTCAGCGGCCGGATCGCACATGCGCTCCAAGGCTTCCTCGGCGGTCTGCATGCCGGTGTAGTGCAGGACGACCATGCGGATCGGGCGCTTGCGCGCGTTCCAGTTGGGCGATTGCACGAACCTGTTGACCAGCCATCGGTTCATCGTCGCCCATCACTCCTTCGCACCATCACACCCGTGCCGCCCCCGAGACGCGCGCCACCCCGTTCGGGGCTCAGGCGTCGAACAGCACGGCTCCCAATATCAGGGCATCCTCCTCGATGGCAAACTGCATCTGCCCGCCCGCCCCTTGTGCAAGCTGATGCAGCATCGCGGCGGGGGCGGTGCGGCTGGACAGTTCCTCTTCGGGCAGCGTCCCTTCAAGGGCGCGGCCCACCGCCGCATCGAAAGCGATCCGCGGGCCCGCCGCGCGCACGACGATCTCGGCGGCGTGTCCGCCCGCCTCATCCGCGCGCCACTCGGCCGCGAGGTCCAGCGTACCGCCACGCGGCAGCGCCTCGATCCCGAACATCGCAAAGTTGAGCAGCGTCTTGATCGCGCTCTTGGGCAGCGCGTCGGAGGAGACCTGCCAGTTGACGGTGATGCGCGCGTTGCTGGCGACCAGCGCATCGACCAGCGCGCGCGCCTCGGCCACCGCGACATGCTCGCCGAAACCACCCGCTGCGCCATAGGCAAGGCGGAAGAACTTGAGCTTGTCCGCCGAGATCCGCGCGCTCTGCTCGAGCAGCTCGAAGCAGCGCTGGCGCATCTCCGGGTCCTTCTCGTCGGCGAGCAGCTCCAGCCCGTTCGACAGCGCCCCCACGGGGCTCAGCATGTCATGGCACAGGCGCGAACACAGCAGGCTGGCAAGGTCGAGCGAACTCGTCGTCATGATGATCGTCTTTCCGTTTTTGGTGTCGCGAAGGCGCAAGGGACATGATGGATGGTCCCTCCAGATGGAGAGGGCCTGCGCGAAGTAAAGAGCGCGGCCTCACACCTCCTGGAAGGCGAGCGGATCAAAGCCATTCCCACGATCGCGCCAGAAAGCAACATCGCCCCCGGCAACGATCGCCCATATGCGACAATCGCCGGTGGAATGTTCACAATCCGTGACGGATGGCGCCGGTTTTCCCGTAGGATGCGAATGGTAGTAGCCCAGCACCGGAGGGCCTCCATGGCGCGCGGCCTTGTGCGCCTGCAGGAGAATCAAAGGATCAATCGCGAATCGGATTGCCGGGTCGGGATCGACATTGGCGCTTTCCCGAACGGCGACGATGCACTCCCGCCCCTCCCCCGCCGTCCGGCTGCCGGGCGCGCCCAGCAGCAGCCCGCAGCATTCGTGCGGATGCGCGGCCACGGCCAGCCTGTGGAGCGTTTCGAGCACCTCTCTTGTCACGTCGATATCCATGGCCGAAGGCTAGCGCCCATGGAGCGTGGCGAAAACATCCTCGAAGGACTTATCCCGCCGCCCGGAGGCCGCCTCGACAAGACGCTGGCCGAGGCGAGCGGCCTCTCACGAGAGCGCGTGAAGGCGCTGCTGGCCGAAGGCCATGTCACGATCGACGGCAAACCCGCGGGGCAAGGCTCGGTGAAGGTGGCCGCGGGAACGCCCTTTGCCATCGCGGTGCCCGAGGCCGCGCCCGCCGAGGCCATCGCGCAGGACATCCCGCTCACCGTCGTCTTCGAGGACGAGTCGCTGATCGTCATCGACAAGCCCGCCGGGCTCGTCGTTCATCCCGCCGCGGGCAATCCCGACGGCACGCTCGTCAACGCGCTCCTGCACCATTGCCGGGGCCAGCTCTCCGGCATTGGCGGGGTCGCGCGTCCGGGCATCGTCCACCGCATCGACAAGGACACCTCCGGGCTCCTGGTCGTCGCCAAGACCGACCGCGCCCACGAAGGCCTGGCCGCCCAGTTCGCCGATCACTCGATCATCCGGGCCTACCAGGCGGTCGTCGCCGGACGCCCGATCCCACCGGCCGGCACCGTGCGCGGCGCCATCGCGCGCTCGAGCCAGAACCGCAAGAAGATGGCGATTGTCGAGGACGGACGCGGCAAGCACGCCGTCACCCATTACCGCACGCTGGAAAACCTTGCCCATTCCAGCCTGATCGAATGCCGCCTGGAAACCGGCCGCACCCACCAGGTGCGTGTTCACATGTCGTCAATCGGGCACATGCTACTGGGTGATCCTGTATATGGACGCACACCAAAGCCCCTCCGGGCTCTCCTCTCCCGACTCGCTTTTTCGCGGCAGGCACTCCACGCTGCGGAACTCGGCTTCGTCCATCCCGTTACAGGTAACAACGTGCATTTCGCGAGCGCTTTGCCCGACGACATGCGGACCCTGATCGACGAATTGCGACTCTGAAATCGGATTTGTGTGCTAGGATGAACAGGTGGCCGCAAGTTAAGATGCCTAGCGAAGGGTCTTAGACCGCGCGCCGACCGAAAAGAAGGACGGAAACTGTGAGCAACACCCAACGAAACCTACCGGCAATCCCGGCCCTGGGCGGGGAGCAGAGTCTCAACCGCTACCTCGCCGAGATCCGCAAGTTCCCGGTGCTCAAGCCCGAGCAGGAATACATGCTCGCCCAGCGCTACAAGGAACATGAAGATTCCGACGCTGCGGCCCAGCTCGTCACCAGTCACCTGCGCCTCGTCGCGAAGATCGCGATGGGATACCGCGGCTATGGCCTGCCCGTCTCCGAGCTTATCTCCGAAGGCAATATCGGCCTCATGCAGGGCGTGAAGAAGTTCGAACCCGATCGCGGTTTCCGACTTGCCACGTATGCCATGTGGTGGATCAAGGCCTCGATTCAAGAGTACATCCTGCGTTCGTGGAGCCTCGTGAAGATGGGCACCACCGCCGCGCAGAAGAAGCTGTTCTTCAACCTGCGCCGGATGAAGAAGAATCTCGACGCCTACGAAGATTCGGACCTGCGCCCCGACGACGTGACCAAGATCGCGACGACGCTGGGCGTGTCCGAGACTGAGGTCGTCAACATGAACCGCCGCATGATGATGGGGGGCGATGCGTCGCTCAACGTCTCCTTGCGTGAGGAAGGCGAAGGGCAGTGGATGGACATCCTGCAGGATGACAATCCGCTGCAGGATGAAATCGTCGCCGAGGCCGAGGAAAAGACCGTGCGCCACGACATGCTGGTCGAGGCGATGGACGCGCTCAACGAGCGTGAACGCGATATCCTCACCGAGCGCCGCCTGTCGGAAGATCCCAAGACCCTTGAGGAACTGAGCCAGGTCTACAACGTCAGCCGCGAGCGCGTGCGCCAGATCGAGGTGCGCGCCTTTGAAAAGCTGCAAAAGGCGATGAACCGCATCGCCACGGACAAGCAGCTCCTGCCCGCGGCCTGATCCGCAACAACGGCGCAGACCATCACATGAAAAAAGGCCGGGCCATCCCCCGGCCTTTTTTCATGTCCGCAGGTCAGGGTTAAGCCTGCCTTTACCTAGCCAACGCCCGGTCAAATGTGTACGTATTCTCGCAAGATGTTGACTATCTTGCGCATTCCCCGGGCACTATGCGTAACCCTTCTGGCCGTGTTCGGCGCCGCACTGCTCGCGGGCCTGTCGCCCGCGTGGGCGCAGGTCTTCAATGGTGCGGACCTGTGCCATGCCACCAGCCCCCAGCCAAAGTCCACAGATGCCCTGCCGGCCCATTTTTCCTGCGAAGGCACACCGCAGGCCTACCAGGACAGCAGCCTGTGGCTGCGCATCCCCGCCCGGGACCTGCCCGCTGACATTGCCGAGGAACCTGCGCTCCTCGTCCACTATTCCCGTTTCGACCGGCTCGATGTCACCTTCCTCTACACAGACGGGACGCGTGCGCGCGAAAGCGTGCGCAACGGAGACTTTGCGGGACATTGGCGCATCGGCGGCCAGCTCGAGTTCGCGCCCCCGGTACGCACGGCACCGCTTCAGGACATCGTCCTCCACTTCAACCGGCTGGCCAGCCAGGACATGCTGCGCCTGCGCCTGGTGGGGCGCGACGAGGCCGCCAGCCGGACGACCACGCTGGCCCTGTGGGTCGGCGGAGCGCTGACGCTGCTGCTGATCGGCACGCTCTACAACGCGGTCCTCGCCGTCTCGCTGCGACGCCAGTTTCCGCTCTGGCAGGCGGCGTGGTCGGGGGGAATGCTGCTGTGGGGCACAATCTGGTCGCAGGCACACCTGATGCTCGTGCCCGGCCTTGCCGGCGCCTTCTCGGCGCAGCTGTGCTCCGCCCTTGCCTGCCTTGCCATCACCTGCGCGACGTTCAGCGCGATCACCTCGATCGGCTCGCACGACGTCCCCCGCATCGTGCGCCGCACGGTGCTGACCCTGGCGACACTGTGTTCGCTGTTCGGCCTTCCCGTCTCCTTTATCCGCACCGGCCCTGTCGACCTGCTCGCCGCGATCATCGGCGTGCTCCTGATGTTGACGATGCTGAGCGTAGGAGGCTGCCTCGCCTTCGCCTGGCGCAAGGGTTCGGCCGAGGCCCGCAACTTCGCGACCGCCTGGATCTTCCCGATCATCCTTCTCAGCACGGCCGATTTCGTCGGCTCGAGCACGCTGTTCCGGGGCGGCGGTCCGCAGCTCATGGTCATCTTCGCCGCCGCCTGGCAGACCTTGTGGCTGGCCGCGGCCGCGTCGCGCACCCACGCGCGGCTGCGCCAGGAGCACGCCGCCGCCCGGCGTGCCGAGGCCCAGGCCCGCGAACTGGCCCGCCGCGACCCGCTCACCTCGCTGCGCAACCGGCGCGGCTTCATCGAGATGATCGAACCGATCCTCGCCGAAGTCACCCACGGACGCGAAGTCGCCGCGCTGCTGCTGCTCGACATCGACTTCTTCAAGCACATCAACGACACGTACGGGCACGACACCGGGGACGACGTCCTGGTCGCGCTCGCGCGCACCCTTGCCGCGCGTGAAAACGCCCGTTGCATCGCGGCGCGCCTGGGCGGCGAAGAGTTCGCCCTGCTCCTGAGCGGGCCCGCAGCGCTGCGCGCGGCCATGATCGCCGAGGACCTGCGCCGCACCATCGCTGCCGCGCGGCCCGGTGACCCCGATGCCGGGGGCACCGTCCTGCCCCCGATCCCCGGCCTTGCCATGACGGTGAGCTTCGGCGTCTGCCCCGCCATCCCCGGGGAAGTCTTCCGCGATCTCTACCGCAAGGCCGACGCCGCGCTCTACCGCGCCAAGCATGAAGGCCGAGACCGCGTGGTCGTTGCCGCGCCGGGCAACGATGCCCCGCGTGATCGGGGCCAGCTGGAACCTGTCTCCGGCTAGGGCCAGCCCCTTGGCCTCGCACGCGTGGCGCTGGACGCTCCTGCACCGCGCGTTTATCACGCGCATTCGTTTGTCTCCCACGCGGAAAGCCCCTGCCCCGATGCGCCTGCTCCTCAAGATCGTGATTGCCTTCCTGCTGCTGAGTGTCGGGACTACGTTGCTCTACCGCTTCGTGCCGGTCCCGGTGACGATCACCATGCTCACCGACGCAAACGGCATCACCAAGGACTGGACACAGCTTTCGGACATCGACCGCAACATGGTCGCCGCCGCCATTGCGGCCGAGGACGGAAAGTTCTGCACCCACAACGGCTTCGACACCCAGGCCATCGAGAACGCGATGAAGCGCAACGCCGAAGGCGGGCGCCTGCGCGGCGGCTCGACGATCAGCCAGCAGACCGCCAAGAACGTCTTCCTGTGGCAGGGCGAGGGCTGGAGCCGCTATGCGCGCAAGGGCCTGGAAGTCTGGTTCACCTTCCTGATCGAGCACCTGTGGGACAAGCGCCGGATCATGGAAGTCTACCTCAACGTCGCGGAAACCGGCATCGGTACCTATGGCGTGGAAGCGGGCGCGCAGCGCTATTTCGGGAAGTCTGCGGCCAGCCTCACCCCGCTCCAGGCCGCGCGCATGGCCGCCGCCCTGCCCAGCCCCAAGACCCGCAGCGTCAAGAACCCGGCCGGCTTCACCCGCCGCTACGGCAACACGATCTCCGCGCGCATCGGCACGGTGCGCAACAGCGGCTTCGACGCCTGCGTCTACGAGTAGGGCCCTGATCGCCCAGTACGGCGCATTGCTCTTGGGCTAAAAAGACAAGAGGATAATTCCGAGGGCCATTGCCCTCGGGCTCCCCGAACTGTCGACCTCTCGTTCCGCACGCCAGGGTGGCTGCGAAAGGTGAGGTAGACAGTTATGGGGTCAAGGGGCGATGGCCCCTTGAAAATAGGCATCTTTTTTCGGCCCACTTCACTGCCCCAATCGAGTAGGGGGGCGCCTCACGGCGCCCCCCTCTCACACCACCGGACGTACGTACTGCGTATCACGGCGGTTTCCGGTACGGTTTAAGGCGGCATGTTGGAGAGCGAGGCTTGAGAGACCTGCCTGATCGAACCATGCGTTGGGCATGCCGTGGGCGGCCTGAGGGCTGCCCGACAGGCGCCACCAGCCCTTTCCCGAGAGCGCGAAGATCCAAGCCTGCCATTCTGGGACGCCGTTTTCCCTTAAGAAAGTGGCGATCGTCATGGTGCGCTTGCACTGTTTGAGCCGGACGCAGCGAAGCTTGCGCCGGAGCCAGCTGTCGATCTCGCGCAAAACCGTCTGAGCCCGGGCGTGTCGGTAGTAGGTGACCCACCCTGTAGTGAAGGCATTGGTCTGTGCGATCATCGCCGCGAGGCTGATGCCTCGGTTGCGGCGCGTAATCGCCCTGAGCCGCTCCTTCAGCCGCGTGAGACTTTTGTTCGCTATGCTCAAAAGCCTCCCGCTGTCAGACGGTGGCCGAGGAAGGTACGTTCCCGGACGTGTGCAACCGCGCTCTTGGCCTGATTGACGCGGGTCGGAGCTTGCCTTCCAGCAAGGCGGTAACCGAAACCATGACGCGCTCCCCGCTGCCTGTGACCGTACATAGATGTTACAGTCGTCGGCGTAGCGGCAGAACCGGTGGCCCCGGCGTTCGAGCTCCTTGTCGAGGTCATCCAGAATGAGGTTAGCGATCAGCGGCGAGAGGGCCGCCTTGCGGGGTCCCCTCCTGCCGTTCGACGTGCACACCACCCGACAGCATCCCGGCCTGTAGAAACCGGCGGATGATGACGAGCAGGCGTGGGTCGGCGATGTGCCGGGCCAGACGGGCCATGACGATGTCGTGGTTCACCCGATCAAAGAATTTCTCGGTCGAGGTCTACGACGATCGCATAGCCGTCCCGCACATAGTCCCGGGCCTGACGCAGCGCATCGTGTGCGCCGCGTCCGGGGCGGAACCCAAAACTCGATGCCGAGAATGTCGGATCAAGGACGGGATCCAGGACTTGCAGTATCGCCTGTTGTACCAGCCGGTCGACAGCCGTCGGAATGCCCAGCTGGCGCACTCCTTTCCCGCCGGGTTTGGGAATTTCAACTCCGCGCACGGGCTTGGACGGTAAGTACCGTCGAGTAACGAGGCGATCAGCCTCTCACGGTTTCCTGCAATCCAGTCACGCAGGTCGGGGACGGTCATCCCGTCCACGCCCGGCGCCCCCTTGTTCGCTTTCACCCGCTTGTAGGCTTGGTTCAGGTTGGCCGAGCTGGCCACCTCCTCCATCACGTAACGCGTCAAGGCGAGGGGCTCGGCCCATGCCGTGGGTGATTGCCGCTCCTCGATCGTCCCAGCGCCAGTTCCGCCTTTGCCGGTGACGTCGTGGCCAAGCGATGCCTTCAGGGCTTCATCGAAGAAGTCCTGCTGCTTCCCGCTACCTTGCTGCCGCTCCACACCCATCGAATGTGCCCAGTCTTGCTCCTTGGGTACCGAATTTGGTCCTTCGCCGGCTTGCGCCCGCTACTATGACCGCTGCTGACTTCTCCGGGCCCATCCAGCAACATCACTGCCGCTGTTCTCCGGATCGTCCGGAGAGGCCAGGAGATCTCCCGGGGTAAGACGTTGATCCTTCACTCGGTCGCTGCCGGATTTACCAATGCGCGCGTCTGTCTGGCTATCGGACATCCCCATCCATTGCTGGGTTATCCCGCCGCACCGGCCTTCTATCCGATTCCTGTTCGTCAGCTCCGAGCTTTGCCTCCGGCTTCCTCCCCACCCCGCCTCGCGGCGACGCAGTTGCCTTCAGCTAGCAGTTCCCACCAGCAGGCCTGCAAAGGACTTACACCTCCTGCATCAACGCCGTGCCCGGCACACAAAAAAGGGAGAGGCCCGAAAGCCCCTCCCCTTCTTTTCGTGCCGTTCGGCCTGATCGTTTGGGATCAGAAGCCGACCGAGAGCGCCAGGCTGCCCGCGCGCGGAGCGCCGATCTGGGCGAAGCTCTCGCCGTTCAGCGAGCCGCCGAAGTAGCCGACGTAGTATTCGTCGAACAGGTTGGTGAGGTTGAGCTGCAGCGCAACGTCGCCGCCCGTCGGACCTTCGCCGATGACCAGGCGCGCGTCGAGGTCGACGAGCGTGTAGGACGGGACGCGCTGGGTGTTCGCATCATCAAGCCAACGCTTGCCGGTACGCTTGACCTGGCCACCCAGTTCCAGAGCGCCGAAGGCGATCTGGCCGCGGGCACCGTACGAGTAGTTCGGCGAGCCCGATTCCATGTTGCCGGCCGTCGCGACGACGCCGCCGTCGGACAGGACGTCATCCTTGATCTCGGAGTCGTTGTACGAACCGAAGATGTAGATGAGCGAGTTGCTGGTCGGCTGATACGCGATCGAGCCGTCGATACCCCACTTGTCGACCGTTCCGAGGTTACGGTAGACCGTCGCACCTTCGCCGTTGTTGGCATTCGGATCGAAGGCCGAGGCCAGACGGTTCTTGTACTTGGTGTACCAGCCGGCAAGCTGCGCGGTCAGGCGACCTTCGCGGTAACGGAAGCCGACATCGAAGCTGTCGGTCGTCTCGGGAACCGGACGGGCGAAGTCGCCGTCGGGCAGGTAGAGCGAGTCGTACAGCGGGTCGGTACCGGGGACCGAAAGGCCCTTGGCGTAGTTCGCGAAGACCGAGGCGGTCGGCAGGAAGTTGTACGTGAAGCCGACGTTCGGGAGCAGCTTGTCGTACGTGTACTTGCGCGACTGCGGACGAGCGTAGTTGGGGTTGGCCGCCTCATAGGCGGTCATGTCCTGACCCGGAGCGGGGCAGTCGACGAAGCCGCTGATCGAGGTGGTGTAGCAGTTCTGGGTCAGACGGCGCGTGAAGAACGGCGCGCGCAGGCCCAGAACGGCGGTGAAGTCACCGAAGGTGCCGCGGTATTCACCCGAGACCTGGTGCAGGATCGCCCAGGACAGACGGTCACGCTTGTTCACTTCCTCACCATTGAGGTCGAGCAGAGCATCATCGATCGCGAAGACGTCGGTGGGTTCACCGTTCGCCAGCATCGGGGCGATCTGGCCGGTCTGGCGGTGACGCGCACGATCCCAGGTGTAGGCAACGCGGACGCGGTGGTCGTCGTTGATTTCCCAGATCATGTTCGCGATCACGCCAAGACGGTCGGTGCGGGTCTGGCTGGGATCGATGCCGCCCACGCGGTCGAGGATGTCGCCGTCACCGTTGAGGTCACGACCAAAGTAATACCCGCCGTTGAAGGCGCCAGTGTAGTTGACACCATTGACCGTGAAGAAGCCTTCGCGAAGGTCGTCGGGGCCGCCACCGTTGGCCTTCACGTACTGGTAGCTCGGGTCGACCGTCAGGATCAGGCCGTCGGCCAGCGTGAAGCGCGAGGAACCGCGGATGTTGCCCGTGTCGGAGGGGTTGTAACGACGATAGAACGGAGCGCCGCAATCGCCCGAGGAGCTGGAGTCGCTGTAGCGTTCGCTCTGGCCATTGACGCCGCCGCCGCCGTACACGGTGCCTTCAGGCAGCGAGCAGGGATAGGGGAACTGACCGTCTGCGGTGTAGACAGTGAAGCGGTCACGCTTGCTGAACTCGTCGTTGTAGTAGCCGAGCAGCGTGTTGACGTTCTCCGAACCGGCAAAGTTGTTGCGGTTCTGGTTCCAGTGGCCCGCCACCGAGACGAAGTCGCCGTTGCTGCCCAGGTCCTGGTAGAGGCGGGCGTTGAGCTGGGTCTTGTCGACGCGGCCGTACGGATTGTAGGGCACGCCGTAGTTCTGGTAGCTCGCCGAGATGAAGGCCTTGGTGCCAACGCCAGTGAAATCACCGGTGTCGATCATGCCGAACGCGCGGGTGTAGAGGCTGTCCGAGTAGCTGCCCGGCGAGAGCACGTCACCGATGGTCATGGTGGTGAACAGGCCGAAATCATCGCCCGGGGTACGGGTACGGATGTTGACGGTACCGCCCGAAGCCGACGCAGTCGGACTGTCGACGTCGGTCACGCCCAGGTTCACGTTCACCGATTCCAGGATCTCGGTGTCGACCTGCTGGTTGGTGTAGAGCGCGTAGTTGCCCGAGTCGTTGAGCGGCAGGCCGTCAAGGGTCTGCGACACGCGGTCCGCGCCGAAGCCGCGGATGGTGAAGCCACCGCCCATCGAGCCCCAGGGGTCGTTGTTCTGGAAGCTGACGCCCGGCACCAGGTTGATGATGTCGTTGATCGTCTGCCCCGGACGCGCGCGCTGGATCTGCTCGGCGGTCAGGACCTGCTTGGCCTTCGGGGTCGCCGGAATTTCGAGACCGGCAACATCTTCGGCACGCAGGCCGGTGACGACGATCGCGTCCTCTTCGAAGTCGACCGAACCGGTCGACTGCGCGAAGGCCGGTACGGCCAGGAAAGCAACACCGACGGCAATTGCGCTCGTCGCGGTGTTGAGAACAGAACTAAACTTCATCAGTGCCCCCTGAAGGTGTCAGACTGGGTAAATTCAACATGCGATGGGATTTGTGAGCCACTGCATGCGCTGCGGTGGCTATGCGCAGTGACATATGACAGCTTTCTGACGGTTGGGAGCCATTTGCTGCTGCAACGGCGCAATTTTGCAACGTGAAGCGCGTTATCATCCAAATGACCAAAACAAGATATTGTTTTTAATGGATTATTTTTTAACGTACATTTTTGCACTGCGGCAAAAATGTCACGAAGCAAGTTCTCTTATCCGTGCTCTGGAGAAAGCGGGAATTGTGAATGACATGTTACAACAACAGTTGAATCGCCCCGGCGTGGCATGAGAGACACATTTTCGATGGAACACGAGACCTTAGCCACACCCCCGCACGGCCATGGCCCCCACGGACATTCCCATAGTCACGATGATGGGCATGGGCATAGCCACGGGCACGGCCATCACCACCATCACGGCCCTCCCCCGGGCGGCGCGAACATGGCCTTTGCCATTGCCGTCAGTCTCAACGTGGTGTTCGTCGTGGTCGAGGCCATTGCGGGCTTCGTAAGCGGCTCCATCGCGCTTCTCGCCGATGCCGGGCACAACCTGACCGACGTGGTTTCGCTGCTGCTGGCCTGGGCCGCGGCCATCCTTGCCGCACGTCCGCCGTCCGAGCGTTTCACCTACGGCCTCAAGAGTTCGTCCATCCTGGCCTCGATCGCGAACGCGGCACTTCTGTGGGGCACGGTGGGCGCGATCCTGGTCGAAACCCTGCGCCGCCTGTTCGAGCCTGCCCAGGTCGCAGGCACCACGATGATGGTCGTGGCCGCCATCGGCATTGCCATCAACGCGCTCTCCGCGCTGCTCTTCGCCAAAGGCTCGAAGTCGGACCTCAACCTGCGCGCGGCCTTTGTCCATCTCATGGCCGACGCCGCCGTCTCCGCCGGCGTGGTCATTGCGGGCGGCCTCATCTGGGCGACCGGGATCGCCCTGCTCGATCCCATCACCTCACTCATCATCACGCTGGTCATCGCCTGGTCGAGCTGGAGCATCCTGCGCGATTCGCTGCGCATGGGCATGCTCGCCGTGCCCGATGGCATCGACATCGCCAGGGTGCGCCGTCTGCTTGAAAGCCAGCCCGGTGTCAGCCATGTCCACGACCTTCACGTCTGGCCGATGAGCACCACCGAAACCGCGCTTACCGCCCACCTCGTCAAGCCCGATGGCCCCGCCGACGATGCGTTTCTCGCCGCCATCGCCGAGCAGCTGGCGCACGACTTCGGCATCGGCCATCCCACGATCCAGGTCGAGACCGGGCACGCCGAGACCTGCGCGCTGGCAAGCCCCGACACGGTCTGACGCACAGACGGCCCGCCTCGTCGGCGCGGCATGGCACCGCGCCCCATTCGGCGCATTGCAGCTCCCATCCGGTTGCGCCGTTCTGACGCACCGATGCGCGATGCTGTCCAAGGAGCCGCCCACCCATGCCGTTGCTTTCCGTAAAATCGCTGCTTGCCAGCTGCGCCCTTCTCGGCCTTGCGGTGCCCACCGGCGCAAGCCTTGCCGCGACCACTTCGGACGCGCCTGCCTTGCAGGCCGATGCGGCACGTGCCGAACTCCAGCAGCGCTATGACGAGCTCAGGCAGGCGATGGAGCAGCGCTCGGCCCCGGGCATCGAGGCCCTGCTTGCCCCCGACTTCACCAGCACCGAACTCAGCGGCCGCACGCTTGATGCCAAGGCCATGATCGCCGAGGTGCAGGACGCCCCCGCCGACCCCGACCGCGACACCCGCACCACGATCAAGGCCCTGACCCTCGATGGCACGGAGGCCAGGGTCCGGCAGACGATGACGGCCAGCGCACAGGTTCGCGGGCACGCGATGGAGATGATCGCACTGGCCGAGGATACCTGGGTCCACGGCGAGGACGGCTGGAAGCTCAAGACCACGACCTCGCAGGAGATGACCGTCACACAGGACGGCAAGGTCATCCGCCAGGCCCGCCTGAACGATGCCCCCGAGCCTCTTCGCGAAACGCCGCCTCCCCGCGCCATGGCGATTGCCGGACCGCAGATGGAAGGGCGTTAAGGCTCAGGAAGACGAAGGCTTTTCAAGGGGTCATCACCCCTTGACCCCAAACCCGGCCACCTGACGTTTCTCGGCCTGAGATGGCGCGCGGGACGTGGGCTAGACGGGATGGGGAGCCCGAGGGCACTGGTCCTCGGATCTGTAGCTCTTCCCACGCCATGAAAAAGGCCCGGAAAGATCCTGCGATCCCCGGGCCCTTTTTTCTACTATTTCCGCTCAGGCGGGAGGCGTGCCGGTCAGGCGGCTTCCTCGGCCTTGTCGCCCTTGAGGACGCGGACAGGTTCCTTGCGGCCTGCCACCACGTCGCCATCGACGACGACTTCGGCGATGTTCTCTTCGGTCGGCAGGTCGTACATCGTGTCGAGCAGGAGCCCTTCGACGATGGAACGCAGGCCGCGCGCGCCGGTCTTGCGGTCGATCGCCTTCTGGGCGATCGCCTCGAGCGCCTCGTCGGTGAACGTCAGTTCGACGTCCTCCAGATCGAAGAGCTTGGCGTACTGCTTGATCAGCGCGTTCTTGGGTTCCTTGAGGATCATCACCAGGGCGGCGATGTCGAGGTCCTCAAGCGTCGCGATGACCGGCAGACGGCCGACGAATTCGGGGATGAGCCCGAACTTGAGAAGATCCTCGGGCTCGCTCTTCTGGAGCAGTTCGCCCACGCGGCGCTTGTCGGGATCGGCGACGTGCGCGCCAAAACCGATCGAGCGCTTCTGGAGGCGATCGCCGATGATCTTTTCCAGCCCCGCGAAGGCGCCACCGCAGATGAACAGGATGTTCGTGGTGTCGACCTGCAGGAACTCCTGCTGCGGATGCTTGCGTCCGCCCTGCGGCGGAACCGAGGCCGTGGTGCCTTCCATCAGCTTCAGCAGAGCCTGCTGCACGCCTTCGCCCGACACGTCGCGCGTGATCGACGGGTTTTCGGCCTTGCGGCTGATCTTGTCGATCTCGTCGATGTAGACGATGCCGTGCTGCGCCTTCTCGACGTTGTAGTCGGAGGCCTGAAGCAGCTTGAGGATGATGTTCTCCACGTCCTCGCCCACGTAACCGGCTTCGGTCAGCGTGGTGGCGTCGGCCATCGTGAAGGGCACGTCGAAGGTCTTGGCCAGCGTCTGGGCGAGAAGGGTCTTGCCCGAGCCGGTCGGCCCGACGAGCAGGATGTTCGACTTCGACAGTTCGACGTCGCCCTGCTTGCCCGCGTGCTTGAGGCGCTTGTAGTGGTTGTGGACAGCCACCGACAGGACACGCTTGGCGCGCTCCTGGCCGATCACGTAGTCGTTCAGCGTCTCGCAGATGTCACGGGGGGACGGCACGCCGCCATCCTTCTTGCCCGCGATCCCCGCCTTCGTCTCTTCGCGAATGATGTCGTTGCACAGCTCGACACACTCGTCACAGATGAAGACCGTGGGTCCCGCGATCAGCTTGCGCACTTCGTGCTGCGATTTCCCGCAGAAACTGCAGTACAGGGTGCTTTTCGCGTCAGATCCGCTCAATTTCTTCGCATTCCATCTAAAGGCCCCATCGCGGGCGACTCGACGAGTCTACCTTGGACGGGGGCGGTTTAGCAATCCTAGGCGGTCAACGTTGACAGGGGGTGAAGGGACCGATCCGCCAATTCCGGCCCCTCCCTGTCCACGCCCGGGAGGCGATCAGCCCTCCGGCTTGTCCGCGTCGGGACGGGTCTCGAAGACCTTGTCGACCAGGCCAAAGGCCAGGGCTTCCTCGGCCTCGAGGAACGTGTCACGGTCCATCGCCTTCTCGATCTCGTCGAGCGACTTGCCCGTGTACTTCACATAGAGATCGTTCAGGCGGCGGCGCATGCGCAGGATCTCGCGGGCCTGGATCTCGATGTCCGAGGCCATGCCCTGCGCCCCGCCCGAGGGCTGGTGCACCATGATGCGCGCATTGGGAAGCGCGATGCGCATGCCCGGCTCACCGGCTGCGAGCAGGAAGCTGCCCATCGAGGCGGCCTGGCCGATGCACACGGTCGAGATGCGCGGCTTGATGTACTGCATGGTGTCATGGATCGCCATGCCCGCCGTGACGACACCGCCCGGCGAGTTGATGTACATCGAGATGTCCTTCGAGGGATTTTCCGATTCCAGGAACAGCAGCTGCGCGACGATCAGCGAGGCCATGTGGTCTTCGACCTGGCCGGTCACGAAGACGATGCGCTCGCGCAGGAGGCGCGAATAGATGTCGAAGCTGCGTTCACCCCGGCTGGTCTGCTCGACGACCATCGGCACGAGCGCGCCGGTCACGGGATCGGTGGTGAATTTTCCTTGAGCGCCTGACGCGCCAAACAGGTCGAGCATGGGATTCCTCATCTGGTTGCCTGCCTTATTTCGCGTGCCCTATCCCGATGTTCAAGGGCATAAACCCATCAATCGGTGTATGGATTGCGACAATTGCTCCACAATTGCCCAAACCACCCCGCTCCGTCCCGCACTCGGACGCCTGAAGGCGGGGAAATTGACAGGCCTGCGTGCACTCCCCACCACGGATGTCGCAGCCACCGAATCCGCGCAGTTCCCGGTCAATGTACCGCCCGGGCCGCCGGACCGGCCCCGGAGACAAGGCATGACCTCGAAATGAACGCGCGCGCCGCAGCAGGGCGCATCCCCTGGAACGCCCTGATCACGGCGAGCGCCTTTGCCCTCCTGCTTTTCGCGATCGCCTGGGTCACCCGGCACCGGGGCCCCTGGTACGACGAATTCTACACCCAGGCGGTCACCCTGCCCACGCGCAGCTGGAGCGACGCGCTGCGCACGAGCTGGCTGCGCGACAACCATCCCCCCTTCTACTATGCGCTGATGCGCGCGAGCGCCTGGCTGGGACCTGTCCCGCGCCACCGGCTTGTCCATCTTGCCATCCTGGCCGCAGCCGGGCTTGCCGGGTGGGCCCTTGTCCGGCGCGACCCGCAGCTGCGCGCCAGCGCCCTTGCCGCCTTGCTCGTGCTGCTCGGTGCGCGCGCCACGATCCACACGGCGAGCGAGCTGCGCTCCTATTTCCTGTCGCTGTGCCTGGGCGCGGTGCTGGCGCTTTCCCTCGTGCGCAGCTGGACCGCGCCCAAGGACCGCGACCGAGCCGCCCTTGTCTCCGGTTTCACCGCGACCTTCCTCGCCTTCAACACGCATATCGTGACGACGCTGCTGTGCGGCGCGCTCTATATGCCCTTCGTGGCCGCGGCGCTGGCGCTGCGCGATGGCCCGCGCCTGCGCGCGCTCCTGCCAGCCCCACTGGTCGCGGGCGCGGTCTTTCTGGGGGTCACCGCCACACAGGCGCGCTACTGGGGGGCCAATACGGCCCATTTCTGGATCGAGGGAGGCCTGGGCCCGCTGCTGGACACGCTGCGCTATGCCCTGCAGCGCACGCTCGAGGCCAATCTGCTGCTGCTCGCCGCCGCCACGGGAGGCGGGCTCCTCCTCGTCCGCGAGACCTGGAGGACGCGCCGCCTTGCGCCCCACGCGGCAGGAAGCCTGCTGCTGGGCGGTGGGCTCGCGCTCGGCCTTCTCGTGCTAAGCGCGCTCCACCTTGGCCTGCGACCGATTCTGATCGAAAAGTACCTCGCCCCCGCCGTGGGCGTGCTGGCCGTCCTCCTGGGCCTGTGCGCCGCACGCCTGGTGCGCGCCTGGCCCGCCCATCTTGCCAGCCTGCTCTTCCTGGCCGCGCTGGTGGTGGGCGGCCTTGAACTGCGCCACAACGCCCTGTGGGCGGCCGAGCGCGAAACCTGGTACGGGACCGGCCGGATCATCGCGCGCGTGCAGGCGGCCTGCCCCGGGACCCGGGTCTTCATCGATCCCTACTGGAACGCCGATCTCATCGCGATGCCCCCGGCCGACAACGCCCGCGTCGTGCCCTTCGCCTATCGGGAGGTTGCCCGGCACCTGGGCTTCAGGCTTGCCCCGCAAGGCTCCCGCACCCTTTCGCGCGACTGCCCCAACCTGTTCTGGGCCGAACATGATCCGGACAGCCGCTTCACCGCCTCCGAAATCTGGGCCCACCTGCGCGGCCAGGGCTTCGCGCTCGACACACTCACGCTGACGCGCGTGGGCTACGGCTGGATCGCCAGCGACCGTCCCCTCCCCCGTCGAACCAACTAAGCTGGAAGCCCGGAGCCCGGATGCAAGAAGGCCCGGCATGGCGACCATGCCGGGCCTTCGTGAGCCGATCGAACGCGGAGCCGGGCTCCGCGAACGCGATCAGTCTTCCTTGGCAGCCGTCTTCTTGGCCGGAGCCTTCTTGGCGGGAGCCTTCTTGGCGGCGGGCTTGGCCTCGCCGTCCTCGGTCTTCTTGGCAGCGGCCTTCTTGGCCGGAGCCTTCTTGGCGGGAGCCTTCTTGGCGGCGGGCTTGGCCTCGCCGTCCTCGGTCTTCTTGGCAGCGGCCTTCTTGGCCGGAGCCTTCTTGGCCGGGGCCTTCTTCTCGGCCGCTTCGTCACCGGCTTCGGCGTCGTCAGCCTTCTTGGCCGCGGCCTTCTTGGCCGGCGCCTTCTTGGCGGGCTTGGCTTCGGCCTTCTCGGCTTCGCTTTCCTCGGCCTCGATCGCGGCCTGAAGTTCCTCGCGGGTCACTTCACGCTCGGTCACTTCCGACTTCTCGATGAGGAAGTCGACGACCTTGTCCTCATAGAGCGGCGCGCGCAGCTGGGCGGCCATCATCGGGTCCTGCTGGACGTATTCCATGAAGCGCTGGCGGTCTTCCGGGCGGTACTGCTGGGCAGCCTGCGAGACCAGCATCGACATTTCCTGCGAGGTCACTTCGACGCCGTTGGCCTGGCCGATTTCCGACAGGAGCAGGCCAAGACGCACGCGGCGCTCGGCGATCTTGCGGTAATCGTCCTTCTCGTCCTCGATCTCCTTGAGCGCGGCTTCGGGATCTTCCTCGTTCGAGGCTTCCTGGACGAGCTGCTGCCAGATCTGGTTGAACTCGGCTTCGACCATCGAGGGCGGCACGTCGAAATCGTGACCGGCGGCAAGCTGGTCAAGCAGCTGGCGCTTCATCGCGGTGCGGGTGAGACCGGCGGTCTCCTGCTCGAGCTGGCCCTTGATGAGGCCCTGAAGCTGCTCGAGGCTTTCGAGGCCGAGCTGCTTGGCGAACTCGTCATCGACGGTGCTCTCGACCGGCGCCTTGATCTCGTGGGCGACGATGTCGAAGGTGGTTTCCTTGCCGGCGAGGTGCGCGGCCTGGTAATCCTCGGGGAACGTCACGGTGATGACGCGCTCGTCACCGGCCTTGATGCCCACAAGCTGCTCTTCGAAGCCCGGGATCAGCATGCCCGAACCGATCGTGATCGGCTGCTTTTCGGCCGCACCGCCCTCGAAAGGCTCGCCGTCGAGCTTGCCGGTGAAGTCGCAGATGACCTGGTCGCCGTCCTCGGCTGCACCGTCCTTGGTCTCGAAGCGCTGCTGCTGGCTGGCGATCTTCTCGACCTGCTCGGTGACGGCGTCCTCGGCGACGGGGACGGTCAGCTTTTCGAGCTTGAGACCATCGATCGAGGGCGTGTCGATCTCGGGGAGAATTTCAAGCGCAACGCTCAGTTCCGCGTCCTTGCCCTGCTCATAGCCTTCGCCGAGCGAGACGTCGGGGTTCATCGCGGGACGCAGCGCGTTGTCGGCGACCAGCTTGTCCATCGCTTCGCGGATGACGTTGTTGAGCATGTCCTGGTGGATCGCGTCGCCGTGCATCTTGCGCACGAGGTTGGCGGGAACCTTGCCGGGACGGAAACCGGGCATGCGGACCTGCGGGGCGATCTTCTTGATCTCGCCCTCGATGCGGTCGGTGATGGTGGTGGCCGGGATGGTCACCGTGTAGGCGCGCTTCAGGCCCTCGTTGGTGGTTTCGACGATCTGCATCTCAATGCCTTCCTGTGCAATCCGTGGAGCCGTGCACGGCCAAATGCCGGGCGCGACCGATTCGCATGCCACATCCGGCCATGCGCGACGGACTGGTGCGGGCGAAGGGACTCGAACCCCCACATCTTGCGATACCAGAACCTAAATCTGGCGCGTCTACCAGTTCCGCCACGCCCGCATTCGGATGAAGCCTAAAACTCAAGGGACGTGCCCTTATAAGGCCACGGGCAAAAGGGCAAGCTCCGCGAGTCGCATTGCCCGGGGCGCATGTCCCGAAACAGGGGGCCTTGCAGGCCAAATCCCCCCTCCCCACTTCGAGGAGACAAGCCTCGCCGTGCGTGGCGAGGCCAACGCGAGGAGGTCCCGATGGCAACCCGTCCCGACGATACGCCCGGCCAGACACCGCCCGAAACCCCGCCCGTGCCCAGCGACCCGGGCCCTGCGCCCGTGCCCGACGAGGCCCCCTTTCCCGGGCCCGACACCGATGCCCCGGATACAGGGCCCGCCGAATTGCCGGGCCTCTAGAAGCCCGCCTGCGCCCCGGCTGCGAAAAGCCGCAGCCAGCTGCCAAGCCCGCCTGATCCGGCGGATCGGGCCGCCCCCGGCCCGCCGGAAACCGCGCCATCCACCGCCGTACAGGCAAGGCAGTAGGCCTGGATACCGCTGGTCCCGGCAAGCGCTTCGACCGCACGGCCCGCCTGCGCCATCCGCCGCGCATGGACCTGCGCGGCCAGCGCGGCGTAGTCCGAGATCGCCGCCTCTTCGCCCGAGGGACGGGCAAGGACCTGCGCCAGGAGCGAATCGAAGGGATCGGCAGGCTCGGCAAGGTACTCCGCGTGCCAGGCCTTGTTGCCCACGCCGCCCTTCTTCGCGGCATAGGCCAGCGCGGCATCGAGGCCGCCCATCTCGTCGACAAGACCGCGTTCCATCGCCTCGCGCCCCGACCAGACCCGACCCTGCCCCACAGCGTCGACCGCTTGCGGCGACATGTCGCGCGCCTTGCCAGCCACACTCAGGAACTTGGCATAAGTCGATTCGACCGAGCCTTGCAGAAGCGCGTCCACCTCAGGCGAGAAACCGCCCAGGATGTCCGGTTCACCCGACAGCGGCGTAGTCTTCACCCCGTCCGATGTAATGCCCAGGTCCGCCAGCGTCTTCTCAAAGCTGGTGACGACCGCGAAGACCCCGATGGAGCCTGTGAGCGTGTCGGGCTCGGCAAAGATCCTCTCGCCCGCGGTCGAGACCCAGTAGCCCCCGCTCGCGGCCAAGTTGCCCATCGAGATGACCACCGGGATCTTCTTTTCGCGGTAACGCAGGATGGCCCGTCGGATGCGCTCGGAGGCCATGGCCGAGCCGCCCGGGGAATCGACCCGCACCACCAGCGCCTTGAAGCCCTTGTCGAGATTGTCATCGAGCAGGCGTGCGATGCGATCGCCCCCGGCGCTTCCCGGCCCCGCATCGCCATCGACGATGGTGCCCGCCACGGTGATGACGCCAATCGTCTCCCCCTTGGTGGGAGCCGGATTGGCGGTCAGCCAGGTCGCAAGCGCGGTGTGGCGGTAGCGCGCCGCGTGATCGCTCGTGTCCTTGCCCTTCGCCTCGCCGACGATCTTCGCGACGCGCTGTTCGAACTCGGTCCTGTCGCCGATACGGTCGACAAGCCCGGCCGCCTTCGAGGCGTCGGCCAGATCGCCCTTGCCCGCCGCAATCCAGGCCGCCGGGTCCTGCGTCATCTGCGCGACCGACGCCTTGGGACGTGCCTTGGCAAGATCGGCCTTCCAGCCCTCCCACAGCGCGCTATAAATGTCCTCGTAATTGGCCTTGGCCGCGTCCGACATGTCTGCACGCAGGTAAGGCTCCACCGCGCTCTTGTAGGTGCCCACCCGGTAGACGTGGGCCTTGACCCCGAAGCGATCGAACAGGTTCTTGTAGAACAGGTGGTTGCCCCCCGGCCCCGAAACGAAGGCCGCACCCATGGGATCGACCCAGACTTCGCTCGCGTGCGCGGCCAGCATCACCCCGTCATCGGCGTAGGCATTGGCAAAGGTCAGAACCGGCTTCTTTGCTGCGCGCACCTTGTCGATGGCGGCAGCCACCGCGCGTTCATGGACCTGCCCCCCGCCGAGGAAGCGCGAGAGATCGAGCACGACCGCGGTGATCCGCTCATCCTTTGCCGCGCTCTCCAGCGCGCGCACGACGTCGCGCACCGGGTATTCGCCCACCGGCGCCTGCTGCGCGAGTAGCAGCTGGAAGGGGTCGGGCGTGCTCTTCTCCTCGACCAGCACGCCGTCGAGCTGGAGCAGCAGCGCGCCGCCCTCCACCTTTGCCGGGCTTGGACGCAGGCTCAGCGCGGCAAACAGCACCGTAAAAAAGCCGATCAGCAAAAGGAGGACGAGCGCGTCCTTGATGCCGACCAGCAGCTTCCACACCTTGGAGGCGAATTGCATTGGAACTCCCGGATAAAATCGACCGAACCTAGCGCCCTGCCCGCAGCTGGGGAAGGCCCTCTTCGCCCGGCGTGCAACACGCACCGATCAGCGTTGTGCGAATGGGGCTTGAGTGGGACCGGGAGCGGGCCTAAGGCCCTGTCTTCGATGACAGCTCCAGAATATACCTATCCCGAAGGCCGCGCGGCGTTCCCGCACGACGGCCTTGTCGGTATCGCCGGCCTTGCGCCCCACGAGATCTGGTTCCTCCTCGACGAGGCGGAACAATGGGTCGAACTCAACCGGGGAGCGCAAAAGCGCCGTGACGTCCTGTCCGGGCTGACCATCATCAACGCTTTCTTCGAGAATTCGACGCGCACGCTGCTCAGTTTCGAGATCGCGGGCAAGCGCCTGGGCGCGGACGTCGTCAACATGGCCGTGGCCACCTCCAGCGTGAAGAAGGGCGAGACCCTCATCGACACGGCCATGACGCTCAACGCCATGCGCGCCGATGCCATCGTCATCCGCCACTCCAGCTCGGGCGCGGTGCAGCTCATTGCCGACAAGGTCGACTGCCCGGTCCTCAACGCGGGCGACGGGCAGCACGAGCATCCGACGCAGGCGCTGCTCGATGCGCTCACCATCCGCCACGCCAAGCGCGCCTTCAACGGCCTTCGCGTGACGATCTGCGGCGACATCCTGCACAGCCGCGTCGCGCGCTCGAACATCCTGTGCCTCACCTCGCTGGGCGCGGATGTGCGTGTCTGCGCTCCGCCCGCGCTCATGCCCGCCGACATCGAGCGCATGAACGTCAAGGTCTTCCACGACTTCGACGCCGCGCTGGCGGGTTCGGACGTGGTCATGATGCTGCGCCTGCAGATGGAGCGCATGGAGGGCCAGTTCATCCCCTCGCCGCGCGAATACCGCCACCTCTACGGCCTCTCGCAGGAGCGCCTCAAGCTGGCCGAGCCCGACGCGCTGGTCATGCACCCCGGCCCCATGAACCGGGGCATCGAGATCGAAAGCAACGTTGCCGACATGATCGACCGCTCGCAGATCACCACCCAGGTCGAGATGGGCGTTGCCATGCGCATGGCCTGCCTCGAAGTGCTCACCCGCAAGGGCCGCAAGATGGAGGGTTGGGCATGAGCCAGCACGCACCGCTGACGATCCGCAACGGACGCATCCTCCACGCCGACGGCACCATTGCCGAGGGCACGCTGCGCGCCGAGGGCGGCTTCATCACCGAGATGGGCCCCGACGTCACCGCGCGCGAGGGCGACACCGTGCACGATGCACGCGGACGGCTCGTCACTCCCGGCCTTGTCGATCTGGGCGTCTTTGCCATCGACAAGCCCGCCTTCCATTTCGGCGGCATCACCCGCGCCGCGCTGATGCCCGACCAGCCGACCCCGCTCGATATTCCCTCGCGCGTGCGCTTCGCCGCGCTATCGGGAAAGCCGGACTTCTGGGTCCACCCGCTGGGCGGCGCGACGCGTGAACTCAAGGGCGAATCGCTCGCCGAGATCGCACTTATGCGCGAGGCTGGCGCCAAAGCCGTGGCGACCGGACGGCGCTGGATCGGCGATTCGGGGACGATGCTGCGTCTCCTGCAGTACTGCTCGATGCTGGGCATGACCGTGATCGCCCACGCCGAGGACGCCGGCATCACCGGCAAGGCCGTGGCGACTGCGGGCGAGATCGCCACGCGCCTGGGCCTGCCGAGCGCGCCTGCCGAAGCCGAAGCCATCGCCATCGCACGCGACGTCGCCCTTGCCGAGCTGGCGGGCGCGGCCATCCACTTCCGCAACGTGACCACGCGCGCCGGGCTCGACCTCGTGCGCGCCGCCAAGGCTCGCGGCCTCAAGGTCACCGCAGGCGTGTCGCCAGGCTACTTCATGCTTTCGGACCTGGCCGTCGCGCAGTTCCGCACCTTCGCCCACCTCTCGCCCCCGCTGCGCTGCGAGGAGGACCGCAAGGCCGTGATCGCGGCCATCGGCGATGGCACCATCGATGTCATCGCCTCGGGCCACGACCCGCGCGGCTCGGAAGATAAGCGCCTGCCCTTCGCCGATTCCGCACCCGGTACCGCCGGGGCCGAAACGCTGCTCCCGCTCACCATGAACCTGGTGCGCGACGGCGTGATCGACATGGCCCGCGCCTTCGATCTCCTCGCCGCGACCCCGGCAAAGCTGCTGGGAGTTCCCGCCGGTCGCCTCGAAGTGGGCTCCGAGGCAGACATCGCGGTGATCGATCCCGACCGCCCCTGGATCGTCGATTCGGACAAGATGGCCGCGACCGCGGGCAACACCCCCTTCGACAAACAGCCCGTCCAGGGGCGCGTGCTCGCGCTGTTCAAGGGCGGCATGACGCTCAAGACCAAGGCGGCCTAAGAACAGGCACAAAGGCGGAAAAATTGATCCGAGGGCCATCGCCCTCGGGCTCCCCGAACTGTCGACCTCTCGTTCCGCACGCCAGGGTGGCTGCGAAAGGTGAGGTAGACAGTTATGGGGTCAAGGGGCGATGGCCCCTTGAAAATAGGCATCTTTTTTCGGCCCACTTCACTGCCCCAATCGAGTAGGGGGGCGCCTCACGGCGCCCCCCTCTCACACCACCGGACGTACGTACTGCGTATCACGGCGGTTTCCGGTACGGTTTAAGGCGGCATGTTGGAGAGCGAGGCTTGAGAGACCTGCCTGATCGAACCATGCGTTGGGCATGCCGTGGGCGGCCTGAGGGCTGCCCGACAGGCGCCACCAGCCCTTTCCCGAGAGCGCGAAGATCCAAGCCTGCCATTCTGGGACGCCGTTTTCCCTTAAGAAAGTGGCGATCGTCATGGTGCGCTTGCACTGTTTGAGCCGGACGCAGCGAAGCTTGCGCCGGAGCCAGCTGTCGATCTCGCGCAAAACCGTCTGAGCCCGGGCGTGTCGGTAGTAGGTGACCCACCCTGTAGTGAAGGCATTGGTCTGTGCGATCATCGCCGCGAGGCTGATGCCTCGGTTGCGGCGCGTAATCGCCCTGAGCCGCTCCTTCAGCCGCGTGAGACTTTTGTTCGCTATGCTCAAAAAGCCTCCCGCTGTCAGACGGTGGCCGAGGAAGGTACGTTCCCGGACGTGTGCAACCGCGCTCTTGGCCTGATTGACGCGGGTCGGGCTTGCCTTCCAGCAAGGCGGTAACCGAGCCATGACGCGCTCCCCGCTGCCTGTGACCGTACATAGATGTTACAGTCGTCGGCGTAGCGGCAGAACCGGTGGCCCCGGCGTTCGAGCTCCTTGTCGAGGTCATCCAGAATGAGGTTAGCGATCAGCGGCGAGAGGAGCCGCCTTGCGGGGTCCCCTCCTGCCGTTCGACGTGCACACCACCCGACAGCATCCCGGCCTGTAGAAACCGGCGGATGATGACGAGCAGGCGTGGGTCGGCGATGTGCCGGGCCAGACGGGCCATGACGATGTCGTGGTTCACCCGATCAAAGAATTTCTCGAGTCGAGGTCTACGACGATCGCATAGCCGTCCCGCACATAGTCCCGGGCCTGACGCAGCGCATCGTGTGCGCCGCGTCCGGGGCGGAACCCAAAACTCGATGCCGAGAATGTCGGATCAAGGACGGGATCGGGACTTGCAGTATCGCCTGTTGTACCAGCCGGTCGACAGCCGTCGGAATGCCCAGCTGGCGCACTCCTTTCCCGCCGGGTTTGGGAATTTCAACTCCGCGCACGGGCTTGGACGGTAAGTACCGTCGAGTAACGAGGCGATCAGCCTCTCACGGTTTCCTGCAATCCAGTCACGCAGGTCGGGGACGGTCATCCCGTCCACGCCCGGCGCCCCCTTGTTCGCTTTCACCCGCTTGTAGGCTTGGTTCAGGTTGGCCGAGCTGGCCACCTCCTCCATCACGTAACGCGTCAAGGCGAGGGCTCGGCCCATGCCGTGGGTGATTGCCGCTCCTCGATCGTCCCAGCGCCAGTTCCGCCTTTGCCGGTGACGTCGTGGCCAAGCGATGCCTTCAGGGCTTCATCGAAGAAGTCCTGCTGCTTCCCGCTACCTTGCTGCCGCTCCACACCCATCGAATGTGCCCAGTCTTGCTCCTTGGGTACCGAATTTGGTCCTTCGCCGGCTTGCGCCCGCTACTATGACCGCTGCTGACTTCTCCGGGCCCATCCAGCAACATCACTGCCGCTGTTCTCCGGATCGTCCGGAGGCGGAAGATCTCCCGGGGTAAGACGTTGATCCTTCACTCGGTCGCTGCCGGATTTACCAATGCGCGCGTCTGTCTGGCTATCGGACATCCCCATCCATTGCTGGGTTATCCCGCCGCACCGGCCTTCTATCCGATTCCTGTTCGTCAGCTCCGAGCTTTGCCTCCGGCTTCCTCCCCACCCCGCCTCGCGGCGACGCAGTTGCCTTCAGCTAGCAGTTCCCACCAGCAGGCCTGCAAAGGACTTACACCTCCTGCATCAACGCCGTGCCCGGCACACAATCGAGTAGGGGGCGCCTCACGGCGCCCCCCTCTCACACCACCGGACGTACGTACTGCGTATCACGGCGGTTTCCGGTACGGTTTAAGGCGGCATGTTGGAGAGCGAGGCTTGAGAGACCTGCCTGATCGAACCATGCGTTGGGCATGCCGTGGGCGGCCTGAGGGCTGCCCGACAGGCGCCACCAGCCCTTTCCCGAGAGCGCGAAGATCCAAGCCTGCCATTCTGGGACGCCGTTTTCCCTTAAGAAAGTGGCGATCGTCATGGTGCGCTTGCACTGTTTGAGCCGGACGCAGCGAAGCTTGCGCCGGAGCCAGCTGTCGATCTCGCGCAAAACCGTCTGAGCCCGGGCGTGTCGGTAGTAGGTGACCCACCCTGTAGTGAAGGCATTGGTCTGTGCGATCATCGCCGCGAGGCTGATGCCTCGGTTGCGGCGCGTAATCGCCCTGAGCCGCTCCTTCAGCCGCGTGAGACTTTTGTTCGCTATGCTCAAAAAGCCTCCCGCTGTCAGACGGTGGCCGAGGAAGGTACGTTCCCGGACGTGTGCAACCGCGCTCTTGGCCTGATTGACGCGGGTCGGGCTTGCCTTCCAGCAAGGCGGTAACCGAGCCATGACGCGCTCCCCGCTGCCTGTGACCGTACATAGATGTTACAGTCGTCGGCGTAGCGGCAGAACCGGTGGCCCCGGCGTTCGAGCTCCTTGTCGAGGTCATCCAGAATGAGGTTAGCGATCAGCGGCGAGAGAGGGCCGCCTTGCGGGGTCCCCTCCTGCCGTTCGACGTGCACACCACCCGACAGCATCCCGGCCTGTAGAAACCGGCGGATGATGACGAGCAGGCGTGGGTCGGCGATGTGCCGGGCCAGACGGGCCATGACGATGTCGTGGTTCACCCGATCAAAGAATTTCTCCAGGTCGAGGTCTACGACGATCGCATAGCCGTCCCGCACATAGTCCCGGGCCTGACGCAGCGCATCGTGTGCGCCGCGTCCGGGGCGGAACCCAAAACTCGATGCCGAGAATGTCGGATCAAGGACGGGATCGGGACTTGCAGTATCGCCTGTTGTACCAGCCGGTCGACAGCCGTCGGAATGCCCAGCTGGCGCACTCCTTTCCCGCCGGGTTTGGGAATTTCAACTCCGCGCACCAGGCTTGGACGGTAAGTACCGTCGAGTAACGAGGCGATCAGCCTCTCACGGTTTCCTGCAATCCAGTCACGCAGGTCGGGGACGGTCATCCCGTCCACGCCCGGCGCCCCCTTGTTCGCTTTCACCCGCTTGTAGGCTTGGTTCAGGTTGGCCGAGCTGGCCACCTCCTCCATCACGTAACGCGTCAAGGCGAGGGGCTCGGCCCATGCCGTGGGTGATTGCCGCTCCTCGATCGTCCCAGCGCCAGTTCCGCCTTTGCCGGTGACGTCGTGGCCAAGCGATGCCTTCAGGGCTTCATCGAAGAAGTCCTGCTGCTTCCCGCTACCTTGCTGCCGCTCCACACCCATCGAATGTGCCCAGTCTTGCTCCTTGGGTACCGAATTTGGTCCTTCGCCGGCTTGCGCCCGCTACTATGACCGCTGCTGACTTCTCCGGGCCCATCCAGCAACATCACTGCCGCTGTTCTCCGGATCGTCCGGAGAGGCCAGGAGATCTCCCGGGGTAAGACGTTGATCCTTCACTCGGTCGCTGCCGGATTTACCAATGCGCGCGTCTGTCTGGCTATCGGACATCCCCATCCATTGCTGGGTTATCCCGCCGCACCGGCCTTCTATCCGATTCCTGTTCGTCAGCTCCGAGCTTTGCCTCCGGCTTCCTCCCCACCCCGCCTCGCGGCGACGCAGTTGCCTTCAGCTAGCAGTTCCCACCAGCAGGCCTGCAAAGGACTTACACCTCCTGCATCAACGCCGTGCCCGGCACACAATCGAGTAGGGGGGCGCCTCACGGCGCCCCCCACTCACACCACCGGACGTACGTACTGCGTATCACGGCGGTTTCCGGTACGGTTTAAGGCGGCATGTTGGAGAGCGAGGCGAGAGACCTGCCTGATCGAACCATGCGTTGGGCATGCCGTGGGCGGCCTGAGGGCTGCCCGACAGGCGCCACCAGCCCTTTCCCGAGAGCGCGAAGATCCAAGCCTGCCATTCTGGGACGCCGTTTTCCCTTAAGAAAGTGGCGATCGTCATGGTGCGCTTGCACTGTTTGAGCCGGACGCAGCGAAGCTTGCGCCGGAGCCAGCTGTCGATCTCGCGCAAAACCGTCTGAGCCCGGGCGTGTCGGTAGTAGGTGACCCACCCTGTAGTGAAGGCATTGGTCTGTGCGATCATCGCCGCGAGGCTGATGCCTCGGTTGCGGCGCGTAATCGCCCTGAGCCGCTCCTTCAGCCGCGTGAGACTTTTGTTCGCTATGCTCAAAAAGCCTCCCGCTGTCAGACGGTGGCCGAGGAAGGTACGTTCCCGGACGTGTGCAACCGCGCTCTTGGCCTGATTGACGCGGAGTCGGAGCTTGCCTTCCAGCAAGGCGGTAACCGAGCCATGACGCGCTCCCCGCTGCCTGTGACCGTACATAGATGTTACAGTCGTCGGCGTAGCGGCAGAACCGGTGGCCCCGGCGTTCGAGCTCCTTGTCGAGGTCATCCAGAATGAGGTTAGCGATCAGCGGCGAGAGAGGGCCGCCTTGCGGGGTCCCCTCCTGCCGTTCGACGTGCACACCACCCGACAGCATCCCGGCCTGTAGAAACCGGCGGATGATGACGAGCAGGCGTGGGTCGGCGATGTGCCGGGCCAGACGGGCCATGACGATGTCGTGGTTCACCCGATCAAAGAATTTCTCCAGGTCGAGGTCTACGACGATCGCATAGCCGTCCCGCACATAGTCCCGGGCCTGACGCAGCGCATCGTGTGCGCCGCGTCCGGGGCGGAACCCAAAACTCGATGCCGAGAATGTCGGATCAAGGACGGGATCCAGGACTTGCAGTATCGCCTGTTGTACCAGCCGGTCGACAGCCGTCGGAATGCCCAGCTGGCGCACTCCTTTCCCGCCGGGTTTGGGAATTTCAACTCCGCGCACGGGCTTGGACGGTAAGTACCGTCGAGTAACGAGGCGATCAGCCTCTCACGGTTTCCTGCAATCCAGTCACGCAGGTCGGGGACGGTCATCCCGTCCACGCCCGGCGCCCCCGTGTTCGCTTTCACCCGCTTGTAGGCTTGGTTCAGGTTGGCCGAGCTGGCCACCTCCTCCATCACGTAACGCGTCAAGGCGAGGGGCTCGGCCCATGCCGTGGGTGATTGCCGCTCCTCGATCGTCCCAGCGCCAGTTCCGCCTTTGCCGGTGACGTCGTGGCCAAGCGATGCCTTCAGGGCTTCATCGAAGAAGTCCTGCTGCTTCCCGCTACCTTGCTGCCGCTCCACACCCATCGAATGTGCCCAGTCTTGCTCCTTGGGTACCGAATTTGGTCCTTCGCCGGCTTGCGCCCGCTACTATGACCGCTGCTGACTTCTCCGGGCCCATCCAGCAACATCACTGCCGCTGTTCTCCGGATCGTCCGGAGAGGCCAGGAGATCTCCCGGGGTAAGACGTTGATCCTTCACTCGGTCGCTGCCGGATTTACCAATGCGCGCGTCTGTCTGGCTATCGGACATCCCCATCCATTGCTGGGTTATCCCGCCGCACCGGCCTTCTATCCGATTCCTGTTCGTCAGCTCCGAGCTTTGCCTCCGGCTTCCTCCCCACCCCGCCTCGCGGCGACGCAGTTGCCTTCAGCTAGCAGTTCCCACCAGCAGGCCTGCAAAGGACTTACACCTCCTGCATCAACGCCGTGCCCGGCACACAAAAGAGGCCACCGTCCCCGGGGGGACGATGGCCTTCAGGTTCACATGGAACTGGTTGAAACGGATCAGCGCGCGTAGCGCGGACCGCTTGAATTGCGAGCAAGGAGCGCGCCGGGCAGCGGGCGCGTCTCGGCGTAGGCGAAGCAGCCCCCGCCGCGGTTCTTCACCGCCGCGCACATCGACTTCGCGGCACGTCCATCGAAACCTTCCGCGGCAACGCGGAAATAGCGGCGTCCGGCGACTTCGGCCTCGGTGATGCGCATGGTGTGGTTCTTGAGACGCGGATCGCGCGCCACGAAGATGCCCCAAGCGCGCTCGGCACCTTCCATCGTGCGGAACGAGCCAAGCTGGACAAGGTGCGTGTCGTCGGTGCTGGCCGTGTCCGCCGACGCGGTGCGGACCGGAGCAGCGGCCTTGGCCGGAGCCTTCGCCGCCAGAGCCGAACGGCCCATGCGCACTTCGGGAAGGCGCTGGACGACAGGCGTCGACACGAAACGGACCGATCCGGCGGTCTCGGGCGCGACGGCAAGGACGGCCTCGGGCTTGGGCGCCGGAATGGATTCAATGTCAGCCTTGGCCGGCGTGCGCGGGGGCGAAGCCATCGGCGCAGCGGCTGCGAGAGCGGGAAGCTCGGCCTGTGCCTGGACCGGCGTGTCGGTCATTGCCAGCGACTGCGGCACCGCGTCGGCCTTGGCGAACGCCGCGCCGTCGGAACGGCCGTTGAGCGCAAGCGCCACGGGCTGGCCGGGATCGCGCACATCGAGCGGCGTTCCGAGGAGACTTGCGATCCGCAGGCCGCTGTCGGCATCGCGCGCGCTGCGGGCCCATTCGCCCAGACGCGCATCAAGCTGGTCGCCCGGAACGTCCTGCGAGGCAATGATCCGCGCCTGAGCCCACTGACCGCTCAGGGCATAGGAATAGGCAAGGTTCTGGCGCGACTTGGGGGTGTTCTCCCCGCCGCGCACGACATCGGTGAGGATGGCGACGCCCTGGCTCGGACGCCCTGCCAGCGAAACGGCCAGACCAAGATCGCTGGCCGGGATGCGGTCGCGCCACTGCGCGAGGACACGCAGCGCGTCGGCATTGTGCCCCGCACCGATGCTGGAGAGGACGAGGCCAAGCGCGGTGCGCGGGTTTTCATCGCCCAGCGCAAGCGCGTCGCGGAAGGTCGTTTCGGCCGACTGGAAGCGGCCCGCAGCCAGATAGGTGTGCGCAAGCTCGCTGCGGCGCGAGGCCGATTCGAACGCGCGCTCGACCCGCTTCTCGGCCTTGAGGATGTCCTTGGAAACCTCTGCGGCGTACGCCTCGCTCGACACGCTCTCCGCCTCGCTGCGCGCAAGCGCGGCATGGCTGACGAAACCGCCCAGCAAGGACGCGGCAAGCGCGGAACAGACGGCAAGGCCAGCCTGGCGCGGGGAAAGGTTCACTCGGGACATCCGGCAGCTCCTCGTCGATGGGTCGCGGGTGCGAGGGCTCTTACGAGCCCGCGACGCGGCGACCGAAGCCACCGACCGGACGGGCCATGCCCTGCGCCGGAGCGCTCTGGCCGGGCGCGGCAAAGACGGTGCGGCGGAAGTTCTTTTCCAGGCGGTCGGCGATGTAGTTCCACAGCGCGCCCACTTCCTGCGAGGAGCGTCCGTTGGGATCCACTTCCATCACCGTGCGCCCGTCGATCATCGAGGCCGCAAAGTCGGTGCGCTGGTGCAGCGTGACCGGGGCCACCGTGCCGTGCTGCGAGAGCGCGACTGCGGCTTCGGCGGTGATGCGCGCCTTGGGGGTTGCCGCGTTGACCACGAACATCAGCGGCTTGCCCGCGCGTTCGCACAGATCCACTGTTGCACCCACGGCGCGCAGATCGTGCGGGCTCGGGCGGGTCGGGACGACGATCAGTTCGGCCACCGAGATGACGCTCTGGATCGCCATGGTAATGGCCGGCGGGGTGTCGATCACCGCGAGCTTGAAGCCCTGCTGGCGAAGCACCTGAAGGTCATTGGCAAGGCGCGCGACGGTGGTCTGCGCGAAGGCGGGCAGTTCGGCCTCACGCTCGTTCCACCAGTCGGCCAGCGAACCCTGCGGGTCGATGTCGATCAGAACGACCGGGCCTGCCCCGGCGCGCTGCGCTTGAACCGCCAAGTGGCCGGACAGAGTCGTCTTGCCCGATCCGCCCTTCTGTGAAGCCAGTGCCAGTACTCGCAAAGTCGGTCCCCCACGAAAACCCCAAAGCGGGGTCTGAAGAATGTCGGGAACTGGAATCGCAGACCGTTCCTAATTTACCGTTAATCAGCGTAAATTTTGCACACTCGATCCGTGCAGCCGGGTGTTTTCGCGGCTTTTGCAGGGGACTTTTTCCCTAACCCGGCCTTTACCGGACCCATGCAGATTGCGGGCAAGCACCTGCGACTCCGCAGGCGAGGACAAAAGTCGCGCGCCCTCCTATGCTTGCGCCATGAGATTCGCGAAGGGACCTGCCTTGATCCACTGCCGCCGCCCACACCTGCCGCTTCGTCGCGCGCTCACGGGGGGATTCGCCGCACTGGCGCTGCTCGCCGCGAGCCCGCCCGCACACGCGGCGCAGGACACAGGCGCTGCGGCGCGCGCAGACGTCAAGGCGGGCGTCGATGCCTGGTCGGCCGGAAACTACGCCGAGGCCGTCGCCCTGTGGCAACCGCTTGCCGCGAAGGACGATCCCGACGCCCTGTTCAACCTTGCCCAGGCCTACAAGCTGGGACGCGGCGTCCCCGAGGACCTTGACCAGGCGCGCAGCCTCTACGGGCGTGCCGCCGCGCTCGGCCACGTCCAGGCCGCCGACACCTATGGCCTGCTCCTCTTCCAGGAAGGCGAACGCGAGACGGCCCTGCCCTACATCAAGGCTTCCGCCCGTCGCGGCGATCCGCGCGCGCAGTACGTCCTTGGCATCGCCCACTTCAACGGCGACTTCGTGCCCAAGGACTGGGTCGAAGCCTATGCCCTGCTGACACTGGCGCGGCAGGACGGCCTGCCCCAGGCCACCAAGGCCCTGGCGCAGATGGACGGCTACATCCCGCTCGACCAGCGCCAGGAAGGCATCGCGCGCGCAGGCCAACTCGCGCAGGAGAGCCGGGCCGAGCGCACACGCCAGGCCACGACGAACGAACTTGCAGGCCCTTCACAGGACTCCGCTCCCGGAGCGAGAACTGCCTCCCGCGAGCCCGATCCTCTCGTACAAGCCGCGACACGTGCCCGCGGTGCAAGCGCCGCCGAGGCGGGCGCCGACTACGCGCGCCCAAGCGCCGGAAACACGCCCCCAGCCCCTGCGGCCAACGCATGGCCAGCCCCCAGCGTCGCGTTCGGATCAGGCAGTTCCGTACCTACAGCCAAGGCCAAGGCGTCCCCGGCGGCGCGCCGACCGACCAGCGAAACCACGCCGCCTGCCGCGAAACCGGCCACACCGCGCATGACGGGGCCATGGGAACTGCAACTCGGCGCTTTCGGGGTGGAGGGCAATGCCCAGAAGCTGTGGAACAAGGTGCGCACCCGCCCCGAGGTCCAGGGTGCCGTCCGGCGCACCGAGCCGGCCGGACGCCTGACCGTGCTCTTCGCCAGTGGCTATCCCTCGCGCAGCGCGGCGAGTTCGGCCTGCGCCAAGCTCAAGGCGGGCGGCTACGACTGCCTCGTGACCCGGAACTGACCCCATCGCGGACACCGCCCGCCCCAGCGCCTCCTCACCCGAGGAGGTCGCCGCCGGAGCGCGGCTCCTCTCGCTCGACCTGCTGCGCGGCGTCGCGGTTCTGGGCATCCTTGCCATCAACATTGCCGGGTTTGCAGGCCCGCTTGCGGGCACGATCAGCCCGGCCCTGACCCGCGCGCATACCCTGATCACCTCGCCCTGGGACAACGCCGCCTTCGCGGTCTCGCTCGTGCTGTTCGAGGGCAAGATGCGCGCGCTATTCTCGCTGCTCTTTGGTGCAGGCGTGATGCTGTTCTGGCAGAGCGCCGAGCGGCGCGGGGCGGATGGCGATGTCCTGCAGGTGCGACGCCTCGCCTGGCTGCTGGGCTTCGGTTTCCTCCACTATGTCCTCTTGTGGTGGGGCGATATCCTCTTTGTCTATGCGCTGTGCGGCCTCGCCGCGCTGATGCTGCGCCCCCTGCCCACGCGCCCCCTGGTGATCGTGGCGCTCGCGCTCTTCTATGGATGGCACTTATGGGGCCTGTTCGAACTGGCCCCGATCGTGCGGGCCGAGACGGCCCTTCGCGAGGGCCACGCCAGCGCGGCGCAGGCCAAAAGCGTCGCCGCCTGGTTCGAAGCGGTGCGCGCCGGGATCACCGAGGATCTCACCGAGGCGCGTTACCCCTACCTCGAGCTTGCCCTCACCAAACTGCGCGAGCGCCCGTTCTGGCAGGTGAGCATGACCTGGAACATCTTTTCCGAGACGCTTCCGCTCATGCTGCTGGGCATGGTGCTGGTGCGCAGCGGCTTCTTCGATCCGGCAAAGGCGGTAAAACTGCGGCTCTACGCAGGACTTGCCTGCGGCATGAGCGGCCTTGCCTTCAGCGCGACGTTCACAGCCTGGGCCCTTGTCCATGACTTCCCGCCGGTCGCGATGGAGGCGGCCCTGTCCTGGGGCCTCGCGTTCCCCCACCTCCTCACCGCGATGGGCTACGCATCGTTGCTAATCCATGCCACGCCCCGCCTTGCTCCCACCCGCCTGGGGCAACGCCTGATCGCGACAGGGCGCATGGCCTTCAGCAACTACATCGCCACCAGCCTGGTCATGACCGCCATCTTCTACGGCTGGGGGCTGGGCCTGTTCGCCCGTTTCGGGCCCGCCGCGCAAGTGCCCTTCGTGCTTCTGGGCTGGGCGCTCATGTTGGGGCTGAGCGCGCCGTTTCTCAGGCGATTCCGGCGCGGTCCGCTGGAGTGGCTGTGGCGTTCGCTGGTCGAAAAACGCTGGCTCCATAACGGCTTCTAAGAATCGTTAGCAATACTATTGCGATCCATTCTCACATGCGTATAGTGGACCTCAACGAGGATTCGCTCATGTACGTATGTATCTGTAATGCCATCCGCGAGAAGGACCTGCGCTGCGCCGCCCGGCGTATGAACGGCGATGCCGAAGCCGTCTACGCCGCCATGGGCCGCAAGCCCCAATGCGGACAATGCCTCGACGAGGCCGAAGAGATCATCGCCGAGGAAGTGGAAGCCGCCAGCTACCCCGCGGCGGCCTGAAGTCTCTCCCATTCTGCTGAGAGGATGGGAAAAAGCCTGCCCGCGTCTCGGGACAGGCGGGTAAAAATCGATTGCCTTGCCTTGCCCATGTGCGTCTGGGCGATCATACTCGCGCGCAAATTCCCAGCAGGAGATGCGCCATGAAGGGCGACGCACAGGTCATCGACTACCTGAACAAGGCCTTGTTCAACGAACTTACCGCGATCAACCAGTACTGGCTGCACTACCGCATGCTCGACAACTGGGGGATCAAGAAGCTCGCCGAGTACGAGCGCCACGAATCCATCGACGAGATGAAGCACGCCGACATCCTGGCGGACCGCATCCTCTTCCTCGATGGCCTCCCCAACTTCCAGGCACTCGGCAAGCTGCGCGTGGGCGAGGACGTGGAAGACATCCTCAAGTGCGACCTCGCGCTCGAGCATGACGCGATCCCGCTCCTCAAGGAAGCCATCGCCCACTGCGAAGCGGTGCGCGACTACGTCAGCCGCGAAATCTTCGAGCGCATCCTCGAGAGCGAGGAAGAGCACGTCGACTACCTGGAAAAGCAGTTCGACATGATCGCGCGCATGGGCCTGCAGAACTACTGCCAGCTCCAGAGCGAGGCCGCCCAGGCCTGAGCCGACACGAACCGGACGCACCGCGCGCGATGACGGACTTCTGCAAAGGCCTGGATCTTGCCCTTCCGCTGATCCAGGCCCCGATGGCGGGCACCTCGACGCCCGCCCTTGCCGCGCAAGTCTGCCGCGCCGGTGCGCTCGGCTCGCTTGCCATCGGCCACCTCGATCCGGCCGGAGCCGCCGCGGCGCTCGCGGACCTTGCCAGCCGCACCGACCGGCCCTTCAACGTCAACCTCTTTGCCCACGCGCCTGCCGCCGTCGACCTTGCCCGCGAGGCTGCCTGGCTTGACGCCTTGCGCCCGCGCTTTGCCGCCTTCGGGGCAGCGCCGCCCGCAGAGCTCTCCACCATCTACGACAGCTTCACCGGCAACGCGGCCATGCTCGGCGTGGTTCTGGCCGCCGCCCCGCGCGTCGTCAGCTTCCACTTCGGCCTGCCCGAAGCCCCCGCCATCGCCGCGCTGAAGGCCGCAGGCTCGCGGCTGCTGGCCAGCGTGACCTCGCGCGCCGAGGCCGAAGCGGCGCGCCGGGCCGGGATCGACATGGTGATCGCGCAAGGGTGGGAAGCGGGCGGCCATCGCGGCGTATTCGATCCCGAGGCGCAGGACGCGCAGCTCCCCACCGCGCAGCTCCTTGCCGATCTTGTCGCCTGGGGCGAACTGCCCGTTATCGCGGCGGGCGGCATCATGGATGGGCGCGGCATCGCCGACGCGCTCGAAGCCGGAGCCACCGCCGTCCAGATGGGCACCGCCTTCCTCGCCTGCCCCGAAAGCGCGAGCGACGCCGCCTACCGCGCGCGCCTTGCCTCCGATGCGGCCTACGAGACGGTGATGACGCGCCTTATCTCGGGGCGGCCCGCACGCTGCCTGGCCAATGACTTCACCGCTCTGGCGCAAATTCCCGGCCTGCCCGACGTGCCCGCCTATCCGCGCGCCTACGACGCCGGAAAAGCGCTCAACGCGGCCGCGAAAGCCGCCGGAGAGACCGGCTACGGCGCGCAGTGGGCCGGGACCGGCGCGCCGCGCGTGCGCCCGATGGGCGCGGCCGATCTCGTCCGCACCCTGGGTGCCGAACTCGCCGCTATTCAGCGCCCGGCGTAGGCATCTGCGCGCTGCGCGTATCAGTGCGGTAGCGGTCAAACCAGTCGAGAATGGCTGAGGCCTTTGCCGCCGACTGTGAAGGCCGCGCCGCGATCCCGCCATGGCTCGCGCCGGGCACCTTCACCAGCGCGGTCGGCACGCCCCGGATCTTGAGCGCGGTGTAGTACTGCTCCGATTCGCTGACCGGCGTGCGGTAGTCCTCCGCGCCCACCACCACGAGCGTGGGCGTCCTCACATTGCCGACCAGACTGAGCGGCGAGCGCTTCCAGTAGACCATCGGCTCTTCCCAGACCGGCTTGTCGAACCAGTGGTCGTGGTAGACCGGCGCGCCGTCGGAGGTCAGCGTGAAGCTGCCCCAGTCGATCACCGGCTTCTGCGAAGCGGCGGCCTTGAAGCGGTCGGTCTTGCCCACGATCCAGGCGGTCAGCACGCCCCCACCCGAGCCGCCGGTGACGAACAGGTTGTCGGGATCGGCCACGCCGTCGGCAATCGCCGCGTCGACGGCGGCCATCAGGTCCTCGTAGTCGGGGCCCGGGTAGTTGCGGTCGATCAGCCGGGCGAACTCCTCACCATAGGACGTCGAGCCGCGCGGGTTGGTGTAGAGGACCGCATAGCCGTGCGCCGCGTAAAGCTGGTCGTCGGTCGAGAAGGTCCCGCTGTAGGCCGACATCGGGCCGCCGTGGATTTCCAGGATCAGCGGTGCCTTTTCGCCCGGCGCGAGCCCTGGCGGCGTGACCAGCCAGGCATCGACGGGCCGTCCGTCGGGCGCGGTCACGGCGAGCTTGCGCACCGGCGCCATCGCCTTGTGGTCGATCCACGAACCATTGAGATCGGTCAGCCGCTCGCCCTTTCCGCCCCCGCTACTGACCCACAGGTCCGCCGGGCGGTCGGTGCCATTCGCGGTATAGGCGATGCGCCCGCCCTTCGAGACCGAGAAGCTGCCGCCCGTATAGGGCCGGTCGAAGTGCCCGCCCTGCGTCAGCCCCTCGACCAGGACCTTGAGCGATCCATCGAGGCCCACCTTGCCGACCTTGCGCACGCCCTTCTCGTCGTAGAGCACGTAGAGCGTCGAATTGCCCACCCAGATCGCATCGTCGATGCTGAGGTCATGCGCACCCGTCAGCGAGCGCTTGGCGCTGCCATCGGCGTTCATCACGTAAAGCTCGGTGTTGGTGTAGGAGTGGAGCGCGTCGTCGAAACCGAAGTAGGCGATGCGCTGGCCATCGGGCGAAACCAGCGGCCCCGCATCGGGACCGAACCGGCTGGTCATCGCACTCACGACGCCGCTGGCCACATCAACGGCGTAGATCTCGCCGTCGGAGGGCTTCACCTCCCAGTCGGCCTTGCGATTGCCGGTAAAGAAGATGCGCGTGCCATCCCCGCTCCAGGCAAGCCCGCCCTCATCCGCGAAATTTCCGAAGGTCAGCTGGCGCGGCGCGCCGCCCGTTGCCGGCACCACGAAGACATGCGCCGTGCCCGGCTTGACGTAACCGCCGCCATCGCTGCGGTAGGTGACCTTGTCGATGACTTCCAGCGGCTCGGCCCACTGCGCCCCTTCCGGCTTGCCCGCAGGGGCCGAGCCCAGTGAAAGCCCCTCCCCCGGAACCCGCGTCGCATAGGCAATCTGGCTCCCATCGGGCGACCAGGCGAGGCTGCCCGGACTGTCGGGCAGGCCCGTCACGGCGACATCCGCGCCCCCCTCCATCCAGAGCACATGCAGCTGCGGCGCGCCCTCGCCATCGCTGGAGATATAGGCAAGGCGCGCGCCATCGGGCGACCAGCGCGGCGCGAAGTGCGCGCCCTTGCCCGCTACCAGCGGACGCTGCGTGCCGCTTGCCACGTCGACCAGCCAGAGCGAGGGCACGGCACGGTCGGTCATGATGTCGGCGGCCTGGCGCACGTAGACGACCTGCTTGCCATCGGGCGAGATCTGCGGATCGGTCACCCCCTGGAGGCGGAACAGGTCGCCGGGCACGAAGCCGCGCTCGGGCCCGGCCTCTGCGGCGGCGGCGGCCGCGGGAGCTTCCTGCGCCAGCGCGCCTGGCGCGTACGGGACGCCCACGGCCACGGCACTTGCCACGAACATCATCCAACGCTTTGCGGCCACGGTCTTTCTCCCCATACTTCGGATGCGCCAAGTCTTGCGCGTCGCCCTGAAAAAATCCACCCTCGCTATGACTTTCGCACGGCCATGATGGAAAGGCCGGCACTTTCATGGATGAGCACACGAAGCCGATGCCCCAGTTGAAAAAGCCCGCCTTTGAAGTCGAGGACGGCGGCTACGTCGCCCTCCTCGTCCTGGTGACTTTCGCCTTTGCCTATCTTGTCGCGCCCTTCTTCGGCGCCGTCTTGTGGGGCGTGGTCGCCGCGCTCATGTTCGAGCCGATGACGCGCAAGCTCGCAGGCACACTCGGCGGGCGCAAGAACCTGGCCGCCGCCCTGGTCCTGATCCTGCTGCTGGCGCTGGTCATCCTGCCCACCATCGTGCTCGGCATCAGCCTCGTGAACGAGGCCTCCGCGGTCTACGCCAAGATCAAGGCGGGCGACATCTCGATCCCGGCCATGCTCAAGCAGATCGAGGGGTCACTGCCCGACAGCATACTCCAGTTCATCCGCCAGTACGGCCTGACCGACTTCAACACGCTGCGCCGCATGTTCGGATCGAGCGTGACCACCGGGCTCCAGACCGTCGCCTCGCAGGCGCTGGTGCTGGGCCAGGGCGCGCTCAGCTTCCTCGCTGCGCTGGGCGTCATGCTCTACCTCACCTTCTTCCTGCTGCGCGACGGGCAGCGCTACACCGAGCTCGTGCGCGGCGCGATGCCACTGCGCCCCAAGATGCGCGATTCGCTGTTTGCCCACTTCACCGTCGTCGTGCGCGCGACGATGAAGGGCACGGTGGTCGTCGCCGTCATGCAGGGGCTTGTCGGCGGGATCATCTTCTCCCTGCTGGGGATCGAGGGCGCGCTCCTGTGGGGCGTGCTGATGGGCTTTCTCTCGCTGCTTCCGGCCGTGGGCACCGGGCTCGTGTGGGTCCCGGTCGCGATCTATCTCCTTGCCACCGGCGCGGTCTGGCAGGGCGTGGTGCTGATCCTGGCGGGCATGTTCATCATCGGCATGATCGACAACGTCCTGCGCCCGATCCTCGTCGGTCGCGACACGCGCCTGCCCGACTTCGTGGTGCTGATCGCGACGCTCTCGGGGCTCCAGCTCTTCGGCCTCAACGGCTTCATCGTCGGGCCTGTCATCGCGGCCCTGTTCATCGCGATGTGGAACATCGTGCGCGAGCAGCGCGAGGAAGCGCGCCGTCCGCTCGACACCGCGCTCAGCGAGGAGGAGGCCGACGCCGCCCGCAGCGAAGCCGAGGCTCATCCGGGCTGACCGGCGGGCCCTGCGCACGAAAAAGCCCCCCGGAAGCACGGCTTGCGGGGGGCTTTTTCGTGTGGGGTCCTGCGCCCTTACTTCTTGGTTGCGAAAGGGTTCTTCGCGCTGCGCAGGTTGAGCCGGATCGGCACCGCATCGAAGCCCAGCTCGCGCCGGATCCCGTTGATGAGATAGCGCTTGTAGCTTTCGGGCAGCATGTCGAGACGGGTCCCGAACAGGACGAAGCCCGGCGGGCGGGTCTTGGCCTGCGTGATGTAACGCAGCTTGATGCGCTTGCCTCCGGGCGCGGGCGGCGGGTTGGCCGACAGCGCATCGTCGAACCAGCGGTTGAGCGCCGAAGTCGGCACGCGCCGGCTCCACGCCTCGCGGATCGAGAAGGCCGCCGTCATGAGCTCGTCGAGGCCCTTGCCGGTGCGGCCCGAGATCGCCAGCAGCGGCACGCCGCGCACTTGCGCCAGACCTTCGTTGAGCGCATCGCGAATGCCGTTGAACAGCGAACTGGCGTCCTCGGCCACGTCCCACTTGTTGATCGCGATCATCAGCGCGCGGCCTTCCTCGAGCACCATCGAGGCGATCTTGAGGTCCTGGTGCTCAAGCCCGCGCGTCGCATCGAGCACGAGCACGACGACTTCGGCAAAGTCGATCGCGTGGCGCGCGTCCTGGACGGCCAGGCGCTCCAGCTTCTCGGTGACCTGCGCCTTCTTGCGCATGCCCGCCGTATCGATCAGGCGCACCTCGCGGTCCTCGTCCGTCTTGGGATCGTGCCAGACCCAGTCGATCGCGATCGAATCGCGCGTGATCCCGGCCTCGGGGCCGGTGAGCAGGCGATCTTCCTTGAGATAGCGGTTGATGAGCGTGGACTTGCCCGCGTTGGGTCGCCCGACGATGGCCAGCTTGAGGGGGCCACGCAGCAGCGCTTCCTCGTCCTCTTCCTCCAGTTCGTCCTCTTCGGGCGGCTGGAGCGGCTCGAGATGGGGTAGCAGGCCCTCGAAGAGGTCGCCCATGCCCTCGCCGTGCTCGGCCGAGATCGCGACCGGATCGCCCAGCCCTAGCGAATAGGCTTCGAGCAGGCCCGATTCGCCCGCACGGCCTTCAGCCTTGTTGGCAAGGAGGATGACCGGCACCGGCGAGGCGCGCAGCCACTGCGCGATTTCCTCGTCGAGCGGGGTCAGGCCCGCGCGCGCGTCCATCACGAAGAGGGCAACGTCCGCCGTGGCGAGCGCGGCCTCGGTCTGCTGGCGCATGCGCCCGGGCAGCGTTTCGGCCTCGTCGTCCTCCCACCCGGCGGTATCCACGATGGTGAAATCGAGGCCGAGGAGGTGCGCATCGCCGAAGCGACGGTCGCGCGTCACGCCCGGCTGATCGTCCACAAGCGCAAGGCGCTTGCCGACGAGCCGGTTGAACAGCGTGGACTTGCCGACGTTGGGTCGGCCGATGATGATGACTTGTGGAAGCATGATTCCCACCCGATTGGGGACTTCGGAGCGGTTTGGCAAGAACTGTGCGCAGGCAAGGCAAATTCTTACCTGCCCGTTAACCGAACCTGACAGTCCATGAATAACTATCTCCGGGCAAACCCGGAGCCATGACGGAACATCGCACCGCACGGACATTCGCCGCCCGATCAGCGCTTTGCATGGCCTTCAGCCTCGCCGCCTGGGGTCTGTTCACGGCCCCTGCCGGGGCCCGCGCCGACATCAGCGAGGTGCGCGAGCGCGCGTCCTCAGGCCTGCTCGAATGCGTGCCCTTCGCCCGCGAAGTCTCCGGGATCCGCCTCTCGGGCGATGCCCATACCTGGTGGACGCAGGCCAAGGGGCGCTACGCGAGGGGCCATACGCCGCGCGTCGGGGCCGTGATGGCGATCCGGCCGCACGGCAATTCGCACAACGGCCATGTTGCGATGGTGAGCGAGGTGATCGATTCGCGCACGGTGCTGCTCACCCACGCGAACTGGTCCTACCCCGGCAAGGTCGAGCGGGACGTGGCCGCGCTCGACGTGTCGCCCAACGGCGACTGGAGCGAAGTGCGCATCTGGTACGGCCCCTCGCAGACGCTGGGCGCCGCGCACTGGCCGGTCGATGGCTTCATCTACAACGCCGCTCCGCACACGCAGCTTGCGCGCACCGGGACGGCATCGGCGAATCGGAGCGAAGACACAAGGACGATCAGGGCCGCCTCGTCGTCCCGGTCCGATCCGATCGGCACCATCATCGCCGGAGCCTTCTGAGGTCCGGCGAGGACAGCGCCTCACGAAATCCAGGAAATCAGGCCTTGGCCACCGGTGCCTCGTCGCCGAGGTCTTCGTACCAGGCTTCGACCGGGCCTTTCAGCTTGATCGTCAGCGGGTTGCCGTGGCGGTCGAGCGAACGGCCCGCCTGCACGCGCACCCAGCCCTCGGAAATGCAGTATTCCTCGATGTTGGTGCGCACGGTACCCTTGAAGCGGATACCGATGCCGCGCTGCAGCTTCTCCGCATCGAAGTGCGGGCTGCGCGGGTTGATCGCGATGTGATCGGGCGGCACGTCGGGGCCGGCAGTGGTCTCTTCGGTCATGGGGTGCGATTTAGAGCCCCTTGCGCCCCTGTCAATCGAGCGATGAAAAGAGGGCTTGCCAAGCCCATTTGGATCGCCTAGTGGCGCCTTCCGCACTTGGTAGCGGGCGCGTAGCTCAGCGGTAGAGCACACCCTTCACACGGGTGGGGTCACAGGTTCAATCCCTGTCGCGCCCACCATCCTACCCGGATGGTTTCGATTTCGCACCAAGGCGATTTTCCCGACATTTCCAGATTGCGCGACATCAACAAGCGTTCGTGCGTCCTGGTGTATCCTTGCCTCCCATCATCCCCTGGGAGAGATACGCCATGTTCAAGGCCAATGTCGGCGGGATCGACCGCCTGCTTCGCATCGCGCTTGGTATCGTTCTGATCGCGCTGGTTTTTGTAGGACCCAAGACGCCGTGGGGCTGGATCGGCGTGATCCCGCTCGTCACCGGGTTCGTACGGATCTGCCCGCTCTATACCCTCCTGGGGATTCGCACCTGTCCCAGAGACTGACGCCAGCCCCGACAGGCGCGTTCTCCCGCTTGCGCCGGCACGGCTGAGGCGGCATAGCCCGCCCCATGCACGATATCCGTTCGATCCGCGAGAATCCCGCAGCCTTCGACGCCGGCATGGCGCGTCGCTCGGTGGAGCCGCAGTCCGCCCAGATCCTGGCCCTCGACGAGCAGCGCCGCGCGCTCGCCACCCGCGCGCAGGAAGGCCAGAGCCGCCGCAACGAGGCCTCCAAGGCCATCGGCAAGGCGATGGGCCAGGGCGACACCGCGACCGCCGAGGCGCTCAAGGCCGAAGTCGCCGCGCTCAAGGAGAGCCTGCCCGCGCTCGAGGCCGAGGAAAAGGCCGTCACCGCCCAGCTCAACGAGCTGCTGGCCGCGCTTCCCAACATCCCCGTCGACGAAGTGCCCGAGGGCGCGGACGAGAACGACAACGTCGAAGTCGCCAAGTGGGGCACGCCGGGCACGTATGCCTTCACGCCCAGGGAGCACGCCGACATCGGCCCCGCGCTCGGCCTCGACTTCGAGACCGGCGCGAAGATCTCGGGCGCGCGTTTCACCTTCCTGAAAGGCCAGATGGCGCGCCTCCACCGCGCGCTCGCCCAGTTCATGCTCGACACGCAGACCACGGCCAACGGCTTCATGGAATGCAACGTGCCGCTGCTCGTCAAGGACGAGACCGCCTACGGCACCGGCCAGTTGCCCAAGTTCTCGGAAGACCTGTTCCAGACCACCGATGGCCGCTGGCTGATTCCGACCGCGGAGGTTTCGCTGACCAACGCGGTGCAGGGTGAGATCGTCGACAACGCCGAACTCCCCTTGCGCATGACCGCGCTCACCCCCTGCTTCCGTTCGGAAGCGGGCGCAGCGGGGCGCGACACGCGCGGCTTCATCCGCCAGCACCAGTTCGAGAAGGTCGAGCTTGTCACCGTGTGCCGCCCCGAGGAGAGCGAAGCCGAGCACGAAAAGATGGTGGCCGCGGCCGAAGGCATCCTCCAGGCGCTCGAGCTCCCCTACCGCAAGGTACTGCTGTGCAGCGGCGACATGGGCGCGACCGCGAAGAAGACCTTCGATCTTGAAGTCTGGCTGCCCGGCCAGGGCGCCTACCGCGAGATCAGCTCGATCTCGAACTGCGGCGACTTCCAGGCCCGCCGCATGAACGCGCGCTACAAGCCCGAAGGCTCCAAGAAGACCGAGTTCCTGCACACGCTCAACGGCTCGGGCCTTGCCGTGGGCCGCACGCTCGTTGCCGTGCTGGAAAACTACCAGCAGGAGGACGGCTCGGTGCGTGTGCCCGAAGTCCTCAAGCCCTGGATGGGCGGCCTCGAGGCCCTCACCCCGCTCCGCTAAGAGAGGTGACGGGGCCCTGCACGGGCCCCGTCCTTTTCCCACCCGACCTGTCAACGACTGCCCTTGCGAGATTTCCATGCGTATCCTCCTCACCAACGACGATGGCATCAACGCCCCCGGACTCTACGTGCTGGAGAAGATCGCCGCCCAGCTTTCGGACGACATCTGGATCTGCGCGCCGAGCGAGGAGCAGTCGGGGGCGGGGCATTCGCTCACGCTCAACCGGCCAGTGCGGCTGCGCGAACATGCCCCGCGCCGCTTCTCGGTGACGGGCACGCCCACCGATTCGGTGACGATGGCGCTGCGCAAGGTGCTGCCCGGCAAGCCCGACCTCATCCTCTCGGGCGTCAACCGCGGCGCGAACCTGGGCGATGACATCACCTATTCGGGCACCGTTTCGGCGGCGATGGAAGGCGCGCTGGCAGGCATTCCCGCCATTGCGATGAGCCAGCTCATCACGCGTAACGATTCCGGCCACGACGTCAGCTTCTCGGCGGCCGAGGAATGGGGTGCCAAGGTGCTGAAGCCGCTGGTGGAGGCCGAGTTCGCCCCGCGCACCCTCCTCAACGTCAACTTCCCCGCGCTGCCGGGCAAGGACGTGAAGGGCGTGCGCGTCGTGCGCCAGGGCTTCCACGATTACGAACGTGGCACGCTTGTCGAATCGGTCGACCCGCGCGGTTTTCCCTATTTCTGGTTCGGCCTCCAGGGCATCGAGCACACGATCGGCGCCAACACCGACCTTGAAGCCACCTCGGAAGGTTTCGTCTCGGTCACCCCGCTCCAGCTCGACCTGACGCACGAGGCCTCGCTCGCCGCGCTTGCCCAGCGATTCGAAGCATGAAGCGCCTTACCGGAGCGGTGGCCCTCGCGCTGGCCCTGCCCACATGCGCTCTTGCCGCCCCCGCGTCCCAGGAAAGCACGCACGTTGTCGCCCCCGGCGAGACGCTGAACGGCATCGCCAACCGCGCAGGGGTCTCACCCGACGCGCTCGCGCGCGCCAACGGGCTTGAGCCGCCCTATGTCGTGCGCCTCGGCCAGAGCCTGACGATCCCGCGCAGCGCCGCCACGACCAGAGCCGCTGCCCCCAAGGCCGCACCGGCTCGGGAGGCGCGCACCTACACCGTCACCTCGGGTGAGACCCTGAACGGCATCGCCAACCGCACCGGCGTCTCCCCGGCCGAGCTCGCCCGGGCCAACGGCCTTGCCGAGCCTTATGGGGTGCGCATCGGGCAGACGCTCACCATTCCGGGCACGCAGGCTCCCAAGGCACCGTCCGCCCCCGCCCCGACCTCGCAGCCCGCCCCCGAATTCAAGGGCGAGACCTACCTGGTCAAGAGCGGCGAGACGCTGGGCGGCGTTGCCCAGCGTACCGGCGTCGCGCGCGTGCTCATTGCCGAGGCCAACGGGCTCGAACCGCCCTACGTGCTCAAGGTCGGCCAGCGCCTCGCCATCCCGCGCACCCGCCGCCATACCGTGGCCAAGGGCGACAGCGGCTTTTCCATCGCGCTCGAATACGGCGTGCCCTGGGACGCCATTGCCGTGGCCAGCGGAATCGAACCGGACGCCTCTGTGCGTCCCGGGCAGGAACTCGTCATCCCCTCGCTTGTCGCGACCAGGGCAACCCCAGCGGCCGCGACGGCAACTACGGCGCCCAAGCCCGCAGCCCCGGCACCGAGCACCCGCTTCCTCTGGCCGGTAAAGGGCCCCATCAACAGGGGCTTCAAGCTCGGGTCCGACTACCACGACGGTCTCGACATCAAGGCCGCACGCGGCACGATGGTGCGCGCCGCCGCAGCGGGAACGGTGCGTTTTGCCGGGCTGGAGAAGGAACAGTTCGGCAACCTCGTCGTCATCGACCATGGCGGTGACTGGTTCACCGCCTACGCCTTCCTCAGCCGCATCACCGTCAAGAACGGCACCAACGTCGCCAAGGGTGAGCGCATCGGGCTGGTCGGCGATACGGGCGAGGCCAAGGGCAACGAGCTCCACTTCGAGATCCGCCACGACGGCGCGCCGGTGAACCCGGTGGACGAATTGCCCAAGGCTCCCTAAGCCTTGGCCCCATGCTGAAATCACAGCGCCCCCGGCGACGTCCCCTTCCCGCCATGTTCAAGCCGCTACGCCGCGCGCTCGCCGTGCCGGTCTGGGCGGACGTGGCGCTGCGCATCGGGGCGGCGCTCGCGCTCATCTCGATCGTCGTGCTGGTCCACTGGCTCGACCGCGATGGCCTGCGCGACAGCTTCGATGGCGAAGTCAGCTTCCTCGACGTCGTCTATTTCACGATGATCTCGATCACCACGACCGGGTTTGGCGACATTGCGCCGGTCAGCGACAAGTCGCGGCTGGTCGAAGCCATCATCGTCACCCCGATCCGTCTGGCCGTCATCTACATCTTCGTCGGCACGGCCTACAATTTCATCATCAAGCGCAGCTGGGAGAAGTGGCGCATGAAGCGCATCCAGGAACGCCTCGAGGACCATATCGTCGTGCTCGGTTACGGCGTCAGCGGCTCCGAAGCGGTGGCCGAGCTGATCGCCCGCGACACCGATCCCTCGTGCATCGTCGTCATCGACCCCTCCCCGGCACGCCTCGCGCTGGCCGAACAGGCCGGGTGCAACGTGCTGGAGGGCGACGCCACCCGCGACGAGACCCTGAACGCGGTGCGCATCAACCGCGCCCGCACGGTCCTTGTCTCGGCCGGGCGCGACGACACCACCATCCTCATCATCCTGACCGCCCGCCACATGGCCCCCAAGGTCCCGATTACCGCCGTCGTGCGCGCGGACGACAACGAACTGCTCGCCCGCCAGGCAGGCGCGGACAACGTCATCAACCCGGTGCGTTTCACAGGGCTCCTGCTGGCCGGTTCCGCCGAGGGCAAGCACATCTCGGAATACCTCTCCGACCTCGCCTCGGTGACCGGCCGGGTCCAGCTTGTCGAGCGCCCCGTCGCCAGGGACGAGATCGGCCGCCCCCTTGCCGAGATCACCACCGGCAAGGGCCTTCGCATCTATCGCGGCACCAGGGCCATCGGCTTCTGGCAGGACGAGGCGCACACGCTGGAGCCGGGCGATATCGTCGTCGAGATCACGTCCACGGGCTGGGAAGAGGACGATCCGACACCCTGATGAGCGCAGTCAGCCTCAGCCCAGCAGCCAGAACACCACCGCCATGGCCAGGTAGATCACCGGCCAGAACAGGCAGTCGGCCAGGAACTGGGGCGCCTGGGTGCGGTTGCGCGAATTGGTGATCCACACCGCCGGGATCACGAAGGCCAGCGCGATGCCGCCGGTCTGCATGAAGTAGAGCCAGGGCTTGGCCTGCAGCGTCGCCGCACCGATCCGGGCGAAGGAATGGCCGAACATGGCCGCGGCCAGGAAACAGGCGAGCGTGACCCCGACATAGGCCCCCACGCGGCGCGCCGGACGCGGCTGGAAGCGGCGTTCCTGCAGCGGAAGCCCATTCCACAGCAGGCCGATGACCATCGCCACGATCGTCGCCAGCACCACCGCCAGCCAGTTTACAGGACCCATCTCTTTCCTCGTTCTTCGGAATTGCCCTGTCCTTGCAGCCTGAGCCTTGAGAAACAAGGCCTTGGTCCTCGTGAACTCCACAGGTCGCGACCAAGCGTTCGTTTTGCGTGACTCCGCGCCGCAAAGCGCGTATCGGGCGCCCCATCCCATGGCTATTGAAATTCCCTCTCCGCCCAAGGTCGGCATGGTCAGCCTCGGCTGCCCCAAGGCGCTCGTCGATTCCGAGCGTATCCTCACGCGCCTGCGTGCCGACGGCTACACGATGAGCCCCGACTATGCGGGTGCCGACGTCGTCCTCGTCAACACCTGCGGCTTTCTCGATTCCGCCAAGGAGGAAAGCCTTGCCGCGATCGGCGAAGCGATGGCCGAGAACGGCCGCGTGATCGTCACCGGCTGCATGGGCAACGAGGCCGACGCTATCCGTGCGCGCTTCCCCGACGTGCTCGCCATTACCGGCGCACATCAGTACGAGGACGTGGTGGGCGCCGTGCACGACGCAGCCCCGCCGGAGCTTTCGCCTTACGTCGACCTCATCCCGCAGGCGCGCGGCGGCGAATTCACCCCCGACAGCGCGGACGGCGGCATCAAGTTGACCCCCCGCCACTACGGCTATCTCAAGATTTCCGAGGGCTGCAACCACGCCTGCTCGTTCTGCATCATCCCTTCGCTGCGCGGCAAGCTCGCCAGCCGGCGGATCGATGCGGTGCTGCGCGAGGCGGAGAAGCTGGTCCAGGCTGGCACGCGCGAACTGCTCGTCATCAGCCAGGACACCTCGGCCTATGGTGTCGATGTGCGCCACGAGGAGCGCACCTGGAAGGACCACGCGGTCCGCACCCACATGACCGACCTCGCGCGCGAACTGGGCCAGCTGACCGACGCTAGCGGCCAGCGCCCCTGGGTGCGCCTGCACTACGTCTACCCCTACCCGCACGTCGACCAGGTCATCCCCCTGATGGCCGAGGGGCTGATCACGCCCTACCTCGACATTCCCTTCCAGCACGCCGCACCGTCCGTCCTCAAGTCGATGAAGCGCCCGGCGAACGAGGCCAAGGTCCTCGACCGCCTGCGCTCCTGGCGCGAGATCTGCCCCGACATCGCGATCCGTTCCAGCTTCGTGGTCGGCTTCCCCGGCGAGACCGAGGCCGATTTCGAGTACCTGCTCGACTGGCTCGAGGAGGCCCAGCTTGACCGCGTCGGCGCGTTCCGCTTCGAACCCGTCGAAGGCGCGGCCGCGAACGACCTGCCGGGCGCCGTGCCCGAAGAGGTCAAGGAAGAGCGTTACGCGCGCATCATGGAGAAGACCGCCGCGATCAGCGCCGCCAAGCTCCAGGCCAAGATCGGCCGCGTGCTCCCCGTCATCATCGACGAGGTGGGCGCGCCCGACGAGGACGGCGATGTCGGCGCAACCGGCCGCTCGCAGGCCGACGCCCCCGAGATCGACGGCGCCGTGTACCTGCGCGACGTCGACCCGAATCTCGCTCCGGGCGACATCGTTGCAGTGCACATCGAGGACGCCGACGAGCACGATCTGTTCGGCGCCATCGCCCAGGCGTAATACTATAGTCGAACTTGGTAGGACTCCGCGCCCGGCGCGGGGTCCTTTTTCGTATCTGCGCGATACGCGATAATGGCGCATTTCCAGCATGTTAGCAGGTTAATATCGAGGAAAGACGCATTTCATGCACCATTCGATTGCGCAAAATGCAATGTTGCCAGCTTTTTTCGCATTTGCAGCGAAGCCCGTCCCGGCGCATACAGAATGCGCCTTTCAGGCATCCTCTCCCAAAAAACTTCCATAGGCTGGCCTTCGGGCCGGCCTTTTTTTTGCCCTGCGATCAGAGCCGCTTTTCACATCGGGAATCAGCCCCTTGAGGCTGCGGGGTCTGGCCCCGTGCGCGCATTTGGCCTAGCGAAGGGACATGCCTACTCCTTCGCGAATCTACACGGCCGCCCTCGTCGTCATCGGCGATGAAATCCTCTCGGGACGCACGCACGACAAGAACATCGCGCAAGTCGCCTCCTGGCTGCAGATCCAGGGCATCCGCCTGAAGGAGGTGCGCGTCGTCGCGGACGAGACCGACGCCATCGTCGAGGCCGTCAACACCCTGCGCGCGCGCAACGACTACCTCTTCACCACTGGCGGCATCGGCCCCACGCATGACGACATCACCGTCGATGCCATCTCGCAGGCGCTGGGCGTGCCCGTCATCGTCCACCCCGAAGCGCGCGCGATCCTGGAAGAGTACTACACCACCCGCGGCGGCCTCACCGAAGCGCGCCTGCGCATGGCCCGCACGCCCGAAGGCGCGAGCCTCATCCCCAACCGCTACACCGGGGCCCCGGGTATCCGCGCGGAAAACATCTTCATCATGGCCGGCGTCCCCAGCATCACCGCGGGCATGCTCGATGCACTGACCGGCACGCTCGAAGGCGGCGCGCCGCTCCTCTCCGAGACCATCGGCTGCTGGGTCGGCGAAAGCGAAGTCGCCGAGCTCCTGCGCGAGACCGAAAAGGCCCACCCCACCTGCCAGATCGGCTCCTACCCGTTCTGGGGCGAAGGACGCACCGGCGCCAACTTCGTCGTGCGCTCCACCGAAGCCGACGACCTCGCCGCCTGCACCCGCGCCCTCACCACCGGCCTCCAGGCCCTCGGCCGCACCGCCGTCTTCGGCGGGATCTGACCCGCCCGCTTCCTTCGAGAAGACCGGACAAAAAGTGATTCCCGAGGGCTATCGCCCTCGGGCTCCCGGAACTGTCGAGCGCAGCCTGGCCTTTCAGGGCTCATCCAAAGTCGAAGGCTTCGGGGTCGGGCCCAAGGGTGACACCCAGGTTGACACAGTTGACACCGTCCAGGGGAAGATTGTGTCACCTGTCTGCCTGGGCCAGCCCGCCCCGCCGTCCGGTCGCTGCAGAATTGTGCCGAGACGCATCCCTTTCCTTTCCGCCCGCCCCCAACACGGCAGAGCGAACGGAGAGAATACCGCAGGCACACCGGTGTAGGAAAATCCAATCTCACCGCGCGCAAGGCCAAGGCCCTGCCGGCATCCTCTCGCGTGCCGTGCCCGAGAATGCAGCTGAAAAAGCGGAAAGAAGCGGATTTCCGAGGGCCATCGCCCTCGGGCTCCCCAAACTGTCGAGCGCAGCTCTGCCTTTTCGCCTCAATCCATGAAGGATGGCCGCTGTATTCGAAGCGCCGTATCCGGAGTGCCATAGACGGGCCGGTAGCGGAATGTCGGGTTTCGATAAAAAATCAGATAATGCCGACATTCTGCAAGCTAATCAGCTACATCCAACGCGCGCTATCGTGAACACGAGTGACAGTGTCCTCATAAATTTCCAGTTCGTCTTTCGGCCGAGCAGAGAGCGCCAAGGCTCAAAGCAATCGAATTAGCTTCTCGCCGAGCCCCTACGGTAGCCGCTTCTCGACCCTTCGAGGATATCTCGCGCCGCACCCTCACTTCCAGCGAAAGTAGCTAGATCGGTGAAGTGATTTTGTGCTAGCTGCGAGAGCTCAGTCGATTCACCGGCTTCATGATTTAAAGCGCTAGTTACTTGAGCGTTAAGTTTCTGAGTGTGGTCACCGATTAGTGTCAATGCCCGCTGTGTCATCTGACGCAGCGTGTCAATCAGGCGCGGCTGAATGACCACACGACTACTCAAGGTTACGACCTGGGTCGACCCATCAGGGTTTAACATGAGAAAAACACCGTCCGAATGGAACACTTTTCCACCATGTATCTCGCCTGGCCCGAAGTGCGCCAGCGCGTTATCACGCAACTCGCAAAGCATTAAATGTTTTGCGACTTCATCATCGGCATATTCCTTTAGAAAATTGAATCGATACTTTCGATGCTTCGATGATGTCTTTGTCACGCGGGCGTAAAGATAGATCGAACTGTAGAGCAAGCCAAGAAAGGCGTTTTCGTCTGCCGACGCGACTTGTGCGGTGGTCGCACGGTCCCGTAAGCCTTCCATGGTTCCGATGAAGTCGATCGCCATCTGAAGATCGGTTCGCATCGAATGTGCATCCCGAAGCTGCAAGATAAGCCGCTTCAATTCTTGGAGTCGGTCAGGAAGGCTCTCGGCTAGGCTGACAAGATCAACTACTTGGCGAATTTTGGACACTCAGTTAACCCTCTGGTTGCTCACCGCCGGCTAAAACCTAATAGGCGGAAGACAGCGTTTCTTCATGAATCCAACTATGGATACGGTCAGCCGACAATGTCTAGTTCTGACGGAAGCTGGATTTCCTGGAAGCGGGCGGAATGTCTGCTTCCAGCAATGGCGAAATTGCCATTAAACGGCTTGGGTGGGCGCATGGCGGAATTTCAGCGCACGCCCCTTTGCGGTCCTTCCATGCCACCGATTTGGGCAATCGCCTTGCCTAGCGCGACATGAAGCAATCCACGGCATGCCCACGATTGGGCGATACCCCAAAGCCGGAAGCTGACTTGAATATCAAAGCGAAATCACCGTCAGGGTCAGGATCATAAGCGAGGAAGATATCGTCATCCTCAGCGACAATGGCAACCCGCCTTGGCACCGGCTTGGGGATGCTTCCAGGGAAGCGCCCGTCACCATCAATCTCGATGATATAAGGCTCGATCAAAGACGCTCTCATCTCATCTAATTGCTGCGCAAACCATGTCTCAGGGAGAGCCTCTCCTAGCTGGTCAGGACGCGGGGCCGGTACAACGAAGGTTTCGATTTCCGTCACCACCAGCTGGCTCACATCAGCAAGAGAAATATGCGCGTCCATATTCTGGAATGTTAGCCGAAGGCGCTGCGGTAGCAAGGTCCGCTTCCTGGCGCGTAGATTCGGCCCCAAACGACCAATAAGGGCGCGCAGTCACCTAAAGCACTTCACCCTGTCGATAGGCGATCTTGGCATCACCCCGGGCTTTGGCTCCGCGTTCTGTACGCGACACGGTCGGCATGTGATCGATATGAGTTACAAGAGCACCGAGAAAGTCAGCAACCACTCCACCTTCATGGCTGGTTTCGACATGGATGCGAAGAGCGTCGGGATCGGTGCCAAAATTTCGAACGACTACATCGGCACCAAAAATACGTTGTGCAGCTTCTCGGATAAAAGATGCCTGCTCGGGCGTGAGTTTGCAGGGCTTCTGCGGCGGTGTCGGCGGGTTGGCGGGTTGGCGGGCGGCATGGCGAACACATAACCCGCACCAGCGAGATCCGCTATGGGAGACTGCAGATCTCCAGGTCGGAAAAGGCAACCAGACTGGCTGCTTCCGGAGACGACAAATCGGCCCTGAACGACCAGCATGGGCGCAAGTCGGCCCTCTCCAGATCAGGGGTGCTGCGCGAGACCTATCAGGGTAATCCCCTATGCCATCGTCTTTAGAGGCGTGACAGCCTCCCTGTGCGAGACGCAGGCGCTGGCCTGCCTAGATGGGGCGATGACAATGAAATTCTTGGCAAAGGTTTCGACAATACTCATGGCATCCTGCAGCACCATGGGATTGTCCATCCCGGCGCAGGCCCAGGAGCCGGCCGAGCCGCTGGCCGCGCAGGACGGGCAGGTGACCTTGCCCTATGCCGAGAAGAAGTTCACAGGCGCGGTCGGAACGACCTATCTCAATTCCGACGCGCCGCAGTTTCCCGCACCGATCACCGCGCCCGAGGGGGCGCCCAATGTGCTCCTCGTCCTGCTCGACGACGTGGGCTTCGGACAGTTCAGCGTGACCGGCGGGGCAGTGCCTTCGCCCGCCATGGAAAAGCTTGCGGCGGACGGTGTCACCTACAATCGCTTTCACACCACCGCGCTGTGCTCGCCCACGCGCGCCGCCCTGCTGACGGGCCGCAACCACAACGTCTCGGGCACGGGCGTCATCACCGAGCTGGCGACGGGCTATGACGGCTATACCGGGATCATCCCCGCCGACACGGCCACCTTCGCCGAGACGTTGCACCAGAACGGGTATGTCACCGCCTGGATCGGCAAGAACCACAACACCCCGATCTACGAGACCAGCGTGATGGGGCCCTTCAACCACTGGCCCAACGGGCTGGGCTTCGACTATTTCTACGGTTTCATGGCGGGCGACACCAACCAGATCCGCCCCTATCTCTACGAGAACCAGACCGCGGTCGGCACCCCGACGCGGGATGACTACATCCTCTCCACCGACCTTGCCGACAAGACTATCAACTGGCTCCAGCAGCTGGAATCGGTGCAGCCCGACAAGCCCTGGCTGGCCTACCTTGCGCCCGCGGCCACCCACGCTCCGCACCAGGCGCCGCCCGAACTCATTGCGAAGTTCAAGGGCCAGTTCGACATGGGCTGGGACGCCTACCGCGAGATGACCTTCCAGCGGCAGAAGGAGATGGGGATCATCCCGGCCGACGCGAAGCTGACCCCGCGGCCCAAGAGCCTGCCTGCCTGGAACACTCTCGATGCCGACCAGAAGCGGCTCTACGCGCGGATGATGGAGGTCTTTGCGGCCTTCGGATACCAGGTCGATCAGGAAGTGGGCCGGGTCATCGACTACGTGGAAAGCCTACCTGATGCCGACAACACGATGATCATCTACATTGTGGGAGATAACGGCGCCTCGGCCGAAGGCGGTTTTGACGGCACGCTCAACGAGAACGCGTTCTTCAATTCCTACCTGATGACGCCAGACGACATGCTCGCGCGGATCGACGAGATCGGCACCGAGATGCACTTCAACCACTTCCCGGCGGCTTGGGCCTGGGCAGTCGACACACCCTTCCAGTGGACCAAACAGGTCGCCAGTCACCTGGGCGGAGTGCGCAACCCGATGATCGTGAAGTACCCGCGCGCGACTGCCGCCAAGGGGCAAGTGCGCGACCAGTTCGTCCACGTCATCGATGTCGCCCCCACGATCCTGGAGGCGGCGCACATCGCGCAGCCGCGCAGCGTGAACGGGGTCGAGCAGACCCCGATCCAGGGCAAGAGCTTCCTGCCCACTCTCAACGATCCCAGCGCCGAAGCCATCCGCAATATGCAGTACTTCGAGATGGTCACTAACCGGGCGATGTACCACGAGGGCTGGTGGGCGGCCTCGCTCGCCTTCGAACCCTGGGAGCCCGAGCGCGGTGAATTCGACCCGATGACCGCGAAGTGGGAACTCTACAACCTGGAGACCGACTTCAGCCAGGCGGTCGATGTCGCCACCAAGTACCCCGAAAAGCTGGAGGAACTGAAGGCGCTGTGGTGGGCGCAGGCGTCTGCCAACAAGGCGCTGCCGCTCGACTGGCGCGGGGCCGAGCGCTTCAGTGCGGAAGCCACCGGCAAGCCCAACCTGGCCGCGGGCCGCACCACCTTTACCTACCACGGGATCATGGCGGGCCTGCCCGAGGCCTCCGCGCCCGATCTCAAGAACAAGTCCTTCAGCGTGACCGCCAATGTGATGATCGATGCCAACGCGAACGGCGTGATCTTCACCCAGGGCGGCAACACCGGCGGCTGGGCGTTCTACCTCAAGGACGGCCTGCTCAAGGCGGCGCACAACTTCATCGACGTGGAGCGCTATGCGGTGGCGAGCACCACGCCGGTGCCAGCGGGCGAGCATCAACTGACGATGCAGTTCGCTTATGCGGGCGGCAGCGAGATGGGCAAGAACGGCACGCTGACGCTTTCGGTCGATGGCCAGCAAGTGGCCACAGGACCCGTCGCGCGCACCACGCCCTTCAAGTACTCGCTGTCCGAGAACCAGGACATCGGGACTGATACCGGCACTCCGGTGACGTACGACTACACCGGCCCCTTCACCTTCGAGGGTGTGCTCAAGGACGTCACCGTCAAATTGGGGAAATAGTGCTGGCCACTTTGTTCGCTATTCCCGGGAACTGTTTCGCGATAGTTCCCGGGTGCATTGGCAGCATATCACCGCATTATAGTGAAGCCGAGGCCTTGAGGCTGGGCCAGCCACGACTTACTAAATTGATGGATGCCGGAGCAGCCTGATCGGCAGCTTTCGGATAGGGCGCTAGCCGCTCTGAATGGCTAGAATGGGCGCCCAGCCGCCATAGCACCTACGCCCGCGAAACACAGGAAGCCAAGGGTGACGGCAGAGCGCCTATTCCTCGGCACGGCCTGCCCTCTTCGATTTCGGGAGCCCGAGGGCGATGGCCCTCGGAATCATCCTTTTCCTCTTCCATTTCAGATGCCTGTCGTTTGGCTAACGCCTTCCCTTGACCGCACGGTCTACTAAGCCCCTCCCATGCAATTGGCCCAAGATATTACCTTGCACAAGCGAGGTATTTTGAACTACAATTGCGCAACATAAAAACAGGGGCAGGATGATCCGGCGGCGCGGTGCCGGAAAGGCGCAAGGCTTTGAAGAGGATTGCGTTGTGACGGATACCCCTGTGCCCGCCGAGACCATGGAGCGGCCCGAATTGACCCGGGCGCGTCAGGGGGCGATTCCCGATGGCACGCCGCACAGCCTGTTCGAGGACGTCTATGCGCTGTGCGTGGGCACGGTCCTGCTCTCGCTGGGCGTGGTCATCCTGCAGAAGGCGGAACTTGCCACGGGCGGCGTTGCGGGCATGGCGCTGACGCTGAGCTACCTGACCGGCCTTCCCGTTGGCGTGCTCTACGGCGGCCTGACCCTGCCGATGCTGGCCATTACCATCCGTTCCATGGGCCGCGCGTTTCTGGTCAAGACGCTGATCGTCACCTTCGGCGTCTTCGCGCTGACCGGGATCACCCCCCATGTCTTCGAGATCGCCCGGATCAGCACGCCGGTGGCCGCCATTGTCGGGGGCACGGTGATCGGCATGGGCGCGCTGGCGCTGGCCCGCCACGCCGCTGGCTCGGGCGGATCGGGCGCCATCGTCCTGTGGCTCTACCGCACGCGCGGGTGGAACGCGGGCCGTTCCCAGATGCTGTTCGATGCCTGCGTGCTCGCCTTCTCGCTCATCAGCCTCGACCTCACCCGCATGCTGTGGTCGCTCTTGGGTGTCGCGGCGACGGGCGGCATCCTTTACGTCTGGCACCGCCCGGGCCGCTACACCGGCTACTGAGACCTCACGAGAGCGCGGGGAAATTGGGCTGGCCGTTCGAGGCGCTCACCCCGCCATCGACCGGCAGGTTCACCCCCGTCACGAAGCGCGCATCGTCCGAGGCCAGGAACGCGACGACATCGGCGACGTCCTCGGGCTCGCCGAAGCGCTTGATCGCCGCGCGCTGGTAGAAGGCCTCCTCGATCGCGGGGTTTTCCATCAGGTCGCCCGCCATCCTGGTGCGGGTCATCGCGGGGCACACCGCGTTGACGCGAATGCCATCCTGTCCCCATTCGAGCGCCATCGAGCGCGTCATCTGCGTCACTGCGCCCTTCGAGGCGGTGTAGATGACCATGTTGTAGTCGCCCCCGATCCCGGAGGCGCTGGAGGTGAAGACGATCGCGCCCTTGCTCTTCTTGAGTTCGGCATAGGCCGCCCGCGCACAGCGCAGCGAACCTTTGACGTTGATGTCGATCACCCGGTCGATGTCCTCATCGCTCGCCTCGCCGAACGCCCCCGAAGTCGCGACGCCGGCGTTGGCGTAAAGCACGTCAAGGCCTCCGAATTTCGCCACCGCCCTGGCGACGAGATCGTCCGGAAACCCGATCTGCGCGATATCGCCTGCGACACACAGCGTTCGGGCCGGATCCAGATCGGCCGCGAGTGCTTCCAGGTCCTCGCGCGAACGAGCGTTGAGAACGACGTTGGCGCCCTCGGAGGCGAAGCGGCGCGCGGCGGCCGCGCCGATCCCGCTCGAGGCGCCGGTGACAATGACGGTCTTGTCGGTGAAGCGTTGCATGTGGGGTCCTTGGGTTTTTCAGGATGCCCGTCTGTCGGGCCAGATGCCCTTGCAACGCACCGCCCCCGCGCCCGGCTCCCTGCAATCCGCGCATGCGCACATGCACCGTATAAAAGGAAAGCCCCCCGGCACATATGCGCCGAGGGGCCCTCCTGCATTCCCGAAGGAAACGCGATCAGAAGCCGGCCGAAACCTTGAAGACCACGGTCGAGCCGGAAATCACCGAGCCGTTCTTGCTCGAACGGAAGCCCGATCCGAGGTAGTTCGATTCCGAGCGCGAGATGTCGGTGTCGACATAGGCGACGCCGAGCGTCAGCGGGCCGAGCGCGTAGTCCGCTCCCAGGCTCCAGTCGATGTACTCGCCGGTCGGCGCGAGGCTGGTGCCCCAGGGGCCGAGGCCTGCATTGCCGTTCGAATAGCCAAAGTGCGCGTTCAGCGTCAGCGGCGTGTCGGGGATCCCGGCGCTGAGGTCGGTGTGCAGGTAGAGGTTGTCGCCCTTGTCGCCCGGATCGTCGTAGCCGTCCGAGAAGCCGCTGTAGTACCAGGTGCCGAGCGCTTCCTGCTTGGGCGCATAGTTGATGCCCACGCCGATGTTCACAGGGCCCACGTCGCCCGACACGGTCGCGTAGAGTTCGGCAAAGTCGGTGGTGTCGAGGCCGCCGGGGAACATGATCCAGGTCAGGCCCGCATCGACATTGAGACCGTTACCCAGGTCCGTGCTGTAGCCCGCGAAGAGGTCGAGCTCGGTGTTCGAGCCGCCGAAGGTGCCCCAGCCCGAAAGGTTCGAGCCCCAGGTACCGGCGTAGAAGCCGCTTTCATGGGTAACCTGGATACCCGCCTGGATCGCCATTTCGCGGTCGGTCATCGAGACGCCGCGATAGCGATAGTCGGTCACCAGGGTCGCTTCACCCGAGACGGTGAGGCCGGAATCGTCCTGGGCTGCCGCAGGGTTGGCGACGGCGAAGCACGAAAGGGCAAGGCAGGCCGCGCCTGCGAGCATACGAATCTTCATTTCTGGAACGTCCCTCATTTTTCATGTGGTTTTTACGTTCCATCCTGCGGCTCCCCCGCCGGGCCTTCACTTCGAGGTGGACCCGTTCCGAAACAGCAAGGCTCGGAATAAGCTTAACGCGGCCCTTTGCAAATCACTTCGTTTCACAAGTGATCACTTTGATCTAATATTGTTGCCTTGTTGCAACAAACGCATATTTGTCGTGCAAATAGCGCAATATTGGGACCACAAACGAATTCGGCTCTCCGCCCGGCCGGACCGATCCAGCGCGGGCGAAGAGCCGCTTCACATTGCAAAACTCAGGGTAATGATGCCTCAGGCGCGCATGGCGGCCATGATCGAGGCATCGCCCGTAACGCGGTCCTCGTGCCCGCCCTGACGGCGGCGCGCGATCCACTCGGCCAGCGTTTCGGCCGTGGTGTGGTCCATGCCCTTCACGCGTTCGAGGTCGAGGTGAACCGGCTCGCCGTGGGGCTGGCGCTCGAGCACGGTGTTGAGCTTGGTCAGACCCAGGAAGGTCGCGGCCCCGTGCAGCTCGACGCGGCGGCCGTGTTCCTCGTCATGCTCATGCACCTTGAGACGGATGTCGCGAAGGTGCGGCAGCAGTTCGACGACCGAGAGCGCGAGGCCAACGAGAACGCCGGTCAACAGATCGGTGGTGACGACCAGCACGAAGGTCACCGCCCAGATCGCCGCAGGCAGATAGCCGTGGTTCTTGTAGAGGTGCGTGACGTGCTTGAGGCTGACGAGGCGCCAGCCGGTGATCACCAGAACACCGCCGAGCGAGGCCATCGGCACTTCGCGCAGGAGCCAGGGAAGCAGCGCGATGAAGCCCAGGATCCAGATCCCGTGGAAGATCGTCGACAGGCGCGTCTTCGCCCCCGCCTGGACGTTCGCCGAGGAACGCACGATGACACCCGTCATCGGCAGCGCGCCGACAAGGCCGCACAGCATGTTGCCGATACCTTGCGCGCTCAGTTCCTTGTCGTACCTGGTGCGCACACCGTCGTGCATGCGGTCAACCGCCGCGGCCGAAAGCAGCGTCTCGGCGCTGGCGATGAAGGCGATGGCAAGCGCGGTGACAAGGAGCGCAGGGCTTGCAAGCGGGGCAAACCAGGCGGTGCTGGTGGGCAGCGCAAAGGCCGAGCCAATCGAGGCGGGCACCTCGATGCGCGCGACGTCGAGGCCCATGCCCCAGGCGACTGCGGTGGCCGAGACGACGCCGAGCAGCGCACCCGGAACAAGCGCCATCGACTTGGGACGCAGCTTTTCCCAGCCGACCATCACGACAATGGTGAGGACGCCCAGGCCCAACGCGATCTCGGTCGCCGCGACGCTCGAGAAATCGAGGCCGAAGACGCGGCCGGGGATCGCGGCGAGGTTCTCGACGCCGTTGGAGAGCGGCTTCTCATCGAAGAGGATGTGGAACTGGCCGATCACGATGAGCGCACCGATGCCCGCCAGCATGCCGTGGACAACCGCCGGGCTGATCGCGCGAAACAGGCCGCCCAGCTTTGCCCAACCCGCCACGAGCTGGAGCACGCCCGCAAGCAGCAGCACGGGGCCGAGCGCCTCGAGCCCATGCTCGCGCACGAATTCGAAGACGATCACGGCCAGACCCGCAGCGGGCCCGGAAACCTGAAGCGGCGAGCCTGCAAAGAGGCCCACGATGATGCCGCCGATGATGCCCGTCACCAGCCCCTTTTCGGGCGGCACGCCCGAGGCGATGGCAATGCCCATGCACAGCGGCATGGCCACCAGGAAGACCACGATCGAGGCGGTGAAGTCACGCCCGAAGTGCGCGAAAAGGCCGGAGCGCCCTTCGGACGCCGGCGCGGTGGGGGAGGTACTCATTATTCGGCAGCCTCTGCAAGTTCGGTGGCGATGCGCGCCTTGGCGCGCAGGGCCACGGGAAGTTCGCGATCTTCGCGCAGCGCCACGAATTCGCCAGTCTCACCATCGAGACCGAGAACCTGGCCGGCGTGGATGTCGACGAACCAGCCGTGAAGGGTGATTTCCCCGCGCGCGATGCCCGCCGCGACGGACGGATGGGTGCGCAGGTGCGCGATCTGCGCGATGATGTTTTCAAGCGTGATGGCGCGCACGCGCTCCGAACCGGTCAGTTCGGGGTGGCAGGTCGAGACGATGTGCTCGGCCGCCGCGCCGTTCCGGAGCCAGCCTGCGACGTTGGGCATCGCCTCCAGCCCCGTGGGATCGGCCAGCGCCTTCATCGCGCCGCAGTCCGAGTGGCCGCACACGATGATGTCGCTGACACCGAGCGCGACCACGGCGTACTCGACCGTCGAGGTGACACCGCCGTTGTGGGTGGAATAGGTGGGCACGATGTTGCCCGCGTTGCGGCACACGAACAGGTCGCCGGGCTGCGCCTGCATGATCTGCTCGGGCACGATGCGCGAATCCGCGCAGGAAATCATCAGCGCCTTGGGCGACTGACCATGGGTGGCGAGTTTCCCGAACAGCTCACTGCTGGCCGGAAAGATGGACTTCTCGAAATGGAAGACGCGACCAATGAGTTCGTTCACGTTTCGTCACCTCACAATAGGAATCGGGCAACCTGGCGCACACAGGCGCCAAGAATGCACCGAAATCTATGTCAGGCAGGTGTCCGCCCATGTTCGTGAATGTAACGAAGTCTTGCTGATTGCATTCAGGGCAATATGCGTTGCAATTTCCGAAACAAAGTCAGGAACTTGGCGCAAGGGGAAGTCGCACCGTTGCGCGCAAGCCACCTTCGGCGCGGTTGCGCAGGTCGATCGTTCCGTTCTCCATGCGCACCGCGCGCTGGACGATGGGAAGGCCAAGGCCCATGCCCGCCGTATCGCGTGCACGCGCCGAATCGAGCCGGACGAAGGGCTGCATCGCATCGGCAATGCGCTCTTCCGGGATGCCCGGACCATCGTCCTCGACGACGATCTCCACCCCGTCCCCGTCCTTGCGCAGGTGCACGCGCACGTTGCCCCCGTAATGCAGCGCGTTCTCGATGAGATTGGAAAGCGCGCGCCGGATCTGCACCGGACGAGCCCGCACCACGGCATGGGAGGCCCCCTCGTAGGTCGCATCCGCGCCGTGGTCGGCCTGGGTGTCGACGAGGGTCTGGGCCATGACGGCGACGTCGATGCGCTCGGTCGGGATCGCCTCACCGCCGGTGTCGACATAGGCCTGGATCGATTCGATGAGCATGCGCATCTCGTCGATGTCGCGCGACATCCCCTCGCGCATGTCGGGCGCGAGGCGCTCGTCGTCGAGACGCAGGCGCATACGCGCGAGCGGCGTCTTCAGGTCATGCCCGATCGCCAGCATCGTCTGCGTGCGATCATTGAGCGACTGATGGATGCGCTCCTGCATGGCGTTCATCGCGCGGATGAGCTGGCGCATCTCGTCCGGCCCGCGTTCGGGCACGAGGCGCAGCGGTCCTGAACCGAACTCGTGGGTCGCCCCGATCACCGCGCGCAAGGGGCCAAGTGCGGCGCGCAGCAGCACCCAGGCCAGCAGGATCAGGAGCAGCGTCGGCAGGATCATGCTCGCCAGCCGTCCCGCCGTCAGCTTCCAGGCCGCGTTGGCGTGGGTGTGGAACTTCAGGACGCTGCTGTCGGCCAGCAGCATCGAGCCCCCGATATTGCCGCGCCCGGGCACCTCGTCGAGATGGAGCTCGATGTCCGAGCGCACAAGGTCGGGCTCGAAGGCGACGACCTGCTCGCGCAGCTTGGCCAGCCCCACAGGCCCCCGGTAGCGGCGGCTGGAGGGGATCCATTCGAGCGTGAAGCGCGAGGTGCTGAGCGCCCTGGTCACCTGCGGGCGCGCCTCGGGCGCCACCCGCTCCACCGCCCGCGAGGCCAGCAGCAGGTTCTCGGCAATGCGTTCGGCATCGTCGCGCCGCAGCTCGAAGGAATTGGCGCTCTCGAACAGGAGCGTGTTGGCCGCGAAATCGACCAGCGCAACCAGCAGGAGCACGGCCAGCAGGCGCTCGGGCAATCCCAGGCGCCGGACGAAGGCCAGCCCCCGCTGAAGCATCAGAGACGGGTCACTTCGGCCCGGAACATGTAGCCCACGCCGCGCACGGTCACGATCGGCGATTCGCCGCCCTCGGCCTGGAGCTTGCGGCGCAGGCGGCTGACCAGCACGTCGATGCTGCGATCCGAACTGTCACCGATGCGCGAGCGCGAGAGTTCCATCAGCCGCTCCCGGCCGAGCACGCGCTGGGGATAGCCCAGGAACGTGGAGAGCAGGTCGAACTCCGCGCCGGTCAGGTCGACGATGGCGCCATCGGGCGAGCGCAGTTCGCGCCGGGCCTGCGACAGCTGCCAGCCATCGAAGGTGATGGTGTCGGCCGAACGGGTATCGCCCCCGAAATCGGCGACGCTTTCGCCCACGGTGTTGCCCCGGCGCAGGACCGCGCTGACGCGGGCGGCCAGCTCGCGCGTGCTGAAGGGCTTGGCAAGGTAGTCGTCGGCGCCCAGCTCAAGGCCAAGCACCCGGTCCTCCTCGCTGCCGCGCGCGCTGATGAAGATGATGGGAATGTCGCTCTCGCGGCGCAGGCGGCGGAACAGGTCGAAGCCGCTGGTGCCCGGCAGCATGATGTCGAGCACGACAAGGCTGACCGGGGATTCGCGCAAGGTCACCCACATCTCCGCGCCGGTGGCCGCGGTGAGCACGTTGAAGCCGCTCTGGCGCAGCGCGCGGGCGGTCAGCGTGCGCAGCGCGCCGTCGTCCTCGACCAGGAGAACGGTGGCGGGGCCGGACTGCGGCGGGCTGGAAAAGGTATTGGTGGAGGACACGTTCATCGGCTCAAGCATCTGGTTCTTCTCTGGCTATACCCCCACCCGATTCCGGACGCAAACGGGATGAGAGGAGTAAAGGACGGGAGGAAAACGAAATTCCCCGGGAGAGGCTCCCGGGTCCGCATCCGACGAAGGAAAACGGCCACCTTTCGTCAGGATAGCCGTCCCCGCGCGAGAGGATTTCACTCGGGCAGGCCAGCCACGCGCGGCTCCGGGCGTCCTCCCCGGCCCCGACGTCGCGGCCCTGTCCGGCCCCTTTCCCCGGCAGCCGAAGCTGCCCCAGAGGCATGGAACGCGTGCCCCTCTTCGCAATGGGCAGGCGCATTTCTGGACACGTGCAGTGTCGATCCACCGTCCGAAATGTAACGAAGTGTTGCTGAATACCGAAAAAGAGATGTTCCGACCCATAACGGCGTCCGTTTCCCGTGGCCGCAAGGACTTGCCAGCCGCCTCGAGGCCCGCCAAGCGGAGCCATGCGCATTGCTCTCTACGAACCCGAGATTGCCGGCAACGTCGGCGCCATCCTGCGCCTGGGCGCGTGCCTGGGGACAGCCATCGACCTCATCGAGCCCATGGGCTTTGCCTGGGACGACCGACGGGTCCGCCGCGCGGCGATGGACTACATCGACCATGTCGACTTCACCCGTCACGCCGACTTCGCCGCCTTCCAGGGCGCGCATGCTGGGCAGCGACGCGTGCTCTTCACCACCAAGGCGACGATGTCCGCCTATGCCTTCGACTACCGCGCGGACGACATCCTGCTGTTCGGCAAGGAAAGCGCAGGGGTACCCGACACGATTGCGCAGGTGTGCGATGCCCAGGTGCGCATTCCCCTGCGTGCCCAAGTGCGCTCGCTCAACCTGGCGACTGCGGCCGCGCTGGCGCTGGGCGAAGCGCTGCGCCAGACAGGCGCCCTGCCCGGCTGAGACGCCTCAGCGCACCGCGCTGGCCTCGGCTTCCTCACCCTCGCCGTCTCCCGGACTATCCCCGTCCATGGCCGCGGCGACCCGGTTGCGCCCTTCGCGCTTGGCCCGGTAGAGCGCTGCGTCCGCGTCGCGGTAGAAATCGCGAAAGGTCGGCAGGGGCGCGAAGGTCCCCTCGAGCGTCCGGTCCTTCTGCTCCGACACGCCGGCAAGGCCGATCGACACGGTCACCTTGCTTCCCGCCAGCACGCCGGTGTGCTCAATGCCCTCGACCGCGCGCCGCACACTGTCGGCAAAACGGCGCAGCGCAAAGCCCGACATGCCCGCCACGGCCATCGCGAATTCCTCGCCGCCCAGACGCGCGACGCGGCAGAAAGGTCCCTCGCGCGCGCCCAGAACCTGCGCAATGGCAACCAGCACGTCATCGCCGATGTCGTGCCCATAGGTGTCGTTGACCAGCTTGAAACGGTCGACATCGAAGAGCAGCAGCGCAAAGGAAGCCCCCTCCCGGTCCGCCGCCTCGAGCATGGGCGCGATGGCCTCCATGAAGCCGCGGCGGTTGCGCAGGCCCGTCAGCGGGTCGAGGCGCGCCTGGGCCTGGGCCTGGGCCTCGCTGCGCAGCGCCAGATCGCGCTCGATACGCACCTGCCCACTGGCCCGCGAGATCGCGACCGCCAGCAGGATGGTCTGCCAGGCCGCCGCGCACAGCACCAGGATCTGCGAGCCCGCGCCATAGAACCAGACGTCGATGTCGGCGAACTCGATGAGCCCGAGCGTCGCCATCGGCAGCGCCCAGGCCGCGGTGTAGAGCCGCGCCTTGCGGCTGCCCCGCCGCCAGGCGAGCGCAAGGCACAGCGCCACCAGCAGCAAGTCGAGGAGAACCGCCACGCCCAGCAGGTTGGAGATCGTCGCGATCGGCCCCGTGCGCAGCAGCCCCAGGGGAATGCCGACAAGCGCGATCAGCCCTGCCAGGAGCAGTACGGCCCGGCGCAAGCCCCGGGGCAGCTTGCCCTCTTCCAGCGCCGTGACCGCGCTCAGGGTTGCCAGCGCCACGGCGAAACAGGACAGCATGGTGCACACCTGCGCCGCCGGAGCCCCGGCCATTCCCGGCCAGATGAACAGCGCCAGCTGCGACCACAGGGCACCCCAGACGAACATCACGCCCGCCCAGCCACTCTGCCACAGCGCGAACTGGCGGTGCGCGGTCAGCGCCAGCGTCAAGTTGTAGATTGCCCCCACCGCGAGCAGGACCAACGCGCCCCCCACTGCAACGGCGAGCGCCGTCGCCTGCCAGTTCAGATCCTCGACATCGACCAGCCGCAGCCGCAGCAGGCGGGCGCTGGCGAGCCGATCGAAACGCACCACGATATCGGCAAGCGGCTGGTCGCGCACCGGCGGCTCGAAGGCGATCTGCCCCCCGGCGCGCCAGTGCCCACCAAAGTCACCCTGCACCACCGACTGGCGCCGGACTTCGCCATCGGCGTAGCGGAAATAGACCTCGAGGCGATCGAAACGCGAGGTTCCCACCATCAGCACCGGGCCGCCCTCAGCGGCATGGTTGGCGCGGTCCCACTGGGCCAGGCCGATGCGGTACCACAGGCTGGAACGCTGGTAACGGCTGCGCTCGGGCGCCCCGTCCGCACAGGTGAAGTGCGGGAAACCCGCTTCCGGCGCCCCGGGATGGGCCAGAGGCGTCACGGCATGGCACGTCGGGGCGAGTACATGTGACGTCGCGGCCGAAGCGGTGACCGGAAGCGCGAAGATGAGAAGGACAAGCAACAGCAGCAGTCCAGAAACATGCGTAGTTCTTTCAAAACGACGCAAAAAAGACATGCTGAGGCGAATCATTGCGCATCCACTAATGCGATACTTTTACCTACGAAAGTCTTACCTGCACGGTTCTTGAGAGAACGTGGCGCGCAACAGCCCGCCTTACCCCTGCCTCGCCCCACCCCCGCACACGCTGAATTCAGTCGGCATTCAGTCCCGCCCCGCTAGCCCCAGCGGCATCACGGCCCGCCGAACCCGCCGTATTTGGCCGGCACAGGAAGGGAGCTGAATTTGATGAAATCTGCGTTTCGAAACATTGGCTTGAAGCTGGGAATTGGCGCCGCGGCGGCGGCCGGTGCCCTGCTCGCCGCCACCCCGGCCATGGCCCGCGACCGGTACCGCGACGGCGGCAACGACGCCGCCATTGCCATCGGAGCGGGCGTACTGGGGCTTGCCGTGGGTGCGGCCCTCGCGGACCGCGACGACCGCTATTACTATGATCGTGACTGGTACCCCTCGCGCCGCTACGTCACCGTTCGCGGACGCCCCGGCTACTATTACTACTACGCCGACCGCCCCAACCGGTATTACCGCGACCGCTATTACAGCCGATACTACGCGCCTTATTACCGCAGCCATCGCCGTGACTGGCGTGCGCCCCGTCACCATGCCCGCCGCGACTGGCGCCGGGGTGGGCGCGACTGGCGTGGCGGTCGGCACTATTCGCGCCGTCATGGACGGCACCACGATCGCGGCCGGCACGGCCATCACCGGCGCGGCCGGCGCTGAGCCTGGCAGGCGGCGGGCGCGGTTGCCACGCCTCGAGATGAGAGGGCGGCAACCGCGTACGCGCGCAAAGCGCGCCGCAGCCCCTCGCCAAGTCCGCCTGCGGGCGCTATGGGCCGCCCACCATGGATATTTCCGACCTTCGCATCGCCCTGTTCTCGGGCAACTACAATTACGTTCGTGATGGCGCCAACCAGGCGCTCAACCGCCTCGTCGACTACCTGCTCCGCCAGGGTGCGAAGGTACGTGTCTATGCCCCCGTCGTGGAGGAGCCCGCCTTCCCGGCGACCGGCGACCTTGTCGGCGTGGGCGCCCTGCCGATCCCGGGCCGCGCCGAATACCGCGTGCCGCTCGCCATTGCCGGCAAGGCGCGCCGCGATCTCAAGGCCTTCGCCCCCAACGTGGTGCATGTCTCCTCCCCCGACCCGGTCGGCCACCGGGCCGTGACCTGGGCGCGCAAGCGCGACCTGCCCGTGCTGGCCTCGGTGCACACCCGGTTCGAGACGTACCTGCGCTATTACAACATGGCCTGGGGCGAGCCGGTGATCGAGGCGATCCTGCGCCGCTTCTACCGCCGCTGCGACGCGCTGGTGGCCCCGTCCGAATCGATGGCCCAGCTCCTGCGCGAACAGCGCATGAACTACGACGTCACGATCTGGTCGCGCGGAGTCGATCGCACGACCTTCAACCCCGAACGCCGCGACATGGAATGGCGCCGCAGCCTGGGCATCGCCGACCACGAGGTCGCGATCGGCTTCCTGGGCCGCCTCGTCATGGAAAAGGGGCTCGACGTCTACGCCGACACCCTCGACGACCTGCGCCGCCGGGGCGTCCCCTTCAAGGTCATCGTCATCGGCGAGGGGCCCGCGCGCGAATGGTTCGAAAGCCGCCTGCCGGACGGCGCCTTCGTCGGCTTCCAGCAGGGCGCGGACCTTGGCCGCGCGGTGGCCTCGATGGACGTCCTGTTCAACCCGTCTGTCACCGAGACTTTCGGCAACGTCACGCTCGAGGTCATGGCCTGCGGCCTGCCCGTCGTCGCAGCGGCCGCTACCGGCAGCCAGAGCCTGGTCGCCGACGGGATCTCGGGACGGCTGGTGCCGCCGGGCGCGGTCAGCCAGTTCTCCGAGGCCATTCGCGCCTACATCGAGGACCCGGCCCTGCGCCGCGCCCACGGCCAGGCCGGGGCCCTGCGCGCCAACGATTTCGACTGGGACAAGATCAACCAGGCCGTCGCCGACACCTACCTGCGCCTCATCCGCCAGCGCGCGAGGGGCTAGGGCACGGGGGCGTGGCCTGTATCAGCGCAGCACCCCCGCCCGCAGCATCCGCAGCGAGAAGACCAGCAGGGCAAGCGCGATCAGCCAGATCGCGCCGCTGATCGCGACGTCCGCGCTGCTGCTCGCGGGTGCCTCGGCATCGCTCCACTGGGTGACACTTGTCACCGCAAGGCCCAGGAGCGAGACCCCGAAGGCCGACGCGGCCAGCCGCGCCCGGCGCAGGAGCAGCAGCGCCCCCGCCAGCCCGCCGCCCACGCCCAGCGCCCAGAACCCCACCAGCCACAACGGCAAGGTGTCGAGGTAGGCCACATATTCGCGCGGGAACGCGGACAGGTACCCCGCGTTGCGGGTGACCGTCATGAGATAGTCCAAACAGCCAAAGCCGTTCCAGATGACGGCGACGACCGCCACGGTCCAATACCAGGCCGGAACCCGTGCCTTATTCACCATACGCACCTCGCTCGCGGCCCTGACTTGCGCAGTTGTCCAAATTTTGCCGCAGCCGCCCCGTCTTGGCAACCCGCGGCGCGCTCACGCACTTTTTCGGGGTAAGGCGCTGTTTCGCCGCGCCGGGACCGATGCAATCGCGCGCGCAACGCGCTAGGGAACCGCCATGGCTGACCTGTTCGGAGATGATCTGCCCCCGCCCGAGAGCGAGGAACCGCTGGCCGAGGACGCCCCGCTGGCCGACCGCCTGCGCCCACGCACGCTGGACGACGTGGTGGGCCAGGAGCACCTGACCGGGCCCGAAGGCGCGATCGGGCGCATGGTGGCCGCGGGCAAGCTCTCCTCGATGATCCTGTGGGGCCCGCCCGGCACCGGCAAGACCAGCACCTCGCGCCTCTTGGCCAAGGCGGTGGGCATGCGCTTCGCCGCAGTCTCGGCCGTGTTCTCGGGCGTCGCGGACTTGCGCAAGGCCTTTGCCGAAGCGGAAACGGCAGCCAGGGCGGGCCAGCGCACGCTGCTTTTCGTGGATGAGATCCACCGCTTCAACCGCGCCCAGCAGGACGGCTTCCTGCCTTTTGTCGAACGCGGCACGGTCACGCTGGTGGGCGCGACCACCGAGAACCCCAGTTTCGCCCTCAACGCAGCGCTTCTCAGCCGCGCGCAGGTGCTCGTCCTCAACCGTCTCGACGAGATGGCGCTCTCCATGCTGCTCGCCAAGGCCGAAGCGCTGGAAGGCCCCCTCCCCCTCACCGACGAGGCGCGCGCGGCCCTTATCGCCACGGCCGATGGCGACGGGCGTTTCCTGCTCAACCAGGCCGAAACGCTCTACGCCGCGCACATCGAGGAACCGCTGGGCCCGGGCCCGCTCGGCAAGTTCCTGCAGCGGCGCATGGCGGTCTACGACAAGGACCGCGACGGGCACTACAACCTCATCTCGGCCTTTCACAAGTCGGTGCGCGGTTCCGACCCGCAGGCCGCGCTCTACTACATGGCGCGCATGCTGGTAGCGGGCGAGGAGCCGCTCTACATCCTGCGCCGCCTCGCCGCGATCGCGAGCGAGGACATCGGCCTCGCCGATCCGCAGGCGATGGTCCAGGTCATGGCCGCCAAGCAGTCCTTCGAGTTTCTCGGCTCGCCCGAAGGCGAACTCCCGCTCGCCCAGGCGGTGATCTATTGCGCCAGCGCGCCCAAGTCGAACGCGGCCTGCCTGGCCAAGGGCATCGCCATGGAGGTCGCGCGCGAGACCGGATCGGTGGCCCCGCCCATGAATATCCTGAACGCGCCAACCAAGATGATGAAGGACATGGGCTACGGCGCGGCCTACCATTACGACCACGACCAGCCCGATGCCTTTTCGGGCGACAACTACTGGCCCGACGGCGTGCCCGCGCAGGAGTTCTACAAACCCAACGAACGCGGCTTCGAGCGCGAACTGAAGAAGCGCCTCGAATGGTGGCAGAAGAAGCGCGTCGAGCGGCGCGGCGGCTGATCGCGGTGGTCCTCGCGCCCCCCGCCTTCGACCATTTCCTGGCCATCGACTGGTCAGGCGCGCGCGGGCGCCATCACAAGGGCATTGCGCTGGGCCTGTGCGGGCAAGGGACAGGCGCGCCCGCGCTGCTCTCCCCGCCCTCCCCGCGCGGCTGGTCCCGCGAGGCGGTGCTGCGCTACCTGCGCGAGGACCTGCCCGCGCGCACGCTGGTCGGCCTCGACCTTGGCATCGCGCTTCCCTTTGCCGATGCAGGCACCTTCTTCCCCGGCCTTGCGCAAAGCCCGGACACAGCCCGCGCGCTGTGGGCGCGGATTGACCGCATCTGCGAGGGCGAGGAGGACCTGGGTGCCAATGCCTTCGTCGACCACCCCGATTTCGCGCCCTATTTCCGCCGCCATGGCGGCCGTGAGGGCGCGCGCTTCCATCTGCCCGCCAGCGACCACCGCCGCGGTCGCCTGCGCGTCACCGAGGCGGCGCAGGCGCGCCTCGGCTGCAAGCCCTACTCCAACTTCAACCTCGTGGGCGCGGCGCAGGTCGGCAAGTCCAGCCTGACGGGCATGCGCCTGCTCCACCGCCTCACCGGAACGCTTCCGGTCTGGCCAATCGATCCGCTGCCTCCCTCGGGCAGTGTCGTCTGCGAAATCTACACCACGCTCGCCGCCGTCGAGGCCGGGCGCCGGGCGGGCCGCGCCAAGATCACCGAGCGGGGCGAGCTCGATAGAGCGCTGGACGCTCTGGGATCGCAGCCGCGCGGGGAGACCGGCCCGATCGACGACCACAGCGCCGACGCGCTTGTGACCAGCGCCTGGCTGCGCGGAGCCGCGGCGCGGCGGGAACTGTGGCACCCGCCCGAACTTACCCCTGAACTGGCCACACGCGAGGGCTGGACCTTCGGCGCCCTGTAATCCAGACGCACCCCAGAGACAGCGGATGCGCCAGGCGGGACCACACCGCACCCGCGCCCCAAGGAGAGACGACCCCATGGATTTCGATTTCGCGACGCTGACCCCGCAGGAACGCTACAAGCTGCTCGGCTCCAGCATCACCCCGCGCCCGATCGCCTGGGTCGCCTCGCAATCGGCGGCGGGCGTGGGCAACCTTGCCCCCTTCAGCTTCTTCAACGCGATGGGCGCAAACCCGCCGCTGATCGCGCTCGGCCTCATCACCCGCGCCGACGGCCAGCTCAAGGACACCGCGTCCAACATCCTGGAAACCGGAGAATTCGTCGTCCATCTCGTCAGCGAAGCGCTGGCGCCGGCCATGAACATCACGTGCATGGACGCGCCCGCCGACATCGACGAGACGGCCCTCGCAGAGCTGAAGACCGTGCCCTCCAGCGCGGTCGCCGTGCCGCGGCTGGCCGATGCGCCGGTCGCCATGGAATGCCGTCTCTACCAGGCGATCCCGGCAGGCAGCACCACCATCGTCCTTGGCGAAGTGCTCCACTTCCACATCCAGGACGCCTACATCGACGCCGAGAAGCTCTACGTCGACACGGTTGGCCTCGACCTTGTCGCGCGCATGCACGGGGGCGGCTGGTACGCACGCCAGAGCGACCTGTTCGACATGCCCCGCCCCGTCTACGAGGACTGGCAGGCGCAGCGCGGAAAAACCTCCCAGGGTTAGGAAATCCGGCTTTTCCCCACCTTGGCGAAAATCCCGCTGGACCAAGTGGCCTTGAGCTTGGTAAGGGCCCCGTCTCTTGAGAGACGTGTGCCGGTTTAGCTCAGCTGGTAGAGCAGTTGATTTGTAATCATCAGGCCGCGGGTTCGACTCCTGCAACCGGCACCACCTTCTCCTTCCCCAGCCATTCCAGCAATCACGCGAACCGGCGGCTCAGCCGCGCGCCATGGCCGTTCAGGATCATCTGGACCGGGCGCTCGAAACCGTAGGTCGAGACCGCGGCCATCAGGATGCTCAGCGCCACAATGGCAAGGCCCAGCGCAAGGTCCGGGACCCGCCCCGAGAGCCAGGGTTCCAGCGTCCACATCACCGGCTTGTGCAGCAGGTAGATGGCGTAGGACACCGCGCCCAGCTGCGTGAACACGGGCCAGGCGAGATACCGGAATGGCCCGAGGCCGCCCAGTGCGGCCAGGAAGACGAGAACCGGCATGCCGAAGGTGACGGGATCGATGAAGTTGGGCAGCATGGGAAAACCGGCCATGCGCCGCAATTCGGGCAGCGACAGCGGCACCAGCAGCAGAATGATCCAGCCAAGGCCCTGCAAGCCAGGTGCCCGTGCGGCCTTGAGAAAAGCCCGTGCATGGCGGTGCAGCAGATAGCCCGCGATCGTCCCCAGGAAGAAGGCGTGAAACCAGTAGGGAAGGAACTGGTTCCCGCGAACGGTGAGGCGCAGCAAGGCCAGGGCAAGCAGTTGCGCGGCAAACCCCGCTGCGATCCAGACTCCGAGCGGAAAGCGCTTCGCCGCCGCCCAGATCAGCACGAAGACGAGATAGTACTGCACCTCGACGGGAATGGTCCAAAGGACACTCGTGCCTGTCACGAGAGCCACCGGCCACACCCATTCCCCGCCGGACAGATCGAAGAACCGGATCGGGCCGCCCGCCCCCACGACCAGCGAAAGGGCAATGACCAGATAGAAGAGCGGGAACACGCGGGCGATCCGATGGGTCGCGTAGCGTAGCACCTGCTCGCGGGTGAAAGCGCGCGGACCATAGAGGAAGGCCATGAGAAAGCCGCTCAGGAGGAAGAAGAGAAGCACGCCCATCTGTCCGGTTCCCTCTCCCAGGACATGGGGAAAGTACCCAGCGTTCGCGCAGTGCGACACCACCACGGCCATCGCCGCGACACCGCGCGCGCCATCAAGCGCGGGAAAATGGCGCGGGAGCTGGTGATCGGAAGCAGGGCTGGCGTCAGCGACCCGCTCCTCAACAAGGGACTGGCCTGCCGTCATCCGCCCTCCCCGACTGGTCACGCCATTCGCGAAACCTTCGCGAACAGGTGCCCTTGCAAAGCAGCGCAGCCCCGTGGCGGCAAGTTCGGCAAAGGGACTACTACCAATAGGCCCGACGTCTCTCGGCCGGGGCGCGGCACCTGTTAGCCAACGCCTTAACCTCTTGCGAAATCAGGCAAGGGGCTACTCCGCGTATTCGGACACGCGCGAAAGCGGGAAAAAGGATAAAAAGGGGTCCGAGGGCCATCGCCCTCGGGCTCCCAAAACTGTCGAGCGCACCTCTCGCACCGAGAAAGGCGAGGTCGCCCATTCAGGGGTCCAAGGGGCGATGGCCCCTTGAAAGGCATTTCACTTCTTACTCAGCCTTGCTGACTTGCACAGACAGGCAGGCGTTTACGATTCGCCTGCCATGTCTCGCACCGGCGCGTCAGCGGCGCAGCAGGCTGCCCAGCCAAGCGAAGAAACGGCCGATTCGCGCCAGAAGCGATTCGCTTTCGGGGGCGGAGACCTCTTCGGCCTGCATGCGCGCGCGCAGGGCATGGCCCGAGGCCGAACGCACCGGAGCCGGCTCGGATTCGACCTGCGGTGCAAAAACGGCTTCGACCTGCGGCGCGAAAACGGGCGCGGGCTCGGCCTCGACAGGTGCCGGGGCCAGCGGGGCGGGAGCAGGCTCGGGCATGGGAGCCGGACGCGCCGCAACCGGCTCGGGGGCAGGAGCGGGCGTCGGGGCGGGCTGGGCGCTCGGCGCAGCCTTTCCGAACAGCGAACCGTAGGCGGCTTCGTCCAGGCCCTGCTCGTCCTCATCCTCGCCCCCGTCCTCGAAGGCCGCGTCCTCGAAGGCCGCCGGGAACGGATCGCGACCGAGGACCGAACCCTCGCCGCCCAGCGCACCGAAGCGCGGCGTCGGGCTGGCGGATGCCGGGATATCCATGGATTCCGAGGGCATCGATTCCGAAGCCATCGGCTCTGCGGGGATCGGAGCCGCAGGCATATAGGCCGCGGGCTCGGGGGCCTGCGGGGCCGGAGCCTCGGGAACAGGGGTGTTCAGGCTGGCCGAATCGACCGCCTCGACGGGCGTGAGGCCCTGCATGCGGACCGGACGTTCCATGGGAATCGCCTCGCCGAAGTCCTGGACCGCGACCATGTCGAGTTCGCGCAGCGCGTCGCGGCGCTCGCTGTCGTCGAGCATGAGCACCGGCTTCTTGCGCGGCCGCCCGCCGGATCGCTCCGAACGTCCCATCTTCATCAATCCTCCGTAAGAGTACCGATCCGAAGCGACTTCGGACTCGCAATCGTCGGTTTCCTGCGGCCCATCGAGGGGCGGCAGCAAGTCTTCCGGCGTGTAATCATCCACGCCGTCGTCCCGGTCGAACGTTGAAAAGTGCTGGACGTCCATGGTCCTCGTTCACGTAGCTAGCAAGGTGTAGACTCGTCTAGCGCCGAAGGTTTAGGATTTCCTTACAGCCTTAAGGTATTCGTATATAAGTGCCTTCCGAGGGCGGTGAGCCCCCCTCACGGTTGGCACACTTGCGAAAAAGGTTAAGTCATTTGTTAACCATTAAGTGCCAATCCCTAAGAGCACTTACAGGGGGCACCGCATGAGAGTTGACGCTTCAAACCTTCTGAATCGGCTCGGCCGTCAGGACTTCTCGTACAAGGAGTTCGAGGACCGATTCACCGAGCTGGAGCTGTGGCCGATGCTCGAGGCGCTGCTCAAGGACCCGCGCCTGCTCGAACTCGACGGCGCGGCGGCCAGCGGCGCAGCTGCCCCTGCCCCGGAAAAGCTGCCGAGCGCGCAGGCCCCGGCAGCCGAGTTCGCCCCCACGCCCCCACGCCCGGCCGCGCCACCGGCTCCCGAGCCTGTGGCCACCGATTCGATCGGCGCCCTGTTCCGCCGCTACGAAGGCCCCAACGCGGCCGCGGCCCCTGCCCCGCCTGCCCCTGCGGGATCGGGCCAGGACGTGCGCGCGATGCTGCGCCACCTGTCCGAGCTGGGTTCGCGAGGAGAGATCTGATGGCCCTCATCGTCTGCCATTCGCCTAAGGGCGGCACCGGCAACACCTTCCTCGCCGCGCACATGGCGCTCGGGCTGGCCGAGGCCGGAGCGGACGTGACCGTGCTCTCCATGGCCGCGCACGACACGCTCCCCTTCCACTTCGCGCTGCCCCCCTCGACCACGCTGTCCGCGCTCCATGCCCCGAGCGAGGATGCGGTGGTGGTCTCGGGGATCGACCTGCGCCATGCGCAGAACGCGCCCAATGACCCCGACTTCATCCCGATGCTCAAGGACCTGGGCTACTTCCAGACCGGCCGCGAGCGCACGCTGATCCTCGATGTGCCCTCGTGCGAGCGCAACCTCGCACGGCGCCTCGTCAATCACGCCTGCGCCCACCTGTGCGCGCTCGACACCGCGCCCGAGACCCTCGCGCTGCTGCCGCAGATGTTCGACGAGGCGGGCAAGGGTGGCCTGTCGCGCACGTCGTTCGTGATCAACCGGCTCGATGACACCCGCCGCCTCGCGCGCCACAACGCCGCCTTCGTGCGCGAACTGATGGGGCCGCGCCTGATCGGGCGCATCCGGCTGGACGAATCGGTTCCCGAATCGATCGCGATGCTCCAGACCCTGGCGCGCTATGCCCCCTCCAGCGCCGCGCTCGCCGACGTGCGCCGCCTGGTCGACATCGTCCTGCCCGCGCTCGATACCGACATCAGCATCTGGTCCGGCGCAAAGAGCTCGAGCTACGCCGCATGATCAAGGCGCTGACGTCGACGCGCGCGCTGCGCTACCTTGCCCTCATCCCCATCGTCTTCATCGCGGCGGTGGTGATCGCGGTGCCGCTGGACGGGACCGCACAGTGGGTCTGCGCCGGCGTCACGATTGCCGGCGCGGTGGCGCTGCGCCGCTGGAAGAGCCCGCGCGGCGGCCTTGCGCTGGGTCTCCTCGCGATCCTCGTGTCGACCCGCTACATCGTGTGGCGCACGACGCAGACGCTCTCCTTCGGCACGCTCCCCGAATTCGCCTTCGGCGGCGTCCTTTACCTGGCCGAGCTCTACGCCTGGGTCATCCTCATGCTGGGCTTCCTGCAGACCAGCTTCCCGCTCGAACGCCCGGTGATCGAGCCCGAGGGCGATCCCGAGGACTGGCCGACCGTCGACATCTATATCCCGACCTACAACGAGAGCCTCGAGATCGTGCGCAACACCGTGTTTGCCGCGATGGATCTCGACTACCCGGTCGAGCGCTACCGCGTGTTCATCCTCGACGATGGCAAGCGCGCGGAATTCCGCGCCTTCGCCAAGGAAGCGGGCTGCGGCTACATCACGCGCGACAACAACCTGCACGCCAAGGCGGGCAACCTCAATGCGGCGATGAAGAAGACCGACGGCGAACTGATCGCGATCTTCGACTGCGACCACGTGCCCACCCGCGCCTTCCTCCAGCTGACCATCGGCTGGTTCCAGAAGGACAAGCGCCTCGCCCTGATCCAGACCCCGCACCACATGTACTCGCTCGACCCGGTGCAGCGTAACCTCGCTTCCACGATGGGCGACATGCCCGGCGAGGGCGACCTGTTCTACGGCCCGGTCCAGGGCGGCAACGACCTGTGGAACGCGACCTTCTTCTGCGGCTCCTGCGCGATCATCCGCCGCGAAGCGCTGGAAGAGACCAACGGATTTGCCGGCGAGACGGTGACCGAGGACGCGCACACCGCGCTCAAGCTGCAGCGCACCGGCTGGAACACCGCCTATATCAGCGCGCGCCTGTCCGCAGGGCTCGCCACCGAGCGCCTCGTCCTCCACGTCGGCCAGCGCATCCGCTGGGCGCGCGGCATGACCCAGATCCTGCGCATCGACTGCCCGCTCTTCGGCAAGGGCCTCACCTGGCAGCAGCGCCTGTGCTACCTCAACGCCATGCTGCACTTCCAGTACCCGATCCCCCGGATCGTGTTCCTGACCAGCCCGCTCGCCTATCTCATGTTCGGCCAGAACATCATCCAGGCCTCGGCCTCGCTGATCTTCGCCTACGCCATGCCCCACCTCTACTGCTCCTCGGTCGCCAACGAGCGCACGCAAGGCTCGGACCGCCGTCCGTTCTGGGGCGAGGTCTACGAGACCATCCTGGCCTTCCACCTCGTCAAGCCGACGGTGATGACCTGGTTCCAGCCGCGTAAGGGCAAGTTCAACGTGACCGACAAGGGCTCGCTGCTCGACAAGACCTACTTCGACTGGGCCATCGTCAAGCCGCACCTGATCTGCGTCGGGATCATCGTTGCGGGCATGCTCATGGCCATCAGCAAATGGGCCTTCTTCCCCTACATGTTCAACATCCAGACCGATACGCTGGTGCTGAACCTGGCCTGGGCGATGTTCAGCCTGATCATCCTCATCGCCGCCATCGCGGTCGCGCGCGAGACGCGCCAGGCGCGCCAGGACATCCGCATCCCGGTCAAGCTCCCGGTCAGCGCCTACCTCCAAAGCGGGCACGTGGTACCCGCCACCACCCTCGACATCTCGATGGGCGGCGCGGCGCTGGCCTTGCCCGAGGAATTGCCGGTGAAGGACCGTTCGGTGCGCCACATCACCATGTCGATGGGCAACGAAGTGCTGTGCATCCCCGTCGAGACGATGCGCACCCAGGGCGCAAACACCTATGTGCGCTTTGAAAAACTCGATATCATGGCCGGTCGCCACCTCGTGCGCGCCGTCATGGGCCGGGCCGACGCCTGGCAGCCTGTTGCTCCCCGCGAATCCGTTACCGGACTTCGCTCACTTGCGGATATCATCTTGGTCGACCTGGTTACCCTGAAGCGCATGCTGCGCCTCAACTTCGCCGAACGCCGCGCGATGCGCCAGGCCGAGGCGGACAACGACAACTCTGCGTCGAGCGCCGCCGACGCGGAAAAGGACAGCGCGAACAAGGCCGAGGCAAAGAGCAAGGAAAAGGGCAAGGCCAAGGAAAAGGGCAAGGCAGCCCGGATCGCCAAGGCCGCCGCCATCACCGGGGCCCTGCTCCTGGGCACGGCGGGCATCTTCTTCGGCGCCAGCCAGAGCCATGCCGCCACGGCCAGCGCGAGCGAGGCCACCCCGGCCGCGCTTGAAGGCGATGGTCTCACCGACCGCCTCACCTTCGAGGACCTGCGCGTCACCACCCCGATCCGCCTGCTGGGCACCCAGGGCGAGATGGGCATCCCCTTCGGCATGCGCCAGGACCGCGTCGTCACCAAGGCCACGCTCGTCCTGCAGATGGCCTGGTCACCCTCGATGCTCGACGACCTGAGCCAGCTGGTGGTGATGCTGAACGGCGAGGTGGTGGACACGCTGCGCCTCACCCGCGCCAACGCCCAGGGCCGGATCGTGCGCGTCGCGGTCAACCCGGCGCTGTTCCTGCCCGGCGACAACCAGCTCAACCTGCGCCTCATCGGCCACTACGCGCGCGACTGCGAGGACCCGTTCCACTCCGCGCTCTGGGCCAATATCTCGAACACCCGCTCGTGGCTTGATGTCGAATACGCGCGCCTGCCCTACAAGCCCGACCTTGCCCGCCTGCCGCTGCCCTTCTTCGACAAGGGCCAGAACATGCCGCTCGACATGCCCTTCGTCTTTGCCGGCGCGCCCGGCCGCGGCGAACTGGAGGCGGCCGCCGCCTCGGCGTCCTGGCTCGGCTCGCTAGCGAGCTACCGCGGCTTCACCTTCAAGCCGGTCATCGGCGCGCTGCCCAGGGGCAATGCGATCGTCTTCCTCAAGAGCGGCCAGTCGCTCCCCGGCCTCGAGATCGCGCCCGCCCAGGGGCCGAGCGCGGCGGTCGTGCGCAACCCGGCCGATGCGGGCGGAACCCTGCTCGTCCTGATGGGCCGCAACAACGGCGAATTGCGCCTTGCCGCCTCCGCCGTGGCCATCGGCAAAGGCGTCTTTGGCGGCGCGCGCATGAGCTTCGAGGGCGTGCGCATCCCGGTCTGGGACCGCTACAGCGCGCTGCGCTGGGTCTCGACCGAGAAGCCGGTCAAGCTGGGTGAGATCATGGAGCCCTACGCGCTCCAGGGCATGGGCATTCGCCCCGGCCCCATCTCGGCCCGCTTCCGCATGGCACCCGACCTGTTCTTCTGGCCGCGCCAGGGGGGCCGCCTGAACCTGGGCTACCGCTACCCGGTCGCCAAGTGGATGGACCGCCGCGCCTCGCGCCTCGACGTCTCGCTCAATGGCCAGTATCTGAAGACGCTGGGTCTGGGCGGTGACTGGTGGGATGGCCTCCTGGGCCACGCCAGCGCCAAGAGCCACGATTCCGAGGCCACCCTGACCCTGCCGCGCTACACCATGTTCGGGCAGAACCAGGTCACCTTCGACTACAACATGATCATCGCCGACAAGAAGAAGTGCACCGGCACCCTGCCCGAGAACGTGCACGTCTCGGTCGATCCCAACAGCACGATCGACCTCACCTCGGCCTACCACGCGATCCAGATGCCCGACCTTGCGACCTTTGCCAGCGCGGGCTTCCCCTTCACCGTCAGCCCCGACCTGTCGCAGACGACCGTGATCATGGGCGAGAAGCCGAGCACGGCCGCGATCCGGGCCTTCCTCGAGCTGATGGGCCGCTTCGGGGATTCCACCGGCGTTCCCGCCACCTCCGTCACGGTGGCCACCGACGTCGATGCCGATGCCCTCTCCGCGCAGGACGTGCTGGTCGTGGGCGGCACCGCGCTTGCGGGCCACGAGGAGCTCTTCGAAGGCTCGCCGCTGCGCTTTGCAGGCGGCCGCCTCTCGGTCTCCGAGCGCTCGATGCTGCAGAACGTCGCCGCGCTCTTCGGTGGCACCGAACGCGACGATCCGATGGCCGCTGAACCCGTGATCTACAACGCGCGCGGCTTTTCCGGGATCGTCAGCTTCCGTTCGCCCTTTGCCTCGGACCGCACTGTCGTCGCGCTTCTGGCCGACAGCGGCCCGGCCCTGCCCCAGCTCGTCGAGGGCATGGCCGATGCCAAGATCAACGCCATGATCCAGGGCGACCTCTCGGTCACCGAGGGCGATGGCATGGCCAGCTTCGCGCTGGGCGAGCGGTACTGGAGCGGCTCGCTGCCGTTCTGGATGAAGATCGCCTACTGGATCAGCCAGCGCCCGCTGCTGCTCGGCGTCTTTGCCCTCGCGCTGGCCATCGTGCTCGCCAGCCCCGCCTATCTCTACTTCCGCCGACAGGCCCAGCGCCGCCTCGGCGCCGAGGACGACAACGCATGATCGAGCCCCGTGTCCCCTTCCCGACGCGCAGTCGCGCCCTGCGCACGGCGGCTCTGGCCGCGCTGCTGGGCGGCTGCGCCATGGGCTCGGTCCTCCCCGTCGCCGCCCTCGCCCAGGACGACGGGGTTGCTGCGCTGATCGAGCAGGCGAAGTACTGGCGCTCCAAGGGGCGCGAGGACCTTGCCCAGCAGGCCCTGCGCCGCGCGCGCGCCATCGATCCCGACAATCCCGCGATTGCCGCCGCCTCCCGCGCCGCACCCGCGCCTGCCCCGCAGGCCGAGAAGCCTTCGCGCCAGAGCCAGTCCGCCGCCCGCACGAGCGCGCCAGGCCCCGCGCGCAGCGCCGCACCGGCCCGCCGCGCAGCCCCGGCCCGGCCCAGCGCGGCCGACCGCGCAGGCCGTGCCCGTGTGGCCGGTTTCGAGGCTCTCGAAGGCGAACGCCTCGAAACCGCCGCCACCGAGTTCGAGAAGGCCCTTGCCATCAATTCCCGCGATCCCGATGCGCTGGGCGGGCTTGGCATCGTGCGCCTGCGCCAGCAGAGGTTCGCCGAGGCGGCTGACCTGCTCGAACGTGCCTCGCGCGCCGGGAAAGCCAGCCAGTGGGCCGAAGGGCTTGCCTCGGCGCGCTACTTCGCGGGCGTCGCGGACGCGCAGGACCTGCTCGACCGGGGCCAGCTGGGCGCCGCCCAGGCCCGCGCCGAGGAACTGGTCCGGTCAAACTACTCCGAACCGGCCCCCGCGCTGGAGATCCTCGCCCAGGTCTACGAGCAGCAGGGCCGCTACGCCGACGCTGCCGACCTCTACCGCCAGGCCGCCGAGGGCGCCAATGCCGACGAGAACCGCCTGCAGATGCGCGCCGCGCGGGGCCGCGCCCTTGCCGCGGCCGAACGCGGCGATGACACCGGCGCCGTCCAGGAGTTCCAGGCCGGGCTCATGGCCGATCCCGAGGACCCGTGGATCCGCTACGAATTCGCCCAATACATGATCAAGCGCGGGCGCATGCCCGAGGCGGAATCGCTGCTGCGCGCGCTCGTCAGCATCGGCGCGCCCGACGCGCTCTATGCCGCCGCGCTCCTCAACGAGGACCTGGGCCGTCCTGCCGAGGCCGAGCGCCTGCTTTCGATGATCCCCGAGACCCAGCGCACCGCGCCGATGCGCACCTTCGCGATCGGGGTGAAGACCGACGCGGCGATCGCGCGGGCCCGGGCGCTTTCCCAGAACGGCCAGCGCGAGCAGGCGCTGGGCTCGCTGCGCCAGCTGGGCGAGATGCGCGCCATTCCCGTAGGCAAGCAGGCCGCCATCGCCAGCGCCCTGTTCGACCTGGGCGATCAGGCCGGTGCCGCCGAGGTCGCCCAGCGCGCGCTCAACGGCGAAGTGACCGACCTTGGCGAATACGAAGGGCTGATCGGCGTCCTCGTCCAGACCGGCCGCGACGACCTCGCCCAGACCGCCCTCCAGCGCGCCGGGCAGATGGCCGGCTCCTCGCCGCAGGGCCAGCAGGCCTATGGCCGAATGCAGGCGACGCTGATGATCGGGCAGGCCGACCGCGCGCGCCTTGCCGGGAGCTACGCCGAAGCCTTCGACATCCTCCAGAGCGCGTACAGTTCCGCGCCCGACAACGTCGAGATCCTCGCCGGGCTCGCGCGCCTGTACGAGAACGGCAACATGGCGCCGCGCGCCGCGCAGACCTGGCAGCTGTACCTGGCCAAGAAGCCGGGCGACAAGGACGGCCTGATCGGCCTTGCCCAGAGCGCCCAGCGGGCGGGCGACGGCAGGCTCTCCGACGAGGCGGCCGACGCGCTGCTGCGCTCCTACCCGCAGGACTACCAGGTCTACATGGCGCTCGCCGATGTCGAGCGCGTCGCGGGCAACGAGAGGAAGGCGGTGCGCTACCTCAAGCAGGCGCGCGAACTCTACGCCCGCCAGCACAACGCGACCAGCGTTGTGGCGCTGGGCGGCAATCCCTTTGCCGGGATGCAGGGCCAGGCCGGAGCCAACCCGTTCCGCAACCAGGGCCCGGCCATGGCCCAGCCCCAGCCGGTCAACCCCTTCGCGCTGGGCGGCGGCACACGCCTTCCCGCCCCCTCCTACGCCCCGCAGGCCCAGCCGATGGGCGGCTATGGTGCCTCTGCAGGCTATGCCGCGGCGAACGAGAGCTACACGGGCCAGGGGTATGGCGCCCAGGGCTACGCAGCCCAGGCCTCCAGTGCGCCGAGCTACGATGCGGGCCCCGATTATAGCCAGGGCCGCGCCGCCCCCGCCTACGCCAGCCGCAGCGCCTCCGCGCCCGCCGCCTTCGCAGGCAGCGCCACCGCGACGCAAAGCGCGGCCGGATACGGCGCGGGCGCTGCCCCCGCCCCCGCCTACGCCCCTGCAGGAGCCCCGCAGAGGGCAGGAGCGAGCATACCGACCCGCTACGGCGGTGATCCGGTGCTGGCGCGGATCCAGTCCGAGATCGCCGAACTGGCGCAGGACACCGGCCCGCGCGGCGAAGTCCAGACCGCCTACCGCCGCCGTTCGGGCGAAACCGGCCTCAGCCAGCTCGACGAGATCAAGGGCTCGGCCGAACTCTCGACCGGCCTTGCGGGCGGGCGCGTCTACGCCAAGGCCGAAGCCAGCGTCATCGATGCAGGCCGTCCCACCGGCTCGGGGCTTGCCCGCTTCGGCGCGAACGGCGTGATCGAGGCGGCCGCAATTGTCGCCGAGCAGCCCTCGCCGCTCGTCAATGCAGACAGCCAGCACGCCTCGGGCGTCGCGTTCTCGGCCGGGTATACCAACGACTTCGCGCAGGTCGAAGTGGGCACGACCCCCATCGGCATGGGCGAAACGAAGGTCACCTACCGCGCCGCGGCGACCCCCAAGATCGGGCGCGACGTGCGCGCCAGCGCCTGGGTCGAACGCAAGCCCGTCACCGATTCGGTGGTCTCCTATGCAGGCACCCGCGATCCCGTCACCGGGGTGCGCTGGGGCCAGGTCATGCGCTTTGGCGCAGGCGGCGGGCTGTCCTACGACCGCAACGGCAACGGCGTGTACGGCGAGGGCCGCTACTACCGCTTCACCGGCACCAATGTCGCGAAGAACTCCGGCTTCGAGGCCAACGCGGGCGGATACCTGCGCGCCTACCAGGGCCGCACGGACTCGGTCACGGTCGGCCTCAACGTGAACTACCAGGGCTACGACAAGAGCCAGAACTACTTCACCTTCGGCAATGGCGGCTATTTCAGCCCGCAAAGCTTCATCTCGGTCGGCTTCCCAGTGAACTACGCGATCGAGGACGAACGCTTTGTCGGCCGTGCCTCGTTCACGCCCGGTTTTCAAAGCTACAGCCAGGATCGCAGCTTGCTCTATCCGACCGAACCTCTCCTCCAGGGCCTGCTCGATGGCCTCAAGCTCGAGAACGACGACGTGCGGTCCTATTATGACGGGATCAGCGAGACGGGTTTCGCGTTGTCGGCAGAGGGCGAACTTTACTACAAGCTGAGCAACTCCACCCGCATCGGGGGCGAGGCCAGCTACAACACGTTCGGTTCCTACGATGAATTCCGCGGCATGCTCGGCGTGCGCCAAAGCTTCGGGAGTACGAAGTAACATGAACTACCAGGCGTTTCCCTCCCGCAGCCGGTCCAGCGACGACACCGGGCTGGGCGGCCTTGCCCTGCTCGCGATCGCGAGCGCGACCGAGATCTGCGAGGCGGTGCCCGAGCTCCAGGCCCGCGGCTTCTTCGCCGCAATCGGCCGGCGCATGGCCGCGCTCGAAAGTCTCGATGATCTCTCCGATGCCGCCCTGCTCTCGATGCGCATCAACGATTTCTGGCGCGCGCTGGACTGGGGGGAAGCCAAGCTCGAACTGACCGACGAGGGAATTATCGTCCAGCACACCAATCTTCCGCGCGGCATCGCTCCCGATCCGCGCGGCCACTGGGCCACGATGCTCGCAGGCGTTCTCGAAGGCGCCTACGACAGCTGGTTCCGCACGCTGGGCAGCGGCCCGGCGCTCACCACCACTGCCGAATGGAAAGGGGATACGCTCGAGCTTCGCCATGGTCGATGATTACAGACGTATCGACAGGCGCACCTTCGCGATCGGCCTGATGGCCGCGCTTGCCGCCTGCAACAAGAGCCAGAAGAGCGAGGCCGCCATGCCCGGCATGCACACCGCGCCCCGTCCCACGCTTCCCGCCCCCAGCCCTGTCGCCACCTCGTTCTGGAACGCGTGGCGCACCCACTTCCTCGCGCCCGAGGGCCGCGTCGTGGACACCGGCAATGGCGACATCAGCCACAGCGAAGGCCAGAGCTACGGCCTGCTGCTGGCCTACCAGGCGGGCGAGCGCGACACCTTCACGCGCATCGCCGAATGGACCGAGGCCAACCTCGCGCGCCGCGACATGGCGCTCTACGGCTGGCGCTGGGAGCCCGCGGCGCGCGCGATGACCGACACCAACAACGCGACCGACGGCGATATCGTGATCGCCTGGGCGCTGGCGCTGGCTGGGGAGCGCTGGAACGAGCCGCGCTGGACCGAACGCGCCCGCGAGGTCCGCGCCGCGATCCGCAAGCACTGCGTCATCACGCGCTACAACCGCCAGCTGCTGATCCCGGGCCTGCAGGGCTTCGTCGAGGACGCAGGCGTCACGCTCAACCCCAGCTACTTCGTGTGGCCCGCGCTCGACCAGTTTGCCAAGGCCGACGGGATGGCGACCTGGGGCCGTGTGATCCGCGACAGCGAAGACCTCCTGCGCCTCTCGCGCTTCGGACGCCACGATCTTCCCTGCGACTGGATCCGGGTGACCGGCACGCGCAGCGTTGCCCCGGCCCCCGACAAGCCGCCGCGCTTTGGCTACGATGCGATCCGCGTCGCGCTGTGGGGCGCGCAGGGCAACCGCACCGATCTCACCGCGCCGGTTGCCAGCTACTGGCGCTCGTGCCTCGCCCAGCACCGCCCGATCCCGGCCTGGATCGACGTGGTGAGCGGCCAGGAAGCGGACTACGCCCTCTCCAACGGCGGCGCGGCAATTGCCGGGCGCCTTTTGGGGACGGCCTATCCCACCCAGCTCTCGAACGACTACTTCGCCGCCTCGCAGCAGATGCTCGCGCAGGTGTGAGGACATGCGCGCCGGGGCTGTGACCTTCGCGTCAGCCCCGGCGCGCCTGCGCCTCCAGCACCAGCTCGAAATCCTTGAGCGCGGCGCACGAGGTCGCGAGCGGCTCAGGCCCACCGCCCATTGTCAGGATCTCGCCCATGCAGTCGGTCTCGACACGCAGGGCCTTGGTCTTGCCGGGAATATGCGCAAAGGCATGGTCGAGCGGATAGGTCCGCACGTCGACCGAGGCGACCGGCGCGTCCCCTGTGCAGTCCAGCCGCCCGACAAGGCGCGGCACCTGCCCCTGCGCCTTCCAGAGCGCGACCCGCTCCGGCGTCACGTCGCCAATCCCGGACACCGCGACATCCTCCAGCGCCAGCCCGGCATCGAGCCCGAAATTGGCAAGGATGGTGAGCTTGCAGGCCGTATCCCAACCCTCGATGTCGCGGCTCGGATCGCGCTCGGCAAAGCCGCCCGCCTGCGCCTCGCCCAGAGCCTCGGCAAAAGTGCAGCCGCGCGCCATCATCGCGTTGAGAAGGAAGTTGGTGGTCGCGTTGAACACGCCCTCGAGCGCCAGCACTTTCGCCCCGCGCAGCCCCGTCTCGATCAGGTCGATGGTGGGAAGCGCGGCGGCCGTCGCCCCGCTGATGCGCAGCGCCGCGCCGCTCGCACGCGCCAGCTCGCGCAGCCGTGCGCCCGAATGGACAAGCGCGCCCTTGGAGACCACGACCGCGTCGCGCCCTGCCCCCAAATGCATCGTCAGGTAGCCCAGCGCAGGCCCACCGGTCGCAAAGTCGGTCGGCCCGGCCTCGATCAGCACATCGGGCGCGATTTCCGCGAGGAACTCAGGCCCCGTCCGCCCGTCCTCCAGCGCGATCCCGGACGCCTCAGCAAAGCCCTGCGCGCTCGCGGCCCCTGTTCGCGAACCACACACCGCCACGAGACGCACATCGCAGCCATGGACCTGCGCGTAGCGGGCGCGCCGCTCCAGCAGCGTCACGGCCACCTGCCGCCCGATATTGCCGTAGCCCGCAATCGCGACCGTGACGGGCCGCAGGGCCTCACTTGGCAAAGAGCTGCTCCATGTCGGCAAAGGCCTTGATCTCGATGGCGTTGCCCGCCGGATCGGCGAAGAACATCGTCGCCTGCTCGCCCGGCTCGCCCTTGAAACGGATGTAGGGCGCGATGATGAAGTCGATCCCCGCGGCCTCCAGCGTATCGGCCAGCGCCTGCCACTTGGCCATGGAAAGCACGATGCCGAAATGGCGCACCGGGACCCCGTGACCATCGACCGCGTTGGCTTTGACTGCGCCCGTCTCCTCAGGAGCCAAGTGCGCGACGATCTGGTGGCCGAAGAAGTCGAAGTCGACCCACTCGTCGCTCGAACGCCCCTCGTTGCAGCCCAGCACGCCCAGGTAGAAGGCGCGCGCGGCCTCCAAGTCATCGACCGGAAAGGCGAGGTGGAAAGGATGGGTGACGGCCATGGCAAGCTCCCGCTGGATTGTTGGTTCGGGTCTGGCCTCCCCTGTGCCGCAGGCATCAGGAAGGGGCAAGGAGAAGGAAAGGATTTGCCGAGGGCCATCGCCCTCGGGCTCCCCGAACTGTCCAGCTTACCTCCCGCGCGCCGCGCTGGCTGAGAGAAGTGAGGTTGCCCATTTTGGGGTCCAAGGGGCGATGGCCCCTTGAAAAATCCTATTCGCTCCAGCCCAGCCCCAGCGCCTTGTTCACCGCGATATAGTCGATGGTGAGCTGCGCCTTGGCCTGCGCGACGTTGGAGGCGGCGGTCAGCGCCTGGCGTTCGATATCGAGCTGGTCGATCAGCGAGCTGGTCCCCGCGGCAAAGCGCAGGCGGTTGAGGTGCGCAGCCCGCTCGGCGCTCTGCTGCGAGGCGACCAGCCGGGCCAGCTGGCGCCGGGTCGCACCGAAGCGGGCGAGGCTGTCCTCGGCGTCCTGCAGGCCTTCGAGCACGCTCTGGCGGTACTGCGCCTCGGCCTGGTCGGCCTGCGCACGGGCCTGGCGCACCTGCGCGCCCGTGCGCCCGAAGTCGAGGAGCGGCCAGCTGATCTGCGGCATGAGGAGGGCCGCAAGGTTGCCCGGATCGAGTACATCGCCCGGCTCGGTTCCGCCGATCCCTAGGATCCCCATGAACGAGATGCCGGGCAGGCGCTGCGCTTCCTTGACCCCGATCTGCGCGGTGCTGGCGGCCAGCGCGCGCTCGGCCGCGCGAATGTCCGGGCGGCGCGCAAGGAGCCCCGCCGGATCGCCCACCGCGACTTCGGCGGGCGGCAGGGGCAGCGCGCCTTCGGCCTCCAGTTCGCCATCGAGCGCGCCGGGTGCCTGTCCGGTCAGGACGGCAAGCGCATTCTTGTAGAGAAGAACCTGCGTATCCAGCGGCACCGTCTGCGCTTCGTTGGCGGCAAGCTCACCCTGCAGCCGCTCCACCTCGAGGTCGGACGCCGTGCCTGCGGCCAGCCGCTGGCGGGTGAGTTCGAGCGCACGGCGCTGCTTGGCGACCGCCTCGCGGGTAAGCGCCAGGCGCGCCTGCGCATCGCGCAGGTTCACGTAGGTCTGCGCAACCTGCGCGCTCAGCGACACCTGCGCATCGGCCAGTTCGGCGTAGCGCTGGCCGACCTGCGCGCGCGAGGCCTCGATCCCCCGGCGCCGCGCGCCCCACAGGTCCGGCTCCCACGAGACGTTGGCGCCCACGTTGTAGAAGTCGAGCGAGGAGCTGCCGCCTGAACTTTCGCCCTCCGCGCCGTCCTCACCCTCTCCACTTCCCCCGATGGCCGAGCCCGGCAGGCGCGCGTGGACGTACATCGCATTGGGCGACACGCTGGGCATGAGCCCGGCCTTGCCTTCGGCGAGGCTGCCTTGCGCCTCGGCGATGCGCGCTGCGGCCAGGTCCATCGTGGGGCTGTGTGCCAGCGCGTCGTCGATGAGCCGGGTGAGCAGCGGATCGCTGAGGCTCTCCCACCAGCGGGCGAGCTGCGGAGCCTCGGCGCGCACGCTGTCGTCCGCGCGCACAAAGGCCCCGCCATTGGTGCCGGGCGCGATCACCTCGGGCGGGCCTGCGTAGTCCGGGCCCATGGTGCAGGCAGTGGCGAGCGAGAGAATGGCGAGCGCGCCGACGGACGCGAGAGGGGGACGGGGGACAAACATCAGTGCATGGCTCCTGCGGAGGCATCCTTGGGCAGCGGCTTGAGCAGGAAGACCAGCGGAAACACCAGCACGGTCACCACGCTCATCGCGAAGAAGATATCGTTGTAGGTCATCGTCAGCGCCTGGCCCTGGATGGTCTGGCCGATGGCGCGAAGGCCCGCCTCGGGGCTGCCGAGCATCCGCCCCATGCTGGAGACGTAGTCCTGCACGGCCGGGTCATTGGCGTGCAGGCTCTCCTCGATCCGACGCGAATGCAGCCAGACGCGGTTCTGCTGGAGGATCGAGATACCCGCGAGCGCGAAACTGCCGCCCAGGTTACGCATCGCGTTGAACAGACCCGAAGCATCGCCCGCGTCCTCAGGGGGAACCGACTGGACGCAGGCCTGGCTCAGGAACAGCATCCCCAGGATCGTGCCGAGCCCGCGCATCAGCTGGGATTCGGTAAAGTCACCTCCCGTCGACTGGATCGTGAGGCTCGTCTCCAGGTAGGCCGAAAGCCCCATGATGAGCATTCCGAAGCCGACCGCGAGGCGGATGTCGACCTTGCGGATGAGGAAAGGCACGAAGGGCATCATCAGGATCGAGGGGATGCCCGAAAGCAGCACCACCTTGCCCGATTGCAGTGCGTTGTAGTCGGCAATCGCGGCGAGGAACTGCGGGATCGCGTAGGACGTGCCGTAGAGCACGACGCCCAGCGCAATGCCCATCGTCGCGACCGCCCCGAACTGGCGGTCGAGCAGCAGGCTGAGCTTGATCACGGGCCGCCGCGCGGTCGCCTGCCCCCAGAACAGGAAGCCGAAGCCGACCACGGTGACCAGCGCCATGTAGCGGATCAGCTCGGAGGCGAACCACTCCTCGCGCGCGCCTTCCTCCAGGAACACGGTGAGCCCTCCAAGGCCGAGCGCGAGCCCGGCGATGCCGAACCAGTCGGCCTCGCGGATGAGGTGGAGGCGCGACTTCTCGGCGGGCAACCCCACGAACAGGAGCGTGAGCAGGACCGCCGAAATCGGCACGTTGAGGAAGAAGGCGTAGTGCCAGGAGACACTCTCGGTCAGCCAACCACCCACAAGAGGGCCAAGCAGCGGGCCGAGGATCGCGACAATGCCAAAGGCCGCCGTGCCGATCGACTGCTGGTGGCGCGGCAGGCGCTGGGCAATGATCGTCTGCGCGGTCGGGATCAGCGCGCCGCCGGTAAAGCCTTGCCCCACGCGCCCGAAGACCATCATCGAAAGCGAGGTGGAAAGTCCGCAGATCACCGAGAAGATGGTGAAAAGCGTGACGGCGATCAGGAGAAACCTGCGCAGCCCCAGCATCCGCTCCAGCCAGGCCGAAAGCGGGATGATGACGATTTCCGCGACAAGGTAGGCCGTGGCGACCCAGGCCCCTTCAGTGCCGGTCGCGCCCAGCTCGCCCTGGATCGTGGGGAGCGCCGAGTTGACGATCGAGATGTCGAGCGTCGCCATGAGCGCGCCCATCGTGCCGGCCGCCACCGCCAGCCAGGCGCCCAGGTCCGCGTTGCGGCGCGGCTGTGCACCGCTGCCACCTGCGTTTGCATCAAGAGCCGCGCTCGCCATGTCAGCGCGTCCCGCGGGCCTTCGGCTGCGCGCGGCGGGCGACCTGTTCGTCGCTCGCCTCTTCGATCTGGTCCAGTTCGCCCTCGGCGCTGCGGGTGTCGACCGTGACTGTCACCGAGAGGCCGGGAACGAGCAGCTTGCGCGCGCTGGCGGGCGCCTCGATGGCGATGCGCACGGGCACGCGCTGAACGATCTTGGTGAAGTTGCCGGTCGCGTTCTCGGGCGGGAGCAGCGAGAACTGCGCGCCGGTGCCCGGCGAGACGCTGGCAACGCGCCCGTTGATCTCGGTGCCTTCCAGGGCGTCGACCGAGATGCGCGCGGGCTGGCCCGGACGCATGAGGGCGAGCTGCGTTTCCTTGAAGTTGGCCGTCACGTAAAGCTTGTCGAGCGGCACCACCGACATCAGCCGCGTGCCCGCCTGGACGAACTGGCCGGTGCGCACGGTGCGGTCACCGATCCGGCCCGCGATGGGCGCACGGATGAGCGTGGCTTTCAGATCCACGTCGGCGGCATCGAGCTGCGCCTGCGCGCCTTCGCCTTGCGCGCGGGCCTGCGCGACCTGGGTTTCAAGCGTCGCGATGCGGCGCTGCTGCGCGGTGAGCGCGGCTTCGAGCTGGCGCACCTGCTCGGCCGACTGGGTGGCGGCAAGTTTCAGCTGGTCGAGCGTCTCGCGCCGTTCCGCGCCCGAGGCGACGAGCGGGGCGTAACGGGCAACCTCGCCCGCATCGTGGCGGGCCTTGGCGCGCGCGGCGGCGAGCTGCGCGCGGGCCTGCGCGACGGCGGCCTGCTGCTCGGCAATTCCCGCACGCGCGTTTTCGACCGAAGCCTCGGCCTGCGCGATCTGGGCGCGGGCCTGCGCCGCGCGGGCATCATAGTCGCTCGCATCAATGCGCACGAGCGGGGCGTCCTTGGCCACGTCCTGGTTGTCCTCGACGAGGACCTCGGAGACATAGCCGCTGACCTTGGGAGCGATCGCCACCATGTCGACGTCGATCTGCGCGTCGTTGGTTTCCTGGAAGTACTGCCCGTAGGTTTCGTAGCGCATGAACCAGAGCCCGCCGCCGATCGCGATCAGGATCGCCGCGATGAGGAGGTTGCGCTTGGTCTTGCCGCTCAGACCCTTGCGGCCCGTGTCCTTGGCCTCATCCCCGGCCCCATCCCCGACATCGCTGTTGCCTGCCGCCTGTTCGGATGCGTTCGCGGCGCTTTCACTCACCATTGCCAGTCTCAACTCCGTGTTGCGGGCGCAGGTGCGCCGCGCGTTGCAGGCCCTTCACGAAACCGCCCTCGCGATGGAGGACGCGGCCCACGCAGGTCCCGCGATTATCTTTTGCCTTGCCGCGAAAAGAGGCGCAAAATCGCATCAGAAAGAACAAGAACCGGGAGAGGTTCCCATGGAACGGTACGATCCTGCGATCAGCCGGTGTCCCTTCATGCTGCTGTGCGGCGCAAGTGCCAGTGCCTTGCTGGTGTTTGTCGGCGCCCTCCACGTGCTGGGCTGAACGGTTGCGGCGTGGCCGGACGGCCCGCCCAAGGCGAACGGCAAGTCATCGCCAATCAGTGACTTGCCCGTATCGGCATACGATTGCGTCCCTGTGAAGGCGCAAGGCCCGAACGCGTGCCCCGCCGATATACTTAGCTAGGTTATCTTGCAAGGGGCGTGAACGGATCGGCCGCCTGGCCCCGCTTTGCCGCGCCTGCGAAGGCGGCCCCGGAGCTGTACGAGCCCCGGATCGCCGCGTTGCGCTCCACTCCGATCCCTCCGAGTCGCGCCCTGCCTGGCGCAGCACGCTCGCCACACGACGGTCATCTACCCCGGTTAAGTCCCTATGGTTGAACCCTGATAACGACCACGGACCGCCCGCGCACACGATGGCCACGCTCAATTCCCCCCTGCCCGATCTCACCGCGTCCGGTTCCCGGCCCCGGCTTGCCCTGCCCAACATCGGCTTTGCCCTGCTGCTGGCGCTGAGCGGGGGCGCGTTCCTTGTCTGGGGGGCGGGCTACATCGGTTCAGGCAGCCTGCTGATCTTCGTTCTGGCGACCTTGTTCGGGCTGTTCATGGCCTTCAACATCGGCGGCAACGACGTGGCCAACTCGTTCGGCACCAGCGTGGGCGCGGGCACCCTCACCATCGGGCAGGCGCTGGGGGTTGCCGCGATCTTCGAGGTCAGCGGCGCGGTCATCGCAGGCGGCGATGTCACCGACACGATCCGCAGCGGCATCGTCGATCTCGGCGCCCTTGCGGTCAGCCCGCTCCAGTTCATCCGGGTGATGATGGCCGCGCTCGTCGCCGCCGCGTTCTGGCTGCTGTTCGCCAGCCGCCGGGGCTGGCCGGTCTCGACCACCCATTCGATCATCGGGGGCATCGTCGGCGCCTCGGTGGTGCTGGGCGTGAGCCTGGGGGGCACATCCTCTGCCCTCGCCCTCGTGCAGTGGGACGAGATCGCGCGCATCGCGCTTTCCTGGGTGATCTCGCCGCTGCTGGGCGGGCTGGTTTCCTATGGCCTGTTCCGCCTCATCAAGCACCATGTCCTGTTCTACAACGAGCGCGCCGAGGCGCGCGTGCGCGCCATCCGCGCCGAACAGAAGGCGCTGCGCCGCGACCACCGCAGCGCGTTTGAAAGCCTGACCGAACTCCAGCAGGTCAACTACAACACGATGCTGGTGCGCGACATGGACGTGCTGCGCAGCGAGGACTTTCACCCTGAGGAACTGGAGACCGACTACTACCGCAAGTGGTACGCCATCGAGCGCCAGCGCGACGAGGTGGAGACCCACCATGCGCTCCAGCTCTGGGTGCCGCTGGTCGCGGCGCTGGGCGCGGCGGTCATTTCCGCGATGCTGCTCTTCAAGGGCCTCAAGCACATGGAGCTGGGCCTTGCGACGCTGACCAACTACCTCATCATGGCGATGGTCGCCGCCATTGCCTGGGCGACGACCTTCCTTTTCGTGCGCACCTTGCGCCAGGCCCCGCTCGAGCGCGCGACCTTCCTCCTCTTCAGCTGGATGCAGGTCTTCACCGCCTGCGGCTTTGCCTTCAGCCACGGCGCCAACGACATCGCCAACGCGGTCGGGCCCTTTGCCGCGATCCTCGACGTGCTGCGCACCGGCGTCATCACCTCCTCGGCCGCGGTGCCGCCGATGGTGATGATCTCGTTCGGCATCACGCTTGTCGTGGGGCTGTGGTTCATCGGCAAGGAGGTCATCGCGACCGTGGGCCATGGCCTCACCGCAATGCACCCGGCCTCGGGCTTCTGCGCCGAGCTGGGCGCGGCCTGCGTGGTCATGCTCGCCTCGAGCCTGGGCATCCCGGTCTCCAGCACGCACATCCTGATCGGCGCGGTGCTGGGCATCGGCATCGTCAACCGCCAGACCAACTGGGGCCTGATGAAGCCCATCGCGCTGGCCTGGGTGGTGACGCTGCCCGCCGCCGGGATCATCGCGGCGGCGGCCTTCCTCGTCTCGGGGTACCTGTTCTAGGTCAGCTGTCCGAGAGCGCCTTCAGCTCGGCAATACGGATCGCCTTGCCCTGCGTGGGTGTCATCACCGCGCGCACCTTGGTCAGCGGGCGTGCGGTGAAGGTGAGCGTGGTCACGCCATTGGCGAGCGGCGTTGCCGAGCCGAGATCGCGCCAGGCGCCGTCCTGCCAGCCCTCGAGTGTAACCTTGCCCGGCGCACGGATGTCCGCGCCGTTGTCGAAGAAGGCGAGCTTCACCGAAGAGACCGGCTGGGGCGCGCCAAAGTCGACCGCGTACCACTGCGACGCCGTTCCCGCCCCGGAGGTCCAGCCGTTGGGAAGCTCAGGGTAGAACCAGAGGCGACCGTCGATCCCGTCGTGCAGGTTCTCCGCCTCGGCCCCGCTCGACGCGCTCGCCTTGGGGAAGTCGCCGCGCACCAGTTGCACCGCGTGGTTGGTCTCACGCACGATGGGCGCAGGCGCCTTGCGGGCGAGCGGCACCTCGATCCGGCCCAGATCCGCGCGGTGGGCCAGCACCTTGCCATCGGCCGCGACGGTCAGCCCCGCGCCCTTGCCATAGTGCGATCCATCCGCGTCCCAGGTCACCGAGATCATATGGCCGTGGTAGGGCACGCGCTCGACATGGAACCAGGGCAAGGCCTCGGGATCGCCCGCCTGGGGCAGCAGCGGGTTCACCTCCAGCACGTCATCGGCGCGCGGGCGGATGCCGACAAGCCCGGTCAGGATCAGATCGTTGTAGCCCGAGTGGAAATAGTGGTGGCTGCGGTCGAGCCCGACGATGGGCTTGCCCGTCGCAGGATCGTAGTCCTCCTCCAGATCCAGTTTGTCGCCCTGGAAATGGAGCTGCGTGTACTGGCGCAGGAGGCGCATGTAGGTGCTGCGCGTGACCGGACCCGTCTCCTCGTAGTGGTCGAGGAGATTGGCCATGCCGGTCAGCACCTGCGTCGTCTGGTAAGGCCAGATCGGCCCGTTCCACTGGCACTCACGCGCATCGCCCAGATAGCGGTACTGGCGCATGTAGTATTCGTAGGACTGTTCGACCGTGCGCATCCCGGCCTCACCTGCCAGCATCTGGGGATCGAGGAGGTGCGCCCAGGCCTGCGCGTACTTGGCCTCGTCGGGCACGGCATCGAACATCCAGGGCAGGAAGCCGACCAGCTCGCGCGCGCGGATGAAGTCCCAGTAGGAGACGTGTTCGTTGTGGGTGCGGTAGCGGTCGGTGAAGTGCGCCAGCTGCGGGTTCCACAGGTCCGCCACCATGCGATCCTGCAGCGCCCTGGCCTTGCCTTCGAACTCGTCGGCCAGCGCTGTGTCGCCGGTCATCTCCGCGATGCGCGCAATCGCGCGGGCGTTGGCGATCATGTAGCTGTTGACCGAGGGACGGAACGCATGTCCGCCGCCAAAGCCGTCCTTGCCGCCCGAGGCGTCGATGGAGGAGACGGTGTACTCGGTCGCATCGAGCAGCGGTTCGACCCAGTAGAGCCCCTTGGACCAGTCCATGTGGTCTTCCCAGAGGCCGTAGATATGGCGCATCACCTTGAGGTGGCGGGTCACCGCCGCGCGGTCACCATCGACGAGGTAGCGCCCCCAGGTCGAATCCGCCATGTGGTCGGTGAAGTGGCGGTCGTTGCCGCCCTCGTACATGAAGTCGATGTAATCGCTGACAAAGCGCCGGTCGTTGAGCCAGCGCCCCTCGGCGATGTGAAAGCCGCTCGCATCGTTGAGGCTGGCGTAGGGCTCACGCTGCCAGCCCACATCGTCGGCGAACTCGGTGGTGATGAAGCCCTTTGCGCCCAGGTCGCGCTGGTGCGCGCGGTAGATCGACCAGCGGTAGTACCAGACCGCGTCGATCTTGGGGTCCGCGCTCTCGAAGAAGGGGATGCGATCCTCGTACCAGGGCGCATCGTTGCCGAAGCGCGCGCGGGCGATCGCCCTGGTGTCGAGCACGGGGACGGCGGAGGGCGCGACGGAGGCTGCCGCCATCATCGGAGCCATCACCGGAGCGGCAGGCGGGGCCGCACCCGCCAGCAGCGTTGCCGTTCCGGCCAGCAGCGCGCTGGTCCCAAGTACCCGTGCCGTTCGTGCGATCATGCTCTGTGCCCCGTCGTCTAGAAGGAATGGTCCCTTGAAAAGGAAAAGGCGACCGTCCCCCCGGGGCGTCGGGAGAGGAGAATGTGCCCCGGGAAAACGGTCGCCTCATGCCGATCCCGGCCCCTCTCCCCTTCGCAGAATGGCAAAAGCGAGGGGCAGGTCCGGGATCGCCAAAGTGCTTACTGGAAGGTGAAGCGTGCGCCGATGGCGAAGGTGCGCGGAACCAGGGTCGTGCCCAGGTTCATCGTCTCCGCGCCGCCGGCCGCGCCGTACTTGTAGAAGCTCTGCTGGTTTTCCTTGGTGAGGTTGCGCGCATCGAAGGTCAGCGCGATGTCGTCCGTCACGTTGGCGGTCAGCTGGAAGTCCATGTAGCCCGAGGACTTGTACCACACGCCAATCGGGTTGGCGAAGAGACGCGCCTCGTTGTTGTGCAGGAAGCCCTTGCGCCACACGTACGACAGACGTGCGCCGATGGGACCGCGCTGGTAGGCGAGCGTCGCGTTGTACGAGAGCTTCGAGACGTTGAAGAAGTCCGACTGCGTGTAGCCCACGACTTCGCCCAGCTGGTTGGTCTCGGGGATCGACTGGTTGGAGTCGAGCACCGTCAGGCTGCCCTGGAAGCCCAGGCCATCCAGAACGCTGGGCAGGTAGGTCGGGAAGTAGGTCAGGCCCACTTCGACGCCCTTGAGCACGCCGTCCGAGGCGTTGGCCGGGCGGGTGATCGTGAAGTAGTCGGTCGCGCCTGCCTCGATGTCGTTGTTCGGGATGTACTCGTAGCTCGAAATCGGCACGACAAGCCCTGAGATCTCGCGGCGGAAGCCGGTGACCGTGATCGCGCTGTTGGGCTCGAAGTACCACTCGATGGCGACGTCGATGTTCTTCGAATGCGTCGGGTTGAGCGTGGCCGTACCGGCCGAACCGCTGCCGTAGCCCACGTTGGTGAGGTCACCCGTCAGCTGGTAGGTCGGGTTGACGTCGGTGAAGTTGGGGCGGCGCAGGGTCTCACCGTAGTTGAAGCGCAGGCGCAGATCGCGGGTGATCTCGTAGCGCGCGGTGAAGCTGGGCAGGAACTTGGCCGACCCGCGCGAAACCGAGCTGCGCGCGAAGTTGTCGAGGCGGTCGTAGAAGTCGTAATCGGTGTCGATGTTGACGTAGCGCACGCCCGCCTGGAGATCGAGCGGATTGCCGAAGATCGAGATCTGCGCGTCGGCCATCACGTAGCCCGACATCGTGGTTTCCTCGATGCCGAAGGTCTGGCCCAGCGAAAGCTGGTCGCTGGTGGGACGGCCATAGAGCCCGCGCACCATGTCCGCGTTGTCGTAGAGCCAGTTGCCGTCGATGTTGACCCAGCTGCGCGGCAGGTCGCCCTCACCCTTGAAGAAGCCCGAGTTGGTGAACAGGGCCTCTTCGGGCAGGTCGGTCAGGTTGCCACCCAGCGCCACGGCATCGCCGGTGCGGATGTAGCTGGCCGCCTTGCGACGGTCGACACGAAGGCCCGCGGCGACGCGGCGCAGGAAGCCCTCGTAGAAGCCGTAGTAGCCATCGAGCTTGCCGGTGAGCGCGCTGCCCTTGTCCTTGTTGGCGTTGTCGTACAGCTCGCCCACGGCCCAGGTCGAGGGCTGCGTCAGCAGGCTGTCGTCCGAGAAGTGGTAGGAAGGAATGCCGCCGCCCGCGTTGAAGTCGGCAGTGATCTCGTCGGCCACGCGGCTCGTGCGCATCGCGATGAACGAGCTTTCGAACGTGCTGGTCTGGTAGGCGAGGTCGCTGGTGATCTTGCCATCGCCGTCGCCGACTTCCCACGCTCCGTTGAGGTGGTAGACGTAGCTGTCGGTCTTCGACTTGTTGAGGTCAGCCGAATTGAAGCCGTAGACATCGCCCACGGTGCGCGACTTGACGATGTTGGTGCCATCGTAAAGCTCGACCGCGCCGGGGTTGCCCCACCAGTCGACGAAGCTGAACTGCAGGCTGTTGAAGGTCTCGGAGCGGTAGCCCGTATAGAACATCTCGGCGGTGTAGACCGAGCTGGAATTGGGCGCCCACTGCAGCGCGGCGTTGAACGCGGGGCGCTCACGCTTGCCGTAGAGGTCCGAGGAGAACACCGCGTCGCGCGACAGGACATAGGGCACGTCCTGGCCGTTGATGTTGAGCGTGGCGCCCGGATCGGTGGAGAGACCGGCGTTGAGACCCGGCTGCCAGATGTTGCCGTCGGGATTGCCCGCGGTCACGCTGCGGCAGTCGCTGGGCTGGATACGCTCGTAGGGGACCCAGGCCGCACCACCCGCGCAGGCGCCCGGCGCCGAGCTGACGGTGGGCAGGTTGCTGTCGGTGAGGAAGGGCACGAGCGCGCCCGCGGTCGCGCTTTCGGTGCGGTACTTGGCGCGGATGTAGCTGGCGTTCACAAGGACACCGATGCGCCCGATGCCCGTGTCCCAGCTGTCCGCGACCAGCAGCGCGCCGCTCGGATTGAAGGTGTCGGCGATCTCGTCGTAGGTGCCGCGCGCCTGGCCCGACACGGCAAAGCCGCTGAAGTCGAAGGGACGACGGGTCTTGACGTCGATCTGGCCGGCAAGGCCGGTTTCGAGCTGGTCGGCCGAGCGGGTCTTGAAGACGTTGACCTGCTTCACAAGGTTCGCCGGGATGTCCTGGAGCGAGAAGCTCTGGCCCGATGCGGTGAAGACGTTGATGCCGTTCAGCGTGGTGACGGGGTCGTTCAACCCGCGAATGGTGACGGTCTGCGCCTCGCCGCTCGCGCGGTCGGTGATCTGGATGCCGGTGACGCGCTGGAGCGCCTCGACGACGTTGTTGTCGGGCAGCTTGCCGACGTCTTCCGACACGATCGAATCGACGATCTGGACGTTGTTCTTGCGCACGTTGAGCGCGCCCAGGATCGAGGCGCGCACGCCCGTGACGATGATTTCCTCGGCGCTGGGGTCGCTGGCTCCATCGGCCTGCGGGGCGGGGGCGGCCTCCTGCGCGTTCGCCACGCCGGCGATGCCCAGGGCCAGAACAGAAGCTGTGCAGAATGCGAATGGCCGGAATGCCATGATCAACCCTCCCAATTTTAAGCGCGCAGCGGTTCCTGCGCCGTGTTCGTGGGGGCCTGATTATTTGTCGGAGTTATTTTGTGCAAGCGAAAAGTGCAAGCCTGCCTTACAATTCAGCAACTCGTAAGGGAGCGTGGCATCTTCGCATCACTGCGCGCCACACGCCCTCACAAAACCGCGCAAATCCGCGACATTATTGTCCGAGTTTTAGAACGAATGTATCAGTCCACGGTCCACAGCGTGCGCGGGTCCGAGAGCGGTGCCAGGGCGACCTTGCCGTCGATTGCGGCAAGCCCCTTTCCGGCCTGCGCCACCGACTCGAAGCGCACCTTGCCTTCCCCCTCCACCTTGCGGCGGAAGCGGTCGGCCCCGTCCTGCGCGCCGCCTTCGGCGCGCGGCGCCAGCGTGCAGGCGCCATCCCCGCCCACGGTGAGGCACATCTCGCGCAGCAGGATCGGGGAGAGCTGGACGGTCCCATCCTTGACGGGAAGCGAACGGATCTGGGTCTGGGGCAGCGCCGGGGCCCCGATCACCAGCGCCTCGTCCTCGTGCGCCAGGAACGCGCCCTCACTGGCCGCGCTGAGGAAACGCTCGGGCAGCGGACCATTGCCCACCGGCACGCCGAAATCGGGCGCGCCCTTTTCATCGAAGTAGACGCGCTGGACGCGGGTGTGGCGGTCCGGGTTGAACAGCGGATCGCCCTCGATCTCCTTGTAATCGCGGCCATGGTAGACGAGCATCGGCCGCCCCTGCTCGTCGACCGTGAAGTCGTTGTGGCCCGGGCCATAGACCGAGGTCGCGACGCTGGTCTGGAAGACCGGCTCGGGCGACTTGGTCCAGTTCTCGGCGACAAGGAGATCGGCCTCGGCGTCGATGGAGAGCATGCCCAGGCAGTAACGGTCGTCGGTCGCGCTGGCCGAGTAGGTCATGTAGAGCTTGCCCGCGTTTTCCAGCACGGCGGCGCCTTCGTTGACCTTGAAGCCCCGGATTTCCCAGTCGTAGGTCGGGACCGAAAGGCGGGTCGCCGGGCCGACCGTCAGCGGGCCGGTCATCTTCGCGATGTAGAGGTTGGAATTGGTCTCGATGCCCGGCTCGCGCTGGGCCCAGGTGAAGTAGCGCTCACCCCGGTGGACGAAGACTTTGGAATCAAGGTTGAAGCTGTCCCAGGGCGCCTTGAACTCGCCCTTCACCGACCACGTGCCCGTCATCGGGTCCTCACCCGCGCATTCCACCGCATACGTGCGGATGCGGAAGACGTCCTCGCCCCCGCCCGAGGGGCCCGCGGCGAAGTAGACGTACCAGCGCCCGTCGATCTGGTGCATTTCGGGCGCCCAGATGAAGCCGGAGAGCGGGCCCTCCTCCTCGTGGCGCCACAGCACGCGCTCCTCTGCGTCGGTGAGGCCCGCCAGCGTCTTGGCGCGGCGCAGGACCAGACGGTCATACTCGGGCACCGAGCCCATCATGTAATAGTAGCCGTCGGTGTGGAGGAAGACCTGCGCGTCGGCGCGGTTCTTGACCAGCGGGTTGACCGGAACGGCGGGCGTGGCGGCGCCATCGGCGTCTTCACCGTCGGCAAGGACCGTGCGGCCCGCCTCGCTGCAGGCGATGGGAAGAAGCGCTGCGCCAAGGGCAAAGGTGCGGCGCGAAAGGGAAAACGGCATAAGTCCTCTCCGGTCTCTGGTCGGGCGCGAGGGACCTCTCTTGCGGAGGCCGGATCGCGGCAAAAGCGTCAAAAAAACGGCCCCCCGCCCCGGCGTGGATGCGGGGGGCCAGTTGGTGGTGTTCAGTACTGCGCCACCGGCCAGCCGTCCGCGTCCCAGGTCAGGGGCGCGATGCGCAGCGTGGGCGCGCCGTTCGCCTCGCGGTCGTAGGCATGGTAGACGAGGTAGGTGGTGCCATCGGTGTCGGTGAAGGCGCCGACGTGGCCGGGGCCGCGGAAGCGCTCCTTCTCTTCCAGGTCCGCGCGCAGCAGGATCGTGCCGCCGCCCTCCATCAGCTTCGAGCCGTCCTTGCCGAGATAGGGCCCCTTCACGTCGCGCGACCGGCCCATCACGGTGTAGTAGGTGGAGTTCACGCCCTTGCAGCAATAGTCGTAGCTGACGAGGAGGTAGTACCAGCCGCCGTGGTTGAGGATGAACGGCGCCTCGACCGGCGCGGGCGCTCCGGCCGGGGCCGGACGGCGCGCGATGGAAACAGGCCGGGTGCCTGCATCGACCTTGCCGGTCTCAGGGTTCACGGCGAAGAGCTTGATACCCGTCCAGAAGCTGCCGAGCGAGAGCCACTGCCCGCCCTTTTCATCGATCACCAGGTTGGGGTCGATGGCGTTGAAATCGTCGGCGTGGGTCGACTGGACGACAAGGCCCTTGTCGCTCCAGCCATAGTCCTTCGAGGTCGGGTCCAGCGTCTTGGCGGTCGCAAGGCCGATCGCCGAACGGTTCGAGCCGAAGGTCGAGACCGAGTAGTAGAGGCGGTATTCGCCATTCACGCGCTGAATGTCAGGCGCCCAGATCCCCTCGGTGCCCGGTACGGCCTTCGTCGCCCACTCGGGAAGCTCAGCGAAGACCGAACCGGCCTCCTGCCAATGGACGAGGTCGTGCGAGGTCTTGATGCCGATGTAGCGGCCTATCGTGTTGAAAACGTAGTAGGTGTCGCCCTCACGGATCAGGACGGGATCGTGCGTGGGGGCGAGCGCGCCCGTCAGCCGGTCGTTCAGGACCGGAGCGTCGGCCTCCGGCGCCTTGGCCGAAACGCCCATCGCAAGCGCCAGCGCGCCCAGGGCCAGAAAGCGGGAGAATGTGCGGACCATCGCCCTCACCCCTCGCTCGCGGCCCAGGCGGCGACGAGCGCGCGCGCCTTTTCGCCCACCTGCGCGGGCGTATCACCGGGCTTGTAGAGGCTGCCGCCCACGCCGATGCCGAAGACCCCGGCCTTGCGGTATTCGGCAATGTTCGCCGGGCCAACGCCGCCCACGGCCCAGACGCGGGTTTCGCGGGGCAGCACGTCCAGAATCGCCTTCACGTAGGACGCGCCCAGAACCGAGCCGGGGAAGAGCTTGAGGTCGCGCGCGCCTGCGGACACCGCCGCAAACGCCTCGGTCGGGGTGAGGAAACCGGGCAGGACATCCATGCCCAGCGCCAGCGAATGGGTAATGACCGCGTGGTCGGTGTTGGGCGAAACCATGAAGGTGCCACCGGCCCCTGCAAGATCCTCGGCCAGTCCGGTGGAGATGACGGTACCCCCGCCGATGGCCGCGCGGTCTTCGAGCGCGGCGGACAGCGCGGCGATGGAGCCCGCCGGATCGGGCGAGTTGAACGGCACTTCGATCAGGCGCACGCCTGCCTCGACCAGCGCCTCGCCGATGGCGACGACTTCGTGGGTTTCGACCCCGCGCAGGATGGCCACCACCGGGACGGCGCCCTGCGCCAGAACGTCTGCGATCTTCATGCCTTCACTCCTGTAGCGAGCGCGAGGCCCGCCAGTACGGCTGCCTCGCCATCGATCCGCTGCGCCACCGCGGCGGAAAGGGGAAGCGCCTTTTCGTAGAGATCGACGATCTTGCCATCGCCGATGAGAACCACCGAGGCCCCCGCGTTCGCCTCGGCGACGACTTCGCCGCCGATCAGAAGCGCAGAGAGGTAGCCGTGCGACCACGCCTTGGAGCGGCCATCGAGCAGGCGTGCCGCGCGCGCCTCGAAGAGAGCGCCGGTCAGCGGTTCGCCCGCGCGTTCGAGACCGCGCGCGAAGCCGTCCTCGAAACGTCCCTCCCCATCCGTGTCCGGGCCGGTCAGTGTCGAGTGGCCGGTGAGGAGCGCGAAAAGCTCGCCGGTGGGATGGGTGCGAAAGCCGGTCAGCACGCCGTCCGTCACTTCCACCCACTTGCAGTGGGTGCCGGGCAGGACGATCAGGTGACGCCCCTCACCCAGTTCGGGCTGGAGCGCGATGGCGCCGAAGATCTGCGTTTCCTCGCCGCGCATCACATCGGGCACCACGCCGCCCATGTGGCCGCACACGCCCGCCAGCACGGTGACGGGAAGTCCGGCCACGGTGGTGCGGGTGGGGCCGGCCAGCCAGTCGTCGCGACGGGCCGGGCACGTGACGTACCCGGCATCGACGAGCGCGCCCTTCGCGCCCGCCATGCCGCACAGCACCACGTCCTCGAGCGGGCCCTGCTCCTGCCACTGCGCCAGGCGCGCGGCAAGGATACCGGCGGGATCGGCGCTCAGCGCGCCGGGACCGTCGAGCCTGTCGGTGACACGCCCGTCCTCGACCCGGTAGAGCCGAAGGTGGGTCGTGCCCCAATCGCCAAGGACGTGGACGCGGCTCATTGCAGTTCGAGCACCACGACGGACTTGGCCGGAAGGGTGACGGTGAGCGTGCCGCCCTTCACCCGCGCGCCGTTGAACGCGGCGGGCTTGACCACCTCGGGGTTCTCGAAGGTGTTGTGCGCGTTGATCGCGCCCGCCGTCAGGATACGACCCGAGACCTTGCCCGCCTTCACGCCGTCGAGCGCGATGGTGACGGTGTTCGCCTCCTTCGCATCGGCGTTGGAGAGGCCGACGTGGATCTTGCCGTCCTTGCCCTTGACCGCCGAACCGCTGACGGCGGGAAGCGTGTAGTCCCCCACCTTGTAGGTCGGCGTCTGGATGTCGATCGGCAGCACGGTCGCGTCCTGCCAGGGCTTGTACATCTCGAAGACGTGGTAGGTGGGCGTCAGCACCATCTGGTCGTCTTTGGTGAAGATCATCGCCTGGAGCACGTTCACCATCTGCGCGATGGCGGTCATGCGCACGCGGTCGGCGTGCTTGGCGAAGATGTCGAGGTTGATCGCGGCGATCAGCGCGTCGCGCATGGTGTTCTGCTGGCGCAGGAAGCCGGGGTGCGTGCCCTCGTCCTGGGCATACCACGAACCCCATTCGTCCACGGCCAGGAACAGGCGCTTCTCGGGATCGTACTTGTCCATGATCGCGCTGTGCTTGGTGATCAGCTCATCCATGCGCCAGGCTTCGTGGAGCGCGTCGGCCCAGCCGCTCTCGTCGAAATCGACGGCAGGTGCGCGCGGCGGCCAGCCCCCTGCGGGGTGGACGTAGTAGTGCAGCGAGAGACCATCGAGCATGTTGCCCGCGATCTTCATCATCTGCTCGGTCCAGTTGTAGTCCTCGACATTGGCGCCCGCCGCGACCTTGAGGATCTTCGTGTCCGCAGGCGGCTTGATGAAGGTGGAGTAGCGGCGCGTGACATCGGCGGCGTACTCGGGACGCATGTTGCCCCCGCAGCCCCATAGTTCATTGCCAACCCCGAAGTACTTGACCTTCCAGGGCTCCTTGTGGCCGTTCTCCGCGCGCTCTTCGGCCAACGTGCCAGCAGGCGCGGTCATGTACTCGATCCACTCGGCCATTTCGCGCGGCGAGCCATTGCCCACGTTGCCCGCGACATAGGCCTCTGCGCCGACCTGGCGGGTCAGCTCGAAGAACTCGTGCGTGCCCACAGTGTTGGGCTCGGTCACGCCGCCCCAGTGGGTGTTGACCTTGGTCGGGCGGTCCTTCCTCGGACCCACGCCCTCGCGCCAGTGGTACTCGTCGGCAAAGCAGCCGCCCGGCCAGCGGATGACCGGCACCGAGAGATCGCGCAGCGCGCCGACCACGTCGTTACGAAACCCGTTGGTGTTGGGGATCGCGCTGTCCTCGCCGACCCACAGGCCGCCGTAGATGCCCTCACCCAGATGCTCGGCAAACTGGGTGAAGATGTCCTTGTCGTAGACCGGGCCCGGCGTATCGGCGTGGATCGTCGCGCGCGTCGGGGTCCCGGCGGTGTCGGCCAGGACGCCCGTGCTCGCAAAGACGCTCACCCCCAGAAGCAGGGTGGCGGCGGTGTGGCGAAATGCCTTCATCATGTCTTCTATCCCCTCCCAGGGCGTTCTTAATCGTGGAATTCGTCAACCGTCTCGCGCTTGCCGCGCAGGAAGGCGTCGGCCACCAGCCGCATCGGCGCGACATCGACGTCGCTGCGCCCGCCGCGGATGAGGTTGGCAAAACGCGCGTAGAGCCCGGCGTATTCCAGGTCCTCGTTACGCTCGGTCCCGCTCGGCAGGGTCAGCACCGCGCCGCCGCTGGAGAGCTTGAGCTCGCCCGCGTCGGTCTCGACGGTGATGTCCCAGGACTGCGGGCCGGTCTGGCGCCAGTCGAGGTCCATGTGGATCGGCGCGCCCGCCGTGTCCTGGAAATCGATGTCGGCGGCAATCGGCGCGGCGCGGTTGGCCGGAAGGCTCAGCGTCGCGTCCTTGAGGAACATCGGACGCGGCAGGATGTGGGTGATGATCGAGAGCGCGTTGATGCCCGGATCGAAGACGCCCAGACCACCCGGCTGCCAGATCCAGTCCTGGCCCGGGTGCCACACGCGCACGTCCTCGCGCCAGACGATCTTCGCGCTCTTCACCGTACGCTCGGCAAGCCAGGCGCGCGCAGGCGCAACCCCTGCGGCAAAGCGCGAGTGCCACGAAGCAAAGAGCGTGACGCCGGCCTTGTCGGCCCGATCCTTGAGCGCCTCGACTTCGGCGAGCGTGGCGCCCGGCGGCTTCTCGAGGAAGACGTGCATCCCGGCCTTCAGCGCCGTGACGGCAATGTCATAGCGCACCTGGGGCGGGGTGCAGAGCGCGACCGCGTCGACCGCCGGGCCCTTCTCCAGCAGCTCCTCTATCGAGGCGAACTGGGGGATGCCTTCCATCGGCGGCGAGTGCGGGCTCACGGTCGCGGCGATGTCGAAGTTGCCGTTGCCGCGAATGGCGGGGATGTGCTGGTCCCGGGCAATCTTGCCCAGGCCCACGATGGCAATGCGGATCGGGTCCATGGCTCAGAGCGCCTTGACGGTGACCGCGCGCTCGGCGGCGCGGGCCAGCGGGTTGGCGAGCGGCAGGGTGAAGGGCGCGGCCGCGATCTCGAAGACGTCGCCTTCCTCCGTCTGCACACCGTCGCTGAACGAAAGCGTCGCGGTGCCGTAGAAGTGGATGTGGATGTCGCCCGGGCGGCAGAACAGGTCGTACTTGAAGTGGTGGTGCTCCAGGTTCGCAAAGCTGTGCGACATGTTGCCCTCGCCCGAAAGGAAGGGCTTTTCCCAGATCGTCTCGCCGCCGCGCACGATCTTGCTGGTGCCCTCGATCTTCTCGGGAACTTCGCCCAGCAGCAGCTCGGCGCCCAGTGCCGCCTGGCGCAGCTTGGAGTGGGCAAGCCACAGGTAGTTGTGGCGCTCGGTCACGTGGTCGGAGAACTCGTTGGCCAGCGCGATGCCCAGGCGATAGGGCTGGCCGTCGTTGCCGATGATGTAGATGCCCGCCAGTTCGGGCTCCTCGCCGCCGTCCTTGGCGAAAGAGGGCATGGTGAGCGCCTCACCGGGGCCGACCAGCTGCGAGCCGTCGCCCTTGTAGAACCATTCCGGCTGCTGGCCTTCCTGGCCCTCAGCGGGCTTGCCGCCTTCGAGGCCTTCCAAGAACATGCGCATGGAATCGGTGACGTTCTCGCCCGAAGCTGCGGCCTGGTGCATCTTGTTGCGACCTTCCGCGGAACCCAGGTGGGTGAGGCCCGTGCCGGTCAGCAGCACGTGGGCGTCATCGGCATGGTCGATCGGCGCGATGAGGCGGCCCGCCGCCTGCTCGGCCGCAATGTCGATGGCATCGCCAATGCCGCAGGCGCGTGCGGTCGCGGCCAGCGAATTGCCTTCCTCGATGGCGCGCAGCGCGAGTTCGCGCACGGAGGCAACGCCGGTCAGGACGTGCGCGGCATCGCCCTCGGCGAGGATGACGGAACGGGTGCCGTCCTCGGCACGGTGCTGCAGCAGGCGAAGAGTAGTCATGTCAGGGGTCTCTCCCAGGGTCCGCAGCGCGCCTTCTTATGAGGTGGGCGCGCTGCGGGGCATGGATTGGATCAGTTGAGGGTGAGCTTGCCGTCGACGAGACGCGGCGCGCCGTCGCTGAAGGCCGCGTCGCGCAGTTCGGGCGCGAGCAGGCTCTGCGGCATGTTCTGGTAGCTCACCGGACGCAGGTAGCGGTCGATGGCGAGGCTGCCGACCGAGGTCGTGCGCGCATCGGTGGTCGACGGGAACGGACCGCCATGGACCATCGCGTGGCACACCTCGACGCCCGTGGGCCAGCCGTTGACGAGAATGCGGCCAACCTTGCGCTCCAGCGTGGGCAGGATCTTGGCAGCCGCGCCTTCGTCGGCATCGTCCATGTGGATCGTGGCGGTAAGCTGGCCTTCGAGACCTTCGAGGAGGGTCTTGAGCTCGGCCTCGTCCTTGCAGCGCACGATCACCGAGGAGGAGCCGAAGACTTCCTCGCCCAGCGCCTTGTCAGCGAGGAACTTCTCGGCCGTGGTCTGGAACAGGACCGCGCCGCCCGTGGTGGCCGAACCGGCTTCGCCGCGCGCCACTTCCTCGATGCCCGGCGCACCCGCCAGCTTCTCGACGCCCTTGGCATAGGCGTCCGCGATGCCGGTGGTGAGCATGGTCTGCGGCTTGGCACCGCTGACGCCCGTGGCCGCCGCCTGAACGAAGTCGTCAAGGCCATCGCCCTCGACCGTCACGACAAGGCCGGGGTTGGTGCAGAACTGGCCTGCGCCCATGCACAGCGAGCCGACGAAGGCTTCACCCAGCGCAGCGCCGCGCGCCTTGAGCGCTTCGGGCAGGATCACGACCGGGTTGATTGCCGACATCTCGGCGTAGACCGGGATCGGCACTTCGCGGGCCTGCGCCAGCCTGGTGAGGGCAAGACCGCCCGCGCGCGAGCCGGTGAAGCCGACCGCCATGATGTTGGGGTCCTGCACGAGCGCGGCGCCCAGATCGTTCGAGGGGCCGACGAGGTGCTGGAAGACACCCTCGGGCAGGCCCGAATCGGCCACCGCCTTGCTGATCGCCTGGGCAATCAGGCTGCCGGTGATCGGGTGGGCGGGGTGGCCCTTCACGACGACCGGGCAACCGGCGGCAAGCGCCGAGGCGGTGTCACCGCCCGCGGTCGAGAAGGCGAGCGGGAAGTTGGACGCGCCAAACACGGCGACGGGGCCAACCGGGATCATGCGCAGGCGCAGGTCCGGGCGCGGCGGGGCGCGGTCGGGCAGCGCGGGATCGATGCGCATCTGCAGGAACTGGCCCTTGCGGACAACGTCGGCGAACATGCGCAGCTGGCCGCAGGTACGGCCACGCTCACCTTCCGAACGCGCGCGCGGAAGCCCGCTTTCGGTCAGGTAGGCTTCGAGCAGCGGTTCGCCGAGCGCCATGATCTCGTCGGCGATTCGCTCGAGGAACTTGGCGCGCGATTCGAGGTCGATCGCCCGGTAGGTGTCGAACGCGGCCGCCGCCTTGGCGCAGGCCTCTGCGACATCGGCGGGCGTGTTGACGGCAAAGGCGTCCCCGTGCGGCTCGCCGGTTGCGGCTGCGATGGAACGGAATTCGGTCATAGAAAAGTCTCCCTATTTACTCCGACATATTATGTGCGATCAGGAAACGCAATGTTTGTCATTCCTTCGGCACGGGATGGCGTGTAGGTTGCACGTGGGAGGTGCGAATTTCTGTGACAACTGGGAAAAATATGAAGGTGGACGAAACGTCCAGGAAGACCGATGAAACGCGCGGACCGGGGCGCCGGCTTCATGGCGCGATTGCGCACCGATTGGGCACCGACATCTTGTCAGGCAAATATGCGCCCGGCGACGTTCTCTCGGGCGAAGTGGCCTTTGCCGAGGAGCTGAAAGTCTCGCGCAGCGCCTACCGCGAGGCAATCCAGGTGCTGACGGCCAAGGGCCTTGTCGCGAGCCGCCCCAAGGCGGGCACGCGCGTCCTGCCGCGCGAACGCTGGAACCTGCTCGATCCTGATGTCCTGGGCTGGGCCTTCGCGGGCGAACCCGACATCGAATTCGTGCGCTCGCTGTTCGAACTGCGCGCCATCGTCGAGCCCGCCGCCGCGCGCTTTGCCGCAAGGCGCCGCGACAAGGACGACCTCAAGACGATGAAGGACGCGCTGGCCGCGATGCGCCGTCACACGCTGACGACCGACGCCGGGCGCGCGGCCGACCGCGATTTCCACAACGCCATCCTCACCGCCACGCGCAACGACGCGCTCATGGTGCTCAGCGCCTCGATCGGCGCGGCGGTCAACTGGACGACCCAGTTCAAGCAGCGCGCCCGCGCCCTGCCCCGCAACCCGATCCCCGACCACGTGCGCGTCTACGACGCCATCGCGGCGGGCGACGAGGCCGCGGCGGCCGACGCGATGAACGTGCTCGTCGACCTCGCGCTGGAAGACACCCGCAGCGCCATCGAGGATCGCGACGCCCCGCAGGCCCAGCCGGACGCGCTCACCGGGGAGTAAATCGCACAGACCTGCACACGTACAAAAGGGGGCCATCGCGCCCCCTTTTCTTTTGCCCGCACCACACATGAAAAAGCCCCGCGGAACCTGACGAAGGGTCCCGCGGGGCACTTTGCTCACGGAAGGGAGAGCAAATTCAGTCGAACAGCGCGTCCGGTTCCGGCTCCGGTTCCGGCTCGGCGTGCGTCGGCTTGGAGCCCCACAGCGCGTAGAACAGGACGTAAAGCTCGCAGGCCGCAGTCAGCAGGAATGAAGTCTGGAGGTCATAGGCATCGGCAATCCAGCCCTGCACGAAGACCAGCGCGCCACCCGCGATCGCCATGACCAGAAGCCCCGAGGCTTCCTCGGTGAGCGGGCCCAGGCCCTTGATGCCCAGCGTGAAGATGGTCGGGAACATGATCGAGTGGAACAGGCCCACCAGGATCAGCGACCACATCGCGACATGGCCATCGGCAAAGCTCGTCACCAGCATGGTGATGAAGGCGCCGACCGAGAAGACGGCCAGAACGTGCGCGGCATCGAAACGGCTCATGATCGCCGAGCCGACGAAGCGGCCCACCATCATCCCGCCCCACAGGAAAGTCAGGTAGTGACCGGCCTGCTCGAGCGACATGTTGCCGATGTCGGGGCGCGAGACGAAGTTGATGAAGAGGTTGCCCACGCCGATCTCGGCGATGAGGTAGATGAAGATCGCCGGGATGCCGAACACCAGGTTGCGGTGCTTGAACAGTTCCGGGTTGATGATGTGCTTGCGCTTTTCCTTCGCGTCATCGCTTTCCGAGACCATCGCGGGAAGCGGGAACCGGGCGATGATGATCGCGAGCACCACCAGCACGCCTGCCACGAGCGCGTAGGGCAGGATGACCGACTGCGCGTCGGCCAGGCGCTCGGCCTGGGTGAGCGCGACCGCGCCCTCTGCCGCCGTACCGCCCTTGGTGCGACCCAGGATCAGGTAGGCGCCGAACATCGGGGCCAGCATGGTGCCCATCGAGTTGAGCGCCTGCACCAGGTTGAGGCGCGCCGAGGCGGTCTCGGGCTTGCCGCAGACCGCGACATAGGGGTTCGCCGCCACCTGCAGCAGGGTGATGCCGCTGGCGATGATGAAGAGCATCACCAGCGTCACGCCGTAGGAGGGGATCATCGCGGCCAGCATCATGCCCACTGCGCCCGCGGCCATGGTCAGCAGGCCGATGACCAGCGACTTCTTGTAGCCAACCCACTCGATCAGCTTGGCCGAGGGAATCGAGGCCACGAAATAGGCAATAAACCAGACCGATTCGATGAGAGTCGTCTGGGTGTAATTGAGTTCGAACACACTACGCAGGTGCGGCAGCAGCGTGTTGTTGATGACCGTAATGAAGCCCCACATGAAAAACAGGCTGGCCAGCAGAGCCAGCGCGGGGCCGTACCGCACGCCCGCAGGCTGCGATTGCGCCACCGGGGCGCTGGGTGAAGTTCCAACTGAAGGCATGGTGATCCTCTCGTCACATCGGCCGGGTGCCATCGACGCAATCCGGCTTGCGCTCTATCTATTTGTCGGACTATATGCAGCCAGCGGCCACGTCAATGGCCGACGAAAATCACGCGAAAGTCAAAATTCGACTGCAGAATACTACGGGAGCCAGGATTGTGAGGTTATTGAGCAAGGCATTCATGTCGACCGCGGCGATGGCGCTTGCCGCCACGGGCGCGTTGCCTGCCCTCGCCGCCGAGGCGAGCCAGGACACCGCGGGCACGCTGGACGACGGCACCAAGGTGACTTCGGTCACGCTGACCGGCGCGGACGGCGTCTCGGTCACGATCCTCTCCTTCGGCGCGACCTTGTGGAAGTTCATGGCGCCTGACCGTGACGGCGAACTTGCCGACATCACGCTGGGCTATGACGACCTCCAGCTGTTCAAGGACAAACCCAACTTCTGGGGCGCCACGGTCGGCCGCTACGCGAACCGCATCGACCACGGCCGCTTCACCCTCGACGGCACGGCCTACCAGCTTCCCCAGAACGACGGCGAAAACTCGCTGCACGGCGGCGGCAAGGGCTTCGACGTGCAGAACTGGAAGGTCGAGAAGGTCTCCTCGGGCAAGGTCGCGCGCGCGATCTTTACCCGTACCAGCCCCGACGGCGAGGCCGGCTATCCCGGAACTGTCCAGGCCCGCGTGACGTACACCCTCGATGACCACGGCTCGCTCCAGATCGCGTTCGACGCGACCACCGACAAGCCGACCGTGATCAACATGACCAACCACGCCATCTTCAACATGGCGGGTGAAGGCGCACCGCAAGGCGCGATGGGCAACGTGCTCACGGTGCCCGCCAGCCACTACACCCCGGTCAGCGAGACCCTGATCCCGACCGGCGAACTCGCCGCGGTCGAAGGCACCCCGTTCGATTTCCGCGCGGGCAAGGCGATGGAAGAGGGTCTGCGCGACGGCACCGACCAGCAGATCGTCTATGGCCGCGGGGTTGACCACAACTTCGCGCTCGACAAGGGCCTCACCAAGACTCCCGAGCTTGCTGCACGGCTCTCCGATCCCGAATCGGGCCGCGTCCTCGAAGTGCTGACGACCGAACCGGGCCTCCAGGTTTACTCCGGCAATTTCCTTGACGGCACGTTCCTCGGCAAGCACGGCCACCTTTACCGCATGGGCGACGGCATTGCGCTTGAACCGCAGAAGTTCCCCGATGCGCCCAACCATTCCAACTTCGTCTCGGCCCGCGTCGATCCCGGCACGCCTTACCGGCATGTCATGGTCTATCGCGTTTCGGTCGAGCGTTGAGCAAGGCAAGATCCACCATGACCGATCAGACCAAACCCAAGCTGCGTTCGCGCGCCTGGTTCGACAACCCCGAGAACATCGACATGACCGCGCTCTACCTGGAGCGCTACCTCAACTTCGGCATCAGCCTGGAGGAACTGCGCTCGGGCAAGCCGATCATCGGCATCGCCCAGTCGGGCAGCGACCTGTCGCCCTGCAACCGCCACCACCTGGTGCTGGCCGAGCGCGTGCGTGAAGGCATCCGCGAAGCGGGCGGTATTCCCATGGAATTCCCGGTCCACCCGATCCAGGAAACCGGCAAGCGTCCGGGCGCTGCGCTCGACCGCAACCTCGCCTACCTCGGCCTTGTCGAACTGCTCTACGGCTATCCGCTCGACGGCGTGGTGCTGACGATCGGCTGCGACAAGACCACGCCCGCCGCGCTGATGGCCGCCGCAACGGTCAACATTCCGGCCATCGCCCTGTCGGTCGGCCCGATGCTGAACGGCTGGCACAAGGGCGAGCGCACCGGCTCGGGCACGATCGTGTGGAAGGCCCGCGAGATGCTGGCCGCGGGCAAGATCGACGATGAGGGCTTCATCAAGCTCGTCTCCTCCTCGGCGCCCTCGACCGGCTACTGCAACACCATGGGCACGGCGACGACGATGAACTCGCTGACCGAGGCGCTGGGCATGTCCCTGCCCGGCTCGGCCGCGATCCCCGCGCCCTACCGCGACCGCCAGGAATGCGCATGGCGCACCGGCAAGCGCATCGTCGACATGGTGCACGAGGACCTCAAGCCCTCCGACATCCTGACGCTCGACGCCTTCCACAACGCGATCCGCGTCAACTCGGCCATCGGCGGCTCGACCAACGCGCCGATCCACCTGGCCGCACTGGCCCGCCACGTCGGCGTCGACCTGCCCCTCACCGACTGGGAGGAGAAGGGCCACAAGATCCCGCTGCTGGTGAACCTGCAGCCCGCTGGCGAGTACCTGGGCGAAGACTACTACCATGCGGGCGGCGTGCCTGCGGTCGTTGCCCAGCTCATGGGCCAGGGCCTCATCAACGAGGACGCGATCACCGCGAACGGCCAGACCATCGGCGACAACTGCCGCGACGCCACGATCGAGGACGACAAGGTCATCAAGACCTTCGACGCCCCGCTCAAGAAGGAAGCCGGCTTCATCGTCATGACCGGCAACCTGTTCGACCAGGCGATCATGAAGACCAGCGTGATCTCGGACGAATTCCGCGCACGCTACCTCTCGAACCCCGACGATCCGGAAGCCTTCGAAGGCCCGGCCGTGGTGTTCGACGGTCCTGAGGACTACCACGCGCGCATCGACGATCCCTCGGTCGGCATCACCACCGACACGCTGCTGTTCATGCGCGGCGCCGGCCCCATCGGCTATCCGGGTGCGGCCGAGGTCGTGAACATGCGTCCGCCCAGCTACCTCATCACCGAAGGCGTGGGCGCGCTCCCCTGCATCGGCGACGGACGCCAGTCGGGCACCTCGGGCAGCCCCTCGATCCTCAACGCCTCGCCCGAAGCGGCAGCGATGGGCGGCCTTGCCCTCATCCAGACCGGCGACCGCGTGCGCATGGACCTTCGCAAGGGCCGCGTCGACGTGCTCATTTCGGACGAGGAACTGAGCCAGCGCCGTGCCGACCTCGAAGCGCGCGGTGGCTACCCCTACCCCGCCTCGCAGACCCCCTGGCAGGAAATCCAGCGCGGGATCGTCGGCCAGATGAACACCGGCATGATCCTCGAGGGCACCGAGAAGTTCCAGCGCATCCACCAGACCCGTGGTCTGCCGCGCGACAACCACTGATATCCGGCCCTGATCCGGGGCACGAACCGACACGAAAGGGGCGGCCTTCCACACCGGGAAGGCCGCCCCTTTTCGCGTTCACCGCAAGGGTGCGTTCAGGCCGAGATCACCGCGCTGATGCGGTGAAGGAAGGGGTGGTGCGGCGTTGCGCCATGCTCCACCCGGGTAAAGCGCCCGTTGTCGATATGCGCCAGCTGCGCCTCGATGGCCGGGACGAGCTCTCCCTCGCGCACGTCGATATGCGCCTTGAAGGTGCCATCGAACTCCAGCAGCACGCTCTTCGCGCGGGGAAAGGCGGCACACAGACGCTCGCGGATCTCGGCGAGTTGCCCCGCGATCGGCTGGTTGCCCGGGCCCGGCTCGGCGCCCTCGGGTCTGGTGCTGCCTGTGTCCATGCCTGTCCTGCCTGCTCCTATCTGGAAGAGGCAAGAATAGCCGATTTCAGGGCTTTGGAAAGTGTGTTGCCCTGTAGCTCCCCTCAGGAATTCACCTGAGGGCCTGTCGCGCCGCTTGCACTCAGGGCGCGTAGCGGGTTGCCAGGTCGGCCGTGCCGCGCCGTCCCAGGTCCTCACCATGCGCCGCCAGCCAGCTGTCCGCCGCGTCGCGTCCGGCATCGTGGAGGTGCTCCAGCACCTCGCGCACGGGCATCATCTTGGAGCCCGCGGGCATCGCGCCCAGCGTCGCCTCGTCGTGGATCTCATGGACGCGCAGGCGCCGCAGGCGCGCCAGCAGGCCCTTGCCGAACGCCAGCGGGCCGACCTCGTTCTGGATCAGCACGAGCCCGCGCATGTCCTTGATCAGGGTCTGGTTGAACGAGAACTCGGTCAGCCGGTTGGAGATCTCCGCCGCGCTTCGCGGGGTGTCTGCGCGCGACATCGGGTTGATCGTGACCAGCAGCATGTCATCGTTCGGACTGTTCTGGATCAGCGGAAAGATCGGCGGGTTGGCGCTATAGCCCCCGTCCCAGTAGTCCACGCCGTCGATGGTGACCGGCGGAAAGAGCAGCGGCAGACAGGCCGAGGCCAGCAGCACGTCGCTTGAAAGCTCCTCGTTCTCGAAGATGCGCGCGTTTCCCGTGCGCACGTCGGTGGCCGAGATGAACAGGCGGGGCGCCTCGGGCCGGCGCAGCGCCGCAAAGTCGATATGCTCGGCAAAGACCTCGCGCAGGAGAGCCTGCGTGCGCGCCCCCATGTCGGGCGAACTGGGCAAGGTGACGTTGCCCAGCATCGTGCTCCACATCTGCGAGAGCGCCTCGAAGGTCGCCGGGAAGGCCTCCATCATCGGCAGCAGCGGCCCTGCGCTGCGTCCCGAGCGGTGGATCGCCTCCCAGAAACGCGCAAGCGCCGCCGCCGCGCCCTCGCGCCCGCCGGTGACGAGCCCACTGGCAAAGACCGCGGCGTTGGCCGCCCCGGCGCTCGCCCCGCTCAGGGCCGAGATCCAGATGCGCTCCTCGGCCAGCAGGCGGTCGAGCACCCCCCAGGTAAAGGCGCCGTGCGCGCCTCCGCCCTGCAAGGCCAGATCCAATCCAAGCGCCCGCGCTGCGACCATTTCCTAACTCCTTCTTGCGGGCCCGTCGGTTTGGCTGCGAAGCTAACCTGTGTACCGCCCCCCGGCAATCGAATGCACACGTGCATCCTGGCCAGGGCCCTGCCAATTATGGAACTTTCCGGGGCCTTATCGGCTTTCCCCGAGGGGAACGCACGGGACTTTCCAACGCTCCGCAAATCTGTTTAGTGGGAATTAACTGCCCCAATGCGAAACGCCCTTATGCAAAACGGCCAACGTCTTTCGACTCATGTGGGCATCTGGCCTGCCCTGGTCGGCGTTGCCTATTTTGCCTGTGCGGCCATCGCCCTCAAGCTGACCGAAGGCACCGATGGGATCGCCACCGTCTGGCCCGCGAGCGGCATTTCGATTTCCGGACTGCTCCTGTGCCGCTCCGCCCAGCGGCCGGCCATGTTCCTCGCCATCGCCCTCGCCAGCTTCGCGGCCAATCTCTATGCCCAGATCCCGGTCGTGGAGATCGCGGCCTTCACCACCGCGAACACGCTGGAAGCGGCCATCGGCTATTTCTGCATCCGGGAAATCAATCGCGAGCGCGAAACGATCTACAGACCCTTGAGCGTCGTGCAGTTCTGCATCGCCGCGCTCCTGACCGGCACGCTGAGCGGCGCCATTGCCTCGGCGCTGACGGGCGCGGGACTGTCGATCATGTTCGTCTCCTGGGCGACCACGGTGAGCCTTGGCATCATGATCGTGGTGCCCCTCATCCTCAACATTGCCCACGGATATTCCGCGAGCCTGCTGCGCCATCCGCGGCTTCTCCTCACGCCGGTCCTGATCCTCGCGACCGTTGCCGTCGTCAGCTATGTGGTGTTCCACCAGAGCACCTTCCCGCTGCTGTTCGTTCCGCTCATGGCGGTCATCATCGCGACCTACCTGATCGGCCCGAACGGCGCGATGACGAGCATCCTCATCATTGCCGTCATCGGCTCGAGCCTGACCCTGACCGACAGCGGGCCGATCCACCTGATGCGCGACCGCAGCCCCTTTGCGGCTACCTTGTTCATGCAGTTCTACCTGCTCGTACTGCTGCTTTCGGCGCTTCCGCTGGCCGCGCTCCTGGGCGCGCGCGACCGGGTCATCACCGAGGTCAGCCGCGCCAACCGCTGGCTGGAGATGTCCGAGCACTTTGCCCATGTCGGCCACTGGCGGCTCGATCTGGCCAAGCAGAAAGTGTTCTGGTCGGACGAGGTGTTTCACATCCACGGGCTGGAGCCGGGTCCCAACCCGCCGCTTGAGGGCGCGATCAACTACTACCATCCCGATGACCGACCCAAGGTGGAGGCCTTCCTCGCCAAGCTGGTGGAAACCCACGAGCCCTTCGATTTCCAGGCCCGCCTGTTCACCGTCCAGGGAGAGGAACGCTACGTGCGCAGCCGCGGCGATGTGGAGCGCAACGCCGCGGGCGATGCGGTGGGCCTGTTCGGGATCTTCCAGGATGTGACCGAGACCACGATTGCCAACCTGCGGCTGGCCGAGGCGCGCGAACTGGCCGAGAAGCAGGCGGACATGGCGATGCTCATGGCCCAGACCGATGCCCTCACCGGCATCGCCAACCGGCGCAGCGCGCTCAGCTTTCTGGAAACCGAGATGCGTCACGCGCTCGAAGACGGCACACCGCTCAGCGTCGCCATCCTCGACATCGACCATTTCAAGAGCATCAACGACCGCTACGGCCATGGCACGGGCGATGCGGTCATCCGCAAGACGGCCGCCCTGTGCAGCGGCGCGGTGCGCTCTTCCGACATGGCCGGACGCATTGGCGGCGAGGAATTCGTGCTGATCCTGCCGGGCGCCGACAGCGCCACCGCGCAGAACGTGGGGGAGCGGGTGCGCGTCTCCATCGAGACCGCGGACTGGGGCGCCGATGGCCCCGACTCGGTCACCGCCAGTATCGGGGTCGCCACGCTCAAGGGGACAGAAGGCGCCGAGCAGCTACTTGCCGAAGCGGACGGCGCCCTCTACCGGGCCAAGCGCGAAGGTCGCAACCTCCTGCGCGCCGCCTGAATTCAGGCGGTTTCCGCGACCTCGGGGCGGCGCATCTTGGCTTCCGCCTCACGGTCCGCGACCGCCGAGCTGGTCAGGCCTTCCGCCTCGGCCATCTCCAGGATCCCGGCCGTGCGCGGCCCGATTGCCAGCACGCGGCCACGCACCTGGTCTTCGCTTTCACCCAGGTATTCGGCGGCCACGTTGATGATGCCGCCCGCGTTCACGACGTAGTCGGGCGCGTAGAGGATCGAACGCGCCGCCAGCGCCTGCGCCATCTCGGGGGTGGCAAGCTGGTTGTTGGCCGCCCCGCACACGAGCCCGGCCTTGAGGCCCGCGACGGTTGCACCATCGAGCGCGCCGCCCAGCGCACAGGGCGCGAAGACATCGCAGGCGATCCCGGCAATGGTGTCGATCGAGGCCAGCTGCGCGCCCAGTTCCTCGGCGAGCGCGGACGCACGCGCGCCGTCGATATCGGCGAGGACGAGCTTTGCACCCTCCTCGGCAAGCAGACGCGCGAGGCGACCGCCCACACTGCCTACGCCCTGCACCGCCACGGTCGTTCCCGCCAGCGAGCCGCCGAAGCGCAGCTTTGCCGCCGCCTTCATCGCCTCGAACACGCCCAGCGCCGTCCACGGCGAGGGATCGCCGCCCGCAAAGCCGGGACGCGCCGTACGCCCGGCCACGTGGCGGGTGTTGGTGGCGATGGCTTCCATGTCGGCAATCGTCGTGCCCACGTCCTCGGCGGTGACATACCGCCCGCCAAGGCGCTCGACCGCCTCGCCGAAGGCTTCGAACAGGGCCTTGCGGTCGAAGTCCCCGGCGGGACGGCGGATCACCGACTTGCCGCCCCCCAGCGGCAGTTCGGCCGAGGCGTTCTTGTAGCTCATGCCTTCGGCAAGGCGCATCGCGTCGGCAAGCGCCGCCTCGGGGGCATCGTAGGTCCAGAACCGGCAGCCGCCCGCCGCGGGGCCGCGTGCGGTGGAGTGAATGACGATGTAGCCATCGAGACCGGCCTTGGGATCTTCGAGGCGGATGCATTCTTCGGGTACGCTGCGCGTGGCGGCGACAACCATCGTATCACTCCTTTGCTTGGGAGACCGCCTATAGCGTGTGCGCCACGGAAAATCTTTTCTCATTCCGGCCCCGTCGAGCCTCCCAGTGAATGGACCATCCTCCAGAAGGGACTATATAGGTCAATATGACCGAGCTTGACGCCTATGAGCGAAAAATTCTCCGCGAGCTGCAACGCGACGCCAGCCAGACCACGGCGCAGATCGCCGAGAAGGTGGGCCTGTCTGCATCCCCCTGCTGGCGGCGCATCGACCGGCTTGAACGCGAGGGCGTGATCGTGCGCCGCGTGGCCATCATCGACCGCGAGAAAGTGGGGCTCAACGCGCACGTCTTCGTGCAGGTCAAGCTCAACGCCCACGGCCGCGCCAACCTCGACGAGTTCGCCGCACAGATCCGCGACTTTCCCGAGGTGCTCGACTGCTACGTGATGATGGGCTCGATCGACTTCATGATCCGCGTCGTCGCCGAGGACATCAAGGCCTACGAGCGCTTCTTCTTCGGCAAGCTCTCGCAATTGCCCGGCGTGCAGGAAGTGAACTCGATCGTGGCGCTCTCGCAGATCAAGTCGACGACCGAGCTACCGATCTGAAAAGATGGAGAGAAGTGATTGCTTCAAGGGGCCATCGCCCCTTGCCCCCAAAACGGGCGACCTCACCTCTCTCACGCCGCGGTGCGCGCGTAAGGTGAGGTCGACAGTTTGGGGATTCCGAGGGCGATGGCCCTCGGGCTCCTACTTTACTTCGTCCACCCACTCCCGGCGCAGAAACGGCCCGGCCAACGCCATCAGCGTGGCGGCGACAAGGTAGAGCACCAGCGCGAAGAGCATCGACATGCGCAGCGCCTCGCTCCCGTAAACCGGCGTCAGCGCGGTCGAGAGCGCGCCCAGCGCATAGATCCCGCCACCAAGCCCGATGAGGTTGTTGATGAGGAGGAAGAGCGCCGAAGCGGTCGCGCGCGCGGGTGGATCGACCAGATGCTGGATCGCCGAAGTCACCGGCCCCAGCCAGACGTAGGCCAGCGCCTGGGGCACGAGGAAGAGGAGAAAGGCCAGCGGCACGCTCGAGGTCCAGATCCCGGCGGCAAAGAGCGGCACCGCGACGGTATAGGCCATCGCCGGAACCCAGCCGTAGAAGGCCCGGTCGGCCTTGCCCAGCTTGTCGGCCAGGATACCGCCCAGAAGGACGCCCACCGTTCCCCCGATCAGCAGCACCGCCCCGATGAACCAGGAGGTGTGGACAAGGTCGAGCGCGAAGCTGCGCTGGAGGAGGCTCGGCAGCCAGAACGCGAGGCCATAGCCCAGCATCGAACTGGAGGCCGCGCCGAAGCTCAGCAGCCAGAACGCCTTCTTGCGCGCAAGCACGCGGGCCACCGCGCCCAGCGTGGGTGCAGCCGGGCCCCGGTCCGCCACGGCGGGCTTGGGGCGGTCGCGCACCACGAACTTGAAGGCGGGCGCGATGAGGAGGCCGCACAGGCCCACCACCGCAAAGGCCGCGCGCCAGTCCACCGTCGCCGCGACATAGCCACCCGCCAGCACGCCGGCCGCCGAACCCAGAGGAATGCCCAGCGAGTAGATCGAGAGCGCGAAGGCGCGCCGCTCGGACGGGAAGTGGTCGCCGATCACCGCGTAGGACGGCGCAACGCCGCCCGCCTCGCCGATGCCCACACCAAGCCGGGCCAGGAAGATGTGCCAGAACCCCTGCGCCAGACCGCACATGGCGGTGAACAGGCTCCAGCACACGAGCGAGCCGGTGATGACCCAGGAGCGGCTCGTGCGGTCCGCCAGCGAGGCCAGTGGCACACCCAGCGTCGAATAGAGGATCGCGAAGGCGAGCCCGCCCAACAGGCCCATCTGCGCGTCGGACAGGTCGAGATCCGCCTGGATCGGCGCGGCGAGGATCGCCAGGATCTGCCGGTCCACGAAATTGAAGATGTAGACCAGCAGCAGCATCGCCAGCACCAGGTTGGGCGACGCGGCCTTGCGCTCCCCCAGTGCGGAAGCAGGTGCGGAAGCGGGTGCGGGTGGGGGCGCGGCGCGGGAGGTGTCCAGTGTGGCCATGTCAGCCCATGTGCTCCTTGCAGAAGGCGGTGATCGCGGCGCGCGCGGGCGCCTCGTCGAGGATCGGGGCATGGCCCACGCGCGGAACTTCCACCGCTTCATAGGGCCCGGAATGACGGCTGGCCATCTCGGCAACGGTCGCCGCGCTCAGGAGGTCCGAAATCGCGCCGCGAATGACCAGCACCGGGATCGCATCGAGCGCGTCCCACAAGGGCCACAGATCGGGCGGCACCACGGTCGCATCCTCGCCCGACACGCCCTTCGAGATTTCCGGGTCGTAGGCAAAGGAGACCGTCCCGTCCGGGTTCTCCACGCAGGTCCGGCGCGCGAAGGCCATCCAGTCCGCCTGCCCGAAATCGGGAAAGGCCGAGGAATTGATGGCCCGGCACCGCGCGGCGGCCGCATTCCAGTCCGCCATGGGACCACCCGGCCCGACATAGCCCTGGATGCGGGTCAGGCCCTCGGCCTCGAGAACAGGGCCAATGTCGTTGAAGACCATGGCCCTGGCAAAGCCCGGGCGCATCGCCTGCATGACCAGCGCCATCAGCCCGCCCATCGAGGTGCCGATCACGCCGCAGTCCTCAATGCCCAGTCCGTCGAGCAGCGCGAACATGTCCGCGCAGTAGATGTCGGGCCGGTACTGCGCCGGGTCCGGGTCCCACTGCGAGAGCCCGCGCCCGCGCTGGTCGGGCACGATCAGGCGGTACTCGCCTGCAAGATAGGCCGCGACCGGCGCGAAGTCGGCGCTGTTGCGGGTGAGCCCGTGCATGAGCAGCAGCACGGGCGCGTCGGGGCGCGCGGCCGGATAGTCGCGCGCGACCAGATCCAGCCGCCCACAGGCGCTGCGATAGCGGTGGAGCGCGTAGTCCATCGTTGGGATATCCTTTCCTGGCAAAGCCCGTCCCTCGTCCGGTCTGGTCCGGTCCGGCCGCGCGGCATGCCCCCCAGCATCGCCGCCCAGCCGGACCGGTAGGCCCTGCCTCTAGTGCGTGTCTACGTTCAGAATTCCAGCGACGCGGTCACGAAGACCTGCCGCGGGTTGCCGTAGAACGCGGTCAGCGTGCCCTCGGTGCCCAGCGTCGGGGTCAGCGGGCTCGCCAGCGCGCCGGTCAGCGGATCGGCGGCCATGAAGGTGTAGCCCGAGGTCTTGTAGCGCTTGTCGGTCAGGTTCTTGCCGTGGACGCCCAGGCTCCAGTTCCCGCCGGGCGCGGTGTAGACGATGCTTGCATCGATGAGCGCATAGGAGCCCTGGTCGAGGTAGGGGTTGGGCACCTCGAACTGGTAGGTCTTGCTGCGGAACGAGAGGGTCGAGCTGAACGAGAGGTCGCCATCGCCGACCGGCGTTTCGTAGCCCAGCGTACCGCTGCCGGTCCATTCGGGCGTGTTCTGGATCTTGCGGTAGTCCGAGACGTCGGTCGGAACGCCCGCGATGAGGCCCTCGTACTCGGTGTAGCGCGCATCGATCCAGCCCAGCGATCCCGCGAAGGTCAGGCGGTCACCCATGCCGAGGAAATCGCGGGCAAGCGTGGCGTTGGTCTCCAGTTCGATACCGTCGATCTTGGCCTTGCCCGCATTGGTGATGACCCCGCAGAAGGTCGGAATGCCGTCCACCGTGCAGCCCGCCGAGCCCGGGATCTGGACGTCGCTGTAGTCCATGTGGAAGGCCGCGAGCGCCACGTAGAGATCACCGCCGAAGAGGTTGCCCTTGTAGCCGATCTCGTAGCTGTTCACCGTTTCGGGATCGAAGCTCAGGTAATCGGCGATCTCGCCGTCGCTGGGAATGCCCCTCGGGTTGCTGGTCGGCGCGTTCACGCCCACGCCGCGCGGGTCGAAGCCGCCACCCTTGAAGCCCTGGCTGAAGCCACCGTAGATGTTGTGGTCAGGGGTCGGCTTGAACGAGAGCGAGACGCGCGGGGTGAACTTCTTGAAGGTCGCCGAGCCCGAGAAGTTGGTGCTCGCCTCGCCGAAGGGAATGCCCGCGCCGCCAAAGACCGGCGAGCCACCGCCGAGGTAGTTCTGGCGCAGGATCGAGGCCGAGCGCTTGTCCCAGGTGTAGCGGCCACCGCCCGACAGGCTGAGCTGGTCGGTGATATCGAGGGTGAAGTCGGCAAAGGCCGCCCAGGTGTCGGTGTCGACATCGGCCTGGGTGAAGGCGGTGAGGCCGTCAAACGCGGTGAACAGGCGCACGTCGAACTGGGTGTCGGCGGTGGCGGTCAGGTAGTAGAAGCCGACCAGCGCCTGGAGCGCGCCGCCGTCATCGTACTGCAGCTGGAATTCCTGGCTCAGCTGTTCGTTGCGGTAGTAGGCCGGGACGTCGAGGTCGACCGCGGGCAGCGCGTCGAAGTCGATCGGCGAGGCGCTGGAATCCTTGCGCCAGGCGCTGATCGACTTGAGCGTCAGCGTGTCCGAGAGGTCCGCCGTCGCGTTCATCGAAAGCCCATAGGCCTCGACGTACTGGGCCGGGTCCATCAGCCCGCCGCGGGTGTCGTAGACATCGTCCAGCACCGGCGCGCCGCTCGAAAAGCCCGGGATCAGGCGGTGGCCGCCGCGCGCGTTGGAATTGTCCTTGGTGTAGTCACCCGAGATCTTGATGAGCACCGGCTCGCCGTAGCCGCCGATCTCGAGGCTGGCGCGTCCCGCCCAGATGTCCTTGTTGTAGTTTTCCTCTCCCGTGGTGAGGTTGTCGCCAAAGCCGCCGCGCGAAAGACGCGCGAACGAACCGCCCACGCGGACAAGGTCGGTCAGCGGCGTCGAGGCCGTCACCACCACGTCGGCCTGGTCGTAGGTACCCAGCGTCCCGCGCACCTTGATCGAGGGTTCCATCGGCATGTTCCGGGTCACGTACTTGACCGCACCGCCAATGGTGTTGCGTCCGTAGAGCGTACCCTGCGGCCCGCGCAGGACCTCGATGCGCTCAACGTCATAGATGTCGAGGACGGCGGCCTGCGGACGGTTGAGGTAGACATCGTCAAGGTAGATGCCCACGCCCTGCTCGAAGCCCGAGACCGGGTCCTGCTGGCCGATACCGCGGATGAAGGCCGACAGCGTGGAGTTGGTCCCGCGCGAGGGTTCGAGCGTCACGTTGGGGGCCGACTGGGCGATCTCGGTGACATCGAGCGCGCCGGTCTTGGCAAGCTGCTCCCCGCTGAAGCTGGTCACCGCGATGGGCACATCGACGAGGCGCTCTTCGCGCCGGCGGGCGGTGACGATGATCGCGCCGCCGGTGGCCTCGGGCGGCGTTTCGGCCTGTGCGGGGGCGGCCTCCGCCTCCTGTGCGGTGGCCGGAGCCGAAACGACAAGAGCCCCCAACCCGGCGAGAAGCGCCAGCGCACTCACCTCACGAACGCGGAATCGCGCCTTGTTCATAGCATTCACTCCCAATGAACCAATTCTTGTTGGGCTCTGCTTATTGATACTTGAACCGGGTTTCAACTCCAAAGATTTGCCAAGGCTCGCAAGAGCCGATAGCTGTGGCTTCGTGAGCACAGAAAAGCCCCCCCTGGAGGATCCGAACGGCGCGCCGTCCCCCACCGAAAATGGCGCAAACCCGCCAGCGGACAAGATTCCGCGCACCGAGCGCGGGCGCAAGACGCGGCGCAAGCTGCTCGACGCGGCGGCCATCGAATTCGGGGAACGGGGCTTTCACGAGGCCTCGATCACCTCGATCACGCAGCGCGCCGGAACCGCGCTGGGCAGTTTCTACACCTATTTCGATTCCAAGGACGAGATCTACCGCGCGCTCGTCAGCGACCTCAGCGCGCGCGTACGCGAAGCCGCGCGCGAGGCCCGGCGCACCGAGCTTCCCGCGCTGGAAGCCGAGCGCGTGGCGCTCACCAACTTCCTCAAGTTCGCGAACGAGCACAAGGAGATCTACCGGATCATCGACGAGTGCGAGTTCGTCGATCCCGCGACCTTCCGCGCGCACTACGAAGGCACCGCGAGCCGCATCACCGAGCGCCTCGCCGACGGGGTGCGCAAGGGTGAGTTGCGCGCCGACGTGGAGGAAGCCCACGCCTGGGCGATCATGGGCATGAACGTGTTCCTGGGGCTGCGCTACGCCGTGTGGACACAGGACCGCAGCCCCGCCGAAGTGGCCGAGATCGCGAACGCCATCCTGCGCGGCGGGATCACCGCGCACGGTGACGACCCGGCGGGGTAAGGCCCCTTTCCCGCTCCGGGACACCCGGCGCCAAGGCACTGGCGCACAGGCGGGCGATCTGCGATCAGGACCGGGTAGACAGACCCCACACGAAGTGACCCGCCGACGTGAGTTCCCGCCTTCTCCTGCTTTCCGGCCTTGGCGCCATCGTGGTCATCGGCGGCGTGCTGACGCTTGTAGGCCGCTCGGATCCGGCGCCTGAGGCCTCGCCGAGTCCGGTGGAGGTTGCCAAGGTCGAACCTGCGCCAGCGCCAGCCCCAGCCGAGCCCCCTGCCCCCGCGCCGGACGAGCCGTTCGTCATCAAGCGCATCCTCCCCATCGAAGGCCCGATCCGCTACGGCGAATGGCATTGGGACGAGGACGGCGTGCCCGATGGCCCGCTGGTCATCACCGTGGACCTCGACGCGCGCGTGCTCTCGGTCTTTCGCGGCGGCTACGAGATCGGGGCGACGGCCGTTCTGCTCGGCAGCCAGGAAAAGCCCACCCCCACCGGCGTCTTTCCCATTACCGAGAAGGACATCGACCACGTCTCGAACATCTACACCGGCGCGCCGATGCCCTACATGCAGCGCCTGACGAACGACGGCGTCTCGCTGCACGGCTCGCAGGTGGAAAAGGGATTTGCCAGCCACGGCTGCGTGGGCATGCCCGATCCCTTCGCGGCCAAGCTGTTCCAGATGACCAAGCTGGGCGACAAGGTCTACATCACGCGCGGCAAGCACGTGGGCATGGGGGACAGCCTCGTCGAGGGGTAGGACCTGATAGAATCGGCGACCTCACCACGCTCAGCCAAGGCAGCCCGCGCAAGGTGAGCTAGACAGTTCGGGGAGCCCGAGGGCAATGGCCCTCGGATATCCCTCTTCTAACTCTTCACCGCCCGGCGCGGCGCCTTGGCAAAGCTCCACCCGCCCGCGTTGGGTCGCACGACAAGATTGCCGATAGAGGCAGGCTCGCCCGCGCACAGCGCCTCGAACAGGCGTGCAACGGCGCTTCCGCGCGGTTCCTGTCCGTCGAGTTCGGTGACGATCCGGGCGACCACGCGCAGGGCCACCGCGCGCGGGGCCTGCGGCTTGTAGCGCAGCCCCATCGGCTCCTTCTTGAGGCACGAGCGGTATTCGAGGTCCGCCATCCACGCGAGCGCGGCGTCCGCTTCGGCCAGGTGTGCGGCGCTTTGCGCGACCGCCGAAACGTCGATCCAGTCCGCCTGCGCCAGCGCCTTGCGCAGCCGCACCCGGTCGTAGCGCTCGTTCGCGTTGCTGGGGTCCTGCGCGGCCTCGACCCCGGCCGCCTCGACGATCTGGGCCAGCTCGCTGCGGCGCCAGCCCAGCACCGGGCGCAAAAGCGGGATCTGCGTCTCGGGTACCCGGCCGAGCGCACGCGTTCCGGCAAGTCCGGCCACTCCACTCGCGCGGTTGAGGCGCATCAGCAGTGTCTCGGCCTGGTCGTCGGCGTGGTGGGCCGAGAGGATCGCGGCCAATTGCCGCTCCTCGACCCAGGTCGCCAGCGCGGCGTAGCGCGCGGCGCGGGCCATGGCCTGCACGTTGCCCTCGGCCACGGTAACGGGGAGAATGGCATGGAGCACGCCCAGCGTCGCGCAGAGCGCCGCGACATCGGCGGCCTCCTGCGCGCTTTCGGGGCGCAGGCCATGCTCGACGGTCGCGGCCTCGACCCGGCCCGGAAAGGCCGCGGCGGCGAGCAGCAGCAGCGCGGTGCTGTCCGGCCCGCCCGAAACCGCAAGGCCCAGGCGCACGGCCTCATCCGCCAGCGCCCAGCCCCACAGCGCGGTCAGATCGGCGCGAAACCGATCGACCGCCTCGGGAGCCGGGACCAGCGCGGGATCAGTTGCAGTCAAGCCCATTGCGCGTGGTGGAATAGAGCGAGCCCAGACGTCCGGCCGCTTCGGAGGCGTAAGTCTCGCTGAATTCGGCCAGCGCGATGCAGGCGCGCTTGGTGTCCTTGAGCTGCTTCATCGCGATGCCCAGGTACAGCAGGCTGTCGGCCGCGCGGGCGCCCTGCTTGTCGGCCTGGTAGTTCTGGAGGAACCACTTGGCCGCTTCGGACGGGTTCTTGTCGTCGAGCCAGGCGCGGCCCAGCAGGTTGCGGCCATAGCTCGCCATGCGGTGGTTGGGGTACTTCTCAAGGTAGATCTTGAGCTGCTGGCGCGCCTCGGGGAAGTAGCCCGCGTCCCACAGGCGGAAGCCGTAGGTGTACTCGTCCTCACCCGCATCGGCGGTCTGCGGCTTGACGATCGCCTGCACGCCCTGCGCGCGGGCGCTGGTGGCAGGCGCAGGCTGGGTCGGAGCAGGCTGGGCGGGCGCAGGCTTTGCAGCCGCAGCCGAAGCCGAAGCCGGGGGCGTCTTGATGACCCCGCCGCTCATCGCCGACAGGTTGTTCTGCGAGGCGCTGACCGGCTCTGCCTGTGGGGTGCTCTGGGGCGCGGGCGCGGCGGCAACCGGAGCCGAGGCGGCGACCTTTTCCTCCAGGAGGGCCAGGCGGTTGCTGTTCTGCTCAACCTGCGAGGTCAGGCGCGCCATCTGCGATTCCACCGCTTCCATGCGGTTCAGAAGATCGCTGACCGGCGTGCTCGTGGCCGTCTGGGGCTCCGGCGATCCGGCGGCGGGCGCGGTGATCTGGGGCTCGAAGAAAGTGCCGCTGCCGCCGGGGAAGACCTTGCGCTGGAGCGCGCTCACTTCCTTCTCGACCTTGCGCAGGCGCGCGTCGGTGCTGTCCTGCGCGGCCACCGAAACCGGGCTCACGCTCGCCACGAGCGCGACGGCCAGTGCGGCCAGGGCCGAGGTGCGCGGCAGGCGGCGGAGCACCTGTGTCTTGGTGGGATACGCAATCATCGCCTAATTCTTCTCCGTCTCTGGGCCCCTGAGGCCCGGCGGCTGCAACCATGGGCGCCCGGCATCGAACAGGGGATGAACCACGGGCGACAGGCCCCCTGCTTGCCGCAAGGCACCTGCACCTGTCGAGGCTGGCTTATTCGGAAGTCGTGGATACCGTGGTCGGGCTCGGGCTTGCGTTGCCGGTCGGCAGGATCGAGACCGGGCCGCCGCTCTCCTGCGTGGCCGGCGTGCTCGGGCTCGGGCGGGCCGTGGCCGGACGTGCAGCAGCCGTGCGGCTGGGCGCCGGGCTCGGGCGCGCCGTGGCCGTGCGGCTCGGCGTCGGGCTGGGACGCGGGCTGGCCGCCGGACTGGTGCGCGCGGTCGGCGTCGAGGTCGCGCGGGGCGCAGGCGTGCTCGCAGCCGTGGGCGTGGACGTTGGGGCGGGCGTGGCGGCCGGACTCGAGGCGGGCGCGGGAGCGGTGCTCCCGAGCAGATCGCGCGGCGCGAGCGAAACCCCCGAGACGGTCTCGGGCTTGTCCGAAAGCGCAGGTACCGCGGTGCCGCCCACGGTGATCGCAAGGGCGTCGGGACGCGCGGTGCGCAGCGTGGGCGCGTCGGCATCGGCGGGCACGGTCCAGCTCTCGCCGCGCGCCAGCACCGTTTCCACCAGAGTGGCGCCGCTGCCATCCGAGACGCGCAGCCAGACCTGGTCGGCGTTGGCCGTCAGCACGACCGGCCCGGACGGGACCGCGGCCGAAGGGGATGGCGCGGCGACAGCCTGCGCCGGAGTGGGCGCCGCGCTCGGTTCATCGCCGGGCAGAAGCGAGGGCAGCTCGCCTTCGGGCGAGAACACGCTGCTCCAGAAATAGAAGACGAGGCCGATCACCAGGACGACCGCGCCGCCCGCCAGCCAGGCGAGGCCGCTGGAGGGCACGCGGGCGGGATCGCCGGGCTCGAAACTGGGCTGGGTGACCGGCGCATAGGGCTCGTGCGCGTCAAGCTGGGCGCGCACCTTCTCGGCGATGACCTTTTCATCGAGCCCCATCGCACGGGCATAGGCCCGCGAGAAACCAACGGCATAGGTGCGCGCGGCGAGGTCCTCGAAACGGTCCTCCTCGATCGAGAGAATATGGCGCTCGGCAACCTTGGTGCGCGAGGCGATGTCGGCGCGACTGAGACCGGCCTCTTCGCGGGCCTTGAGCAGGGTCTGGCCCGCAGTGAGGGGCTGCGAGGTCGGTTCGGGTGTTTCCACGTTATCCATTAGGCTCCGAGGGGCACGAGCGGCGATCAGAACACGGTCTGTCTGCGCGCGCTAACCAACCTTTACGACACGACAAAGTCAATCGAAGAGGGCCTCTGGAACCAAAAAGTTTTAACACCTTCCCACCATCGCGCGCCAGGACGTGCAATTTGCACGCCTGCCGTTCGCATTTCCCGCTCTTGCGCCGCGTGCGAGCCATGACGGTGCACAGGCCGCACGAAAGGATCACTTGGGATCACCAAGGATCAGTCGGTGAGAAGCCCGCGTGCCGAGGCCCAGGCGTGCATCGTCTCGCGAAGGTTGGCGGGCGGCTCGGCCAGCCAGCCGCGCATCGCGGTCTCGATCTCGCCCAGATCGGTCTTGCCGACAAGGTCCTTGATGCGCCCGACCGAGGCCGGGGTGATCGAAAGGCGATGGATGCCCAGCCCCAACAGGGCCAGCGCCTCCAGACGGCGCCCGCCCATCTCGCCGCACACCCCGATATCGACGTTGCTGCCCTCCAGCGAAGTCACCACCCGGCGCAGGAAGCGCAGGATCGCAGGGCTGAGCCAGTCGTAACGCTCGGCCAGCTTGGGGTTGGAACGGTCCGCGGCAAAGAGGAACTGGGTCAGATCGTTGGTGCCGATGGACAGGAACGAGATCTTGGGCGCGAGGATGTCGAGCTGCTCGGCCAGCGCGGGCACCTCCAGCATGACGCCGTAGCGGATCGCCTCGGGCAGCATCCGCTTGGTCTTGCGCAGGTACGCCAGTTGGCCCTCGAACACGGCCTTGGCCTCGTCGAATTCCCAGGGTTCGGCGACGAGCGGGAACATCACGTTGAGCTCGCGCCCTCCGGCCGCTTCGAGCAGCGCGCGCGCCTGGACCTTGAGCAGGCCCTCGCGTTCGAGCGCGACGCGCAGCGCGCGCCAGCCCATCGCCGGGTTCTCCTCGCCCTCGCCGTCATCATGGCGCAGGTAGGGCAGCGTCTTGTCACCGCCGATGTCGACGGTGCGGAAGACCACCGGCTTGGAACCCGCCGCATCGAGAACGTCGCGGTAGAGGCGCGTCTGGCGCTCGCGCGCAGGGAGCGTGGCCGAGACGAGGAACTGGAACTCGGTGCGGAAGAGGCCAATGCCGTCCGCGCCGGTCAGGCTGAGATTGGCGATATCGTCGCGCAGGCCCGCGTTGATGCGCACCTGGATGCGCGTGCCATCCTTCGTGACCGGCTCGACATCGCGCATCGAGGCGTAGACCGCCTGCTTCTCGCGGTTCTTGGCAAAGCGCGCCTCGAACGCTTCGATCGCGCCCGGCGAGGGGCGGACCGTGGCCATGCCCTGCTCGGCATCGAGCAGCAGCGTATCGCCCTCGCGCACATAGCCGCGAAGGCCCCGCACGCGGCCCAGCACCGGAATGCCCATCGCCCGCGCCACGATCACCACGTGGCTGGTGAGCGAGCCTTCTTCCAGGACCACGCCCTTCAAACGCCGCTTGTCGTATTCGAGGAGCTCGGCCGGCCCCAGGTTGCGCGCGATCAGGATCGCATCGTTGCGCAGGCCCAGCGAGGCCGCCGTGCCGATCTGGCCCGAGACGATGCGCAGCAAGCGGTTCGCCAGGTCCTCCAGATCGTGCATGCGGTCGGCCAGGAGCGCGTCGTCGATCTGGCGCATGCGCATGCGGGTGCGCTGCTGCACGCGTTCGATCGCGGCTTCGGCGGTAAGGCCGGAATCGATCGCCTCGTTGATGCGGCGCGTCCAGCCTTCATCGTAGGCGAACATGCGGTAGGTCTCGAGCACTTCCTCGTGCTCGCCGCCCACGCCGAACTCGGCCTGCCCGGCCATGCGGTCGATCTGCTCGCGCATCTTGTCGAAGGCGAGGATCACGCGCTGGCGCTCGGCCTCGGTGTCCTGGGCGACGATGTGCTCGATGGTGACGCGCGGCTGGTGGTAGACCGCCGTGCCCTGTGCCAGTCCCTTGACCAGCGGCAGGCCGCGCAGCTGCTCGGGGGCGTTGTGCGTGGGATCCAGCGAGGCGGCGTAATCGTCGTCAATCAGACCTGCGTTGGTGATGAGCTCGGAGAGCACCATCGCCACGGTCTGCAACGCCTCGATCTCCACTTCCTCGTAGCGACGCCGCTCGACATGCTGGACACCCAGCACGCCCACGGCCCGCTCGCGCCGCACGATGGGCACGCCCGCGAAGGAGTGGAATTTTTCCTCGCCCGTTTCCGGACGATAGGAGAAGTCGGGGTGCGCGGCGGCCTCGGCCAGGTTGAGGGTCTCGATCTTCTCGGCAATCGTGCCGACGAGACCCTCGCCAATGGCCAGGCGCGTCACGTGGACGGCCTCCTGGGCCAGGCCGCGCGTGGCGAAGAGTTCCAGCATGCCCTCACGCAGGAGGTAGATCGAGCAGACCTCCGAATGGAGGCTCTCCCCGATCACTTCCACGACCGTATTGAGCTTGGCCTGCGCGTGTTGGCGCGAGGCCATCACCTCGTGAAGGCCGGTGAGGATGTTTCGTGCTGCGTCGACGGCTCCGCTGGTCATGCCTTGGGGAGTACCCCAAACGCGGGCGTTTGGAAACGCGGTTGGAGCGCGCAAATCGACCCAGCTATGGATAAGGCCTCCGTTTCCGGAGGAGCTTGTCCCAAAACAGGGCTGGAAACCGCCGCGTCACGCGCGGCGCGAGGCCCAGCGCGAAGCGTTCAGCCCCGGCCGATCTCCTCCTTGATCATCAGCTTTCGCTTCTTGAGGGCCTGTATCACCACGGCATCAGGCATCGGGCGGCTCAATTCGTCGTGAAGCCGGCGATCGATACCGGCGTGCTTGAGCTGCAAGGCGCTGACGTGAGAACTTTCCATGAATGGTGTCTCCTCTTTCGTGGATACGCGATCCCTCTTTCCGGTGGCCCGGATTGGCGACTCGGTTCTCAGGGACCGGCGCAATCGAAGGGAACCACATTCACAGCATCTTGCGAAGTCCGGGATTGCTACATATCGGTGAGTTGCGTGAAACCTGCGTCAGGCCGGATTCACCAATCGCACTGCACAAACGGGCCCATTCTAGCGTTCGAGGAATCCGCCGTGACCGAAGAGGAAATGCGTAAACGGCTGGAAATCCTGCGGATCGAGCACCGCGATCTCGACGCCGCGATCGATGCCCTGCGCGCGGCAGGCGGCACCGACCAGCTGCAGATCGCACGCCTGAAAAAGCGCAAGCTGGGCCTGAAGGACCAGATCAGCCACATCGAGGACTACCTGATTCCCGACATCATCGCCTGAGATGCTCCGCAATCCGGCGCGCGACTCTCGGGGCCCTGTGAAAAATCAGGGCAACGTGAAAAATCAGGGCAAATCCGCAATAAAGGTTAAAGTACGTCAACCTTAAACCGTGCCAGTCAGGGACACATGCCCTGTCCAGCCGGCGTTTGCGTACCTTTCCCATTGCCCCTGATTCGCGCATGCGAAATAGCTGTTGGCCATGACCCACACGCTGGCCATCTGCCCCCGCATCGTGGAGGGCCTCTACCGCGAGGCGCTCGCGCTGTCGGAAGACGTGCGCGGGACTTTCTCCGCGTCTGGGCAGATGTCCGGCCAGCTTGCGCCCCCGGCCCGGCCGACATCCGGCGCGAGGACATCCTCCACCGACGAGGACCGCATCCGCATCGCCTACTCGCGCGTGGGCCTCGCCACGACCACGCGCATGATGCACGCGATTGCCTGGCTGCTGCAGCACCGCGCCTACTTCATGGGCGAGATCGGCGCGGAGCAGCTGCGCCGCCACGGACGGCTCGCCCAGGACCTGCGCCATGCCCGCGAGGGACGCGCCGACGACGAGACCCTGCTCGATGCCGGGATCACCCGGCTCGTCGCGCGCACCCGCACCTTCTACGCGCGCCTGGAGCGCCTTGACGAGACCTGGAGCCTGTCGCGCGAGGAAGCCGCGGCGGCCAGCGCCATCGAGCGGCTGCGCCAGCGCATCGAGGGCCGCCTCGCCAGCTGAGTGCCCGGCGCGGCTCTTTTCGCCGGCCGACACGCCTCGACATGCGCGCCCCAAGCCCCCATAGCGCCTCCATGCAGAGCGACGCGGAACCCGAGCGGCCTTATGCCCTGGCCGAGACGATTGCCCCCAAGGTACGGCGCGTGCTCGCGCGCAATCCCTCGCCCTTTACCTACACCGGCACCCAGACCTACCTCGTGGGCGATGGCGCCGAGGTTGCCGTGATCGATCCCGGCCCGGCGCAGGAAGAGCACATCACCGCGATCCTCGACGCGCTGGGCGAGGCCCGCCTCACAGCCATCCTGTGCACCCACACCCACCGCGACCACTCCCCCGCAGCCGCGCCGCTGAGCGCGCGCACGGGCGCCCCCATCATCGGCTGCGCGCCGCTCACGCTGGAAGACGACGGCCCGCGTGCCGATGCGGCCTTCGACGCCGACTACCGCCCCTCCCGCGTGCTCGCCGACGGCGAGAGCATTTCGGGCGAAGGCTGGACGCTCACCGCGGTTGCGACACCCGGCCACACCTCCAACCACCTGTGCTTTGCGCTGGAGGAGACCGGCGCGCTCTTCACCGGCGATCACGTCATGGGCTGGTCGACCAGCGTCGTCTCCCCGCCCGATGGCGACATGAGCGACTACCTCGCCAGCCTCGCGCGGCTCTACGAGCGTACGCAGGACACCATCTACTTTCCCGCGCATGGCCCCGCGATTACCAAGCCCCACCAGCTCGTGCGCGGGATGCTCGGCCACCGCCGCAGCCGCGAGCGCCAGATCCTGCGCCAGATCGAGGCCGGCAACACCACCATCCCGGCCATGGTCCCTGCCATGTACAAGGGCGTCGACGAGCGTCTGTGGCCCGCGGCAGGCCGCTCCGTGCTGGCCCACCTCATCGACCTGGAGCGCCGCGACCTGGTCCTGCGCTGCGGCGATGCGTGGCGTTTGCCCGAGGGAATCGCTTGACAGCACCCCGGCGATAATTGCGAAAATGTAAAACAGGATTTCGCAAATCGCACGAGTTGGCGTACTCTGCCCCCAGAAAAAACCGAAAAACTGGGGGAAGACATATGGCAAGCCTGGCACCTGCCAAGACCAAGGCACTGAGCTTCTGGCAAAAAGTCGCGCTGGGAATCGCGGCGTTCGATCTCTTCGCGTTCCTGCAATTTACCGCGCGCGGATTCGCCGATGTCGGCGCCGCGCCGCTGTGGATCCATCTTCACGCCGCCGCGATGCTCGCCTGGCTCGGCTTCTTCGTTCTCCAGCCCACGCTGATCGCACGCGGCGACGTCGCCCGCCATCGCCAGACCGGGGCCATCGCTCTTGTCCTCGCGCTCGGCGTCGTGGTTCTGGGGACCTACTCCACCTACATGAGCGTGGCGAGCCGCCACGTGCCCGGCTTCTTTGCGCCGTCGTACTTCCTGACGCTCAACACCATCAACATCGCGACTTTCGGTGCGCTGGTGCTGGGCGCGGTGGTCGCGCTTGGGCGTGACATCACGGCGCACCCGCGCCTGATCGTGGGCGCCAACGTGATGATCCTGGAGCCCGCGCTGGGGCGTCTCCTGCCCTTCCCGCTGATGCAGCCCTGGGGCGAATTTGCCGTCATGGTGCTGCAGCTGGGCGTCCTGGCTCTGGTCGCACGCCACGATCTGGCCCAGTTCGGGCGGGTCCACCGCGCCACGCTGGTCTCGCTTGGGGCCGTGGCCTTCTCGCACACCCTGGTCGAGATGATGGGCCGCCTCCCCGCCGTCCACGCGCTGGCCGAACGCATCGCGCAAGGCTAAGCCCTGACAGGAGCGCGTCCACCTGGCGGCCAGGCCGCCACCCGCCGCGCCCTTGCGCATTTTTCCCTTGGGTCCTTGCACACCCGCCCCTAAGTAGGCCGCAAAAGGGGATCGGACTGGCGCAGGCGCGCCGCGAACCGAGACGCCCGGACAAGGACCGAAGGGAAATCCGCCATGACTGCCATGCCTGATCGTGCCGATCTGAAGGGCCTCGATCTGCGGGCCGAGATCGAGCGTCTGCGCAAGGAGCGCAACGCCGTCATCCTCGCCCACTACTACCAGAAGCCCGAGTTGCAGGACCTGGCCGACTTCGTGGGCGACAGTCTGGAACTCAGCCGCAAGGCCGCCGAGACCGACGCGGACGTCATCGCCTTTTGCGGCGTCAAGTTCATGGCCGAAGTCGCCAAGATCCTCTCGCCCGAGAAGACCGTGATCCTGCCCGACATGGAAGCGGGCTGCAGCCTCGAAGACTCCTGCCCGCCTGAAAAGTTCAAGGCGTTCCGCGAGGCCCACCCGGACCACATCGCGCTCACCTACATCAACTGCTCGACCGAGGTGAAGGCGCTCTCGGACGTGATCGTGACCAGCTCCAGCGCGGAGACGATCCTCCAGCAAATCCCGGCCGACCAGAAGATCATCTTCGGCCCCGACCGGCACCTGGGCGGCTACCTCTCGCGCAAGTTCAACCGCGAGATGCTGCTCTGGCCGGGCGTGTGCATCGTGCATGAGGCCTTCAGCGAGACCGAGCTTCTGAAGCTCAAGGCGCAGCACCCCGGCGCGCCGATCGCCGCACATCCGGAATGCCCGCCGACCATCGTCGACCACGCCGACTACGTGGGCTCGACCAGCGGTATCCTGAACTACGCGAAGGCGATGGAAGGCGACACGCTGATCGTGGCCACCGAGCCGCACATCATCCACCAGATGGAACGCGCGCTGCCCGGCAAGACCTTCATCGGTGCCCCCGGCGCGGACGGCAACTGCAACTGCAACATCTGCCCCTACATGGCGCTCAACACCATGGAAAAGCTCTACATCGCGCTGCGCGACCTGGAGCCGAAGATCGAGATCGAGGAAACCCTGCGGCTCGATGCCAAGAAGAGCCTCGATGCCATGCTCGAAATGGCCTCGGGCACGGTCGGCAAGGGCGACCTGGGCACCCGCTGAGACATGCCCGCCCGCCGCACCGTCCTGCGTGAAGGCGCCTTGCTGGGCGCAGGACTGGCTGCGGGCGCTCCCTTCCTTTCCGCCACGTCGCGCGCGGCTGTGCCCGGTGCCATCGCGCCCTACACGGCGGCCTGCGTGCAGACCCGCGTCCTTCCCACCTGGTCCTCCAGCGGCGCACCGCCCCCCGAAGCGCGGACCGCCAATGTCGAGACCGTCGCTGACGCCATTGCACGCACGGCGGGCGAGAGCGGCGCGAAGCTCCTCGTCTTTTCCGAATTCTGCCTGCAGATGCCGCTCGTGCGCCTCTCGCCGGAACAATGGGAAGCGGGCGCGGTGGATCTTGCAGGCCCCGAGATCGCCCGGCTTCGCGCCGCCGCGCAGCGCGCGGGCGCCTACGTCGTCCTCAATCCTGTCGAGGCCATCGCCGCGTTTCCCGGGCGCTACTTCCTGACCGGGCTGCTGCTCTCCCCCTCAGGCGAGATCGCGCTCACCTACCGCAAGCTTTACGACCTCACCAGCAAGACCCGGCCGAGCGACGTCCTGCCGCAATGGCGCGACCTCTATGGGGACGATTCGCTGTTTCCCGTGGCCGACACGCCGCTGGGCCGGATCGGGCTGACGGTGGGGACCGACGCCAACTGGCCCGAGATGGTGCGCAGCCTGGCCTTGCGGGGCGCCGAAGTGGTGGCCACCTGCCTCGCTTCGCCCAACGTCACGCCCAGTTCCCCGGCACAGCGCGCCGCGAACGCCCCTGATGCCAACGACCCGGCGCTGCCCGTCATGGCCCGGCGCTTGCGCGCCTATGAGAACATGGCCTACATGCTGACCGCGAACCTGGGTCCGGTGGGGGAGGCAGACGGCAATCCTCTCGGGGCCATGCAGCCGAGCGAAATCGTGGACTACCACGGCAACGTGCTCGCCGCCTCGAGCGATGCAAGTGCCCGCGCGATCACAGCCACGCTCGACATCGAGGCCCAGCGTCGCGCGCGCTGCACGCCCGGGCCTGCCAACGCGCTGCTCCAGCTCCAGAGCGGTCTGCACGCACCCGACTACGCCGCCGCGCGCTTTGATGCGCCGCCCGCGCCCGGCGAGGATCACGCACAGGCCCAGCGCGCACGCATCCGCGATCTCGTCGCGCGCGGCGTGCTGACCGCGCCCGCCTCAGGGCTGCCCTGAGGCCGCTTCCTGTTCCAGCTGCGCGTCGAGCGCCGCCCCGAAATGCGCCGAGAGCGCTTTGCACGGCTCCGCCCCTGTCGCGCCCGCCGCTTGCGCATGGGCGGGATGGCGGCTGAGCACCTGGTCACAGGGAAGCCCCGCCAGGCGCGCCAGCCCGTCGCGGAACGCGGCCAGCGCCCCGGCATTCTCGGGCGCGGAATAGCGGTAGGTGCCATCGGTGCGCGAGGTCAGGCTGGCCGCCGCGACAAGGTTGCGGCAGCCGTCCGCGTTCGCGCAGCTTTGCCAGGACCAGGTGAGGCTGCGTGGCGTGTGGCCGGGCGTCGCGTGCGCGGTCAGCTCCAGAGCGCCCAGACGCACCACCTCGCCATCGCCGACCACCGTGACCTCAGGCACCGGAGCATAGGTGAAGAGCTCATCCAGTTGCGGATCGCTGCGGGTCGAATGGCCTGCGCGCAGCACCTCGGCCCCCGCGGCACTGGCCAGCACTTTCGCGCCGCTGTCGCGGGCCAGTGCGGCAAGGCCGCTGGCGTGATCGTAGTGCGGCTCGGTGCTGAGGATCAGCTTCACGTCGGCAATGGCATAGCCGATCTGTTCAAGGTGCGCCTCGATGACCGGGGCCCACTGCGCAAGCCCGGCATCGATCAGCACGAGCCCTGCCCCGCTGTCGATCAGCGTGACCGCAAGCGTGGGCGAGCCCAGCGACCAGGTCGCCCCATGGACGAGACGCGGCGGCCCGGGCTCCCCGAAAGCTTCGGCATATTGCAGCGCAACGGGCCGGTTCAGAGGGTCCTCCCCGTCCTGCGCGAAGGCCGGGCCTGCGAGGACCAGCCCCAGGGCCGCGGCAAAGGCAACCCTTGCGCGCATCCCCCTCACGCCTCGCGCCATTCGCCGTTGGCGATGCCCTCGAGGCTCCAGTCCCCGATGCGCCAGCGCACCAGCCGCAGCGTCGGGTGGCCGACAGCCGCGGTCATGCGCCGCACCTGCCGGTTGCGGCCCTCACGGATAGTGAGCTCCAGCCAGCAGTCGGGCACCGACTTGCGAAAGCGCACAGGCGGGGTGCGCGCCCACAGGTCCGGCTCGTCGATCCGGCGCACGTCGGCCGGGCGGGTCATCCCGTCCTTCAGCATCACGCCCTTGCGCAGCGCGGCGAGCGCGGCCTCGTCAGGCTCGCGCTCGACCTGGACGAGATAGGTCTTCTCGGTCTTGTACTTCGGGTCCGAGATGCGCGACTGCAGCCACCCGTCGTCGGTCAGGAGCAGGAGCCCCTCGCTGTCGCGGTCGAGCCGCCCGGCAGGATAGACACCGGGCACGTCGATATAGTCCGACAGCGTCGCGCGCGGACTGGCCGAGCGGGCATCGGTGAACTGCGAGAGCACGTCGAAGGGCTTGTTGAACAGGATGAGGCGCGCCATCGCGAAAAGGGGTCTCCGACCGGATTGGGGGGGGAACAAGCGTGTGCTTTCGTGCACTTTGCCGGTTGGAAGGAAAACGTCAATGATCGCCCGCCTGCATTCGTACTGGTACGCCCTGCGCGCCAGCTACTGGTTCTACCCTGCCCTCTTTGCGCTGTGCTCGGTGCTGCTGGGCACACTGACGGTGGAACTGGACCACACAGACCTCCTTGCGCGCTTCGTCGAGGACGGCTGGCTGCGCCCGATGCACGCCTCGGACGCAAGCGATCTCCTGGGCGTGGCGACCGGCTCGATGCTGGGCGTGGCGGGCACGGTGTTCTCGATCACGATTGCCGCGGTGGCCTATGCCAGCGGCAACTATGGCCCACGCCTCCTGACCAACTTCATGGAGGACAAGGGCAACCAGCTCAGCCTTGCAACCTTCATCGGCACCTTCGTCTATGGCCTTACCGTCATGCGCGCGATGCGCGGCGGCGGGGGCGAGGACGAGGCCTTCGTGCCGCAGATCTCGCTCCTTGTCGCCTTCGCCTTCCTGATCGTGACGACGGCGGTGCTGGTCTATTTCCTCCACCACATCCCCGCCAGCATCCGCATCGACACCGTGCTCGAAGCGATCGGTCGGCGCCTGCTGCGCCAGATCGCCACGCGCTATCCCGAGGAAGGTTCGCGCGACCCGGCCCGCCGCGCGACCCCGCGGGGTGAGGCCATCTGCGCGCAGGAGACCGGCTACGTGCGCGTGATCGAACTCGACACCCTGTGCGAGGTCGCCGCGCGCCACGATCGGCTCGTCAATCTGGCCGTGCGCACCGGCGACTTCGTCTATCCCGGCGTCGTCCTCGCCCATACCGACGCGCGCCGCCTCGACGGTTCGTTTGCCGGCGAAGTGCGCGCGACAATGGCGCTTGGCGCCTCGCGCACGGCCGAGCAGGACATCGAGTTCTCGATGGACGAACTGGTCGAGATTGCGCTGCGCGCGCTGTCGCCGGGAATCAACGATCCCTTCACCGCGATCACCGCGCTCCACTGGATCGGCGCGGCTACCGCCGATTTCGGACGCCGGGACCTTGCCTTCGAGACCTGGAACACGGGCGATCCGGCCTGCCCCGTCGCGCGCCTCCACAGCGATTTCGCGCACTTCCTCCAGCGTGGGTTTGTCGCCATGCGCAGCGCGGTGGCGACCAGCCGCCTTGCCGCGCTGATGGCGCTGGAGTCCCTCCACACCGCATCGCAGCAGGTGACCTCCGCGCACCGGCGCCGGTTGCTGCTGGAAGAGATGGACCGACTGGCCGAGCAGGCCGCAGAGCACCTCTCCGGCCCCGACATTGCCCTGGTGCGTGAACGGCACGCTCTGTTGCGCGGTGAGGGTTGAAGAAGGAAGGTGGATTCAAGGGGCCATCGCCCCTTGACCCCGGAATGGGCCGCCTCACCTTTCTCCGCTAGGGCAGCGCGCGCAAGGTGAGGTCAGCCCGAGGGCGATGGCCCTCAGGCCTTCTTCGCCCCCTCCCCGCGCGTCATCACCAGCGACCAGATCACCCCGCCCGCAATGAGGGCCACGGTCACGCCCAGGCTCAGGACCGGCGGGATCTTGGCGCCCGACAGCAGGAAGTCGGAGACGAAGATCTTGCCCCCGATGAAGACGAGGACGAGCGCGAGCGCGTACTGCAGGTAGTGAAAGCGGTGTACCATCGCGGCGAGCGCGAAGTACAGCGCGCGCAGGCCCAGGATCGCCATGATGTTCGAGGTGTAGACGATGAAGGTGTCGCGCGTGATCGTGAAGATCGCGGGCACCGAATCGACCGCAAAGACAAGGTCGGCCAGGTTGATGACCACCAGCGCCAGGAACAGCGGCGTCGCGGCCCAGACCAGACGGCTCCCGCGCGCGCCCTCGGGTGCCTCGGGATTGGCCGGGACCTTCACGAAGAAATGCTCGGCGTGGTGCTCCTTGGTGACGCGAAGGTGCGTGGAGATCCAGCGCACGGCCGCGTTGTTGCCCACGTCCGGCTCGCTCTCACCCGTCACCAGCATCTTGAGGCCGGTGAAGATCAGGAACGCGGCGAACAGGTACATCACCCAGTACGCGCTCTCGATCATCGCCGCGCCGCCCGCGATCATGATCCCGCGCAGCACGATGACCGCCAGGATACCCCACAGGAGCGCGCGGTACTGGTATTTGCGCTCCACCGCGAAGAAGCTGAAGATCATCGAAATGACGAAGACGTTGTCGATCGAGAGCGCCTTCTCGATGAAGTAGCCGGTATAGTACTCCATGCCCGCCGTGGGGCCCTTCTGGACCCAGATCCAGCCGCCGAAGATCATGGCGATGCCGATGTAGAAGACCGACAGCTTGAGCGATTCGCCGATGCCCATTTCCTTGTCGTCCTTGTGCAGGACACCAAGATCGAAGGCGGTCAAGGCGATGACGATGGCGATGAACGCGAGCCAGAACCACAGGCTCGTGCCCATCCAGTAGGTCGATAGAAATTCCATGGATCAGGACCTGCTTGGTACGGGGAAAAGGAAGCGCCGGCGCGTCGGAGGGGGACTTACGCGCCGGCGCGGGAACAGGCCGTTGTCAGGCCGTCGCCATGGGGGATGGCAGGCGCTGGAGCCTGTTCCGAAGGGTTTCCTTTGCCGTGAGCAGAAGGGCGATCAGGGCCGGATCGGACGTGCGTCCGGCCTGCAGGCGACGAAGCCGCGAATCCAGTCGCGCCAGCGTCTCAAGCATTGCATACATCTTATCGGTCATCGGTCATTCCCTGTCGAACGCATGTGATAGTTCGATCGGTCGAGACGACGCTTGGTTGCATGGGGCGGTGCAAGTTTGCCCCTGAAACCGCAATTTGGACCCGTGGAATACATGCGCGACCCGGATCGTTGCATCGGTCTTTCCCGATGCGGTCCGACATCACGCGGCGATCAGCGCTCCGCATGGAAGAGGCTCAATCGCTCGCGCCAGAGGGGCCCGGCCCGCTCCATCCATATAAGACCAAAACGCTCTTGTTACAACCGCGCCTTCCCGCACATGTCCTCACACGCCTTGACCTGCCGCGCAAAACGATATTAATATGATATCACTTTAACAGGGAGAGCCTATCGATGTCCGCCAACCTTCAGCCGATGAACGCCAGCCGCGAACGCCCCGCGTCCGCCTTCAACGGCTACCTCATGCTGGTTGTGCTTCTGGGGCTGGCACTGCTTGCCCTCCTCAGTGTGGGGGGCGGGGTCGGTACGGGCTCTCCGGTCTTTCTGCTCCTGCTGGTCCCCAGCGCGCTCGCCGCGCTGCTCGTGCTTCCGGGTTTCTACATGATCCAGCCCAACCAGGGCGCGGCCATCGTCCTGTTCGGCAGCTACCGCGGGACCGATCGCACGACGGGCCTGCGCTGGACCTGGCCGTGGATGATGAAGTCCAAGGTCTCGGTGCGCACCAACAACATCGTCTCGGAAAAGCTCAAGGTGAACGACCTGCGCGGCAATCCCATCGAGATCGCCGCCAACGTGGTCTGGCGCGTCTCCGACACCGCCCAGGCGCTCTACGATGTCGACGACTACCACAGCTTCGTCGACGTCCAGATCGAAGCGGCCGTGCGCACCATCGGCTCGCGCTACCCTTACGATGGCGAGGACGAGGACACGACGCTGCGCGGCAGCCACGAGGACGTCAACCGCGAGCTGCGCGAGGAACTGAACGAGCGGCTGCGCGTGGCCGGCGTGACGGTCGACGAATGCGGCCTCACCCACCTTGCCTACGCCCCCGAGATCGCGGGCGCCATGCTGCGCCGCCAGCAGGCCGAAGCGGTCATCGCCGCGCGCCGCAAGCTGGTCGAGGGCGCGGTCTCGATGGTCGAGATGGCGCTGGCGCAGCTCTCGGAGAAGCAGGTCGTCGAGCTTGATGACGAACGCCGCGCGGCGATGGTCTCCAACCTCATGGTCGTGCTGTGCGGCGAGCGGGACACCCAGCCCGTCGTCAACGCCGGCTCGCTCTACCAGTAGTAAGGCGCTGCGGCGGCCCGTCATGCCCAGTTCCGCGAAGAAGGCCTTTCCCCTGCGGCTCGATCCCGAGCTTCACGCCGCGCTGGAGCGCGCAGCCGCAGGCGACCTGCGCTCGGTGAATGCCGAGATCGAGGTCCTGCTGCGCGAGGCGCTCGCCCGGCGCGGGGTGAAGGTTCCGGTCAGCCCGCCCTCGCGGCGCGGCCGTCCGCCTGCAACGTCCACGTCAAAGCCCGGGAGTGAGGAGACATGAGCACCCGCAATACGCGCAAGGCCCGCGAGGCCGCCCGCGCCGAGAAGGCAAGGAAAGAGGCCGAGGCCCGCGCCTGGTTCGCCCCCAAGCGCTATGGCCTGGGCTCGGGCCTTCCGATCCGCTGGCAGGGCTGGCTGGTCTACGCCCTCTACCTCGCCGCCATCGCGGGCTGCGTGGCTCTTTTCCAGACGGGGACCACCGGCGCACGGGGCAGCGCCATCGGCCTGTTCCTCGCCGTCAGCGCGCTTGTCCTGCCGATTTGCGCGCACCACACGCGGGGCGGCTGGCGCTGGCGCTGGGGGCGCACCGACTAGGGCCGCCTGTACCGAAGCGGGACGGCGGCCTTTCGCGTTTACCCTTTGCGCCCCAACCGGGCGTAAGACCTTGCCATGCGCACGACCCGACTCGCCCTTGCGGCTGCCCTGCTGGGAGCCAGCCCGCTCCTCCCCGCCGCCTCCTCCGCACAAGGGCAGGAGACGCCGTACACCGTCGTGGAGAGCCAGCGCAGCTACGCGCGCCTGCAGGAAGCGGTCGACGCCATCGGCGATGGCACGGGCACGATCCGCTTCGCCCCGCGCCGCTACGCCGACTGCGCGGTGCAGACGCAAGGCTCCATCACCTACCAGGCGCAGGTCCCCGGGCAGGCCGTCCTCGATGGCGTGACCTGCGAGGGCAAGGCCGCGCTGGTCCTGCGCGGACGCGCCGCACGCATCGAGGGGCTCGTCTTCGCCAACTTCCGCGTGCCCGAAAAGAACGGCGCAGGCGTCCGCCTCGAACACGGCGACCTCTCGGTCTCGCAAAGCTGGTTTCGCGACAGCGAGCAGGGCATCCTGACGGGCAGCGACCCGGACGGGCGCATCGCCATCGACAAGTCGACCTTCACGCGCCTGGGTACGTGCGAGGGGCCGGGCTGCGCGCACTCGCTCTACATCGGCGACTACGGCACGCTGACCGTCACGCGCAGCCGCTTCGAGGCGGGCACGGGCGGGCACTACGTCAAGAGCCGGGCCGCGCGCGTCGCCATCCTCAACTCCAGCTTCGACGACACGCAGGGGCGCGCCACCAATTACATGATCGACCTGCCCGATGGCGCGACCGGTGAAATCGCCGACAACTGGTTCGTTCAGGGCCGCGACAAGGAGAACTACTCCGCCTTCATCGCGCTCGCCGCCGAACACCGGAACCACCCCTCGGCAGGCCTCTCGGTCCACGGCAACAACGCCCGCTTCGCGCCGGGGATCGAGCGGCGCAGCGCCTTTGTCGCCGACTGGACGAAGGAGCCCATCCGCATCGAGGGCAACACGCTGGGCGCAGGGCTCGTCCGGTTCGAGGCGCGCTGAGGTTCGCTACAGGGGCAGAAGGGAAAAAGATATCCGAGGGCCATCGCCCTCGGGCTCCCCGAACTGTCGACCTCGGGGCTCTCGCGCCACGCTGGCTGAGAACGGTGAGGTCGCCCATGCGCCCCGCCAGCCGAGACCCCACGCCTCACCGCAAGCGCGTTGCGTGATAATGTATCCTCGTATACACGGCGAGGCGATGAGCTTTGGCCTCACCTTCCTCCTGCGCATGCGCATTTGGGCGCTTCTGCTGCTGGCCGCGATTGGCCTCCAGGCGGCAGAGCCCATCCGTGCCCCGCTCGAACGCGCCCCGGGCTCGGCCTGGAGTTCGGCGACAAGCGACCTTGCGCTCTCGCCCTCGCGGCGCGGTGAGGACGGCGCGCAGGACACCGCTCCCCAGCCTCCCCAGCCGCTTCCCGAGCGCAGCACCGCAGGCTTGAGCCCGAATGCGCCTGCCGTGCTCGCGGCGCTTTCGCTGGCCCCGCGCGCGCAGGCTCCGCCGCCCCAGCGCCATCCCGCACGCCCCCCGAACAGCACCGCCCCGCCCCGCGCCTGAACCGACCCCGGCCGGGTGCGCCCTTGGCGCGCCCTCCCCCCCGCTTCGTTTCAGGACACTCTGCATGCTGCCCATCGAGAACGCAGGCGTCGTTGCCGCCGAAGAGCGCGCCCACGTCGCCTATCTGCTGACACGCTATCCCCACGAACTCACGCTGCGCGAGACCGAGGACCTCACCAACTGGTTCGACCGCGTCGCCACCCCGGCCGACGTCCTCGCGCTGGCGCAGGACCCGACCATCGCCCCCCACTACCGCGCGTTCCGCGCCGCCCATTACGGAGTTTCCGGACCGAGAAGAATTGGCCGGCTGCTTGTCGTGCTTGGGACGGTCGCAGCCGTCGCGGGCGCGCTATCCCTCATGGCGCCCTGACGGCGGAAGCCGGGGCGCGTTTCCCCCCAAGCATCCCGCGCGCGCCCCGGCTTCCAAACTTTCCGATGGAGATCATTTCCGAGGGCCATCGCCCTCGGGCTCCCCGAACTGTCGACCTCGGGGCTCTCGCGCCACGCTGGCTGAGAACGGTGAGGTCGCCCATGCGCCCCGCCAGCCGAGACCCCACGCCTCACCGCAAGCGCGTTGCGTGATAATGTATCCTCGTATACACGGCGAGGCGATGAGCTTTGGCCTCACCTTCCTCCTGCGCATGCGCATTTGGGCGCTTCTGCTGCTGGCCGCGATTGGCCTCCAGGCGGCAGAGCCCATCCGTGCCCCGCTCGAACGCGCCCCGGGCTCGGCCTGGAGTTCGGCGACAAGCGACCTTGCGCTCTCGCCCTCGCGGCGCGGTGAGGACGGCGCGCAGGACACCGCTCCCCAGCCTCCCCAGCCGCTTCCCGAGCGCAGCACCGCAGGCTTGAGCCCGAATGCGCCTGCCGTGCTCGCGGCGCTTTCGCTGGCCCCGCGCGCGCAGGCTCCGCCGCCCCAGCGCCATCCCGCACGCCCCCCGAACAGCACCGCCCCGCCCCGCGCCTGAACCGACCCCGGCCGGGTGCGCCCTTTGGCGCGCCCTCCCCCCCGCTTCGTTTCAGGACACTCTGCATGCTGCCCATCGAGAACGCAGGCGTCGTTGCCGCCGAAGAGCGCGCCCACGTCGCCTATCTGCTGACACGCTATCCCCACGAACTCACGCTGCGCGAGACCGAGGACCTCACCAACTGGTTCGACCGCGTCGCCACCCCGGCCGACGTCCTCGCGCTGGCGCAGGACCCGACCATCGCCCCCCACTACCGCGCGTTCCGCGCCGCCCATTACGGAGTTTCCGGACCGAGAAGAATTGGCCGGCTGCTTGTCGTGCTTGGGACGGTCGCAGCCGTCGCGGGCGCGCTATCCCTCATGGCGCCCTGACGGCGGAAGCCGGGGCGCGTTTCCCCCCAAGCATCCCGCGCGCGCCCCGGCTTCCAAACTTTCCGATGGAGATCATTTCCGAGGGCCATCGCCCTCGGGCTCCCCGAACTGTCGACCTCAAGGCTCTTGCGCCACGCTGGCTGAGAACGGTGAGGTCGCCCATGCGCCCCGCCAGCCGAGACCCCACGCCTCACCGCAAGCGCGTTGCGTGATAATGTATCCTCGTATACACGGCGAGGCGATGAGCTTTGGCCTCACCTTCCTCCTGCGCATGCGCATTTGGGCGCTTCTGCTGCTGGCCGCGATTGGCCTCCAGGCGGCAGAGCCCATCCGTGCCCCGCTCGAACGCGCCCCGGGCTCGGCCTGGAGTTCGGCGACAAGCGACCTTGCGCTCTCGCCCTCGCGGCGCGGTGAGGACGGCGCGCAGGACACCGCCCCAGCCTCCCAGCCGCTTCCCGAGCGCAGCACCGCAGGCTTGAGCCCGAATGCGCCTGCCGTGCTCGCGGCGCTTGCTGGCCCCGCGCGCGCAGGCTCCGCCGCCCCAGCGCCATCCCGCACGCCCCCCGAACAGCACCGCCCCGCCCCGCGCCTGAACCGACCCCGGCCGGGTGCGCCCTTTGGCGCGCCCTCCCCCCCGCTTCGTTTCAGGACACTCTGCATGCTGCCCATCGAGAACGCAGGCGTCGTTGCCGCCGAAGAGCGCGCCCACGTCGCCTATCTGCTGACACGCTATCCCCACGAACTCACGCTGCGCGAGACCGAGGACCTCACCAACTGGTTCGACCGCGTCGCCACCCCGGCCGACGTCCTCGCGCTGGCGCAGGACCCGACCATCGCCCCCCACTACCGCGCGTTCCGCGCCGCCCATTACGGAGTTTCCGGACCGAGAAGAATTGGCCGGCTGCTTGTCGTGCTTGGGACGGTCGCAGCCGTCGCGGGCGCGCTATCCCTCATGGCGCCCTGACGGCGGAAGCCGGGGCGCGTTTCCCCCCAAGCATCCCGCGCGCGCCCCGGCTTCCAAACTTTCCGATGGAGATCATTTCCGAGGGCCATCGCCCTCGGGCTCCCCGAACTGTCGACCTCAAGGCTCTTGCGCCACGCGGGTTGAGAGAGGTGAGGTCGCCCGTTTTGGGGTCAAGGGGCGATGGCCCCTTGAAAAAACCCTTCCCTCTTCGGCTTAGAGAATGTGTCCGGTCCGATCCCGCTTGGTATCGAGATAACGCGCGTTGTGCGGGTTCGCTGGCAGCTTGTGCGCCACGCGCTCCACCACATCGACGCCCACGCCCTTGAGCGCTTCGACCTTGGAGGGGTTGTTCGTCATCAGCCGGATCGCGCCGACCTTGAGCAGGTCCAGCATCCGCGCCGCGACGGGAAAGTCGCGCGCTTCGGTGGGAAGGCCCAGGCGATTGTTGGCATCGACCGTGTCGAGCCCCTGGTCCTGCAGGCGATAGGCGCGCAGCTTGTTGATGAGCCCGATCCCGCGCCCTTCCTGGCGCATGTAGAGAAGGACGCCCCAGCCCCCTTCCTCCGCCTCGGCCGCCATCGCGCTGAGGGCCGCCTGGAGCTGCGGCCCGCAGTCGCACTTGAGCGAGCCCAGGATGTCGCCTGTCAGGCATTCCGAATGGAGCCGCACCAACGGCACGCGCGCCTTGGACGGCGTGCCGATCACCAGCGCGACGTGCTCGCGCATGTCATCGGCCGAGCGGAAGGCCACGATCTCGCTGTTCTCGCAGACTTCGACCGGCAGGCGCGCGCGCGAGGCAATGCCCAGGCGCGCGGTGTCCTTCCAGGCGTCGAGGTCGGCGACGGCGAGCGTCTGCGCGGCCCCGGCCTCGATATCCGGCGCAACGAGGAAGGCCGGCAGGATGCCGGCAAGGCGCGCCAGCTCCATCGCCACGCGCGCAGCTGCGCCATCGCCAAAGCCTTCGGCCAGCGGCAGCGCCGCGAAAGGACCCTTCATCGGGTAGTCGAGATCGAGCGCGGGATCGGCGATTGCCCGCGCGGTCTCCAGCGTGAAGGGCTCCGCCGCGCGGATCAGCACCGGGGCCTCGGGCACCGCCGCCTCGCGCTGGTTCGCAAGTTTCAGCGTCACCGCGCGGGCCGAGGAGATCAGCATGCGCGGCGCGGCCGTACCCGGCGCAAAGCCGGTCTCGGCGGGCAGGAGGATCTCGCCCTCCCCCACCTGCGGCCCCACGCGGATCGGCCAGCCATGGCGCAGCGCGTCGATGGCCAGCGCCACCCGGCGCGCCGGGAGGGAAAAGGCCGGCGCCGTGCTCAGAGCGCGAACTCCGTGATCAGCGGCACGTGGTCGCTGGGCTTCTCCCACTTGCGGGTTTCCTCGATGATGTGGTGCGCGCGCGCCTTCGCGGCGAGGTCGGGCGAGGCCCACATGTGGTCGAGACGGCGGCCCTGGTCCTTCTGGCGCCAGTAGCTGCGGTAGGACCACCAGGAGTAGTTGCGCTCGGGCGCGGGGATGAACTGACGGCCCAGATCCACCCAGCCGTGCGCATCGCGGAACTTGCCCAGCGTCTCGACCTCGATCGGCGTATGGCTGACGACCTTCAGGAGCGCCTTGTGGTCGTAGACGTCGCTTTCGAGCGGGGCGATGTTGAAGTCCCCCACAATCAGCGTGGGGCGATCAATCTTCGCCGCCCACTCGGTCATGCGCGCGAGGAAGTCGAGCTTCTGGCCGAACTTGGGATTGACCTCGCGGTCGGCGACATCGCCGCCCGCCGGGATGTAGACGTTCTCGACGATGAGGCCCTTGCCCTCACCCTGCAGCTCGACGCCGACGTGGCGAGCCTCGCCGTTGTCCTGCCAATCGTAGCGGCTGCACTCCACGAAGGGGACCTTCGAGACGGTGGCGACGCCGTGATAGCCCTTCTGGCCGCAGATCGCGCGGTGGGTATAGCCCAGGCGCTCGAACATCTCGTGCGGGAAGAGATGCTCGGCGACCTTGATCTCCTGAAGGCACAGGACATCGGGCGCCTGCTCGGTCAGGAAGCGCTCGACCTGGTCGATGCGCAGACGGACGGAGTTGATATTCCACGTGGCAATTTTCATGGGAGCCGCTTTAGGCAGCGCGTCGCCGAAAGGCCAGAGGGCGCGCTTCCCCTTTTCGCATGTGGCCGGAGGCCGGAGCGCATCTCCGCCGGGCAAACAAAAACCCTCGAGCCGGGGGCAAGGGCTCGAGGGTCCTGTCAGCGTTCGTCACGCTTGCCGGTCGGTCTCTTGAGAGGCATGGGCAACAGGGGGGAAACCCGCCTCGGACCGTTCCGACACCCCCTATGTAGGACGATTTGGCTGTCTGTTAAGTGAACAGATCGCGCGAAAATGTCGCCGTTTGTCGCAAGAATGTGCACACCCGCGACCAGATGCCGAATCCCGTCGACGAACCGCGCACGCAAGCCCCTCCGCGCGATTCCCAGCCACACACGAAAAAGGGCCCGGAAACGGTCCGGACCCTCTTTGGGAAATCCCCGGTGCGACTGTGCGACTGTGCGAATCGCGCGGTGCCCAGGGCGTGCAACGGCGTTCAGTGTGTCCTGCGGCGCGGGCGCGGGTCCTTCCAGCGGAACGCGTCCTCGCCCACCGCCACGCCGTAGCGCTGGTTGGAAAGCTGGATCGTGGTGCGCGTGTTCTGCGCATCGAGCGCGACCCAGTAGGCCAGTTCAAGACCGCCCGGCGCGGACGCCTTGCGGGTGAAGATCAGGGTGATGATCCCGTACTCGGGATGCTCGCTGTCGCGCACCTCGACCGAGATCACGTCCGGATTTCCGGTGTCGCGCACGGTGCCGTATTTGGCGACATCGCGGCTGGGATCGAGCAGCGCGCCGAGCGGGCTGTTCTTGATCGGCCAGCGCTGAACCTGGTTGACCTCGTAGTCGATCATGGTCAGCGCCTTGCCGTCGCCCACGATCAGCATCGGCACGCTCTTCTCGTACTCGAAGCGGATGCGGCCCGGACGCTTGAGCGTCAGCGTGCCCCTCACCTGCCCGCCGTTGCGGTCGCGCTGGATGAAGTCGGCCTTGAGCGTCGTGATCGCGCGCAGCGCCTTCACCGCCTGGTCAAGCTTGGCGGCATTGCTGCTGGCGGGCGCGGCCAGAACCGGAGCGGGCGAAAGCGTGGCACAAACGCCAAGCGCGGCCGCTCCCAAGGCAATGGGGGCCGCCGCGCCGGAAATCATGCGGAAGGTCTTCGTCAGTGTCTTCATGGCAAGGGCTCCTGGGCCCAGCGCCTTGAACCGACGGTGAACCTTACTTGATCTTGGCTTCCTTGAACTCGACGTGCTTGCGCACGACGGGATCGTACTTACGGAAGTTCATCTTCTCGGTCGTGTTCCGGGGGTTCTTCTTCGTGACGTAGAAAAATCCGGTGTCAGCGGTCGAGACCAGACGGATCTTGACGGTTGCGGGCTTCGCCATGGCGGTTTCCTGTAATCTCTCGTTTCAGCCGCCCTGGCAGGCCGGCATCTGCGTTGAAAATGAAGCGGGTGGCTTTGCAGCGCCGCCCTTCAAGGTTGCGCCCCTTGCGTCATGGGTGCCCGAAAGTCAAGGCGGGCAGGCCACTCAAGGCACTTCATAGGGCGGAATCGGCTCGATCAGCCTGAATTCTTCCACGGCGGGCGCCTTTTCGAGCGGCTCGATGACAATTTCGGGGGGATCGACTCGGGTGTCGGGAAGCCGGTCGAGCAGATTGCGAATCAGCGTAAGGCGCCCAAGCTTCTGGTCGTTGAAGTCGACCAGGGTCCAGGGGGCGTGGCGGCTGTGGGTCGCCTCCAGCATCGCGGCGCGCGCCTTGCTGTAGGCCTCGTACTTGGCGCGCGCGGCCAGATCGACGGGCGAGAGCTTCCAGCGCTTGAGCGGATCCTCCAGCCGTTCGCGCAGGCGCTCCTCCTGCTGCTCCTGGTCGCAGGTCAGCCAATACTTGAAGAGGAGGATGCCGTCATCGACCAGCATGCGTTCAAACGCGGGCGCCTGGGCGAGGAACTGCTCGACCTGCGCGCTGGTGGCATAGCCCATGACCTTCTCGACGCCCGCGCGGTTGTACCAGGAGCGGTCGAACAGGACGATCTCGCCGGTGCTCGGCAGGTGCTGGACGTAGCGCTGGAAATACCACTCGCCCTGCTCGCGCGCGCTGGGCGGTCCCAGCGCCACGGTGCGGCACTGGCGCGGATTGAGATAGGAGGAGACGGCGCGGATCGCCCCGCCCTTGCCCGCCGTATCGCGGCCCTCGAAGAGGACCACGATGCGCGCGCCGGTCGCCTTGGCCCAGCGGGCCATACCGACAAGTTCTTCCTGCAGCGGCGCGAGGGCGGCCTCGTAGTCCTTCTTCTTCAGCCGCCCCGCCACGCTCAGGCGCGGCCCAGCAGGAACAGCGCGAGGACGCCCGCGGCCAGGCGATACCAGGCAAACGGCGAGAAGCCCGAACGGCTGACAAAGGCCATGAACGCCTTGATGACGACCAGCGCGACGACGAAGGAGACGACGAAACCGATCGCGATCTCGCTCCAGCCGACAGGACCGGTGCCCGCCATCAGCTCCTCACGGTGCTTGACGACCGAGAGGAAGGTGGCGCCCACCATCGTGGGGACGGCAAGGAAGAAGCTGAATTCGGCGGCCGTGCGGCGCTCGATGCCCATGGCCAGCGCGCCCATGATGGTCGCGCCCGAACGGCTGGTGCCCGGCACCATGGCGAGGCACTGGGCAAAGCCCACGCCCACGCACTTGGACAGCGGCAGTTCGGCCACGCCGGTCAGCGGGCCGGGCTTGGCCACCTTCTCGATGGCAAGGATGGCAATGCCGCCCACGATCAGCGCCCAGGCGACGACACTGGGCGAGCCCAGCAGGCTCTCGATCCAGTCGTTGAGCAGAAGGCCCAGGACCGCCGAGGGCATGAACGCGACGACGACATTGCGCACGAAGCGGATCGAGGTGGGGTTGAGTTCGAGCAGGCCCATGCCGACCGCCCAGAAGGTGCGCCAGAAGTGGGCGATGACAGCCAGGATCGCGCCCAGCTGGATGACGACGTTGAACGTCGCCCATATCTCGGAATCGTAGCCGAATATCTGGGTGGCAAGGATGAGATGGCCCGTCGAGGAGACGGGCAGAAACTCGGTGAGTCCCTCGACGATGCCGAGGAGAATAGCTGTCAGTGTAAGGTCCATCGCGGACAAGGTTCATGCAGCACGCAGGGGGCAAGTCAACCCGCTGCGTGCTGCACTGCAATAAAATGCCACGAAAAGGCGTTGAAGCGTTACCAGATACGGACGCGTTCTTCGGGCGGCAGGTAGAGGTCATCGCCCGGCTTTACATCGAAGGCCTTGTACCATTCATCGAAGTTACGAACGATGCCGTTGACGCGGTAGTGCGGCGGGGCGTGCGGATCGGTCATCAGCATCTGGCGGGCCTGCGCCTCGCGGGTCTTGCTGCGCCAGACCTGCGCCCAGCCCATGAAGAAGCGCTGGTCGCCGGTGAAGCCGTCGATCACCGGGGCCTCCTTGCCGCCGAGCGCCATCTTGTAGGCCCGGTAGGCGAGGCTGAGGCCGCCCAGGTCGCCGATGTTCTCGCCCATGGTGAGCTTGCCGTTCACGCAGGTCTCGCCGTCATCGAAGGGGCAGAAGCTGTTGTACTGGGCTTCCAGCTTGTCCTGCAGTTCCTGGAAGTTGGCCTTGTCCTGCGGGGTCCACCAGTCGCGCATGTTGCCCGTGCCATCGGACTTGGCGCCCTGGTCGTCGAAGCCGTGGCCCATCTCGTGGCCGATCACTGCGCCGATGGCGCCGTAGTTCACCGCCGGATCGGCCGAGAGATTGAAGAAGGGAGGCTGGAGGATCGCGGCCGGGAAGACGATCTCGTTCATCGTCGAGTTGTAGTAGGCGTTGACCGTCTCGGGCAGCATGGCCCACTCGCTGCGGTCGACCGGCTGGCCGATGCGGCCCATCTCGAAGTTGTTTTCCCAGGCCCCGGCGGCCAGGCTGTTGCCGATCGGATCGCTGGCCGAAAACTCCAGTCCCTCATAGGTCTTGAAGGTGTCGGGCGCGCCGATCTTGGGGGTGAAGGCGTCCAGCTTGGCCTGCGCCTCGCGGCGGGTCTCCGGGCCCATCCAGTCAAGCTCCTGGAGATTCACCGCCATCGCCTTGCGCAAGTTGGCGACGAGGGCCTCCATCTTGGCCTTCTGCTCGGGCGGATAGTGGCGCTCGGCGTAGAGCTTGCCAACGAGTTCGCCCGCCAGCCCCTCGACCGCGGCGACGCCGCGCTTCCAGCGCGGGCGCTGCTCGGGCTGGCCCGACAGCGTGGTGCCGTAGAAGGCGAAGGAGGCCTCATCGATGTCGCTGGGCAGCATCGAGGCGTGGCCGCTGACAAAGCGCGCGGCGAGCCAGGCCTGCCAGGTGGCGACGGGCACCTCGTCGATCAGCCTGGCGACGACCGGCAGACCGCCGCCCATCAGCGCCTGCGCCTGCGCGGCGTCCAGCTTGGCCGCGTCCAGTTCCTCGGCCGTGGCCGGGATCTCGCTGGCGATGACGTAGGAGGCCTGGTCGGCGCCCAGCGTGTCGAGGAAGGTCGAGAGCACGCCCGAGCTCCCCAGCGCCTCGTACTGCGCACGGGTCAGCTTGTTGTAGGTGAGGTCATCGTTGCGCGCGGCGACGCGGTCCCAGTCGGCCTCGGCAATGCGCGTTTCCAGCGAGAGCACGGCCTTGGCCGCTGCGCCCGGATCCTGGTAGCCGACCTTGCCAAGCAGGAAGGTCAGGTACTCAAGATAGGCGCTGCGGATCTTCTGCGAGCGCTCGTCGGTCTTGAGGTAGTAGTTGCGGTCGGGCAGGCCCAGCCCCGAGACGTAGCTGTGGAGCGCGTAGATATCGCTCTGCTTGGCGTCCGCCCCCACGTAGATCCCGATAGGCGAGGCATAGCCGGGCGAGGCGAACAGCCTGGCCAGGTCCTGCGGGCTCTTCGCGGCGAAGATGCGCTCCATGTAGGGCTGGATCGGGGCGAGGCCCTTCGCGTTGATCGCATCGACGTCCATGTACGCCTTGTAGGCCGCGGCCACGCGCGCCGCATCGCTGCCCGGCGCCGGGTTGGAGGCGAGCAGCTCGTTCATGATCGCGTGCATGCGCTGCTGGGAAAGTTCGCTCAGTTCCAGGAACGAGCCCCAGCGGGTGCGGTCGGCGGGCAGTTCCACGCTGTCGACCCATACGCCGCTGACGTAGCGGTCGAAATCGTCGCCGGGCTTGGTCGCGGTGTCCATCCACTGGGTCTGGATGCCGAAGTCCCCCCAGTCGTCCGAGGGCGTGAGCGGGGAAGCTTCCTGCGCGCTGGCCTGTTCCGGCGCGGCGAGGACGGGGGAAGCGAAAGCGATGGCGAGGCCGCTCGCCGCGAGAGCGAGGGCACGCCCCTTGAAGTTACGCATGCAATACCTTTGCTTGGGGGTTGGGCATCAGCGTCGATCTCTTACGGATCGATCAAAGCCCGGCAAGATAATTGCAATTTGACGCAACGCCAGCGCACAAGGGCGCCGCCCATGTCGTTAGCCGAGCGCTGTGGCCCGTTCGTCGAACTGGAGCGAGGCGAGGCGTGCATAGAGGCCGCCCGCCTGCGTGAGCGCGGCGTGTGTCCCCTCCTCGACGATTCGCCCGCCATCCATGACCACGATCCGGTCGGCCTCGCGCACGGTCGAAAGGCGGTGCGCGATGACGAGCGTGGTGCGGCTCTGCATCAGCGTGTCGAGCGCGTCCTGCACCAGACGCTCGCTCTCGGCGTCGAGCGCGCTCGTCGCCTCGTCCAGCAGCAGGATCGGCGCGTCGCGCAAGAGCGCGCGGGCAATCGCGATGCGCTGGCGCTGGCCGCCCGACAGGCGCGCCCCGTCCTCGCCCAGGAACGTGTCGAGCCCGTCCGGGAGCATGCCCAGGAAGTCCTCGGCGTTGGCCGCGCGCGCGGCCTCCCAGATCATCGCATCGTCCGCGTCGGGCCGGCCGTAGCGCAGGTTCTCGCGCGCGCTGGCGGCGAACAGCACGCCTTCCTGCGGCACCAGCGCGATGCGCGCGCGCACGTCGCTCGGGTCTGCCGAGGAGAGCGGCACGCCGTCGATCTTCACCACGCCCCCCTGCGGGTCGTAGAACCGCTCGGCGAGCTGGAACAGCGTGGACTTGCCCGCGCCGGAAGGGCCAACGATGGCGACCGTCTCGCCCGGCTCGACGGTCAGGCTGAAGTCGACCAGCGCGGCCATGTCCGGCCGGGTGGGATAGCGGAAGGTGACCTTCTCGAAGGCGATCTTGCCGCGCGGCGGCACGGGCAGCGCCTGCGGGCGCGCGGGCGACGCGATCTCGGGCTCCTCGGAGAGCAGTTCGGCCAGACGGCTGGCCGCGCCCGCCCCGCGCACGAGGTCGCCATAGACCTCGGTCAGCGAGCCGAACGCACCCGCCACGATACCCGCCGTGACGACGAAGGCAGCAATCGTGCCGCCCGTGATCGTGCCTTCGGCAACGCCGATGGCGCCGCGCCACATGATGATCGTGATCGAGCCGAAGATGAGGAACATCATCACCGCGGTCATCACCGCACGGATCAGGATGCGCTTACGGCCGGTATCAAAGGTGCGCTCCACCGCGGCGCTGAAGCGCCCGCCCTCGCGCTCCTGCTGGTTGAAGGCCTGGACTACGCGCAAGGCGCCGAGCACCTCGGCGGTCATCGCGCCGATATCGGCAACCCGGTCCTGGCTCTTGCGCGCGACGACGCGCAGACGCCGCCCGAAGACGGTGATCGGCACGATCACCACGGGGATCGCGACCAGAAGCCCCGCCGTCAGGCTGGGCGCAAGCGCGAAGAGGAAGATCACGCCCCCTGTCGCCATGATCGCGTTGCGCAGCGCGACCGAGACGGTGGTGCCCACCACCTGCTCGATGATCGCGGTGTCCGCGGTCATGCGCGAGGCGATTTCCTTGGGGCTGTTCTCCTCGAAGAAGCCGGGCGCAAGCGCGAGCAGGTGGCGCTGGACGCGCAGGCGGATGTCGGCCACCACGCGCTCGCCCAGCCAGGACACCGAGTAGAAACGGATCGAGGTCGCGATGGCCAGGACCACCACCACGCCCAGCAGCATCAGGAACCAGGTGCGGATCACGTCGTGATCGGCCCCTTGCGCAAAGCCCTGGTCGATCACGCGGCGAAAGCCATAGGGAATCGCCAGCGTCGACATCGCCGAGACGACGAGCGCGGTGCCCGCCACGGCCATCCGGCCCGGATACTTGAAGAGTTCGCGCCAGACCATCGCGAGCGGGCGCAGCGAGCGTCGCGGGCGTCTGGGCGCCGCATCCTCACGGGACGCGGAGGTATCCTCCGGGGACGCAGGGGTCTCGATGCTCTCGGCCGGGCCGTCTGGGGATTGCATGATCCAGCGCCTTACAAGGTCAAGGGGGCAAGGGAAAGGGCAAGACACGCGCCCCGACTTTCATTGCCTGTTCACCGTCACCTGCCAATATCCGGAAGGATACGAAGCGCTTAGCCGCAATTGCGGGGTCTTATCGTCTTTTCACCTTGGACTATTCGGTAATGCCGCATTGCACGGCCACGCTTTAGAGACCAGATAGCGCCTAGAAATGGCATGCCGCCTCCCCCCCGGGCGGCCAGGAGATACCACTTGCTTTACAACGCCTACGAATTGCAGCGCACCATGCTCAGCGGCGCGGCGGCCTGGGCTTCGGTCGGCGCCGAGCTCCTGACGAATCCTTCCCTCCCCATGGGTTACATGGGCTTGGGCCCCTACATGGCCTCGGCCCTCGACGTCTTCGCGCACGCCGCCGCGCCGCGCGGCAAGCCCGCCTTCGACATCGAATCGGTCGAGGTGGATGGAACGCTCCACGCCGTTACCGAATCGATTGTCCTGCACCGTCCCTTCGGCAACCTGCTGCGCTTCGAGCGCGCCGGGCTTCCCAAGGACGCGCCGCGCCTCCTCGTCGCCGCCCCCATGAGCGGCCACTACGCGACGCTCCTGCGCGGCACGGTCGCGCGCATGCTGGAAAGCTGCGTCGTCTACATCACCGACTGGGCCGACGCGAAGATGGTGCCCGAAAGCGAAGGCCGCTTCGATCTCGACGACTATATCGACTACCTGATCGGGTTCCTCGAATTCATCGGCCCCAACACGCACATGCTCGCCGTGTGCCAGCCCTCGGTGCCCGCCTTTGCGGCTGCGGCCGTGATGGGCAAGCACAAGAACCCGTGCCGCCCGGCCACGCTGACCATGATGGGCGGGCCGATCGACACCCGCGAGGCGCCCACCAGCGTCAACGACGTGGCGATGAACCAGCCGCTGTCCTGGTTCAAGCACAACGTCATTGCCACCGTGCCGCTGTCCTATCCGGGCGCGGGCCGCGAGGTCTATCCCGGTTTCCTGCAGCTCGCCGGCTTCATGGCGATGAACCTAGGCAACCACATGATGAGCCACTACGGCATGTTCAAGCACCTCGTCGAAGGCGACGGGGAAAGCGCGGGCGCGACCAAGGCCTTCTACGATGAATACCGCTCGGTCTGCGACATGACCGCCGACTTCTACCTGCAGACGGTCGAACACGTCTTCCAGAAGCACTCGCTGCCCAAGGGCGAGTTCGTCCACCGCGGCGAGGTGATCGATCCGGGCGCGATCCGCGACACCGCGCTTCTTGCCGTCGAGGGCGAGAAGGACGACATCTCGGGGATTGGCCAGACCCGCGCGGCGCTGCACCTTGCGCCCAACCTGCCCGAGGCGAAGAAGCGCTACTACCTCGCCGAGAAGGTCGGCCACTACGGCATCTTCAACGGTTCGAAGTGGCGCGGGCGCATTGCCCCCGTGCTCGAGGACTGGATGCGCACGCACCCCACGGTCGAGCCCGCCAGCAAGGCGAGCAAGGCCAAGGCCTGATCGACAGGCCCCTCGCGTATCGGCACGGATCGGCACAAGGAGCCGGGGGAGGCGACAGGACGCCTTCCCGGCTCGCCGATCCGCACGCCTCCCCGCTGGCGCACGCGTGCCCGGCGTGGTATTTTGTCCATTATGAACCCACTGCTTGGCCGACGACATTTCCTCCACGGCAGCCTCGGCGCCGGGCTTGCGCTGACCCTTCCGGGCCGGGCGCTCGCCGCAACTGCGCCCGCGACGGCTGCGTCCACCACCCCCTATGAGCGCCGCGTGCTCGCATCCGCGCACGCGCAGGCCACCCGCGTCGGCGATGCGGTGTGGCGCAAGGACATCGTGGGCATGGCCGATTTCGCCCTGCCCTCCTGGAAGCCGCGCCTGCACTTCGCCAACCTGGAGAATGGCACGGTCCGCTCGTTCCTGCTCGCCCACGGGCGCGGCTCGGACCCGGAACATAGCGGCTGGCTGCAGTCCTTCTCGAACGCGCCGGGATCGCTGGCCACCTCGCGCGGGGCCTTCCTCACCTGCGAATGGTACAAGGGCAAGTACGGCACCTCGATCCGCCTCGTTGGCCTCGATGACGACAACTCCGCCGCGCTCGAACGCCTGATCGTGGTCCACCCGGCCTGGTACGCCGATGCCGCGATGCTCGACAAGTACGGCAAGCTGGGGCGCAGCGAGGGCTGCTTCGCGATGGGCGATGCCGATTTCAAGCAGGCGCTCTGGCACCTCTCGGGCGGGCGCCTGCTCTACGCGGACCGCATCGGCGAGGGGTAACCCGGCTCCGCGCGTTAAGGACTGGAAGGCCCCAAAATGCGGATATTCGGGCTGAAAGTTCGCTTGGCGACCATTCCTGCAATTAACCGGCGCCTTTGTTAGACACCTATCCGGTATAGTGATACGCGCCCGGGCATGGAGAAAAACCTCACGGCCCTCAAGCAGGAGGCACCCACCGACGCGCGTCAGGTCCGATCGCGCAAGGCGCTCAACGCGACCTTGCTCGACCTGCTGGCCCAGCGCACCTTCGACGAGCTCACCATTCGCGAGATCACCGCGCGGGCGGGCACCGGCTACGCGACGTTTTTCCGGCATTTCAGCACCAAGGAAGCGTTGCTCTCCGACCTCGTCGTCGATCCCATCGACGAGCTGCTCACCCGCACGCTCGCCCTGCTCGACAGCCCCCGGACCCGGGAGGCACCGAGCGTGCGCGAACTGTGCGCCTGGGTCGCGGGCGACCGCGCGTTCTGGGCCCCGCTCCTCACCGGAGGCGCGGCCGGGCTCGTGCGTTCGGAGTTCCTGCGCCAGGCCCGGGAACGCGCCGCAGCCGGCCATGGACTCCATCGTGAAGACACCTGGCTTCCCGCCGACCTCGCGCTGATCCATGGGGTCAGCTCGGTCATCGGCGTGCTCACCTGGTGGCTGCGCCAGGGCGAGGACGGCAGCCTCGAGCAGGTTGCCATGATCCTCGAACGCATGGTAATTGCCCCGATCACGCAGGACGCAGCTGTCGAGGCAGCGCTGTCCTGAGAACGGAACACCACCGGACAGACCACGGGCGCCACGCAAGCATGACACAAACCGAGATCGCGGCGCCCTTCGCCGAGATTGCCGACGCCGACTGGCCGACCTTCGGCTGGAGCGACGATATTCGCCCCGCGCTCGCGCGCGCGCTCGAAGCCGGGAAACCCGCGGCCCTCGCCACGCTCTACAAGGTCGAAGGCAGCGCCCCGCGCGGCCCTGGCTCGCAGATGCTCTTCACCGCCCAGGACACCGACGCGGCGCGCATCGCCGTGAGCGGCTACTTCTCGGGCGACTGCATCGAGGGCGATGTCGCCAGCCACGCCGCCGCCGTCCTGACAGATGGCCAGCCGCGCCGCCTCCACTACGGCACCGGCAGCCCCTGGATCGACATTCGCCTGCGCTGCGGCGGCGCGCTCTTCATCCTGGTCGAGCGCATCGCGCCCGACTGCCCGGCCGCCCACGCGCTCCTCGACCACGCCCGCGCCCGCACCTCGTGCCGCTGGATCAGCGATGGCACCACGCGCCGGGTCGAAGCCGGGCGCGGCCCGCTCCTGGACCTGGAAGACGCCGACGCGGTGCGCCTTGCCCGCCGCTTCGACCCGCCGCGCCGCCTGATCGTCTCGGGCGGGGATCCCGGCGCGCTCGCTGCGGCACAGCTGGCCGCGCTCAGCCAGTTCGAGACCGTCCTCGTGCGGCCCGATGGCCCGGCCAGCCCGCCGCCCTTCCCGGTCTCGCAGTACCGCCGCGAGGACCCGGCCCGCGCGCTGGAGGAGCTCGGCCTCGACCGCTGGACCGCCTATCTGGGGGCCACGCACGAGGACCACCACGATCTGGGCGGCTGCCTTGCCGCGCTTCGTGGCCAGGCGGGCTACGTTGCGATGATCGGGGCGCGTTCGCGCGCGCCTGCCCGCCTCGCCGCGCTCGAAGCCGCGGGCGCGAGCCCGGACGAGCTGGAACGCCTGCGCCTCTCGCCGGGCATGACCGGCCTGGGCAAAGCGCCCTGGGAAGTCGCCACCGGGATCATCGCCGAGATCATGCAGGCGCTCAACCCGGCCGGAGAGCGCGCCTGAGCGCGGCCACCACCCCATCCGCGCGCGCCGCGCTCGTCCTGGCGGCAGGCTCGGCACGGCGGTTCGGCTCGGACAAGCTCTCCGCGACCTTCGAGGGCGAGCCGCTGGTCCACCATGCCCTGCGCACAGCCTGCGCAGCCCCCGTGGACAAGGTCGTCGTCGCCGCCCGGCCCGACCTCGACCTGTCGCAGTGGCAGGCGCCCGAGGGGGCCCCGCCCGTCACGATCCTGCGCGTGGAGAGCCAGGCGCTATCGACCACGCTCAAGGCCGGCGTCGCGGCCCTGGGCGATGTGGACACGCTCTTCGTGTTCCTGGGCGACATGCCCCGCGTGCCGCCCGGCGAGGCCGCGCATCTGGCCCGGATCCTCGCGGACAACTTCGCCGCCTTGCCGCGCCATGGGGGCAAGCCCGGCCATCCGGTCCTGCTCTCGGCCCGCGCGCTGGCTGACGTTCCCACGCTGACAGGCGATGCCGGTGCCGGGCAGATCCTGCGCGGACGATCCGACGTGGCCGTTCACGAAACCGACGATCCCGCCGTCCGGCTCGACATCGACCGCCCGGAAGACCTCGCGCGCCTCAAGGGCGGGACCCCAGACTGACCCTCAGGCGTTGCCGGTCTGGCTGGCGAGAAGCCCCGGATCGATGCCCTCGTGCTTCCAGGCGCCCGTCCAGCGCGCCTCGGGCGCGGTGTCGAAGAGCACCTCGCGGCTGCCTTGCGCGGCGTACCAGCCGTGGTGGCGCATTTCCTCTTCCAGCTGCCCCGGCGCCCAGCCCGCATAGCCCAGCGCCATGACCCACTGGCTGGGCCCACGCCCCTGCGCAATCGCGCGCAGGATGTCCATCGAGGCCGAGAGCGCGCACAAGGGGCCTTCCTGGGTGTGCACCTCGATCGAGTCCCCGCCGCCCCAGTCGAGCGAATGCAGCACGAAGCCGCGCCCCGGCTCCACCGGCCCGCCGTTCAGCACCGCGCAGTCGGGCGCCATCGCGGTGTCGAGCCCCAGATCATCGAGAATGGCGTGGAAGGTCACGCCCTCGCGCACCTCGCCCACGTTGATGCCCAGCGCGCCGTGTTCGTCGTGCACGCACAGCACGTTCACCGAACGCTCGAAACGCGGATCGAACATGCCCGGCATGGCCAGAAGCATGCGGCCGGCAAGATACTGTCCTTCCATCACCCTTTCGGACTCTACCCGTCTGTCCGCGCGCGACAAGGTGCAAGTCCTCCTTTTCGCCCGCACGGCGCGAATAAAGTCTACGCAAGGGGTTGTTCGCACCTCATCGGCAATTAAGCCTGCCCGGGTCATGAAAAATACAATCGCACAAAGCCTGTTCGGCACCACCGCCCTCGTTCTCGGCCTCGTTGCAAGCAGCAGCGCGCTGGCCGCGGACGCCGAGGCCCCCACGGCGATGGAGAGCGCCGATGCCGGGCCCATCATCGTCACCGGCCACGGCCTTGCCGACAGCCCGGCGACCGTCGCCTACGATGTCGAGACCATCGCGCGCGACGAACTCGTGTCGAGCGCCTCGGGCCGGATCGAGGATGTCCTCGCCTCGGTCGCAGGCTTCCAGCAGTTCCGCCGCTCGGACAGCCGCTCCTCGAACCCGTCCGCACAAGGGGCGACGCTGCGCGCGCTGGGCGGCAATGCATCGAGCCGCGCGCTGGTCCTCCTCGACGGCGTGCCCGTCTCCAACCCCTTCTTCGGTTACGTCCCCTTCACCGCGCTTGCGCCCGAGCGCCTGTCCTCGGTGCGCGTGACGCGCGGCGGCGGCGCGGGCGCCTTTGGCAGCGGCGCGATCTCGGGCACGATCGAGCTGATGAGCGCAGGCCCTGAGACGCTTGGCGCCTTTTCGGGCACCGCGCTCGTCAACGACAGAGGCGGCACCCAAGGTTCGGTGAGCACCGCCCAGACGCTGGGCAAGGGCTTTATCGTGGCGGGCGTGCAATGGGACCGGGGCCAGGGCTTCTGGACAACGCCCAAGGACCAGCGCGTGGACGCCTCCGCGCGCGCGGCCTACGAGAGCCTGTCCGGCTCGCTGCGCGCGGTCGCCCCGCTGGGCGAGACGCTGGAGATCCAGGCCTCGGCCCTTGTCTATGATGACCAGCGCACACTGCGCTTCGAGGACGCCGACAGCTCGGCCTCGGGCCAGCAGGCCAGCCTGCGCCTCGTCGGCCGGGGCGAATGGCAGTTCGACGTGCTGGGCTATGTCCAGGCGCAGGACTTTTCCAACCGCGTCATCAGTTCCACCCGCTTCGTGCGCGCGCTCGAACAGATCAAGACGCCCACGCTCGCAACCGGCGGCAAGTTCGAACTGCGCCCGCCGGTAGGTGCCGACCACGTGCTGCGGCTGGGCGCCGATATCCGCCTTGTCGGCGGGCATCTGGCCGAAGCGCCCTACAGCACCTTCACCGGCCAGCAGACCGCCTTTCGCCGCGCGGGCGGCGACCAGTCGGACCTCGGGCTCTTCCTGGAGGACGACTGGACGCTGGGCAACCTCGTCCTCACCGCGGGCGCGCGCGCGGACCGCTGGACGATCCGCAACGGCTTCTACCGTGAACTGGATAGCCAGGGTTCGCTCAGCCAGGACACCCGCCATCCTGACCGTTCGGGCTGGGACGGAAGTTTCCGGGGCGGCGCGCTGTGGACGGTGAGCCCCGCGATCCGCCTGCGCGCGGCGGCCTACACCAGCCTGCGCCTGCCCACCTTGAACGAACTCTACCGCCCCTTCGTGGTCTTCCCTGTCACCACCAACGCCAACGCCGATCTCGCCCCTGAGAAGCTGCGCGGCTACGAGGCGGGTGTGGAGCTGACCCCGGCCGAGGGCCTGCGCCTTGCCGTCACCGCCTTCGACAACAAGGTGAAGAACGCGATCGCCAACGTCACGCTCGATGCCACGACGCGCCAGCGCCAGAACGTCGATGCCATCCGCGCGCGCGGGATCGAGGCCACCGCCGCGCTCACCGTGGGCACGGTCAGCTTCGACGGCTCGCTCGCCTGGACCGATGCCAAGGTCGAGGCCCAGGGCATCCAGGCCGCGCTTGACGGGATGCGCCCCTCGCAGGTGCCGCGCCTCGCCGCGAGCGCGACGCTGGGCTGGAGACCGCGCGCGGGCTGGCACCTGGCCGCCACGCTGCGCCACGTCGGCAAGCAGTACGAGGACGACCAGGAGACCGATGCCCTTCCCGCCGCGACCACGCTCGACGCCTTCGCGCAGGTGCCTCTGGCCGGACCGCTCGCGCTGATCCTGCGCGGCGAGAACCTGTTTGACGAGACCATCGTCACGCGCAACCAGTCGGGCTCGATGGACCTGGGCACCCCGCGCACCCTGTGGGCGGGCTTTCGCGTGGAGATTTGATGTCCCGGCACTGGTACTTGCCCTGAGAGGTCCCTAAATACACCGGCCATGTCCCGCCTGACCGTCAATGAGCGTCCTGTCGAATTCGACATGGACCCGCAGACCCCGCTGCTGTGGGCGCTGCGCGATGCCGCGAACCTGACCGGCACCAAGTTCGGCTGCGGCAATGGCGACTGCGGCGCCTGCACCGTCCTGGTCGACGGGGCGGCGCTGCGCGCCTGCCTCATCACCCTGGCCGAGTGCGAAGGGCGCTTCGTCACCACCATCGAGGGCCTTGCGCGCGACCGCGCGCATCCGGTGCAGCAGGCGCTGGTGGCCGAACAGGCGATCCAGTGCGGCTTTTGCACACCGGGTATCGTCATGGCCGCCGCCGCGCTTCTCAAGGGCAATGCCAACCCGAGCGAGGCCGAGATCGCGGCCGCCATTCCGAACCTGTGCCGCTGCGGGGTGACGCCGCGCCTCGTGCGCGCGATTTCGCGCGCCGCGCGCGTCCTTCGCCGCGAGGAGACGATCAGCGCCGCGCCCGCGCCGGGCATCCCCACCGATGCGGCGGCACGCAGCGTGCCCGCGCTGACGCCCGGCGAGGCGCCCCAGACCAATTCCCATCCCGCGGGCCGCGCCACAGCGGACCGCCCAGCCACCTGAGGAGAGATCCATGAAGGCCACCATCTGGCACAACCCCAAGTGCGGCACCTCGCGCAAGACGCTTGCCATCCTGGAAGAGACGCCGGGCGTAGAGGTTGAGGTCGTCGAATACCTCAAGACCCCGCCGAGCCCCGAGAAGCTCGCCCAGCTCTACAAGGACGCCGGGATCACCCCGCAGGCAGGTCTGCGCACGCGCGGCACCGATGCCATCGAGCGCGGGTTGCCCGAGGCTTCGGACGCCGATGTGCTGGCCGCGATGGCCGCCGACCCGATCCTCATCGAGCGCCCGCTGGTCGAGACCGACAAGGGCGTGCGGCTGTGCCGTCCGCAGGAAAAGGTCTCTGAAATCCTGTAAGATCGAAGCGGTTATAAACCCGCTTCACCCCGCCCTGCCTTGCAATGCGACGGCTAATCTGCCACCGCAAGGCACATCCATGACACAGACGAACCACGAGGTTACGCGCCAGCATGTCCAGCACTGAGCTTGCCCGGGAGGCCCTGCCCCAAAGGATCAAGCGTAAAGTCAAGAACGCCCTAGGCCCCTGGGGCGTCTTCCTCGAAGGGTTCGTCCGCCATCCGGTCATGGTCGGCTCGATCGTCCCCTCCTCGCGGTTCGTGATCCGCAAGATGCTGGCACCTGTCGATTGGGACAACTGCAAGCTCTTCGTCGAATACGGCCCGGGCGTGGGCACCTTCTGCCAGCCCGTGCTCGACCGCCTGCCGCGCGACGGCATGCTGCTGGTCATCGACACCAACCCGGACTTCATCGAGTACCTGCGCCGCACGATCACCGACAGCCGCTTCGTCGCGGTGCTCGGCTCGGCTGCGGACGTGGAAGACATCGTCAAGGCGCATGGCCACGAGAAGGCCGACTACGTCCTTTCGGGCCTGCCCTTCTCGACGCTCCCCGATGGCGTAGGCCCCGCGATCGCGGCGGCCACCCACCGCGTGATCCGCAAGGGCGGCGCGTTCCTGGTCTACCAGTTCACGCCGCGCGCGCGCGACTTCATGGCCCGCCACTTCAAGCGCATCGACAGCGGCCTTGAAGTGATCAACGTGCCGCCTTGCTGCATGTACTGGGGCTGGAAGGACGAGGACTGAGCCTCCCCGTCCTGCAAAGGCACCTCATACGAAAAGGCCCGCCCGACCATCCGGTCCGGCGGGCCTTTTCGTATGGAGGCCACGGGAAGTCTCAGTCGAAGAGGCTGGCCTGCCCGTCGGGCGTGGCGTGCGAAAGCTGGGCGTGCACGCGCACCAGCACCGCGACCAGCAGCACGTTGCTGACCGCCCCGATAAGTCCGGCGACAACGCCAGCCAGGAAGTTCGTCACCGCGCCCGCCCCGAAGACGAGCGAGAGCGGGGTGATGAGGAGCAGCGAAACCATGAAGCTGATCGCCAGGTATCCCAGCATCAGCAGCGCGTAGAAGCCCAGGAGACGCGGCGTGTGCCCGCCCGTCAGTTCCCACGAACGGCGCATGGCCGCGACCGGGTTCGCAAGCCCCTCGCGCACGATCACGGGGACCAGCAGCGAGAGGCGCACCGCCGACCAGATCGACACGCCGAAAAGGCCGATCAGCATGACCACGCCGCCCAGCGAAGCCCCGGCCGTGCCCGCCACCAGCGAGCCGAGCGCGACCAGGAGGCCCAGCACGAAGGAAACCAGCGTGATCCCCACGATATAAAGTAGCGTCGCCCCGATCAGCGTGGGCACCGCGCGCAAGGCCACCGAGATCGCCTCGCCCACGCTCGGCCGTCCGCCCACGCCCAGGATCACCGTGGCAGCCAGATAGCCCACGAACTGGACCAGCATGCCCCCGATCCCGAAGGCCAGGATCGTGCCCAGGTTCGCCGAAATCAGCGCTTCCAGCCCCTCGCTGTCCTGCGCCAGCTCCATCATCTGCTGCTGGATGTCGGCCAGGAACACGCTGGAAAGCAGCGCAGGCAGCAGGAAGAAGACGCCCGCGAGCGCCATCAGCACGTCGCGGTTGGCGCGGACCCTGGCCACGGCCTCGTTCCAGGCCAGGTTGCTGTCGAACTGCATTGCCATCTCCTTCTCGCCCGCCGCGTGTTCGCGCCGGGCGTCATCTCGCAATCGCGGTCTTAGGGATAGTTGCCTTGTGAATCCACTTGATATGAACGCACGGAAGGGCCACGCAGCGAGGCATGAACACCATCCAGACTCTGCCCGGGGACATCGAACTGCGCATCAGCAGTGAACCTGTCCCCTACCGTGAGGCGCTGGCCGAGATGACCGAGCGCAACGCCGCGATTGCTGCGGGCGAAGCGCGCGAACTGATCTGGTTTCTCGAACACCCGCCCGTCTACACCGCCGGCACCAGCGCGGCTGTCTCCGATCTGCTCGACCCCCGCTTCGAAGTCGTCGAGGCCGGGCGCGGCGGGCGCTACACCTACCATGGCCCGGGCCAGCGCGTGGTCTATGTCCTGCTCGATCTGCGCAAGCGCGCGCGCGATGCGCGTGGCTTCGTCCACGCGCTCGAAGGCTGGGTGATCGACACCCTCACCGACTTCGGCGTCGAGGGCTTCCGCAGCGAGGGGCGCATCGGCATCTGGACCAGCGACATCGACGGGCGCGAGGCCAAGATCGGCGCCATCGGCGTGCGCATCCGCAAGTGGGTGACAATGCACGGCTTTGCGGTCAACATTCACCCCGACCTCACCCATTTCACCGGCATCGTACCCTGCGGGATCGAGGAATTCGGCGTGACCAGCCTCAAGCGGCTGAACAAGGACGCGGAATTCGACGTGTGGGACAAGGCCCTGCTCGCACGGGCCGACGCCTTTCTGGGCGCGCTCGAAACCCGCTGCCCCAAGGAGACCCCGGCATGATTAGCATTTCGATGCGCCGCGCCGCCGCGCTGGGGCTTGCCCTGCCGCTCCTCGCCGGGCTGGCCGCCTGCAAGGACGATGCGCGCGAGGCTCCTTCTGCCGAGGCCGCGCAGGGTGCCGAGCTCCTGCCGCGCTCGGTCGACGATGCCATGCCCCTCTACGACCAGCGCCGCTCCCAGGCCCCGCTCGCCGAGCCGGAACTGGCCGAACCGAACCAGGGCTCGGCATCGGCTGCGCCGACGCAGGATAGCGAGGACACCGCCGGGGACACCACCGAGGACGGGGCTTCCGCAGCGCAGGAACCCTCCGCGCCGGAAGAGGACGCCGCTTAAGCGGGGCGCAGGATCGGCTGGCGGCGCAGGTCTTCCCCGCCCCGGCCATCGCGCTCGAACATCGCAATCGTGCGCCGCGCCAGCGCCAGGTGCGAACGGTCGATCATCCGTCCGCGCAAGGGCAGCGAACCGACATGCGGGTTGCCCTCGAAGGCGGCGACGACATCGCGCGCCTCGACCAGTTCCTCGACCGAGGGGGTGAAGGCGGCGTTGATCGTGGCAATCTGCGCCGGGTGGATCGCGAACATGCCCGAGAAGCCGTCCGCGCGCGCGCCTTGCGCCGCGATGTTGGTCCCGGCCTCGTTGTCGAAATCGTCAAATGGCGCGTCGATGGCCATGACATCGCCGGCATGGGCGCTCAGCAGCGCCTGCACGCGCACGAAGCGGGCGGTATCGCTCCAGGCGCCCTGGAGCGTGCGCACCGCCTGGCCGCCCATGGCTGCGCTGAGGCCCGCCGCATTCCAGGTGAGGCCTATGACACGCTGATGGGCCGACGAGGCGTATTCGGCAATCCGCAGCGCCGCGCCCGGTGTCTCGCCGACAACCGGCATGATCCGCGTGGAATTGGCGGCGACCCCCAGCGCCTGCTCGAACTCGTAGACTTCGCTGGCCAGTTGGCGCACCGTTTCCGGGCCTGTGGCCTTGGGGAGGATCACCCCGTCGGGCGCAAAGGGCATCACCGCGGCCAGATCCTCGCGCACATGGCCCGATTCCATGCTGTTGAGCCGCACCCAGCGGCCCATCCGCTGCTGTTCGATGACGTGCTGGCGATGCGCCGAGAGCCAGCCTGCGGCAAGGTCGCGCGCGCGCGCCTTCTCGCTCACCGGTACGGTGTCCTCGAGGTCGATCACGACGATGTCCGCGCCCGTGCCAATCGCCGTGCCGAGACGTTCTTCGCTGTTGCCCGGAACGAGGAGCCAGGACCTCGATTTCATGCCCATTGGTATCTTTGCCGCCATGCCCCAAGCGCGCCCCTTACGCGCTTCGGGCCGCAGTCTAGCCTCGCACAGTTAACACTTCCTGCAATCGAGCCCCGGCCGCGCGACAAAGGGCACCGGCAGGGAGGCGGCGGGAGCCATCGCCCTCGACCTCCCCGAAAGCGCTGCGATCAGAGCGCCTTTTCGTAGATCACGTATTCGCGGTTGATCTGGCTGTCGATGGCGTCGGCGATGGCAACCATGCCCTGGTTGTCATCGAGGATCCAGCCGATCTCGGCACGCTTCGCCCCGAACTTGGCGGTGGCCGAGCGGCGGATGAACTCGATCATCATGAAAGCGAGCTGGCTGGCAAGGCGCGAGGACTGCAGCTTCTTGCGCACGCCCATCAGCGGCACGCGCATGTCGGCCGGGTTCGGGCGGCGCAGCCACAGGAGCAGCTTGATAAGGCCCAGCACGCCCGGCTTGCCCTTGGCCCCGTTCACCCGCTTCTGGATGCCGTTGAGGTCCGGCAGGGTCATCATGAAGGCCACCGGCTCGCCCTCGTACTCGGCGATGCGGATAAGCTCGGGATGGACCAGCGGCTTCAACGCCTTGCCGGTGTGCGCGATCTCTTCTGCGGTGAAGGGCACGAAGCCCCAGTTGTCCGACCAGGCATCGTTGAGGATGTCGCAGATGATCCCGGCGTCGCGGTCGAAGTGCTTGAGATCGGCGTTGCGAATCGTGATCTTGGCGTTCTTCTCGCCCGAGGCGACGATGCGCTGGACGAGCCGCGGGAACTCCTTGGTCACGTCCAGGTCATAGGTGTAGAGCGTCTTGGCGCGGGTATAGCCCTCGCCCTCGATCCAGCCCTGGTAGGCCGCGTTGTGGTGGCCCATCATCACCATCGGCGAATGGTCGTGCCCCTTGACCAGGAGGCCCGGCTCTTCCCAGACCGAGAGGTTCATCGGCGCCAGCACGCGGGTCATGCCCTCGCGGCGCAGCCAGCCCTCGGCGGTGTCGATCAGCGCCTTGGCGACCTCGGCATCCTCGGCCTCGATCGCGCCCCAGTTGCCCGTGCCCGGTCCCATGCCCTGCTCGACCGGCTGTTTCAGCGCCAGTTCATCGATCTGCGCCGATATGCGGCCCACGACGCGGCCCTCGCGGCGCGCCAGGAACAGCTGGTGGCGGGCATGCTCGAAAAACGGGTTCTTGCCGGGCGTGAACTTGGCGATCTCCTCCGAGCGCAGGTTCGCGACCCAGTTTTGATCTGACGCATTGAGTCGATAACTGCAATCGACAAAGGCAGCCCGGTCGGCCTTGCTCGAAACCGGAGTGATGACTAGTTCGGCTTTGGCCACGATCCTGCCTTTGTTTGCGTGTAGGAAATGGGAATGAATTGAGGCGAACTGCGACCGGAACCGGTCTCTTGTCAAGCGGCGTACACGGTGAGGCTGTGCACGCCAAAGACGAAAGGCGCCCGTTTCCGCCCCCGGATCGCCCCGACCTCGCGAAGGTCACAAGTGGAATTGATGAAATGAGTGCCCAGGAAGCCCTTGAAGTGAACCCGCAGCCTTGTGAAGGCGCCGCCGCCGCGCCCGCACAGGCGCGCGTGCGTGCCGTCGCGCCGGGAACGACCGGGAGCTGGCATGCCCAGATTCCCGAGGACCGCGCGATGCTGCGCGCCGCCGCCCAGCTGACCCGCGACATCGCCCGGGCCCGCCCCGAGATCTACTGGCCCGACATGCTCGGCTCAGCCGCGCTGGGCTACGCCGCGCTGGCGGGCGCGATCCTGGTGGAGAGCACGCCTCTGGCCGTGGCGCTCGGCCTGTTCGCCTCGATCGCGCTCTACCGCGCGCTCCTCTTCATCCACGAGATCACCCACATGCACCGCGATGCCCTGCCGGGTTTCCGCTTCGGCTGGAACCTGCTGGTGGGCATCCCGATGCTGATCCCCTCGTTCATGTACGAGGGCGTCCACGCGCAGCACCATTCGCGCAAGCGCTACGGCACCATCGCCGATCCCGAGTACCTGCCGCTCGCGCTGATGAAGCCCTGGAGCCTGCCGGTCTTTGCCCTGACCGCGATCCTGCTGCCGCCGGCTCTGCTCATCCGCTCGGCCATCCTCGTGCCGCTCGGCGTCATCATCCCGCCGCTGCGCACGCTGGTGTGGGAGCGCGCCTCCGCGCTGGCCATCAACCCCCGCTACCGCCGCGAGAAGCCCAAGGGCGACTTTGCGCGCATGGTCTTCTGGCAGGAGCTGGGCTGCTCTCTCTGGGCCATCGCCGTCCTTGTCGCCAGCTACAGCTACGGCTGGCGCCCGCTCATCATCGCCCTTTCGGTGGTCTCGCTGACCGCCTTCCTCAACCAGGTCCGCACGCTTGTCGCGCACCTGTGGGAGAACGAGGGCGAGGAGATGACCCTGACCGCGCAGTATCTCGATTCGGTGAACGTGCCCCCGCCGGGCTTCCTGTCGCCGCTTTGGGCGCCCGTCGGCCTGCGCTTCCACGCGCTGCACCACCTGCTGCCCTCGATGCCCTACCACTCGCTGACCGAGTGCCACCGGCGCCTGAGCGCCCACCTGGGCCTGGAATCGACCTACGAAAAGGCGAGCTACCCCGGCCTCCTGCCACTGCTCGGGCGGCTCGTGCGCGGGACGATGTCTCGCCGCTGAGATACGAAAAAGCCGGCGCTGCGCCGGCTTTTTTTTGTGGCTTTAAGGACTGGAATGATCCGAGGGCCATTGCCCTCGGGCTCCCCGAACTGTCGACCGCACCGCTTTCAGCCACGTTCGCGCGCGTAAGGTGAGGTCGTCCATTTCGGGGCCCAAGGGGCAATGGCCCCTTGAATTCGTACTGCTTCTATTCCTCGGTCCGCACCAGCACCGCCTCCCCGATGAGCGCGAAGAGCACGAACGGCGCCCAGGCCGCGACCAGCGGGGGGTAGCCGCCGAAGTTGCCCATCGCGAGCGCGGCGTTGTCGAGCACGAAGTAGGCAAAGCCCAGCGCCATGCCCGCGATCGAGCGGATCAGGAGCTGGCCCGAACGGGCAAGGCCAAAGCCCGCGACAGCGCCCAGCAGCGGCATCAGGATCGAGGACATGGGCCCGGAAATCTTGTGCCACCAGGCCGCTTCGAGCGAGCTTGTCCGGCGCCCGGCGACGCGCAGCGCCTCGATCGAGGTGCTGAGTGTGAAGATGTCCTGCGAATTGGCATCGACCTTGGACAGCGTGACCTTGCCCGGCGTCACGTCCTTGGCGACGACAACCGCAGGGACCTGCGTGGTCGTGGTCGTCGCCACCTCGAAGACGGTCGCGTTCGTCATCTTCCAGCCCGGATTGGCGTAAGTCGCCCGGTCCGCGCGCACCTGCTGCACGATCATGTCGTTCTCATCGCGCGCGTAGAAGGTGACGCCGTTGAGGATCAGCCCGGCCCCCTCGCCCGTCATCGTGCGCGCGGTCATCAGGTTCTTCCCATCGGCAAGATAGATGTTGCTGCGCACGCCCGAATCCTCGGGCACGGGGCCATATTCGACCGAACTCCAGGCATCGAGCGTCGCCGTCGCGCGGGTCACCACGCGCTCGTTGAAGACGAAGCTTATGCCCGCAATCACCGTCGCGCTCATCAGGAGCGGCGCCAGGACCTGGTGCGCCGAGAGCCCGGCCGCCTTCATCGAGATGACCTCGCTGTTCTGGTTGAGCGTGGCCAGTGTGATGATCGTCGCCAGCAGCACCGAATAGGGCAGGAAGCGCGCGATCAGCTGCGGCACGCGCAGCGAGACGTAATAGAGAAGCTGCGATTCGCCGTTGCTGGGATAAGCCAGGATGTCGCCGCTCTCCCCCAGGAGGTCGAGCACCTGAAGCACCAGCACCAGCATCACCAGCATGGCCGCGATGCGGGTCACGAAGAGGCGTGCAAGATAGAGCGTCAGCGTGCGCGAGGGGAAGAATTCCAACTGCATCTCAATTCTGGTCCTGCGGCTCGGGCAGAACCGGGCCGTGGCTGCGACGACGGCGGCGCAGGAGCGACTTCAGGCGCTTGGTGAGCATCTCGAAGCCCTTCTCCAGCCAGCCGATGGCCTGGCCGCCAGGCACGTAGGCCACGCGGTAATACATCCAGAGGATCAGCGCGGCGAGCACGAGGAACGGCCCCCAAAGGCCGATCACGGGATCGATCCGGCCCAGCGCGGCCACGTCGCTCGCGTACTGGTTGACCTTGTGATAGGCGACGATGATCACGATCGAGACGAACAGACCGAGCGAGGAGGTCGAACGCTTGGGCGGGATCGCGAGCGCCACGGCCAGCAGCGGCAGGAGCAGCATCATCACCACCTCGACCATGCGGTAGTTGAAATTGGCCTGGCTGGAGGCGCGCTCCTCGGCGGTCTGCGGACTGTCCTTGTTCCAGCCCAGCTGCATCAGTTCGGGCAGCAGGTACTCGCGGCTCTGGCCGCCGCGCTGGCGGAAGTTCTCGATCGCGGGCAGGTCGATCGGCAGGTCGTGCCGGGTAAAGGACAGGACACGCGGCGCATCGCCGGGCATGTCCTGAATGATCTGGCCGTTCTCGAGGCGCAGGATGATCGTGTCGGGCGAGCCCTGGAGCGCCATGAAGCGGCCCTCGCGCGCCGAGATCGAGAGCACCTGCCCCTTGGAGTTGGCAACGCGCGCGAAGATGCCCATGAGGCGGCGCCCCTCATCCTCGCTGGCATCGATGCGCAGGGCAATGCGGTCCTCCAGCGTGGTGAACTCGCCCACCTTGATCGAGGCGCCGAGCGCGCCCGACTGCAACTCGTAGTTGAGCTCTTCGTAGTAGTAGCGCGAGAGCGGCTGGAGGTAGCCGACGATGGCGAAGTTCACCCCCACCAGCACCAGCGTGATCATGTAGGGCACGCGCAGCATGCGCGTGTAGCTCAGGCCCACCGCGCGCATCACGTCGAGTTCGCTCGAAGTGGCAAGCTTGCGGAAGGCGAGCAGGATGCCGAGCATGAGACCAAGCGGGATCGCCAGGCTCGCGTACTCGGGCAGCATGTTGACGAGAAGCTTGAAGACAACGCCGACCGGCCCGCCTTCGGTTGCCACGAAGTCGAACAGGCGCAGCATCTTGTCGAGCACCAGCAGCGAGGCGGCGAGCACGAAGATGCCCAGCATCGGCATGAGCACGAGGCGCAGGATATAGCGGTCTATGGCGTTCAGAAATTTCACGTAGTCGTCATCACAGCGCCGGGTTCGCCATGGGCCTTAACGGCTCGTTCGCCTCGGGAAAAGCGAATTGTCGAGCCCGCCGCGCGCGCCGCGATGCGTTCAAGGCAATTGGGATGTACACGGGAGGCATGTCGGCAACCCCGAAAGGGAATGGACATGTCCAACGAACGTGCGCCGCGCGCGTTCCCCGTCCGGACGCGCGAGGCCGAACCTTCCGGGGGCTGCACCCGTGGCCGCTCAGGCCTTTTCCAGGGTGCACTGGAGCGGATGCTGGTTCTGCCGGGCGAAATCCATCACCTGGTTCACCTTGGTTTCCGCGATCTCATAGGGGAATATCCCGCAGACGCCGACGCCCTTCTGGTGGACATGAAGCATCACGCGGGTCGCCTGCTCGAGGTCCATATGGAAGAAGCGCTTGAGGACCATCACGACGAACTCCATCGGCGTGTAGTCGTCATTCAGCATCAGGACCTTGAACTGGCTGGGCTTCTTGGGCTTGGCGCGGGTCTTGGTGGCGATGCCGACCTGATCGTCGTCACCTGTACCGGGTCCGTCCTCCCCCGCTCCGGTGGCGACAAGAGGGGATACGCGGTGCAACAGGGAATCGTCGAAGGGGTAAGCCATAGAGCCTGGATATCGCAAAGGGAGCCTCTTTCTACAAGACGCTCCCTTGGCTGGGTCTGAGTATATGCGTCACGGCGAGAGGGGGACGCGGCCAAAACCCCATCCCCATCAAACCGTTAGCAAAAAGGCGTGATCAGGCCGAAGTGGCCTTGCGCGCCTTTTCCATGGCCATGCTGACGCGGCCCGAGAGCGGGGCGAAGGCATCGCTCATCAGCTTGAGCATGGCTTCGCTGTTCTTCGAGCTGGTCGCCACGGCGGTGTCGAAGTTCTTGCGGACCATGTCGCCCTGGAGCTTGAAGAAGTCGGTCGGCGACTTGGCGGCGGCGAGTTCCTTGATGTCACCCGACATGGTCTCGAACGCCGAGCGTCCTTCGGTGACCATTTCCGAACCGAAGCTCTGCATGCCCTCGGCAAAGATCTTGCCCGATTCCATCATTGCTTCGACGTTACCCTTGGTGAAATCGGATGCTTCGCCCATCATCGACGTACCCTTCTCAAAGGCTTCCTTGGCCTTGCTCTGGGCCTGTGCCATCGCGTCCTGGAAGCTGGTGAAGTTAGCGCTCATGTCCATTGTCGTATCCTCGAGCATGAAGTTGTTGAGTAGCCCGGCAAACGCGGGAGCAGTGGATGAAGGAGCGGTCTTGGGCACCGCCTTGGGTTTCGCCACCTTCGGGCTTGCCCCGGCCTTCGCCGGCTTCTCTTCAGCCTTGGTGACAGTCGGTTTCGGCGCGCTGGGAGCGGCCGGTTTCTTGGGTGCGGGCGCGCTTGCCTTGGGAGCAGCTGCGGCCTTCGCCGGAGTTTTCGTCGCCGCGGCCTTTTTGGGCGCCGCCTTCCTGGCCACCGGCTTCTTCGCCGCGGGCGCCTTGGGGGCCGGAGCCTTCGGAGCGGGAGCCTTTGCCGCGACCTTGGGGGCCGAAGCGGGTTTTGCCGCGGGTTCCGGCGCCGCTACGGGAGCCGGTGCCACCTTGATTTCGTCCGCCTTGGCCGAAGCATCGGCCTTGGGCGCATCTTCGCTTTTCGGAACTTCGTTTTCAGCCATCCCGCGAATCCAGCCTCTCGTGCAGTGTCACGTCCGGAAGATACTCAAAGCATTCGAAAAGCTGCCTTGAAGAGCGCGCCCGAACATCCTTTGTTGCAGTGCACAATACGCTTCAAGCCCCTTGGCGTCAAGGCCAACTGCCTCCAGTTCGCATGCAATCCATCGCATTGCAGCATGAATTGACGAAGGTGTCAGAAAGTTAACCTGCGACCCGCGCTCCTGGTTCCTTCACCCGGTGAACTGGCAGGCGCGGGCTCAGCGTGTCATCACGTAGCGGCCGGGTGCATCCTCAAGCACCGTATCCCCGCGCCCGCCCGGTCGGCGCTTGCCGCGTACGGGAACTTCACCTGGTGTACGAGCCTGCAGCCACGCCGCCCAGTGCGGCCACCAGCTGCCCTTCGTCTCCGTGGCCCCGGCGATGAAGTCGGAGAGGTCCTGCACGTCGCCCGCGTTGGTCCAGTACTGGTACTTGTTGGCCGAGGGCGGATTGACCACGCCCGCGATATGGCCCGAGCCGGCCAGCAGGAAGGTCCAGTCCCCGGCCAGGTAGCGGGTCAGCTTCCACACGCTCTCGGGCGGCGCGATGTGATCCTCGCGGCCCGCCTGGATGTAGCAGGGCGTGACGATGCGGTGGAGATCGATCGGCTCCCCCAGCGCCTTGAGCGAATCCGGTACGACCAGCCGGTTGTCGCGGTAGAGATCGCGCAGGTAATGCTGGTGCCAGCGTGCCGGCAGGTTGGTGACGTCCCCGTTCCAGTGGAGCAGATCGAAGGCGGGATGCTCCTCGCCCTTGAGGTAGTTCTTCTCGACGTAGTTCCAGATGAGGTCGTTGCCGCGCAGCAGGTTGAAGGTCGCGGCCAGGTAGCGCCCGTCGAGATAGCCCTCGGGCGAGAGCAGCGCGAGGTTGTCGATCTGCTGGCTGTCGACGAAGTTCTTGAGGTCGCCCGCCTCCTCGAAATCGACCTGCGCTGTAAAGAAGGTCGCGCTCGCCACCTTGTCCGCCTCGCCGCGCCGTGCCAGCAGCGCCAGCGTCGCGGCGAGCGTGGTCCCGGCCACGCAGTAGCCGATGGTGTGGACGGACGGCACCTTGAGGCGCGCACGCACCAGCTCGATCGCCTCGATCTGCGCGGCGATGTAATCGTCCCAGACCACGTCGGCCATGGTCTCGTCGGCCGACTTCCAGGACACCATGAAGACGGTGATGCCCTGCTCGACCGCCCAGCGCACGAAGCTCTTCTTCGCGTTGAGATCGAGGATGTAGAAGCGGTTGATCCACGGCGGGAAGATGACGAGCGGGGTCTCCATGACCGCGTCGGTCGTCGGCGTGTACTGGATCAGCTGGAACAGCGGCGTCTCGTGGACCACCTTGCCCGGCGTCACCGCGATATTCTCGCCCAGCGTGAAGAAGCCGGTGTTGGAATGGGTCAGCTGGCCCTTGCGCAGGTCCTCGACGAAGTTCTGGAAGCCGCGCACCAGGCTCTCGCCCCCGGTGCGGCTGGCCTCGGTCATGGCGACCGGGTTGGTCAGCGGAAAATTGGCCGGACTCAGCGCATCGACGAGCGCGCGCGTCGCGAACAGGAGCTGCGCCTTGCGCGCAGGCTCCATGCCTTCGGTCGCCTCGGCAAGGCCGATGAGCTCCTGCCGGAACATGAGGTAAAGCTGGTGGATGAGCGCGAAGAAGGGGGTGGAGCGCCACTCCTCGGCCCCGAAGCGCGCGTCGCTCAGCGGCAGCTCGGGCGCATCGCCAGCGCCCGCCTCGCTGGCGACGTGGGCGTGCTCGCCGATGCCGTAGCGCGCGAGCACGGCCTGCGCGAGTTCGAGCCCCTGCGTCCACAGACGCTGCTGCACCTCGGGCCGCGACAGCGGCAGGAGGCGCATGACCGATTCGAGCGTGCCGATCCACTTGAGCGGATCGCTGAAGTGCCCGGCATTGCTCTTGCCGCCGCCCTGGAACTGCTCGACCTGGTAGTCGGTCCAGATGGACTGCATACGCTCGGCGATCTGGGTCCAGTGCACCACGCTTTCGGCCTGCGCGCTGCCCTCCTGGGGCGCCAGGAGCCCGAACAGCTCGGTCATCCCCCTGGTCTGGTTCTGCAGGATCTCGCTCAGAAATTCAGTGGCGTCGTGCGCCATGCGGCCAGCTCCTTCCCCGTCTCTCGCGCTGCGCCCCTCGGGCACTGGGTCGCCCCTGTCTGCGGCATCGCAGCGGACCTGTCGAGGGGCTTTGCACGGGCGCTGCGGCAAACCGCCCCTGCGGCGCGCGCAACAAAATTTGCGCAAGAGACCCATTTGCGTAGGCTTCGTTATCCACTAGAGGGGCGCATAGGCATTCCCGCCGCCCACAGACACGGATTTTAGAAGATAGGTCATGGAAGACGAGTTCTACCGCATCAAGCGCCTGCCGCCCTACGTTATCGCCGAAGTCAACGCGATGCGTCACGCGGCCCGGCGAGCGGGACAGGACATCATTGACCTGGGCATGGGCAACCCCGACCTGCCGCCCCCGCAGCACGTCATCGACAAGCTGTGCGAAGTGGCGCGCAAGCCCGACGCGCACGGCTATTCGCAGTCCAAGGGCATTCCCGGCCTGCGCCGCGCCCAGGCCAACTACTATGGCAACCGCTTCGGCGTCGACGTCGATCCCGAGACCGAAGTCGTCGTCACGATGGGCTCCAAGGAGGGTCTCGCCAGCCTCGCTACCGCGATCACCGCGCCGGGCGACGTGGTCCTGGCCCCCAACCCCAGCTACCCGATCCACACCTTCGGCTTCATCATCGCGGGCGCGACGATCCGCTCGGTGCCGACCACGCCCGACGAGCACTACTGGGAGCAGCTCGACCGCGCGATGGCCTTCACCGTGCCGCGTCCCTCGATCCTGGTGGTGAACTACCCCTCGAACCCGACCGCCGAGACGGTGGACCTCGCCTTCTACGAGCGCCTCGTCGCCTGGGCCAAGGAGAACAAGGTCTGGATCCTGTCCGACCTTGCCTATTCCGAGCTCTACTACGACGGCAACCCGACCCGCTCGATCCTCGAGGTGCCCGGCGCCAAGGACGTCGCGGTGGAATTCACCTCGATGTCGAAGACCTATTCGATGGCGGGCTGGCGCATGGGCTTTGCGGTGGGTAATCCCAAGCTGATCGCGGCGATGAGCCGCGTGAAGTCCTACCTCGACTACGGCGCCTTCACCCCGATCCAGGCGGCCGCCTGCGCCGCGCTCAACGGCCCGCAGGACATCGTCGAGAAGAACCGCCAGCTCTACCAGAAGCGCCGCGACGTGATGGTCGAGGCCTTCGGCCGTGCCGGATGGGAGATCCCCAGCCCCAAGGCCTCGATGTTCGCCTGGGCCCCGCTCCCCCCTGCACTCAAGGACATGGGCAGCCTGGAATTCTCCAAGCAGCTCCTGACCGAGGCCGAAGTCGCCGTGGCGCCGGGCGTGGGCTATGGCGAGGACGGCGAAGGATTCGTGCGCATCGCCATGGTTGAGAACGAGCAGCGCCTGCGCCAGGCCGCGCGCAACATCAAGCGCTTCCTGAACAGCAAAGGCGTCAACAGCGGCGCAACTTCCTAGAAACGTGTACTTTCCAACTTCTACGTAGTCATACCTGTAATATTTTTGCAGTTGTTGCTCCCCCCCATCCGACCCACTGTGCCCTTGGAAAGAAACCGCAGTGAGACTTTGCGATTGGGGGGACACACATGGCGCAGGCCCATAGTACGAAGGTTAACAGTAGAACATTCCGCTGGCTGGGCGCGGAGCCGCTTCCGGCCAGCCACGATCTGCGGATACGGGGCTGGCACCTCGTAACGAGCGAAGGTTCGAACGAACTCAATCAGGGCACCCTGAGCCTCATGGATCTCGCGTCTTACGAGACCATGTGCGAGAGCGAGGAGGGCGCTGCGTTGAGCTGGGCCTGCAAAAAATCGATCATGGTGGTCGATGTCGATTCGAGCCGGGCGCGCGCCGACCTACTCCACGCCGGTATCGGCGATGCCATACCGGCGGATGTCTGCCTCGAGGAACTCGACGCACGCGGGCGACTGCTCATGGAAGCGATCAAGAGCCTTCCGCGCGTGCGTCGCCTTGACCGCCTTCGCCTCGATCTGCTCGCGCGCGAGGGCTACCACGAAGACACGCCGCTCAATCTCAATCCGCGGGAATTCGCCCTGATCTGGCGGCTGGCGGAGAACATCGACCGGCCGGTCAGCAAGCAATCGCTGATCCACGATGTGTGGCGCATGGGATTTGTGCCGGAGACCAACAGCATCGCGGTGCATATGTCGCGCCTGCGCCGCAAGCTCGCGCATGTCGGCATCCGCGACCTGATCGAGACGATCCCGGGCGGCGGCTATTCGCTGCGCAACCCGCACACGCAGGGCCCCTCCCGCAACGAGAGCCGGAGCGTAGGCACGTACTCCAGGCCACATCCCATGGCGCAGGAAAGCCAGAGCCTGGCGAACTGACACCAGACCGTGATGCCGCTGTCCATGGGCTCCCCCGGCCCCCTGGACGGCACATCAGCTAGCTCGCACCCAATCCATCAGACAGAGCCTGCGCTCAGCGGCGCAGGAGCGCGGCCAGGTCCTCCGGCGTATTGACGTTGACCAACGGCCCCTCGCACGCAACCCCGCGCGCGCCGATGCTCTCGGCCAGGCGGCGCATCGAGTGACGCCCCTCTCCCATCAGGATCGCATCTGCCGCCGCAAACGCCGCGACGGGCCAGTGCCCGATGACCGGTTGGTCCAGAAGGAAAGCCGGCGCTGGCGAAAGCCGGGCCAGCAGGTCCTGGGGCAGAAGCGGACAATCCACCGGCGCACTGAGGACGGAGGCAAACGCCTGCTCACGCCCATGCCGCAAGGCTCCGGCAAGGCCCGCCAGAGGCCCCATTCCGGGACGCGGCCAATCGGGAAGCACGGGCACGGGCGCGTCCTGTCGGCCCACGACAACGACCTCGTCGCACCACGCCTGCAACTGCGCGACCGCTCTTTCCAGCAAGCTTTCGCCCGCAAAGCACGCGAGCGCCTTGTCCGTACCGAAACGGCGCGACTGGCCTCCCGCCAGCACCACACCCAGGATCATGCTTGCGCTCCTTGCCGCCACCGCACGTCATGTGCCCCGCCACGATGGCGCAGCAGCCCCCGTCCCTGCAAGCCTCCCACTTCCGCCAAGCGCGGTGTCGGGCCCGAAAAAGCGGCATTTGCACAGGAACCTGCGAAAGAATTCTCACCTGCATCGTTTTCGCGCGGAAAAGCCATTGCGCAAGCCGCGATCCGTTGTTACTGGCGCTTCCTCCACACCGAAGGCCCGATGGCGGAGTGGTGACGCAGCGGACTGCAAATCCGTATACGCCGGTTCGATTCCGGCTCGGGCCTCCACTACCGCCGATCGCAATTCCGGTCGAGTTCGGTCCTGTGGCTTTCCTCTCCATCCCGGACATGACGAGCGGCCTGCCCGCGGGCCTGTCGTGGCCCCAAACGCAACGCAAACGGGCCGCGCAGATCGCCCTGCGCGGCCCGTGGGTTTTCTCGGAGAATATGCCGAAGGATCAGAGCGCGTTGGCGGCCTCGCGCGCCTTCCTGTAGCTGGCGCGGCGGCCCGCCTCGATCTGCAGGCGGTCGGCAAGGCCCGGATCCTCGGGGTATTCGCGGAAATCGGCGAGGACCTCGTCGAAGACTTCGGCCAGCTCGTCCTGGAACTCGGGGTGGGAGAAGATGTAGAAGCGGTTCTCCTGGATCGCCTCCAGCGTACGCGCGGCGATCACCTCGGGCTCCATCCCGGCCTGGTGCAGCTTTTCGAGGTTGCTCACGAATTCGGTGTTCACCTCCTTCGCACCCGCCTTGAGCGCCTCGGGCCGGATCGCATCGCTCGCATAGATCTGGCTCTTCACCAGCCCCGGGCAGAGCATCGAGACGCCGATCCCGTGTGCGGCGAGGCTGTAGCGCAAGGACTCACTAAGGCCCCGGACCGCGAACTTGGTCGTGTTGTAGATGCCCGGCGCGCCATTGCACAGGAACGCGGCCATCGAGGCGGTGTTGCACACGTGGCCGCCCAGCCCGCGCTCCTTCATGCGCGGCACGAAAGTCGTCACCCCGTTGATGACGCCGTGCAGGTTGACCCCCAGAAGCCAGTCCCAGTCATCGTACGAACTGTCGTCGATGGTCTGGAAAAGGTTCACGCCAGCGTTGTTGAAGAGGAGACTGACCGGGCCAAGTTCGGCCTCCACCCGGTCGGCCGCCTGCGCAAAACTTTCGCGCGAGGCGACATCGAGCGGCACGCCCATCACGTGCTGGTTCTCCAGCAGCTTGAGCGCGGCCTCGATCGAATCCTCGCGCACGTCGGCGATGGCCACCTTGCACCCTTCGGCAAGGAGGGCGCGGGCAAGGCCCAGGCCCAGCCCGTTCGCCCCGCCCGTCACGAAGGCCGTGCGGCCCGCAAGCTGTGTCATGCCCGCCCCCTTACGCGACGCCAGCTTCAGACATCTGCGCGGCGCGCAGGGCCTTCTGCCGGTCGATCTCCTGGGTGATCGCCGAGTTGCGGAACAGCACGCCGAAGGTGTTCTTGTACTCCTCGTTCTCGGGCAGCTGGACCTGCACCGCCGCGGTGGTCGCCTCGCCACGCTCCTGCACGCCGATGAGGAATTCGGCGTGGGTGAGGATGTAGAGTTCATCGTTGAGGATGCCCGTCAGCACGCGCTCACCGACCTCTTCCTTGGTCTGGTAGAGGTGGAAGAAGCTGCCCCCCGCCTGGCGCCCCTTGTCGGCCTCGGCGTAACCGGTTTCGGCGAGGGCGTCGGGACGGGTGCGCCCGGCTTCGGCAATGTTCGACTGCACCGCGCCCGGGCAGAAGGCCGAGCACACGATGCCGCGCGATTCCAGTTCAGGGCGCATGCATTCCATCATCGAGGTGACGGCCGCCTTGCCCGAGGAATAGATCGTGGTGCCCGGCGCTGGCACGAGCGCGGACATCGAGGCGGTGTTGACGATGTGGCCGCCCTCGCCGTGCTTGAGCATGCGCGGCAGCATGGTGACGATACCGTTGATCGTGCCGCCCACGTTCACGCCCATGACCCAGTCCCAGTCGGCGAAAGTCGCCATGTCGGTGGGGCCGACAACCGCAACCCCTGCGTTGTTGCACAGGATGTGGATCTTGCCGAACTTGGCCTCGGTGGCATCGGCGGCGGCAGCAAAGGCAGCGCGGTCGGTGACGTCGAGCTGGAGCGCGAGCACCTTGTCGCCGCCGTCCAGTTCGGCTGCGGCGTCATCGAGATGGTCCTGGCGAATGTCGGCAATAGCAACGTTCATGCCCGCTCCCAGCAGGGCCTTGGCGATACCCAGGCCAATCCCGCTGGCGCCGCCGGTCACAAAGGCGGTCTTCCCCGGTAGATCCTGCATAGTTCCTCACTCCTCTCCATCGATTTTTCAAACTTTTTCGGCCTTGAACCGAATCTCCTGTCTTTTTTTCACGAACAAGAGATTGTATGCAAGGCCAACAATAACGAATGGGAACGACCTGACAAGGCGTCCTGAGAGAGATGGGAAGAGAGACGCGATGGCAGTAGCGAGTGCCGGTATCGAGCCGTTCGAGCCTGCGGGCAGCGAAGCGCAAGGGGCCGCCGGTCAGGATGGCGCCGAATCGCGCGAATGGCCCACGCCCTCCAGCGCCTACTGGGCGCTGGCCGTGATTGTCCTGGCGACCTTTCTCACCTTCTTCGACCAGGTCGTGTTCGGGATGATGGCCGAACGGATCAAGGCCGACTTCGGGCTCACCGATTCGCAGCTGGGCTTCCTCGCGGGGCCCGCCAGCATCATCTGCTACCTCTTCGTGGGCATCCCGCTCGCCCGCCTCGCCGACATCTTTCCGCGCAAGTACGTGCTTTCAGGCGGCGTCGCGGTGATCGGCCTTGTCACCATTGCAGGCGGCATCGCGCAGAACTTCATCCAGTTCGTGGGCAGCCGCGTGTTCCTGGCCGCGGGCGGTTCGGCGCACGCGCCCGCTTCCTATTCGCTGCTCGCCGACATGTTCCCGCCCAAGAAGATCACCCGCGCCTTTGCCGTGCTGCAGCTGGGCTTCATCGGCGGATCGACGCTCGGCCCCCTTCTCGGCGGCCAGCTGATCGCGATGACCTCGCACTGGGAGCCGACCGTCTGGGGCTCCTTTCGCATCTATTCCTGGCAGTGGATCCTGATCTGGACGGGCCTACCCGCCTTCCTCTTCGCGCTCCTGTTCCTGACCGTGAAGGAACCCAAGCGCCTTGTCATTCCGGGCATGATGAACACTGTCCCGGAAAACGCCTCGCTCTCGCGCCGCATCCTCACCTTCACCGGCCTCGACGCGGCCAAGGCGATCCACGCCAACCGCCGCGTCTACTACCCGCTGTTCTTCGGTCTTGCGCTGAGCGCGATCGAGACCTTCGGCCTTTCCTTCTGGCGCGTGCCCTTCATGATCCGCACCTACGGCTGGAACGAAGCGCAGATCGGCGCGGTCATCGGCGGCATGACGCTCGTCGCCTCGCTGCTCGGCCTGGTCCTGGGCGGCACCTTCGTCGAATGGCTGGCCAAGCGCCGCAAGGACGCCAACGTCGTTGCCGCCACGATCTGCTTTGCCGTCGTCACCGTGTGCTCGATCCTCTCGCCGCTCATGCCCAACGGCTATGCGGCGCTGGGCGTCGCCTCGTTCGGCGCGATGTTCGGGATTGCAGGCGCGGTGCCCCAGAACGCGGCGATCCAGCGCGTCGCGCCCAACGCCATGCGCGGGCAGGTCACCGCGATCTACCTGTTCATGTTCACCTTCTTTGGCGCGATGGGCAGCTTCGTGATCGGGCTTGTCGCGCAGTACGTCGTCGCCGACCCGGCCAAGCTGTGGCTGGCGCTGGAGATCACCGCGATCGCCCTGCTGCCGCTCGCCACTTTCTGCATCTACCGGGCAATCCGCCCCTACCGCGAGGAGATCGAGCGTCTCGAAGCGCTGGGCCTGTGACCCTGCCCCAACCCGACAACGATAATCCCAGGAGAGAGGACCCCCATATGACCGACACCGCCCGCATCGAGGCCCTGGAAAACCAGGTCGCCGATCTGGCCCGCCGCCTGACCGTGCGCGAGGACGAGCTGGACGTGCGCAAGCTGCAGCACCTCTACGGCTATCTCATCGACAAGTGCATGTACAACGAGACCGTCGACCTGTTCACCGACGATGCCGAAGTGCGCTTCTTCGGCGGCGTGTGGAAGGGCAAGGAAGGCGCGCGCCGCCTTTACGTCGAGCGGTTCCAGAAGCGCTTCACCCACGGCAACAACGGCCCGATCGACGGCTTCCTGCTCGACCATCCGCAGCTCCAGGACATCGTCACCATCGATCCCGACGGCGTGACCGCGCACGCACGCGCGCGTTCGATGATGCAGGCCGGGCGCCACAAGGACTACCTCACCCCCGACAACCCGATGATGGCCAACCCGCGCCAGTGGTGGGAAGGCGGCATTTACGAGAACACCTACAAGAAGGTGGACGGGGTCTGGCGCATCCACGTGCTCAACTACTTCCCGCACTGGCACGCCGATTTCGACAAGGGCTGGGCCTATACCGAGGCCGAATACGTCCCCTTCCCCAAGGTGCTTTACCCCGAGGACCCGAGCGGCCCGGACGCCCTGATCGAGGATCACTGGCTCTGGCCCACCCACAAGCTGCTGCCCTTCCACATGCCCCACCCTGTGACCGGCAAGGACATGGTGGCCGAGCGCTGGCAGGGCGACATCGACCGCGCCCAAGCCAAGGCAGACGCCAAGGCAGGTGCCCAGGCGGCCGAATAGGCCCGCCTGCGCCCTGACGGCAGGGCTCCCTCGCGCCGCTTCGAACCCCTCTGGCGCGAGAGGGCCCTGCCCGATGGCCCCTGCCTGAAGGCCCTTTACCCGATCCCTCCAGCCGCGCGGTGAGGCATGAGCGAATACCCTGAACTGTACCTGATGATCGACGGCGAGCGCCTCTCCGGCGCCGACCGCAGGACCCACGATGTTCTGAACCCGGCGACTGGCGAGACCATCGGCAAGCTGCCACTTGCGAGCAGCGCCGACCTCGACCGCGCACTGGAGGCGGCCGCGCGCGGCTTTGCCCGCTGGCGCAAATCGACGCCGCAGGAACGCGCGAACGTACTCAACGGCGCGGCGCGCCTGATGCGCGAGCGCACAGAGGACATCGCGCGCATCGCCGTCCTCGAACAGGGCAAGACCCTTGCCGAAGCGCGCATCGAGGTCGGCATGAACATCGGCCTTTTCGAGTTCTATGCGGGCGAAGTCTTTCGCATCTACGGCCGCACGCTGGTGCGCCCCGAAGGCATGCGCTCGACCGTGGTGCACGAGCCCGTCGGTCCGGTTGCGGCCTTTGCGCCCTGGAACTTTCCCATCGGCAATCCGGGCCGCAAGCTCGGCGCGCCGGTCGCGGCGGGCTGCTCGGTCATCATGAAGGCGGCCGAGGAAACCCCCGCCAGCGCGCTTGCCGTGCTGCAATGCCTTTATGACGCGGGGCTTCCCACCGATGTCGCGCAGGCCGTCTTCGGCGTGCCCGACGAAGTCTCGCGCCACCTCCTGGCCAGTCCCGTCATCCGCAAGCTCTCGTTCACCGGCTCCACCGTGGTCGGGCGCCAGCTCGCCAAGCTCGCGGCGGAGGATTTCAAGCGCACGACGATGGAACTGGGCGGCCACGGCCCCGTGCTCGTCTTTGCCGACGCCGATATCGAGCGCGTGCTCGACATTGCCGTGCCGCAGAAGTTCCGCAACGGCGGGCAGGTCTGCGTCAGCCCCACCCGCTTCCTCGTCGAGGCGCCTGTCTACGAGGCCTTCCGCGAAGGCTTTGCAAGCCGCGCCGCGGCCTTGCGGATCGGCCCCGGCCTCGCCCCGGAAAGCCAGATGGGTCCGCTCGCCAACCCGCGCCGGGTGGAGGCCATCGACGCGCTCATCCACGAGGCGGTGGATGCGGGCGCGCGCCTCCACACCGGCGGCGAGCGGCTGGGCAACCAGGGCTTCTTCTACCAGCCCACGGTCCTCTCCGACGTGCCGCAAACCGCGCGCATCATGAACGAGGAACCCTTCGGCCCGGTCGCCCTCCTCAACCGCTTCGAGAGCGAGGAAGCCATGATCGCCGAGGCCAACCGCCTGCCCTACGGCCTTGCCGCCTACGCCTGGACATCGAACGCCTCGCGCCAGAAGCGCCTTTCGGCCGCCATCGAGGCGGGCATGGTCGGCATCAACACGCCCATGATCGGGGGCGCGGACAGCCCCTTTGGCGGGGTCAAATGGTCAGGCCACGGGCACGAGGACGGGCCCGAAGGCATCATGGCCTGCCTCGTCACCAAGGCTGTACACGAAGGATAACAAAGACATGACGGGAGAGCTCAAGACCGGCGGTGACAAGGGCTACCTTCGCATCGCCACCGAAGAGGCCTTCGCCACGCGCGAGCAGATCGACATCTACCTGCGCATGGTGAAGGACGGGACTGCGGACAAGGGCATGGTCTCGCTCTGGGGCTTCTACGCCAAGAGCCCGAGCGAGCGCGCGATGACCATCATCGAGCGCCTGCTGGACCTGGGCGAGCGGCGCCTCGCGGACATGGACGCCCACGGCATCGACAAGGCGATCCTGGCGCTGACCTCGCCCGGCGTGCAGCCGCTCCTCGACCTGGACGAGGCCAAAGGCATTGCGCTGGCCGCCAACGATTACCTCGCCGAGCGCTGCCAGGCCCACCCCGACCGCTTCATCGGCATGACCGCCGTCGCCCCGCAGGACCCGGAATGGTCCGCCGCCGAGATCCGGCGCGGCGCGAAGGAGCTGGGCTTCAAGGGCGTCCAGATCAACAGCCACACCCAGGGCGAATATCTGGACGCGGCCAAGTTCGATCCGATCTTCCGTGCGCTCGCGGATGTCGGCCAGCCGCTCTACATCCACCCCTCGACCCCGCCCGATGCGATGATCGACCCCATGCTCGAAGCGGGGCTCGACGGCGCGATCTTCGGCTTCGGGGTGGAGACGGGGATGCACCTGCTCCGCCTCATCACCAGCGGCATCTTCGACCGCTACCCGACCTTGCAGATCATGGTCGGCCACATGGGCGAGGCGCTGCCCTACTGGCTCTACCGGCTCGACTACATGCACCAGGCGGGCGTGCGCGCGAACCGCTACGAATGCATGAAGCCCCTGAACAAGACGATTGCCGAGTATTTCCGCAGCAATGTCCTGGTCACCAACTCGGGCATGGCCTGGGAGCCCGCGGTCAAGTTCGCGCAGAGCGTCATGGGCACCGAGCGCGTGATGTACGCGATGGACTATCCCTATGAAGTCGTCGCGCAGGAGGTCCACGCCATGGACGCGATGGACATGCCCTTCGACGCCAAACGCCAGTTCTTCCAGACCAACGCTGAAAAATGGTTCAACCTGTGAAGGCCGACGTGACCCCGAGTGCTCCGCCACCCACCCGCGACGACAGGATCGGCACGGCCGGCTGGCGCATCCTCACCCTGATCTGCGCGGCCCAGGCGATGAGCCTGCTCGACCGCCAGATCCTCTCGATCCTCGCCAGCGACATCCGCGCCGATCTGAACATTGGCGATGCCGAACTGGGCCTGCTCTACGGCACCGTCTTCGCGCTTTTCTACGCGCTCTTCTCGCTCCCGCTGGGGCGGCTCGCCGATGGCTGGATCCGCACGAAGCTGCTCGCGATCTGCATCGCGATCTGGTCGGTCTCGACACTGATGGCGGCCTTCGCCTCGGGCTTTGCCCTCCTTGCCCTCTCGCGCCTGGGCGTCGGGATCGGCGAGGCCGCCGCCCAGCCGACCGGCAACAGCCTCATCTTCGATGTCATCCCCAAGGGACGGCGCAGCTTCGCCATGGCCGCCGTCGCCATCGCCATCGCCTTGGGCCTTGGTGCCTCGATGATGCTGGGAGGAATCGCGGCGGACTGGTGGAACCACGCCTTTACCTCCGGCGCGCCGCTCGGCCTTTCGGGCTGGCAGTTCGCCTTCGTGGTCGCGGCCCTTCCCGGTTTCATCCTCGTGCTGCTGCTCCTGCGCGAGCCGGAACCCGAACGCGGCAAGAGCGATGGCATCGCCACGAAAAAGGACCCAGCGCCCTTCAAGGCCAGCCTCGCGCTCTTTGCCGCCGTTGCCCCCGTCACCAACTGGGCCATGCTGCACCGGCGCGGGGCTCCTGCGCGCAGCTGGATCGCCAACATCGTGGGCCTTGCCCTGATCGTGACCGCCTGCACCACGATCGCAAGGCTCGCCCAGCACTTCTCGCCGCGTCCCGCCATCGATTTCGGCGTCCTCGCCATCAACCCGCATGTCCTGCAGTGGAGCGTGGTCGGCTTCGGGGCCTTCGTGATCCTCAACCTGTTCCAGTCGCTCAAGCTCTCCGACCGCCCGGCCCACGCGGCCATCGCCTCGCCCACGCTGCTGTTGCTGATGGGCGCGGGCGCGCTGCAATACGCGATCAACTACGGGGTCATGGGCTTCACGCCGTCCTTCCTGATGCGCAGCTACGGCCTCTCCGCGCGCGAGACCGGGCTCAACTTCGGCCTCCTCTCGGCGGGCCTGGGCATGCTCGGCCCGCTGGTGGCCGGCCCGCTCGCCGACAAGGCCAACCGCTACCTTCCGGGCGCAGGCCGCATCGGCCTCACCCTCGCCTCGCTCGGCCTCTCGCCGCTCCTCGCGATCTGGGTCTACACCGCCCCCGAGGCGAGCAGCTTCTACCTGCGCTTCACGCTCTATTCGCTGGTGCTGACGATGTGGATGCCCCCACTCTACGCGATGATGTACAACCTCGTCCTGCCCCGCATGCGCGGCGTGACAAGCTCGGCCTTCGTGATGATCTCGACGCTGAGCGGCCTTGGCATCGGCCCCTACGCGGTGGGCATGATCAGCGACGCCAACGGCGGGAACCTGGGCTCGGCGATCCTCTCGGTGAACCTCGTCGCTCCCGTGATCGTGGTCTGCCTCATCCTCGCCATGATCTGGGTAAAACGCGACGAAAACAGCCTCGTCCCCCGCTGCCGCGCCGCCGGAGAGCCGGTCTGACGCACGCCCCTTCCGGCGGCTGCGAAGTGCAGGAGAAAGGGGAAATTCAAGGGGTCATCCCCCCCCCCCTTGACCCCATACCCGGCAACCACACCTCGCGCAGCCGGGTCCGCGTCAGATCCGTAAGGTAGACCATCTGGGCAGACAGAAAGCGAAAGAAAGCAGAAGAAGTGAATTCCGAGGGCCATCGCCCTCGGGCTCCCGAAACTGTCGAGCGAAGTCGTGCCCTTCCATGCCCCTCTTCTGGCAACGGCCTCGTCGAATCTGGGCCGGTGGGCGACTTTCCGGTTTGGAGCCGGGTTGCGGGGATAGCTGACGCTCACGCGGAGGCAGCTCGCGACCCTTTGCGGCCTTCAACCGCCGATTTTCCGTGCCCAGCTGCGGTCGGCCTGCTTTCTCATTCTGGATACCCGAGACAGGCCGGTAACGGACAAGCAAGTTCTGAGAGATTCTGGCAATATGCCGCCACACTGCGGGCTGCGATTACAACATTCGTGTTATTTTATTTAAGCTTATTGTGAATAAATTTTGCAATAAATAACCAAAATAATATCACTGAAAGTGATATAAGAATGTGCCAAATGCCGAAATTTTGCAAATTGCCCTCCTTAATTCATATAATTTTCGTAAATTAATCTAGATTTAGAGCGAATTTGAATAAAAATGTACACTTTTTCTAAAATGCGCAAGGCTCATCATGCGCGACCATATTTGGCGCACGGCGGAATTTCCGCCCGCCACCCATTCCGACTGCTGGCCGATCGGGTCGACAAACGTAACCTGACTGACGGTTTCCTGGCGCGGCAAATCGCCCCTCGAACGACCAACTAGGGCGCAACTGCGACGTCACGCCTCGGCCAGGACTTTACGCGAAGTCGAGGCTGGCGGGAGGACGCGACCTTCGCGCAAGAACCTGCCCTCTCCGGTTCTGGGAGCGCGAGGGCGATGGCCCTCGCATCGGCCTTTTCTTAGCCCTCGATGCCAGGAGTTTTCACTTTCCTACAGGCGCGCGCTCGTGCGAAACTGCGGGAATGCTCGCTATCGCCATCTCCTTGAAATCAGGCACCTTGGGAGGGTGACACGGGGGCCGGGGGACACCCTCTGGACTGTGTCACCTGTGTCAACCTGGGTGTCACCTGGCCCCGATGCGGCTAGGCGGCGAGGCCGATGTCCTGGGCGTCAACCCAGTTGCCGTGGAGGCCGAAGCGCAGGCGGATCGGGATGTGGACGGTCGCGACGGGGCCTTTGGCAATGTCGAGGGCATCGAAGATCAGGAGGTCGCTGGTGTGCTCTTCGAGGCGGTTGCAGACCTGGACGATCCAGCCATCGCCTTCCTCGCCCTCGGCGCTGCGGGGCACGAAGCAGGGTTCCTGCAGGCTGGAAACCGGGCCGCACCACCAGTGCTGCTCCTCGCCGGTTGCGAAGTCCTTGAGGAACAGGCAGTTCATCAGAAGACCGCCTGCGCTGCCGCCGCGCAATTCGACGGGGCGCTTCATGTCCATCTCGAGGAACCAGCCGTAGCGGGTCTGCTGGCCGGTGAAGCGGTCGTCGATGCGGGGAAATTCGCAGGCCGTCTCGCTCAGCTTCGTGACCGCCTCGAAGGCGTCCTCGTTGCTGGCCATGTCCACCGTCCAGTCGGTCGGGTAGCTCATCGCCTCCATGCCGTTGAAGGGCTCGCCGTGGATGTCGGGAAAGAAGGGGAACATGTTGTTCTTCGCCTCGCAGGTCAGGAAGTGGATCTTCGATCCCTCCTGCCAGGCGTTGAGGACGTGGCTGGCAAAGCAGTTGTCGCGGGTGAACCAGCGGATCTCGTCGCCGGAAACACCCTCGCGGCGGGGGAGGACGCCGAGGTGTACCGGCTTGGTCGTGTCGAAACCGAAGTGGGGGAGGCCCTTCTCGAGCCGCTCCCAGCTGCCGATCGAAGGCACGATGTGGATGACGAGGTAGTCCTCGGTGATCGCGAAGTCGTGCATCATGCAGTAGTAGGGGACCTTGAACCAGACCTCGCGGATCAGTTCTCCTTGCGGGTTGACCTCGTAGTAGGCGACATCGTCGGTGCACAGCCCCGAGGCGGCGTAGCCGATGGCGACCATGTTGCCGGTAAGGGGATCGATCTTGGGGTGGGCGGTGAAGGTCTGGCCCCTCATCGTGCCGCCGAAGGTCTCGAAGCCGGTGGTTTCCATCGTCACCGGGTCCATCAGGAGAGCCGGGCTATCCTCCTTCATCGCCCAGAGCTTGCCCGCGTAGATCCACGCGTTGGTGTTGGCGGTGGAGCGGTACTCGCCCTTGACGGACGGGTCGTCGGTGAGGGGATTGCGGTAGGCCCCGAAGAGAGCCTTACCCGCTTCGTGTTCCCGGTTCCACTTGTCGGTCCTGGCCCAGCGCTGGCGAAAATCACACTGGCCGTCGTGGATGTGGAAGCGGGTGATCATGCCATCGCCGTTGAAGGCGATGTCATCGCCCAGCCGCGGCGGGAACTGCGGATCGGGCTGGACGCGGTAGAATGCGCCGCTCAGGGCTTCGGGAATCGCGCCTTCGTGGGCAAGGTCGGCGATGTCGGCCTCGATGCGCGACGGCGTGTTGAACCCGGTGAAACTCGGGCTGTCGGGGAAGTGGGACATATCCTCTCCTGGATCAGCGAATCTCGTGCGTGGATTCGCCCTTGCGATATTGTATGCCTCACTCACAAATTTATCCAAGTCGCCGCTTGACGCAATGCAGAAATGATCGCAACTAGGGCCTATGAACGCCCCCCTCCCTTTGACCGAAGTGCCCACTGCGACGAGCATCGATCATGTGCTCGACCTACATCTTCGCCTGGCGCAGGGCGCGGTACAACGGCGGTTTTCCGACATTTTCAGCGACCTGGGGATCACCCAGACCCAGCTTACCACGATGATCCTGATCCAGGAGAACGCAGGCACCTCGCAGAGCGATATCGGCCGCACGCTGCAGATGGACCGCGCCACGGTGATGGGCATCATCAACCGCCTCGAAGGGCGTGGACTTATCCAACGCGGCCAGTCGCCGACCGACAAGCGCCGCCAGACGCTCGCCATCACCGAGGCGGGCACGGCGATGCTCTCGATTGCGCGTGAGCGCAGCACCGAGCTTGGCAACTGGCTCAAGGAGCGCTTTTCCGATGCCGAGTTCCACATGCTCGCCGCCCTCCTGAAACGCATTCACGAGGTCGACATCAAGGCCTTCTGAGGCGCGCGGCCTGTCCCGCGCGCCTGCCGCACCTCAATCTTCGACGAACGCCGCGAAACCTTCAAGGCGACGTTCGCCCAGCGTTGCCAGTCGGCCCAGCGCCTCTGTGCGGGCCGGGAGTTCGGCCAGGTAGAAGCGCGCTGCGGCCTTGAGGCGTGCACCTGCCGGATCCTCGCCAGCGTCGCGTACCAGACGCCCCGCGATCCAGCCGCCGACACAGGCACCGCACAGGTCGAGGAAGGCCAGCGCCCCGGCATCGCCATCGCGCCCCGAACCTTCCATCTGCGCCATCTGCGCCGCGACGGCCTCAAGCGTGTCGAGGCTTGCGCCCAGTTGCGCGGCCGCTTCCGTATCGCCCAAATCGCCCTCACCCCGCGCGATCGCAAGGAAGTGGCCCAGCCCCTCCCCCTTCTCGCGCCAGAGACGGCGGTGGACCATGTCGATGGCCTGGATGCCGCTGGTGCCTTCGAAGACGGCAAACACGCGCGCATCGCGCAAGGTCTGCTCGACCGGCCATTCGCGGGTGTAGCCCGCCCCGCCGAAGACCTGCACCGCCTCGCTCGCGCAATCGAAGGCGAGCCTGGCCGACATGTCCTTGGCAATCGGCAGCAGGAACTGGGCAAGCGAAGCCCAGCGCGCCTTTTCGGCGGGATCCTCGGCCCGTTCGCTCAGTTGCAGGATGTTGCCGCAGGCGAGCGACACACCGCGCGCCGCCTCGATGCGCCCGGCCATGCCCAGCAGCATGCGCTGAACATCGGCATGCTCACGGATGAGAACGGGCTTGTCGGTCGGCGCCCCGCCCTGCCGGCGCTCTCCGGCATAGCGCAGCGCGCGGTCGAAGGCGTTGGCGGCGACACCGATGCCCTGCGGACCACACGAGAGGCGCATGCGCAGCATCATGTGGAACAGCGTCTGCAAACCGCGCCCCTCCGGACCGATCAGAGTGCCTTGCGCATCCTCGTAGCCCATCACGCAAGTCGGCGAGCCGTGCAGACCCAGCTTTTCCTCGATCCGTCGCACGAAGGCGCCGTTGCGCGTGCCATCCTCGATGCTGTCAGGCACGAGAAAGAGGCTGAGACCCCGCACGCCAGGCTGCTCGTTCGAACGCGCGAGCATGCAGTGGCCGATGCGCTGGGTCAGGTCATGGTCGCCAAAGGAGATCCAGCACTTTTCGCCGGTGATCCGCCATCCGCCCGCGCCATCGGAGACCGCCCGGATCCGAATGCGCCCGACGTCGGAGCCCGCATCGGGCTCGGAAATGCAGATCGTCGCGCCCCATTCGCCGCTGACGAGCCGCGGCACCCACTCGCCCGCGATTTCCGCCGGTGCGCTGGCCACCAGCATCTCGGCCGCGGTGCGCCCGGGAGTTCCCAGCATCGAAAAGGCGGGGGAGGCCCGGTTGAACAGTTCCTCGCACGCGTTCTGCAGGACGAGTGGCAGCGCCATGCCGCCCAACTCCTCCGGCAAAGGAAGGCCGATCCAGCCACCTTGCGCGAACTGCTCCCAAGCCTCCTTGTGGCCGGGCACCGTCTTCACACGCCCATCGACGATCTTGGCGCCGACCTCGTCCATCACGCGGTCCACCGGCGCGATCACGCCTTCGGCCAGCTTGGCAGCCTCCAGGAGGATCTGCTGCCATGTCTCCTGGTCGACCTCGATTCCCGTGGCGGCCAGCTCCTCCAGGAACGGCGCAATCTCCAGGTGACGGGCAAGGGCATCGCAATGCGGCTGGTAATCCAAGTTCGCTCTCCAAACGTATCGTTCTCTTGGAATCGAGATAGCTATGTTTGATTGCTATTTCGAGAGCAAAAGTAGAGACGCCCTCTCCACTCAGTCGCGCGGCTGGAAGCGCAGCGCCAGAAGCGCGAAGGCCGCTGTGAGCGAGCCCAGAGCGATGGTGGTCGCAACCAGGGCGAGCGAGAGCCCCCACTCGAACAGCGCACCGGCGAGGATCGGCGAAAGCGCCGCCCCGCCGCGTCCGATACCGATGGCAAAGCCGGTGCCGGTCGCGCGCACATGGGTCGGGAAGACCCGCGCAAAAAGCGTGTAGAGACCCGAGACCGCGCTATTGGTGAAGAGCCCCGAAGCGAAGGCCAGCGCGGAAAGGCCGACGAGCGTGTTCGCCCCCGCCGCACCGAACAGCGCGACCATGATCGAAGCGCCGAACAGCATGGTGACGGTCGCCCCCTTCAGCGGCAGGCGCTGCACGGCAAAGCCGAAGATCGCCCCTCCCAGCACGCCGCCCATGTTGGCCCAGACGAGCACGCTGGCGGCCTCAGGCGGCGGGAAGCCGAGATCGACCACGATCTTGGGCGTCCACTTCAGGATGAAGTAGAAGCTGACGATGTGCGCGAAGTAGGCGAAGGTCACGAGAAGCGTCGTTGCCATCAGACCCGGGCGCAGGATGTCGGCGATGGAGGCCTTCTCCTCCTCTTCGCGCACCGGCGGGAGAACCGAGACCGCACCGTGCCCGAAGCGAGCGAGCAGGGCGTTAATCCGCGCCAGCGTATCGGGGTTTCGGTGCACGAGCGTATAATGGACGCTCTCGGGCACGAAGATCCAGACCAGCGGGATGAAGATGGCGGTGAGGAGCGCACCGAACCAGAAGATCGCGCGCCAGTCGAAAAGGACGAGAAGCTCGGCTGAAATGAGGCCACCGATGACCGCGCCCAGCGGGTAGCCGATGACCATGATGCCCATGGCGAGCGTGCGCCGTCGCGTACTGGCGAACTCGGCCGTGACCGCGTTGATCGAGGCCAGCATGCCGCCGATGCCGAGCCCCGTGAGGACACGCCAGATCGAAAGTACGGTCACGCTGGCGGTCTGCGTCACCATCGCCATGCCCAGCGCCATGACAACCAGGCACCCCAGGATCGTGCGGCGCCGACCGATCCGGTCGGCGACGCCGCCCAGCACCACCGAGCCCACGGCCATGCCGATGAGCTCCATCGAGAGCACCGCACCCAGCGCCACCCGGTCGATCCCCCACTCGGTCGCGATGCCCGGCGAGGCGAAGCTGATCGACAGCACATCGAACCCGTCGAGCGCGTTGAGACCAACCATGATGGCCACGGCAATGATCTGCCCCCGCGACATGGGGGCGTCGGAAATGATATCGCGCGGATCGCGCAGGCTGGCATCGACCGAGTTCACGGCGCCGTCTCTCCCAAGGCTTGCGGAAGAACGGGCCGCCTCTTACGGCTCCGTTCCGCCTCTCATTGTTTCGTTAGCATACAATAAGAGGCGGAACCAACGCGAAAATCGCGCGAGGGATCAGGAGGCCTGCTGCCCCGCCAGAACGGCGCCGAAACGCGGGTGCGCGAAGTGCATAGGCACGTCACGACGGAACGGCCAGGTCGGGCGATGCTCGCTTTCAGGAAGCAGGCGGTCGGGGCCCAGCGGGTCTTCCGGGAAAGTCTTGGCGGCGGGCTGAAGGTGCGAGGTGGTGTGCGCCCAGCCGTCCTCGTAGTTGGACTGCCACTGCATCATGTAGTCGAGGCGCTTGATCTTCCACACGCCGTTCTCGCGCACGTAGTCGTTCTCGTAGATGCCCGCTTCCATGAACTGCTGGGGCATGATCTCCTCGCGCGTGTCCTGGAAATCGTCGTGCCAGCCGCCGAACAGCATGCCGCGGAAGCGGCCCTTCGCGGTCTGGCGATCGGGCGCGACGGTGATGATGTCCTGCATCTGGAAGTGATCCAGGAGCAGACCGTCCACCGGGCCCGGACGCCCGCCCGTGAAGCGCCCCGCGATCCAGTCGCCGTAAAGACGCTTCACACCGGCATGACCGACATATTCTCCCGAAAGGAAGACGACGACGCCATCCTCGGAAAAGAGCTGCGCCACTTCCTCGGGCTGGTTGAAGTCGATGTAGTAGCCGTAGGCCCAGTGCAGGCGGCGGATGGCGTTGATGTCCTCCAGTTCGCCCACACGGTGTTCCAGCGCATCGAGGCGCGCGGTCGCGGCCTTGTCGAGCACGTCGGTCATGCGAATCTCTCCCATTGCACGATCTTGTTCGTTATAGTTTGCTACACCAACAATATTTGAAATCAAGGCGAGAGGAGAACTTCGCACCATGGGAGAGACGACAAAACGCCACGAAGGGCGGGTAGCCTTCATCACCGGCGGCGTATCGGGCCTCGGCTTCGGGATTGCGCGCGCCCTGTCGAACGCGGGCTTTCGGCTTGCTCTCAGCTACCGCAACGAAGATTACCGCGCGCAGGCGGAAGATTGGTTTCGCGAGGAAAAGCGGGAAATCCCCTTGTTCGTGAAGCTCGATGTCACCGACCGTGCCCGCTTTGCCGAAGTGGCCGAGGAAATCGAGGCTGCCTTCGGCCGGCTTCACGTGCTGGTCAACAACGCAGGCGTCTCGGTGTTCGGGCCGACCGACACCGCCACCCACGCCGATTACGACTGGATCATGGGGGTGAATTTCGGAGGTGTTGCAAATGGTCTTGTCGCCCTCCTTCCGCTCCTGAAGCGCACTGGCAAGGGCGGTCACGTCGTCAATGTCGCCTCGATGGCGGCGTACCTGTCGGGTCCGCAGGCGGGCATCTACACCGCGAGCAAGTTCGCCGTGCGCGGCCTGACCGAGAGCCTGCGCTACAACCTCGCGCCCGAAGGTATCGGGGTCTCGCTGCTGTGCCCGGGGCTTACCCGCACCAACGCGTGGGACAGTGCGTTTCGCCGCCCGGACGCCTTTGCGCACAGCGGGTTCGAGGACATCGATCCCGAGGCCCTGACCGAATTCGGCAAGGCCTTTGATCTTGGCATGGACCCGCTTGAAGTGGGCGAGAAGACCTTGAAGGGCATCGAGGAGAACCGCGGGCTGATCTTCTCGCACCCCGAGTACGCGGAAGACTTCGAGGAGATCTACCGGACTTCGCTCGCCGCGCTTCCCGACGAGGAGGCCCCGCCCGAGCGCCTCGAGATCGAACGGCTGCGCCGCGAGGCCAACCGCGCCTCGGCCGCAGGACAGGCGATCTCGCTCGCGGACCTCACCTGAGCAGGCCCGAAGGGCCCACGAAAAATCCCCCGGATGCGCGAGGCATCCGGGGGCGAAGTCACCTTCGGGAGGTGTCGAAGATCAGAAAGGATCAGGCGTTCTCGGGCACGTAGGTGCCGATCACCGCCTTGACCTCGAGGAATTCCTCAAGCCCGAACTTGCCAAATTCACGGCCATTGCCCGACTGCTTGTAGCCGCCGAACGGCATGTCCATGACCAGGCCGCCTGCGTTGACGAAGACCGCGCCAGCGCGCAGTTTGCCGACCAGCTTGCTCGCCTTGGCCGGATCGCCCGCGATGTAGGCACCAAGGCCGTAGGGCGTGTCGTTGGCGATGCGCACCGCATCGTCCTCGTCCGTGTAGGGCATGATCACCAGAACCGGGCCGAAGATCTCTTCCTGCGCGATGGCCATGTCGGGCGTCACGTTGGAGAACACCGTGGGCTTCACGTAGAAGCCATGCTCGAAGCCCTTCGGGCGGCCGGTCCCCCCGGTGACAAGCGTCGCGCCTTCGTCGATGCCCTTCTGGATCAGGCCCTGGATCTTCTCCCACTGGGCCTTGTTGACGACCGGGCCGATGTGCGGGCCTTCGCTCATGGGATCGCCCACGGGCTTTTCGGCAAACATCTTGCCCACTTCCGCTGCAGCCTCGTCATGCTGCGAGACATGGACAAGCATGCGGGTCGGGGCCACGCAGGACTGGCCCGAGTTCAGAAGTACACCGCCCACGCCGTCGGGCAGCGCCTTGTCGAGCGGCGTGCCTTCCAGGATGATGTTGGGCGACTTGCCGCCCAGTTCCTGCGCCACGCGCTTGACCGTGTCGGCCGCGTTCTTGGCGACCATGATGCCCGCCCGGGTGGAGCCGGTGAAGCTGATCATGTCGATACCCGGATGCGCGGCAAGAGCGGTGCCCACGCCCGGACCATCGCCCTGAACGAGGTTGAAGACACCGGCAGGAACGCCTGCGGCTTCCAGCACCTCCGCGAAGATCGCGGCCGAGCTCGGCGCTTCCTCGGATGGCTTGAGGATCATCGTGCAGCCAGCCGCAAGGCACGGGCCCACCTTGGCGACGATCTGGTTCATCGGCCAGTTCCACGGGGTGATGAGGCCGACCACGCCGATGGGCTCACGCACCACGACGTTGTCGCCCACCTGCTCGGAGAACTCGAACTTCTCAAGCGCGGCAAGGGCCTGGGCAAGGTGCCCCAGGCCCGAGCCCGCTTGTGCGGTCGAGGCGGTGGAGATCGGGCAGCCCATTTCCACGGCAATGGCTTCGGCAATGTCGGGGATACGGGCCTTGTAAGCCTCGATCACCTTGCCCAGCAGTTCCATGCGCTCCTCGCGCGTGGTCTGGCTGAAGGTTTCAAAAGCCGCGCGCGCGGCGCTGACCGCCGCATCGACATCCGCGCTGGTGCCCAGCACGATCTCGCTCGCCGGGCCTTCGGTCGCCGGGTTGATGACGGTGTGCTTCACGCCCCCGGTGCTGTCGACCCACTTTCCATCGATGTAGTTCTGGAGATAGCTCTTCATTGTCGGCTTCCTGCTCTCACAAATAGGTGTTCGGTGTCGGGCCAGTGCGCTCAGGCGGGCACTGTGTCCGAACGGACAGTAATGCCCGGGATCAGCCCGAGCTCGGCATCGCTGGCGCCCTGCCCCCACTTGTCACGCGGCGGCATGGGCCTCGCGCGCCACGGCGGATCGAGGGTAAAGCTGGAGACGCTGCGCCCTTCGGGCAGACGTCCGTTTCCACCGCCCTGGGTGTAGTCGTAGTAGAGCGTCATCAGCTCGCGGTGGCCGTGGCGCGCCTGCACCACGGGCTCGGCCAATGTCGCCTCGCGCCACAAAAGCACCCGCGTCAGGTTCTGCGGCACCTCGTAGTCCTCGTAGTATTCGAGGAACCACAGCCGCTTGAACATCGGCGCAAAGGCCACTTCGGCCCAGCCGAAACGGTCGAACAGGTAGACCCCATCCGGGCTGTAGTGCCGCAGGAAATCGTCGAGCCGGGCGTACTGCGCGTCGACCTCGGCCTTCAATTCCTCGCGCCTGGCCTTGTCCCGGTTCAGGATCATGCGATAGCCCGCTCCGGTGTAGGCGCCATCAGTTGCGCACAGCATCGCCTCGAGAGCGTGCTCGTAGGGATCCTGGCGCGCGACCGGCACTTCGGGGAAGCGGTCCTCGATGTAGCGCATGATGACCATACTCTCCTTCAAGGTCTCCCCGTTCTCCAACTCCAGCGCGGGAAGCGAAGTCGTCCCCCGCGTCTTCTTCAGGAGCCAGTCCGGGCGCGGCTTGGAGATGTCGATCTCGTGGTCGACGAGGACATCGCCCAGCCCTTTGAGGTCGAGCAGCAGCTCCACCCGTTCGGAAAACGGGCAGCCCGGGATCTGGTACATGCGCAAAGCGCCGCCTTCGGGTTCATCGTCCCATGCCATGTGCGCCCCCTCAGTTCGCCGTAGCCGGCTCGGCCGAGCCCTGGTTGACCGGCGCCGGCTCGATGCCGAGGCCGGTGCGGTCGAAGGGCTCGGGATCGCCCTCGCGCAGCTTCAGGCCGAACAGCGTGTGCATGCCCGGATGACGCCCCAGCCCGCCGTAAAGGTCGAAGCCGCGGTCGAGCCAGTCGCGCAAGGGGTCATCCTCGGTGAGCGGCGGCGTGGTGCACACAGAGCCGGTCCACAGGAAGATGGCGAGCGCAGTGTAGTCCGCGTAGTTGGGTGTCGCACCGCCCAGCCAGGGCGTATCGCGCAGCAGCTGGCGCAGCGGCTCCAGCAACGGCGGCACGTGCGGAAGCCGATCCTCGCGGCCCGCCTGCACATCCTCCAGCTTCTGCCCGCCCAGGAACATCGTCTCGCGCGATTCGCGCACGTAGGCATGGTCCTGCGGCAACGACAGATCATGGTAGTCGAGGATGTAGCAGCGGAACCACGGTGCGATGATCGTCTTCCAGAGCCAGGCATCGAGGAACTTGGTGAGCACCTTCATGGAAGGGCCCTCGAACAGCATCGGGCGATCAGGATAGGTCTCGTCGAGGTATTCAGCGATCTTCCAGCTGTCGAGCACCCACTTGCCATCGTCGACGATCACCGGCGCACGTTCGGAACGCCCCCCCGTGCGCTCGGCAATGCCGGTAAAGCCGCCCGGCACGATATCCATGTCGAAGCCCTTGTGCGCCAGCGCATACTTGGTGCGCCACACGAAGGGGCTGATCGTGCAGCCCGAGGCAAGCTGCAGATCGTAAAGCGTTATGCGGTTGTCCTTGGCCATGGCGCGCTCCTCAGGCCTGTGCCTGCTCTTCGCTCTTGGCGAAGGGCTTGCGCGCGGCGAACTCGCTCTTGGACTTGGCGAACATCTCGATGCAGGCGGGACGCGCGTTGATGCGTTCGATCCAGGCGACAAGGTTGGGCGTAGCGGCCGTATTGACGATGTCATCAAAGCCCTTCTCCATGCCGTTGGCGATGGCGAAGTTGCAGATGTCGGCAAGCGTATAGTCCTCGCCCGCCAGCCAGGTGCTTTCGGAAAGGCGCTTTTCGAGACGGTCGATGGACACGCGGATCTTGCGCATTTCCTCGTTCAGAACCTCCTTGGGGAAGCCGGCGCGGGCGCTGCGCCACTTGGCCTGCTGCTCAGGGATCGGGATGCGCTTGACCTTTTCCTCGAACTCCTCGTCCGAGAGCGCGCGGGCCATCGGACCGATGCCGCGCTCCCAGCCGATGGTGGAGACGCACCAGCAGAAGTATTCGTCCACCCACTTGGTCCACACGCGCATCTCGGCGATCTGCACAGGGTCGGTGGGACGCAGCCGGGGCGCATCGGGGAAGGCGTCTTCGAGGTATTCGCAAATCACCGTCGATTCGGTGATGACGTTGCCATCGTGATCGAGCGCGGGAACCTGGCCGCGCGGGTTGATCTTCTTGAACCATTCCTCGTGATGCTCGAACTTGGTCGGATCGACGAAGCGCGGCGTAAATTCGAGGCCTTTCTCGTAAAGGGCCAGCAGGGGCTTAAGCGAATTGGCTCCGGGGCCAAAGCTGTACAGCGTCAACATCGCGTGGGCGTATCCTCTCCATTTGTGTCCTTGCGGATCTCTCGAATGGCAGAGTGCGTCGCCGCGCGGCCGGGGGGAAGCCCAGCAGCGATACTATTACAATAGCCAACTGGTTGCAGCCGCAGATCGGTGCGCAGGGCCTAACTGTCACTTCCAATACTACTGTTTGCACTCTTCTTGCCCGCGAGCATCGCCTCTGCTTTCGTTCGTGCCACGAATGGCGCACCCTGAAGGCGAATCACGCACACGGCGCCATGGGAGAGAGACGTGCTGGAACTGTGGACTTCGGAAACACCGAATGGTTGGAAAACCACCATCATGCTCGAGGAGCTGGACGCGAACTACACATTGCGTCCAATCTCGCTGACCAACCGCGAGCAGAAGGAAGACTGGTACCTCGCCCGCAATCCCAACGGGCGCATCCCCACGCTGATCGACCATGAGGTCGATGCCGCGAACGGTGGTTTCGCGGTGTTCGAATCGGGTGCGATCCTGATCTACCTTGCCGAAAAGTTCGGCCGCTTCCTGCCGACCGACACGATGGGCCGCAGCCGCGCGATCCAGTGGGTGATGTGGCAAATGTCGGGCCTGGGACCAATGATGGGACAGGCCACCGTCTTCAACCGCTACTTCGAGCCCAGGCTGCCCGAGGTCATCGACCGCTACACGCGCGAGAGCCGCCGCCTCTTTGAGGTGATGGACACGCACCTCGCCGACAACGAATTCCTCGCGGGCGACTATTCGATCGCCGACATCGCCTGCTTCCCGTGGGTGCGCGGGCATGACTGGGCCTGCATCGACATGGAGGGGCTGCCCCACCTGCAGCGCTGGTTCGAGACCATCGGTGAGCGCCCGGCCGTCCAGCGCGGCCTGCTCCTGCCTGAACCGCCCAAGGCGGACGAGATGGCCGAAAAGACGACCCGCCAGGGCAAGAACATCCTGGCCTGAACGATGAGCACACCTACCCCCCCCTTCCTCAGCCGCGAGTACCGCATCGAGTGGGGCCAGTGCGATCCGGCCGGCATCGTCTTTGCCCCGCGCTACATGGACATGTTCGCCGAGAGTTCGGTGCTGCTGTTCGAAGCGGCAGGCCTTCCCAAAAAGCGCGATATGCTGCGCGAGATGGGCGTTGCCGGTTTCCCGCTGGTGGACCTGTCGGCCCGCTTCCTGAAGCCTGCCAGCTACGGCGACGTGGTCACCATCGAGGCCGATGCCCCCGTCTTCGGCAACTCCAGTTTCACCATCGCGCACCGCATCCGCCTTGGCGATGCGCTCTGCGTCGAAGGAACCGAGAAGCGCGTCTGGACGATCCGTGAGAAGGACGGCAGCGGCCCGCTCAAGGCCGCACGCGTGCCCGACGACGTGCGCGCGCGCTTCGCGTCCGGGTAGACCGCCGGCAAGCCCGAGGGCCGCACCAAGGCGCCTGCACAGGACACGACAACAAGATCCGGCAGGCGCCCCATCCAGCATGGAGGAGAGGACAACCATGGACAGTGCCACCCTGTCGCGCCCCGGCGCGGCCATTGACACCGAGATCAAGTACCTGGTGCCGACCTCGCGCATCAACCGTCGCTTCTGGGCGCCGGGCGCGGAGTACAACACCGGCGTCTACGACTTCTACCCTGCGACGATCCGCAACGCGCGCCTGCGCGAGACGCCCCCCACCCTCGACGAACACGGCTTCTGCCTGGCCGAGCACCCCACCAAGGTGACCGACTTTGCCGATGCCGATACGCTCAAGGCGATCTATCCGGCCGAGGTGGAAGAGGTCGCCAAGCGGTTGACGGGCTGCGACTTCATCCACCCCATGGGGGGCCAGTTGCGTTCTCCCGTTGTAGGTGCCGCGGGCGTGCAGCCCCCTGCGGCCGAAGCGCACGTCGACTTCAACACGCCGACCGCCAACGCCATCGCCAAGGTCTTCTACGACAAGATGCGCCCCGATGGTCCGGGCTACGAGCGCTTCGTGTGCTTCAGCCTCTGGCGTACCTTCTCGCCGCCGCCGCAGGACTGGCCGCTCGCGCTGTGCGAGGGCCCCTCGATCGGCGAGGACGACAGCATCTCCAACTACAAGGTCGATGTCGACGAGATCCCGACCGGCGCCGATCTCTTCGCGCCGATTCCCGACGAGGAAAAGCTGCTCGCCGCGACGATCTTCAAGTACAGCCCCGGGCACCGCTGGTGGTACTATCCGGACATGACCCGCGATGAGGTCATCTTCATCAAGTTCCACGATTCCGACCACGCGCGCGCCTGGCGCAGCCCGCACACCGCCTTCCACGACACCACGCGCCCCGACGCAAATGTGCGGCGCAGCTACGAATTCCGGGCCATCGCCTATTTCGAGAAGAAGGGCTGATCCCCTGACGCGAGCCGACCACATTCCGGGGCCCATCCGCCTTCGGAGGCATATATGAGCGCGCCAGCGGACACCCGCCGCGCTCCCGAGGCACCCGGCAGGGATGCGTCGCACGCCGATCCGCGTGCGGCCGCCATCCTTGTCGCCTTCGTCATGTTTCTCTCGATCCTCGAGGCGACGGTCATCGCGACCGCGCTTCCCGACATGGCGCGTGACTTTGGCGTTGCGGCGAGCGAACTGGGCATCGGCATCACCGCCTATCTCATGGTCTCGACCGCGTTCCTGCCTCTGAGCAGCTGGGTCGCGCTGCGCCTCGGGCCCCGGCGCGTGCTCACCGTCTCGGTGCTCGGCTTTGGGGTCGCTTCGCTCTTGTGCTCGCAGAGCCCGACACTGGGCTTCTTCGTCGCTGCGCGCGCCTTCCAGGCGCTGTGCTCCAGCCTCATGACCCCAGTCGGCAACCTAGTCCTGCTGCGCATCACGCCCAAGCACCGACTTGTCGAGATGCTGGCGATCAGCACCACGCCCGCGCTCATCGCGCCGGTCATCGGGCCGCCGCTCGGCGGGTTCCTGACAGAGGCTTTTGGTTGGCCTTCGATCTTCCTGATCAATCTGCCGCTCACGCTGGTCGGCGCGCTGCTGGCCCGGCGCCTGCTCCCGCGTCTTGCGCCCCAGCGGCTGCGTTTCGATGCGGTGGGATTCGTGCTCATAGCCTCCGCGCTCTCACTCCTCATCTATGGGCTGGACCGGCTCGGCGCCCACCCCGATGCGCCCACGGTGCCCCTCATCCTGATGGGTACAGGCAGCGTGCTTGCCGTCATGGCCTACCGTTGGCTTCGCCGAATGCGCCATGGGCTGGTCCCCCTCGACGCGCTGCGCCACCAGACCTTCCGCGCGATTTCCTATGGCGCGGGCATGCTCATGCGCATTCCCCACATGGGCCTTGCCCTCGTCCTGCCGCTCTATTTCCAGCTGGCTTTCGGGCTGTCACCAGGAATGGCCGGTGTCCTGCTGCTCGCCAACAACCTCGGCGACCTGGCGGTCAAACCCTTCATCAGTCGCATCCTGCGCCGCGTCGGCTTTCGCAGCGGCCTTGTCGTGGGTACCGCGATGATGATGGCAGCGAGCGCCTCGGTCGCCGCGTTTACGGTCGCAATGCCGGTCTGGCTGATGGCGCTGGCCATGTTCCTCATCGGAATGGCCCGTTCGGTCCCCTTCACCGGCATGGTCAGCCTCGCCTTTGCGGATGTCGAGGCCGACGAACTGCCCGGCGCCAATGTCCTCAACGCCATCGGCAACGCGCTATCGGCTGCCGCGGGCATTTCGCTCGGCGCGCTATTCCTCAACCTTCCGCTCGGCGACGGGCTTGCCTCCGATCCCCTGCCCTACCGCGTCGCACTGCTTGCGCTTTCGGGCATCGGAACCCTGTCGGTCTTTCTGTTCCTGCGCCTTCCTGCCGATGCCGGAGCCAAGGTCACCGGCAACGCGCCCGCGGTTACAGAGCCACCAGTTCGGGCCTGAGTTCGCGCAGCTTTTCCAGCTTGCGGGCGTCTTCCTCACCCTTGGGTGCAAAGAGGATCAGGCGCTGGCCGGGCGCTTCCTCGATGCCATAGGAGCTGTGCGTAAAGGAGATCTTGCCCACTTCGGGCACGCGCGCGTTGTTCTCGCCGCCGAAGTGGGCCTGGATCGCGCTGCACTCCCAGAACTCGCGGAAATGTTCCGACTTCTCGGTCATTTCCGCGATGAGTTCATCAAAGGCCTCGGGCGTGCCAGCCTGGCTGTAGTCCCACTTCAACCGCGCGGTCAGGCGCGAGGCCATTGCGCGGAAGCTTTCCGGATGGCGCTGGTAGCGTTCGCCCAGCATCAGGATCTTGAACAGGTTGCGCTCGCCGCGCGGCATGTCCGCGTAGTCACGAAAGGCTGCCGTCACCATCCGGTTCCAGCCCACCACGGTCCAGTCCGCAACAATCACCAGCGCGGGCATGCCAAGGGTATCGAGCAGGTGGCGCGTCGCCGGACGAATGTCCTCGTCCAGCCTGGAGGCGAGCGGCGGCGGGCGATGCTGCGCAAGGCCGAACAGGTAGTCACGCTCGGTATCGGAAAGCCGCAAGGTGCGTCCCAGTCGCTCGATCATGGGCGCGGACAGCTGGATCTCACGGCCCTGTTCGAACCAGGTGTACCAGGTGACACTCATGCCCGCGAGCGCGGCGACTTCTTCGCGCCGCAGACCCTTTGCACGGCGTCGTTCACCTTCGGGAAGGCCCACTTCGGACGGTGTCAGCCGGGCCCGGGCCGCTTTCAGGAATCGCGAAAGTTCCTTGCGATGGGACATCTCTCTTCCCCTTCTCTCTCTCCGACCTGTCACTCCCGGTACCTGTTACCGGGCGTGATAGGATATGTGCTGAACTATTCCGCCAGCCTCGATCTTGTAGTTTTGCCAGAGTGAACCCGAAATCAAACGGGCATGCAAGGTGAGAGGAGATCCAAATTGGCCAAGAAGGTCTACATTACGTGTGCGGTTACCGGCAGTTCGCCCATGCCGGACCACCCCAACTTCCCGTTCCGCCCCGACCATGTCGCCGCCGAAGCCCTCGCCGCCGCCGAGGCAGGTGCCTCGATCATTCACGTCCACGTGCGTGACGGGAAGACCGGCGAACCCTCGCAGGCGCTCGACGACTACCGCGAGGTCGTGGGCCTGATTCGCGAGAAGAACCGCGAGGTCATCCTCAACGTGACCACCGGGCCCGGCTGCACCTGGATGCAGAGCGAGGAAGATCCCAAGGTGTGCGGCGAAGGCACGCTGATGTTCACCGCCGAGCGGCGCCTCGAACACATCCTCGATCTCAAGCCCGACATGTGCACCCTCGACATCTGCACCATGCAGCTGTGGGGCGGCGTCGCGATCAACCTCGACCCGATGATCACGCGCATGGGCCACATGATCCAGGATGCCGGCGTCATGCCCGAGATCGAATGCTTCGAAGCCGGTGACTTCGTCTTTGCCGACGACCTCATGGCCAAGGGCGCGATCCCCAGGAATGTCCCCTTCTCCTTCGTGCTGGGTACCAAGTACGGCCTGCCCGCCACCCCCGAGGCGATGATGTACGCAGCCAACCAGATCCCGCGCGGCGCGGCCTTCACCGGCTTTGGCGTCAGCCGCCATTCCTACCCGATGGCCGCACAGTCGGTGCTTCTGGGCGGGCATGTCCGCGTCGGCTTCGAGGACACGATCTGGCTGCGCAAGGGCCAGCTTGCCCCCGACAACGCCGCCCACGTGCGCTGGGCCGTCGACCTCATCGACCGCATGGGCGCCGAGGTCTCGAGCGCGGGCGAGACGCGCGACCTGCTGGGCCTGGCGAACCACGCCTACGCCTGAGCGCGTCTGTCACCATCTGAGAGAATAAAGAGGGAGTGGAGAGGACATGACACAGGTAAAGGGACGCACCGCGTTCATCACTGGCGGCGGTTCGGGCGTGGCGCTCGGCCAAGCCAAGGTTTTCGCCAGGGCTGGCTGCAAGGTCGCCATTGCCGACATCCGCCAGGACCACCTCGACGAGGCCATGGCCTGGTTCGAGGCCGAGAACGCCAAGGGCGCGAACTACGAGGTGATGGCGGTCAAGCTCGACATCACCGACCGCGAGGCCTACGCCAAGGTCGCCGACGAGGTGGAAGCGAAGCTGGGCCCCGTCGAACTCCTGTTCAACACCGCCGGGGTCTCGCACTTCGGCGCCATCCAGGACGCCACCTACGACGACTGGGACTGGCAGATCGACGTCAACCTGCGCGGTGTGATCAACGGCGTGCGCACCTTCGTGCCGCGCATGATCGAGCGCGGCAACGGCGGCCACGTGGTCAACACCGCCTCGATGTCGGCCTTCGTGGCGCTCAAGGGCACGGGCATCTACTGCACCACCAAGATGGCGGTGCGCGGGCTGACCGAGACCCTGGCCCTCGATCTGGAAGAGCATGGCATCGGCGTATCGCTGCTGTGCCCGGGCGCGGTCAACACCAACATTCACGAAGCGCTGCTGACCCGCCCCAAGCATCTGGCGGACACCGGCTACTACCAGGCCGGGCCGGAGATGTTCGCGCATCTCAAGAACGTGATCGAATGCGGCATGGAGCCCGAGACGCTGGCGAACCACGTCCTGAAGGCCGTGGAGGAGAACCAGCTTTACGTGCTCGCCTACCCGGAATTTCGCAAGCCGCTGGAAGACATCCACGCGCGCGTCATGGCCGCCCTCGCCAATCCCGAGGACGATCCCGACTACGACCGGCGCGTGGCGCACGGCGTACCGGGCGGCGAGGCCAAGGAGGAGGAAAAGACGGCATGAACAGTCCCTTCCTCCAGTTCGAGACGCGGGTGCGAGCCCGCGTCGTCGCCCTCGACCACTTCTGCGTGGTTGCCGCGGACCTCGACCGTTCGGAAGCCTTCTACCGCGATGTGCTTTCGCTGGAATCGTGCCCTGCGCCCGCCCCGCTCACCCGCGAAACCGCGCGCTGGATCTACGATCACGAGGAGCGGCCGATCATCCATCTCAACGCGAAATCCGCGCCGCGCGCGATGGACCGCGACATGGCGAAGGGCCCGACCGGCGCGCTGCACCACATTGCGCTGCGCTGCGAAGGCTTCGACGACATCCGCGATCGCCTGGAAGACCGGGGGCTCACCTATGAGAGCAACCTGATCCAGTCGATCGGCCTGCGCCAGATCTTCGTCCACGATCCCGACGGAGTGCTGCTGGAGCTCAACTTCTTCGAGGATTGAAGAGAGACAAGCGACTGATTCAAGGGGCCATCGCCCCTAGACCCCGGAATGGGTGACCTCGCCGCTCTTTGTTAGAGGTTAGCTCGACAGGTTTGGGAGCCCGAGGGCGATGGCCCTCGGTTTCATTCTTCTGCCTTCCTTAAACAGAAAGCGTACCCAGCACCCCGCCATCGACTGCAAGGCTCTGCCCGGTCACGTGCGAGGCCGCGTCCGAGAGCAGGAACGCGGCCACCGCGCCCAGTTCGTCGGCGCTTCCCGTGCGCCCCTGCGGCACGCGCGCGGCGATCTGCTCCAGCGCGTCGGGCGGGAGCGCGGCGAACATCTCGGTATCGATGAAACCGGGCACCACGCAATTGCAGCGAACGCCGTGGGGCGCCGCTTCCAGCGCGACCGCGCGCGCAAGCCCCAGCACCGCGTGCTTGGAAGCCACGTACGCCACGTTGTTCGCCATGCCGCGTTCGCTCGCAAGGCTGCCCGTTACCAGGATCGCGCCGCGTCCACGTGCTTTCATCGCTGGCAGCACCTGCGCGATGGCGCGATAGGGGGCCGTCAGGTTGACGTTGAGAACCTGCGCGAACGCCTCCTCGCCATAGTCCTCCACTGCCGCGAAGGAACCACCCGTTCCAGCATTGAGAAACAGCCCGTCAATCGGCCCGCCCGCCTCCACGGCGGCATCCAGCGCGGCCGCCTGCGCGGCTCCATCACTGACGTCGACCGCGAACCAGCGCGCGCCCTCGCCCAGCTCGGCGGCCAGAGCCTCCAGCCGTTCGGCTCGGCGCGCCATCAGCGTGACCGCCCCGCCGCGCGCGGCGATCGCCTTCGCGGTGGCGGCCCCGATCCCGCTCGACGCGCCGGTGACGATGATGTGCTTGCCGGTAAAATTCATGAGCCCTGCCTTTTTGCCGTCTCAGCCCGCGAGCCCCAGAACCCGCGCTGCGTTGTCCTTCATGATGCCCGGCATGACCTCGTCCTTGAAGCCGATGCCCCTCGCCGCCTCGATCCACTTGTCCGGGCGGATCAGCGGAAAGTCGGAGCCGAACATCATCTTGTGTTTGAGCTGCCCATTCGCGTAGCGCACGATCTGTGGCGGGAAGTACTTGGGGCTCCAGCCCGAGAGGTCTATGAAGACGTTCTCCTTGTGGAGCGCCATCGACAGGCTCTCATCCACCCAGGGCCAGCTGGGATGGGCCAGAATGATCTTCATGTCGGGGAAGTCCACCGCGACATCGTCGACCAGCATCGGGCGCCCATATTTCAGGCGCAGCCCCCCGCCGCCGCGCATGCCGGTGCCCATGCCCGAATGGCCGGTGTGGAAGATGGCGGGCAGACCGTACTCGGCGATGACTTCGTAGATGGGATAGCCGACCCGGTCGGCCGGGTGGCAGTCCTGCATGATCGCGTGGAACTTGAAGCCCCGCACGCCATGGTTCTCAATAAGGTCGCGGGCCTCCCGCGCGCCCATTTTCCCTTTGCGCGGGTCGATCGAGGCGAAGGGAATGCACACGTCGGAATTCGCTGCGGCAAACTCAGCCACCTCGTAGTTCGAAACCCGCTTTGCCCCCACCCCGCTCTCGCAATCGACCGTGAAGAGGCAGAAGGCGATGTTCTGCTCCCGGTAGATCTGTGCGATCTCGGGCATCTTCGGGCGTTCGCGCGGTGCCTTGAAATAGGCCGACGCCGCGTCGAAGAACTGCGCCATCACCGGGTCTTCCGGATCGTGGCAGGATACCTCGGCGTGCACGTGAACGTCGATGGCGGCAAGCCGCGCGAGATCGAGCGTCACGGACGGCGGCCCGTCGCCTGCTGGTCCTTCACGATCTGCGCCGCCGCTTTGGTGGCCTCGCTGGCCGGGACACTGGGCGCGGCCTTTGGCGCCTTGCCCGACTTGGCCTCGAGCGCCTTGTCCTCGTTGGCGCGGTGGATGATGTACTGGCGCACGTCCTCCACTTCCTCCGGCGTCAGAGTGTCGGCGAAGCTGACCATGCCCAGGTCCTCAAGCGCCCCGTCATGGACCACCTGCTGGAAGGCGTCATGGTCCTGGACGAAGCCCGAGCGGCGAAGGTCGGGCAGCACGCCGCCGCCGATGGCCGCATCGCCGTGGCAGGTGGAGCAGAAGCGTCCGAAGCGGTAGCCACCGCGCGCGACCTGCTCCTTGGTCCCGGCGAACGGCGGCGGGTCGAGCGGCAGTTCATCGAGCGTCAGCGGCTCCGAAAGCTTCGCCTTGCCATCGAGCTTGAAGACGAGCAGGCGGCTCACATTGCGCACCGGCCCGCCATCCTGCGAAAGGATGCCCGGCGCCAGCGCCCAGATCCCGCCCCAGCCCGCGACCAGAGCCACGTACTGCGTGCCGTCGATCTCGTAGGTGATCGGGGGCGCGACAACCCCGGTCTGGACCGGATAGGACCACAGCTCCTTGCCCGTGTCCGACGCATAGGCAACGAGATTGCTTTTCATGTTGCCCTGGAAGACGAGGCCGCCGCCTGTCGCCAGTACGCCGCCGTTGTTGACGCTGGGCAACGTGACCTTCCAGCGCGCCTTCTGCGCGACCGGGTCCCAGGCAATCAATTCGCCCTTGGTGGCATCGGCCGCCGCCTTGCGCACCGCCGGATCGGCCGGCATCGCGCCTGCCGACATGTCGACGCCGGTGTTGAAGCCCTTGGGCTTGGCCTTCCAGTCCTTGTCGGGGAAATACGGCAAGGAGGCGAGCTGGGCAGGAATGTAGACCAGCTTGTCCTTGGGGCTGTAAGCCATCGGGTGCCACGAGTGCGCGCCGCCAGCCCCCGGCGATCCGATGAACATCTTGCCCGTCTTGTAGTAGCGCGCCTCGGGGTTCTCGATCGGGCGGCCCGTCTTGGGATCGAGACCCGTGGCCCAGTTCACCGGCACGAAGTTCTTGCCCGAGATGAACTGGCCCGTCTCGCGGTCGATCACGTAGAAGAAGCCGTTCTTGGGCGCCTGCATCAGCACCTTGCGCGGCTTGCCCTCGATTTCGAGGTCGGCGAGGATGATGCTCTGCGTCGCGGTGAAGTCCCAGGTTTCGCCCGGCGTCGTCTGGAAGTGCCAGACGTATTCGCCGGTCTCGGGACGGATGGCGACGATCGAGGAGAGGTAGAGGTTGTCCCCCTTGCCTTCCGAACGAATGCCCTGGTTCCAGGGAGAGCCGTTGCCCACGCCAATGTAAAGGAGGTCCAGTTCGGGATCGTAGGCCATCGAATCCCAGGCCGTACCACCGCCACCCTCGGCCCAGTACTCACCGTGCCAGGTCTTTTCCGCGTCCTTGAGGTACTTGGCCTCGTTCTTCCCCGGCGCATCGGGCACCGTGTAGAAGCGCCAGGCCTGCTCGCCGGTCTCGGCATCATAGGCCGTCACGTAGCCGCGCACGCCCATTTCGGCCCCGCCATTGCCGATCACGACCTTGCCCTTCACCACGCGCGGCGCGCCGGTGATGGTGTAGGGCTTGGTGGGATCGACCGTCTCCTTGATCCACAGCGGCTTGCCGGTCTTGCGGTCAAGCGCGACAAGGCGCCCGTCGAAGGTGCCCAGATAGAGCTTGCCCCCCCAGGCCGCGAGACCGCGGTTGACGACGTCGCAGCATCCCTTCACGCCTGCCGAGCCGGGCACCTCGGGGTCGTAGCCCCACAGCTGCTTGCCTGTCTTCGCATCATAGGCGCGCACCTTGGACCAGGCGGTGGTGATGTAGATCACCCCGTCAATGACGAGCGGGGTCGACTCCTGCCCGCGCGAGGTGTCGAGGTCCTGCGACCAGGCCAGCCCCAGCTTGCCCACGGTCTCCCGATTGATCTGGTCGAGCGGGGAGTAGCGCTGCTCATCGTAGGTGCGCCCATAGCTCAGCCACTCGCTGTCCACGCCCTGTGCGATGAGCTGGCCATCGACGCCGGCTTCGCCACTGCCGTCCGCACTTGCCGTGCAGCCGGCAAGAATCAGGGCGCCGGACATCGCAAGCCCGGCCAGCCAGCCGCGCCGGGCCCGCACGCGACCTTGCCTTGCCTGCGAATTGCCCTGCGCGCCCGTCAGCCTGATCATGTCCAAACCCAATCCTCTCGTGCGTTCCGGTGTCCCCCGCGCCTTGTGCCGGCAGGTGGGACCAGGAACCTTCTCTCATCGTGTCTTCGTTTCGTGCCCGGGCTCAGCCCCAGCGGTTGATTTCCGGCCCGGGCGCCCAGCTGCGCTCCGGCGCCTCGCTCGTGGCCCTGGCCAGAGCCGCCTGAACGCTCGGGCGCGCCTTCACGCGCTTCATCCAGGCCTGGGTCTCGCTCTTGCCCTTGAAGGCCTCGGGAACGATCGGCTCCATGCCGACCAGCCAGGCGAAGGTCTCGAAGTCGGCAATGGTCAGCGCGCCCATCAGCCATTCCCGGCCATCGGCAAGCTGCTTTTCGCAGCGTTCGACGGCCTGCATGACCTTGGCCTCGCAGTCCTTGAGCTGCGCGTCGTCGGCTTCGCCGTCGCGCACCAGGTCCCAGCGCACCTTGAGGTCGGCGCTCACGATGGGTTCCACCTGGGCGGCGAAGGCATCCTCGCTCAGCGCCTCGAGACGCTGGTGCGAGGTGGCCAGATTGCCCAGCAGGGACGCCGCGGGGGACAGCCGCTCGGTGATCTGGCGGCACCACATCATCATTTCCCAGTGCGCATAGGCATCTTCGGGCTGGAGCGAGGTGCCGCCCCCGACCTCGTCGAAGAACTGGGCCAGAAAGACGGACTCGGTCATCGCCTCTCCGTCGATCACGAGGACAGGTCCCTCGCCTTCCACGCCCATGTCGCGGGCGAGTGGCTCGGTGACACCGGGCAGCGTATGCCGCTTGCCGCCCAGAAGATCGATGGCATGACACGCGATATCGAGTGCCGTGTCGGCACCTGTCTCGGCCATGGCGGCGAGCACCGCCAGCGAGGGCCCGTTGGGCTCACCGTGATAGAGGATCGTCGCCATCAGATGCGCTCCTGTTCGAGAATGGTCACGCGCTTCACCATGTCGGTGCGCCCCAGCGCCCAGCAGTCCTTCACCGCCTTGCGCGCATAGATCGCGCGCAGCCAGCGCAGGAGATTGGGGGTAAGCTCGTCGTTGGAGAGCTCGGGCTGGCTTAGCGGAATGGCGTAAGCCAGGTTGAAGCCGTTGATATCGGCAAGCGAGTAGCTGTCGCTGCCAAGCCATTCGCGCTTGCCCAGTTCCTTCTCCAGCATCGCGATGCCCATCGCCACGCGGCGCTGGCTCTCGGCGATCTCGGCCTCGGAGAACGTCCCGTAGATGGCCTTGCGCCAGGAGACGCGGCGTTCGGGCATGGGAATGCGCTCAATCGCGGCTTCGAGTTCGGCCGGGTCGCGCTGGCGCACGACGGGACCGATGAAGACCGACCAGCCGATCATCGAGAAGCTGGGGGCGAGCCACTGGTCCATGAACTTCATCCACCAGCGCACGCGCCAGCGATCACGCGCATCGGCGGGCATCAGGTCGGGGCCCTCGAAGCACTCGTTCACGTATTCCATGATCGCGGTGCTCTCGACGAGAACCTTGTCGCCATGGGTCATCGCCGGGATCGTCCCCTGCGGGTTGATCGCCAGGTATTCCGGGCGGTGCTGATCGAAGTTCAGCATGTCGATGTAGTGGCTGTCGAAGGGAACGCCCTTTTCCATCAGCGCCAGCATCGGCTTGCCCGAGTTGGCGTTGGGCTCCCAGTGGTAAAGCGTGACCTCGGCCATCGCGTCTCTCCCCCGTGCGTCTATCGTATCGAAATGGGTGCGGCGGGACAGGCCCGGGGGCCTGCCCCGCCGCGAGGGGTTCGGATCGTCAGAACTTCTTCTGCACGGTGAAGGCCCACTCGCGCGGGCGGCCCACGTTGGAGTAGGTCGTGCCCGCGCTGGCGTAGAGCGCGGCGAAGCGGATCGGCAGATAGTAGTACTTGTCGAAGAGGTTCTGGACCTCGAACGAGATCGCCAGGTCCTCGTCCGCGTTGCGCCAGGTCAGACGCGCATTGGCGATGGCGCGGGCCGGGTTGAAGTCCAGCTCACTGCTGCCCGGAAGGCGGCCCATGCCCTGCTTGCCGGTGTAGGCGATGTCGAAGCGGGGCGTGATCGTGCCTGCATTGTCGCCCAGTTCGCCGCGGTACTGGATGCCGAAGCTACCGCGCCAGTTGGGCGTGGTGAGCGGATCCTCGAGGCGGATGTTGTTGCCGACCATGGGGCCGATACGCTTCCAGTTGCCTTCGATCCAGCTGACGGTGGCGTCGATGTCGAGGCCGTAGATCGGGCTCGCCTGGAGTTCGAACTCGACGCCGTACATTTCGCCGTCGCCCGCGTTGCTGATGGCCGCGCAGGGGAACGGATCCTCACCCGGCGGGAAACCGTCGAGGATGGCGCAGTCCGCAATTGGCAGCTGCATATTCTTGTAATCGTTGTAGAAACCCGAAAGGTTCATGCGCAGCGTACGGCCAAGGAGGTCGGTCTTTACACCCACCTCATAGGCGGTCAGCGTTTCGGGATCGAAGGTGCCGTTGACGGCCTGGGACTGGGTAAAGGGACGCGCGGTTACGCCGCCGCCCTTGAAGCCCGTGCTGACCGTGGCGTAGGCGAGGACCTCGTCGCTGAAGCGGTAGTCGACCGAGATGCGGTAGTCGATCCGGTCGCCATCGTAGACGGCGACAGTGCCATCGAGCGCCCCCACGCCGAAGATGTCGACCAGCGGGCCGCCGTCCCAGGCCTTGCGCACAAAGGTGTAGTCCTTGTGCTCCTTGGTGTAGCGCAGACCACCGGTGACGTTGAGGTTGGGCGTCGGGTGCAGGATGACGGTCCCGAACACCGCCTTGCTGTCGGCACGGACCGGGTCATCGCCCTGGAACTGCAGGAACAGCGCCGGATTGCCCATGCCGATGTAGCGGATGTCCTGGCGGGTGAAGTAGACCGACTTCTGGTCGCTGTAGTAGCCGCCCACGGTCAGGTCCGCGAAATCACCCAGTTCCGCGTTGACGCGCAGTTCCTGGCTGAAGAAGCGGAAGGTCAGGTCGTTGAAACCGCCGCCGCCGATGTTCGGGTTGGGCGTGTAATCGTCGTCCGTGCCATAGGTCTGCTGGTATTCGCGGTAGGCGGTGATCGACTTGACGTTGATCGAGTCCGAAAGGTTCACCGACATGTCGCTCGACACGCCCCAGCCCCAGAACTTGACCGAGTTGGGCATGTAGTAGGCTTGGCCCGCCTGGCCGCCGGCGGGCAGGTACCAGCTGGCGTACGTGCAGAACCTGCCGCAGCGGAAGTCCGCGCCGGTCAGGTCGGTGTTGTTCTCGGTGATGACACCGGCGGCCGCTGTGCGGTTCTCCCAGGTGTAGTCACCGGTCACGATCCAGTCGAAACTGTCGGTCGGGTTGAAGCGCAGCGATCCGCGCACGCCTGCGTAGTTGCGCTCGCCCAGCTTGTCGACGACGCAGTTGGCGGGGGTCGAGGGATTGCCGGTGATGCCCAGTTCGTTGTCCGGGTTCACGCAGCCATAGTCGAGCTGGTCGACGTAGCCGTTCTGGTGCTTGTAGACACCCGCGACACGCGCATAGAGATTGTCGGTCAGCGCGAAGTTCATGCTGGCGCGAAGGTCGATGCGTTCACGCGCACCGTAGACCACGTCCACCTTGCCGCTGCTTCCGGGCTCGGGCTTGACCGAGAACATCTTGATCGCGCCGCCGATCGAGTTGCGGCCGGTCAGAGTGCCCTGCGGCCCGCGCAGGATCTCGACACGCTCCAGGTCGAGCAGGTCCATGATGTTGCCGGTCAGCGTCGCGTAGTAGACATCGTCGATGTACATGCCCACGCCCGGCTCATAGGCGGGGTTGAAGTCATACTGGCCAATGCCGCGGATATAGACAGCCATCGAGGAGCCGAAAGCGCCGCCCATTTCGGTCAGCTGCACGTTCGGCGCCTGACCGGCGACCTGCGAAAGATCAGTCTGGTTGCGCGCCTCAAGGAGCGCGGCGTCGACTGCGGTGATCGAAAGCGGCGTGTCCTGCAGTTTCTGCGAGCGGAACTGCGCGGTCACGATGATCTCGCGCATGGCGGCATCATTGGTGGTCTGCTGCTGCGGCTCCGAAGTCGTCTCCGCGGTGTCCTGCGCCCGCGCGCCGGTAGCTGTGAAAAGCGTGGCCGCCGAAGCGGTTGCGAGCAACGCACAGCGCAGCCCTGATCTGGAAGTGATCTGCATATTGGCCCTCTCCTGAACCAGCGCCGGGGATTATGCGTCTCCGTGCGCCTTTCATGCCGTCGCGTTGTGCGACATGTTGTTTGTATGGCATACAATATGTGGAAGGCAAGCCCGGAGAGGCTCGGAGGCGACTTTTTTGAAAGAGATACAGTTGCCCAGATCACCTATAGGGAAACCGCGCAAGGCCCACACAAGCACCAAAGAAATCGCAAAAAATAACAATCAAAGAAGGACTTGAGAGGGATGACCGAACTTGTAGGCACCATCAACTATGCCGCCCGGAACGCAGAGCGCATGCTCTACCGGGCCAACGACCACACCCGAGACACCGTTCGCATAGCCCCCGAATCCATGACGATCCACGATGGTCGCACGCGCGAATCCACGCTGGATTGCAATGGGTACCAAATTGTCTCGGTTGTTATGTCACCCGGCACCAGTGGCCATCTCGAGCCTGCAACCGACGCCGCCTGCGCGCTGATCCGCGATCTGTGCGGCGCTGACCGCGTGGTGGCGACCGCCCCTCCGGTCCACCGCTTCGGCGAACGCTCGGACCTTTCAGGCCAGCTCGACAACTCACGCCCCGCGCGTTTTGCCCATGTCGACGTCTCGGACACCACCGCCCTCGCCTTCTCCACACGCTCCTGCCCGAACGACCTCGGCCACTACCGCCGCAGTGCGCACTACAACCTGTGGTGCGTCACCTCGCCCCCGCCGCAGGACGTGCCGCTGGCGCTGTGCGATGCCCGCTCGTTCGCACGTGAGGACCTGATCCTGGCCGACGCCGTATTCGACCGGGACGGTGAGGACCTGTGGACCATGGAAAGCTTCGTCCTGGCCCACGCGCCCCGGCACGAATGGGTCTGGTTCCCCGACATGCAGCCGGGCGAAGCGCTTCTCTTCAAGACCTTCGACAGCGATACCGAGGCGGCAACCTGCGTGCCCCATGTCGCCTTCGACAACCCGCTCGCCCCGCCCGGCACGCGGCCTCGCAGCTCGGTGGAACTGCGCTTCATCGCCTACTGGGCCTGAGCTTGGCTGCGCGCAGCCCCCGCGCTACCCTGCCTGGATGAGCGATTGCGGATGCCGCCCGACGGGCCTCGAAACCACCTCCCAGCGCCGTGCCCTCGTCGTGGCGCTGGGGCTAAACGCGGTCATGTTCGTGGTCGAGACCGCTGCAGGTCTCCACGCCGATTCGGCGAGCCTGCTCGCCGACGGCCTCGACATGGCCACCGACGCCTCGGTCTACGCCGTGGCCCTACTCGCCCTCACCCGCAGCGCCCGCTTCAAGAAGGGCGCGGCGACGTGGAGCGGCGCCCTCCTCTTTCTCGTCGGCGTGGGCGTGGTGCTCGAAACTGTGCGCCGGGCCTTTGCCGGCGCCGAGCCGGGCGGCCTGTGGATGATGGCAATCGGCCTCATGGCCCTGGCGGTGAACGCCTATGTCCTGCGCCTGCTCGCGCGCCAGCGCAGCGCCGAAGTCCACATGCGCGCCGCCTGGATCTTCACCCGCGCCGACGTCATCGCCAACGCCGCCGTCCTTGTTTCGGGCGCGCTGGTCTGGGCGACCGGCATCGTCGCCTTCGATCTAGCCGTCGGCCTGGCCATCGGCGTCTATGTCATCAAGGAAGCCTTCGAGATCCTGCGCGAAGCGAGAGACGCGAAGCCCTGATGGGCTCATCTGCTGCGCACAAATCGAGTAGGGGGGCGCCTCACGGCGCCCCCCTCTCACACCACCGGACGTACGTACTGCGTATCACGGCGGTTTCCGGTACGGTTTAAGGCGGCATGTTGGAGAGCGAGGCTTGAGAGACCTGCCTGATCGAACCATGCGTTGGGCATGCCGTGGGCGGCCTGAGGGCTGCCCGACAGGCGCCACCAGCCCTTTCCCGAGAGCGCGAAGATCCAAGCCTGCCATTCTGGGACGCCGTTTTCCCTTAAGAAAGTGGCGATCGTCATGGTGCGCTTGCACTGTTTGAGCCGGACGCAGCGAAGCTTGCGCCGGAGCCAGCTGTCGATCTCGCGCAAAACCGTCTGAGCCCGGGCGTGTCGGTAGTAGGTGACCCACCCTGTAGTGAAGGCATTGGTCTGTGCGATCATCGCCGCGAGGCTGATGCCTCGGTTGCGGCGCGTAATCGCCCTGAGCCGCTCCTTCAGCCGCGTGAGACTTTTGTTCGCTATGCTCAAAAAGCCTCCCGCTGTCAGACGGTGGCCGAGGAAGGTACGTTCCCGGACGTGTGCAACCGCGCTCTTGGCCTGATTGACGCGGAGTCGGAGCTTGCCTTCCAGCAAGGCGGTAACCGAAGCCATGACGCGCTCCCCCGCTGCCTGTGACCGTACATAGATGTTACAGTCGTCGGCGTAGCGGCAGAACCGGTGGCCCCGGCGTTCGAGCTCCTTGTCGAGGTCATCCAGAATGAGGTTAGCGATCAGCGGCGAGAGAGGGCCGCCTTGCGGGGTCCCCTCCTGCCGTTCGACGTGCACACCACCCGACAGCATCCCGGCCTGTAGAAACCGGCGGATGATGACGAGCAGGCGTGGGTCGGCGATGTGCCGGGCCAGACGGGCCATGACGATGTCGTGGTTCACCCGATCAAAGAATTTCTCCAGGTCGAGGTCTACGACGATCGCATAGCCGTCCCGCACATAGTCCGGGCCTGACGCAGCGCATCGTGTGCGCCGCGTCCGGGGCGGAACCCAAAACTCGATGCCGAGAATGTCGGATCAAGGACGGGATCCAGGACTTGCAGTATCGCCTGTTGTACCAGCCGGTCGACAGCCGTCGGAATGCCCAGCTGGCGCACTCCTTTCCCGCCGGGTTTGGGAATTTCAACTCCGCGCACGGGCTTGGACGGTAAGTACCGTCGAGTAACGAGGCGATCAGCCTCTCACGGTTTCCTGCAATCCAGTCACGCAGGTCGGGGACGGTCATCCCGTCCACGCCCGGCGCCCCCTTGTTCGCTTTCACCCGCTTGTAGGCTTGGTTCAGGTTGGCCGAGCTGGCCACCTCCTCCATCACGTAACGCGTCAAGGCGAGGGGCTCGGCCCATGCCGTGGGTGATTGCCGCTCCTCGATCGTCCCAGCGCCAGTTCCGCCTTTGCCGGTGACGTCGTGGCCAAGCGATGCCTTCAGGGCTTCATCGAAGAAGTCCTGCTGCTTCCCGCTACCTTGCTGCCGCTCCACACCCATCGAATGTGCCCAGTCTTGCTCCTTGGGTACCGAATTTGGTCCTTCGCCGGCTTGCGCCCGCTACTATGACCGCTGCTGACTTCTCCGGGCCCATCCAGCAACATCACTGCCGCTGTTCTCCGGATCGTCCGGAGAGGCCAGGAGATCTCCCGGGGTAAGACGTTGATCCTTCACTCGGTCGCTGCCGGATTTACCAATGCGCGCGTCTGTCTGGCTATCGGACATCCCCATCCATTGCTGGGTTATCCCGCCGCACCGGCCTTCTATCCGATTCCTGTTCGTCAGCTCCGAGCTTTGCCTCCGGCTTCCTCCCCACCCCGCCTCGCGGCGACGCAGTTGCCTTCAGCTAGCAGTTCCCACCAGCAGGCCTGCAAAGGACTTACACCTCCTGCATCAACGCCGTGCCCGGCACACAAGAAAAGGCCGCCCGGATCGAAATCCGGGCGGCCCTTCTTCATCGGGAGAGCGAAAGGATCAGGCGTCGGCCTTCACGGTGCGCCAGCCTTCCTGATAGCTTTCACGCGCGACGCGCGAGTAGGGAACCGGCGAGACGATCGCGCGCACGGCAAGCTGCTTGTGCGGCTCGACGGTCGACTTCCTGGTGCCGCCGTTCTCTTCGCCCCACAGCACGGTGACTTCGTCGCCGATCTGCGTTTCGGGATCGACGGTCGCCAGGCTCAGAGCCTGCTTCTCGTTGTAGGAGAAGCCGGTGAACATCGAGTAGCCGATGGTCTTGCCCGAAGCGTCGCGCACCGCGTCGTAGTTGGACGAGGCGTAGTTCGCGAGCGGCACGTCGAAGAACTTGTAGGCTTCGCCATCCGGATCGAACATCGAGGCCATGATCTTGGCCATGTCTTCGGGATGCCAGGCGAGCGTCACCTTCTTGCGCTGCTTGGCCGGGTCAAGAGCTTCGAGCGCTTCACGGCCGATGAAGTCGTGGTCGAACTTCACGAAGTTGCCGTAGCCCAGTTCCCACGGGTTGAGGTAGTAGTCCTCGATATCGTCCGACACGAACGAACCGCCGATCGAACCGGTGGCCTCGTAGCTGTTCGCGCCGAGCCACTCGCGGAAGCCCTTGAGCTTCTCGCCGGTGTAGATCGCCGGGAGCGGCGAGGGGATCCAGCCCGATTCCAGCGTATTCGAGGGGTACGCGCGGCTGCCGCAGGGAATCAGGCCGAATTCCTTGCCCGCTTCCAGAATGGCGGCGCGGATTTCTTCCTGCTCTTCGTAGGGACCCCAGATCTCGAGACCCGGCGCGCCCGACATGCCGTGGCGCAGCGTGCGCACGGTCTTGCCGGCAATGTTCATGGTGCTCATGTTGAAGAACTTGAGCTTCTCGAGCGGGCCGCCGTGCAGCTTCTCGATCACGTCCCAAGCCTTGGGCCCCTGGATCTGGAAGCGCCATTCCTTGCGGCTGACCGGCTTGCCCATCGGGCGCATCGGCGAGCGGTCGTCGAGCTCGATCTCGCAATCGTAGCCGCCGGTCTCTGCCTGGTAACGCAGCCAGTTGGACGCAGGCGCGCGGCCGACGTAGGTGAAGCTTTCCTCTTCTTCCCAGAAGATGATGCCGTCGCCGATGACGTGGCCGTAGGGCGTGGTCGGGACGTACTGCTTGGCCTTGTTCACGGTCCAGCCCTTGGGGCTGTTGATCATCGTGTCGGTGAGGAGCTTGAGCGCGTCCTTGCCGCGGATGTAGAGATTGACCATGTGGTGCGACTGGTCGAACAGGACGGCGCTGTGCTGCCAGGCCCACTGCTCCGAACGCCAGTTGGAAAATTCGGGCGCCACAACGGGGTATACGTAGGCGCCAAGCTGCGAATTGCGCAGCATCTCAACGATATTGCCGGTCCCCTGAAGAACCTGCTCGAGATTGTCAGCCATCTCACCTCTCCAAAAAATTCAGCCGCAGCCTCGCTGCGTGCCTGCTGAGAGTATCGCGGCCCCGAAATCCGCACAAGAGAAAATGTTCGTGGAACGAACCAATATCCAGCAAACATATGATTATATGCATTATTTTTTGTTTTCATGCGGCGACTTGCACGATTTGCGCGACGGGCTAAGCATGAGCGCGTGGGCACGAACGAACCAAAATCCGAGACACCCGGCGCCGCTGCGCGGACCGGGGGACACGGCGATCTCGACTCGATCCTGGGCTTCCATATCCGGTTGGCCCATGGCGCGGTCTATCGCCATTTCACCGAGACCTTCACCGATCTGGGCCTGACCCAGAAGCAGGTCTCGGTGCTGTGGACGGTGGCCGAGCAGCCCGGGCTGTTCCAGGCGGACCTGGGCCAACAGCTGCAGATGGACCGCGCGACCACGACCGAGATCATCAACCGGCTGGCCGCGCGCGACCTCCTGCGCCGCGAGCCCTCCCCGCTCGACCGCCGCAAGAGTTCGCTCCACCTCCAGCCTGAGGGCGAGCGCGTGCTCGAGGAGGCCCGCACGTCCATTCTCGCGCACGAGACCTGGCTCAAGGAGCGCTTCACCGACGCCGAAGTGGCCACGCTGATCGGTCTGCTCACCCGCATCCACAGCCTGCCGCCCAGCGACTGAGCCGCCTTGCGCCTGCGCCGCGTTGACAGGCGCCCGCACCTCCTGCAAAGTAACGAACGTTACTAATAAGGTGGCAGCCAGCCCGTGCGCTTCGCAGGCGCATGACCTGGCTTGCGACAAGGTGGAGAGCGATGGTTTCGAAACGTGCGCAGGGGCCCGACCCGGCCCGCATCCGGCAGGCGCGGGCCGCCTTCCAGGCGGCGCTGGGCGCCGACAACGTCTTTTTCGGCGAAGAGGACGCCGCCGCCTACAACGACAAGTTCGCGGTGGACGACACGCTCCACCACCCATCCGGCGCCATCGCGCCGGGCAGCGCACAGGAAGTCCAGGCGGCCCTGCGCATCGCCTCCGAAGTCGGCATTCCGCTCTGGCCGATCAGCCGGGGCAAGAACCTGGGCTACGGCGGCAGCGCACCGGTCCTGGCCGGCTCGGTCATCCTCGATCTCTCCCGCATGAAGAAAATCGAGTACGACGAGGAAAACGGCACCGTCCTGCTCGAGCCTGGTGTGGGCTTCTACGATCTCTACGACTTCCTCAAGGCCCGGGGCATGAAGCACTGGCTTTCGACGCCCGGAAATTCCTGGGGATCGGTCGTCGGCAACGCGCTCGACCGCGGCGTGGGCTATACCCCCTATGGCGAAAACACGAGCAAGATCTGCGGGATGGAAGTTGCGCTGGCGGACGGCTCGCTGGTGCGCACCGGGATGGGCGCGCTTGAAGGTTCGCCCACCTGGCAGCTCTACCGCTACGGCTTCGGTCCGGCCTGGGACCAGCTCTTCGTGCAATCGAACTTCGGCGTCGTCACCAAGATGGGCCTCTGGCTCATGCCCGAGCCCGAATCGCTGATGGGCATGGATGTCGAGTTCGACAATCCCGAGGACCTCGGCCCCCTCATTGACACGCTGGCCCCCTTGCGCCGCGAAGGCCTGCTCCAGCAGTCGCCCACCATCGGCAACTGGCTGCGCGCGGCGGCCGTCCTCACCACGCGCTCGGAATGGACCGACCAGCCCGGCGCGCTGAGCGACGAGGTGATCTCGGCGATCCGCACGAAGTACCGTGTGGGCTGGTGGGGCGTGAGCCTGCGCCTCTATGGCCGCGAAGAGGTGAACAAGGCGGCCTATCCGATCCTGGAAAAGGCGATGAACGACCTGAAGCCCCTCTCCATGCACCCTGCGCAGTGGAAGCGCGGCGAGCCGCTGGAAAATTCGGGCTGGACCGGCACGCCGATCAGCTTCCCGATGCAGAACGCCAACTGGCACGGCGGGCGCGGCGGGCACATCGGCTTCTCGCCGGTGCTGCCCCAGTCGGGCACGGCCGCCATGGCGCAGTTCAAGCGAACCTATGACCGCTACCGCGAATACGGCATGGACTACCAGGCCAGTTTCGCCTTCGGCGAGCGCCATCTCATCAACGTCAACGCAGTCCTCCTCGACAAGGACGACCCGGAGATGATGGGCCGGGTCGATCCCTTCCTGCGCCAGCTTGTCGCCGACGCGAAAGCGCAAGGCTATGGCGAGTACCGCACCCATCTCGACTACATGGACCTCGTCGCCTCGACGTACGATTTCAACGACAACGCCCTGCTCAAGCTCAATGAGCGCGTGAAGAATGCGCTGGATCCGGCCGGCGTCATCGCGCCCGGCAAGAGCGGCATCTGGCCCGGCGCCAAGGGAGGAACCTGCGCATGAGCACACTTTCCAAGTCAGCGCTGACCGGTGCCTGCACGGCCGTCCTCATCGCCGTCGCGGCATGTGGCACCGGAGCCCCGGCCCAGGACGCCAAGGACGCGCCACAAGGCGGCCCGCCGCCGATGCCCGCGCCCGTTACGCTCTCCTCGCGCCCCGATGCGGGCCCGGGCGAAAAGCTCTTCATCGAGAAGTGCGTAATGTGCCACGGCCCCAACGGCATGGGCACCGGCCTCCTCGCGCGCCGCATGGACGTGGCCCTGCTTGAAGAGCGCGAGGACCTTCCCGCCGACTACGTCATCCAGGCCGCGCGCATGGGCATCGGCAACATGCCCGCGATCCCGCGCGGCGAAGTAAGCGATGCCGATATGCAGCTCATCGCCGACTACCTAGCAAGCAAGACGCCCAGGGACATGGGCGGCACGATGGAAGGGGACACCCGATGACGGCTCTGGCCCGGCGCGAACTGCTCGCTCTCACCGCCGCAGGCGTACCACTCGCAGCCCTTGGCTCCACGCTTCTCGCCTCCGGAGCGAATGCCGCCACAACGCCCACCACCCTACTGCATGACGCCACACTTCCCGACGCGCGGCGCTTTGCCGCCCGCGCCGCCCAGCTTGGCCAGACCTCGCAGGCCCTCGCCGGAGACGCCGTGCGCCAGGCCCAGGCGCTCTTTGCACGCTGTCCACAGGTCGTGTTTGGAGTTAGCCGGGCCAGCGACCGCCTGCTCTTTGCCGAGGTCGCCCGCGAAGCGGGTTACGAGGAACTCGTCCAGATCGCCCAGCGCGCCGGATGTATCCATGAGAGCCGCTGCCGGAGCGGCGCCGAAGCCTTCGCCGCCCTCGCCCGCGCGAGTGGCCCCAACTGGCCGCGCGCCTTCGCCGAACTGGCTCTGGGGGCCGCGCCGCTGACGGACGCCCTGGAGATACAGGGAGCGGATGCGCCGACCAGCTTCAGCTGGGTGCTACGTCGAAAGGGGTGATCTTGCCCACAAAAAAGCCCTTCCGGAACGGCGGCTCCGGAAGGGCTTTTTTCTCGCATAGAGTAAGAAGAGTTCCGAGGGCCATCTCCCTCGGGCTCCCCGAACCGGCGACCTCACGTCCCGCACGCCACGCGGGCGGAACAAGGTGAAGTCGCCAAGTCTGGGGTCCAAGGGGCGATGGCCCCTTGAATCCTCTCCTTCTTCTTCGTCACTTACGAATGATGAGCGATTCCGGCCGCTTGCGCGGCACCCACTGGCCGCGTCCGGGAAACTTGCTGAGAACTTCACCGTCCCAGAGACGGACGGTGCGGCGGTGGAAGCGCCAGTTCCCGTCTTCGCAGCGTACCGCGTGGTCGTCGTACCAGCCGGTGAAGCGCAGGAGATAGGGCGGCTCGTCCTCGCACTCGGTCACGAAGGCGAAGCTGCGCATCTTGACGCTGCCATCGTCCTGCGGGCGGAACTGGGTCTGCGTGACGTGGTGCTGACGCCCCGGAAAGCCCGGTGCGTTGCGGTAATGCTCGGCAATTCCGCGAATGCCCTCGTGGCCTTCCCAGATGTCCGGGTCCTCGAACACTTCCTCGACCATCCGCGCATCGGGCGTGAAGCAGGCGACCAGCGCCTCCACGTCGCCCGTGTCCAGCGCCCAGCTGTAGTCCGCAATCAGATCCTGCAGCGCAAGACGGTCTTCGATCGGCAATTTCGGCAAGGTAAATCTCTCCCATGTTCGCCCTCGCCGCCCGCATCGCGTTTGCGGGCCGGTACGAGGTGCCTTGACGCAACAGTAACACTCGTTACTTTCTTCCACAAGAACTCCGGGCTGACTCGGAGCGAAATCGGGAAGAGAGAGGACCCTTGGGCAAGATCATTGTCACCGGCGCATCGGGCGCCTTCGGACACAGCGCAGCGCAACTTCTTCTGGAAAAATGCGCGGCGGACGACCTCGTGTTCCTGACACGGACCCCGGACAAGTTGAAACACTTTTCGGAGGCTGGCGCGCACGTACGCGCAGCCGACTTCGACGATCCCGCAAGCCTGCCTGCCGCGATGGAAGGCGCGGAGCGCATGCTGCTCATCAGCACCGCGCGCGTGGGCACCCGCGTCGGCCAGCACCGAAATGCCGTCGAGGCCGCCGTGGCCGCTGGCGTGAACCATATCGTCTACACCTCGCTCATCGCGGCCGATGCGCCCGACAACCCGGCCATCGTCAAGCTCGACCACCGCGCCACCGAGGAGATCATCGAAGCCTCGGGCGCGGCCTGGACGCACCTTCGCGACAGCCAGTATTCCGAAGCCATCGCGGGCGCCATGGTCATCCCTGCGCTGATGGCAGGGCACAAGCCCGACAACTGCGCGGACGGCAAGGTCGCCTTCGTCAGCCGCGACGACTGCGTGGCCTCGGCGGTTGGCGTGCTTACCCAGGACGGGCACGCGAACACCGCCTACACCCTCACCGGCCCCGAGCTCATCTCGATCCCCGAAGCGCTTGCGATGGCGAGCGAGATCGCGGGCAAGCCGATCGAAGTCGAGCATGTCGATGACGAGGCCATGTTCGCCTACTTCGATTCGCTGGGCGTGCCGCGCCACGCCTCGGACATCGTGCCCGACGGGCCGATCCCCTGGTCGAGCGACGACATGGTCACTTTCGGGCAGTCGATCCGCGAGGGCTTCTTCGACCTTGCGACCGTCCACGTCGAGAAGCTGACCGGCAAGCCGCCGCGTAGCTTGCGCGAGGTGATGCTGCAGCACTGCGAAAGCTGGCCGAAATGAAGGTACTTTCCGCAAGCCTGACCGTTGCCGCAGCCCTGCTGCTGAGCGCCTGTTCCGGGGCGACCGGCTCGTCCGACAGCGCCGCGATGGGCGATGACTGGACCACCCCCAAGGGCGGCGCAAATGCGGCCCATTTCTCGCGCCTCATCGACATCAACCCCGGCAATGTCGGGCGTCTGGGACTTGCCTGGAGCTATGACCTGGGCTCTTCGCGCGTGCAGGAGGCAACCCCGGTCGTCCTCGACGGGGTAATGTACACCTCGGGTAATCTGGGGCGGACCTACGCGCTCAACGCCGCGACCGGAGAGGAGCTGTGGACCTTCGAGCCAGAGGTCGACATGCAGGCCAACCGCGGCGCGTGCTGCGACCAGGGCAACCGCGGCGTTGCTGTCGCGAACGGCAAGGTCATGGTAGCCGCGCTCGACGGCTGGCTCTACGCGCTTGACGCCAAGACCGGCAAGGTCGCCTGGAAGGCCGACACGATCACCGACCATTCGCGCGGCTACACCATCACCGGCGCGCCCGAAGTGGCCGGGAACCTCGTGCTCATCGGCAATGCGGGCGCAGAATACGACGCGCGCGGCTATGTGACCGCCTATGACGTCGCCACCGGCGAACAGGCCTGGCGCTTCTACACCGTGCCCCACGATCCCGCCCAAGGACCTCAGGAAAACCCGGAGCTGGAAGAGGCGGTCAAGACCTGGTCGCCCGAAAGCCGCTGGGACATCGGCGGCGGCGGCACCGTGTGGGACGCGATCAACTACGACGAACGCTTCGGCACGGTCATCATCGGTGTCGGCAACGCAGGGCCCTACAACCTGGAGCGTCGCTCGCCGGGCGGAGGGGACAACCTCTACGTCGCCTCGCTCGTCGCGCTTGAGGCCAGGACGGGCCGCGTGAAGTGGCATTACCAGGAAACGCCGGGCGATGCCTGGGACTTCACCTCGACCCAGCCCATTGTCTTTGCCGACATGGACGTCGAGGGCGAGATGCGCCCCGTGCTCATCCACGCGCCCAAGAACGGCTACATGTTCGTGCTCGACCGCGAGACCGGAAAACCCATCGCGATCAACGCCATCGTGCGCACCAGCTGGGCCGACGGCTACGACATGAAGACCGGGCGCCCCAAGGAAAAGCCCGAAAGCGCCCATTACTGGAAGGGACCGAAGATCATCTTCCCCGCCTCGCCCGGCGCGCGCAACTGGTACCCACCCGCCTATGACCCGGACCGCGAGCTCTACTTCGCCTCCGTGCTCGACATGGGCAACCTCATGTTCACCACGCCCCCGCTCGACCCGGCCGATCCGCACCGCAAGAAGGCGCTCAACATCCAGACCGCGCTGCTCTTCACCGCCGATCTCGACAAGTCGATCGCCACCCTGCCCCCGCCGCTCCAGGACATGGTGAAGGCCCTGCCCGAATGGCAGTGGGTCAAGGACAAGCCCTATTCCTCGCAGATCCGCGCCATCGACCCGATGACCGGCAAGGCCAAGTGGGCGGTCGACACCGAGGGTTGGCAGGACCGCCCCGGCGTCATGGCGACGAAGACCGGCATCGTCTTCCACGGCAGCATCGACGGGCGCTTCATCGCGCGCGACGCCGAGACGGGCGCGATCCTCAAGGAAATCGACACCGGTACCGCGATCATGGCCGCGCCCATGACCTACCGCGTCGACGGCGTGCAGTACGTCGCAGTCCAGGCGGGCTTCGGCGGGGGTGGCTGGGGCTTCGTCCCGCGCTACTCCGCGCCCTATAAATACGGCAACGCCAACCGTCTGCTCGTCTTCAAGATCGACGGCGGCGAAGTACCCAAGCCCGATCCGCTGCCCGCTCCGCAAGTTGCGCCCGAGCCGCCCGCACAGCTTCCCGGCGTAACCCCGGCGACGATCGCACGCGGCCAGGCGGTGTTCTTCGGCAACTGCGCGATCTGCCACTCGAACCAGATCATCTCGGGCGTGCCGGACCTGCGCCGCATGCAGCCCGAGATCCACGAAGCCTTCGACCAGATCGTGCTGGAAGGCGCGTTCCTGCCGATGGGCATGCCCCGCTGGGACGATCTCATCAGCAAGGAGGACGCGCATGCGATCCACGCCTGGCTGATCGACGAGCAGGCCAAGGTGCGCGCGCGTGAACTCAAGCTGAAGGCCGCGGGCAAGCCGCTCGACGCGCCCAGCCTCACCATCCTGTCCAGCTACTGACGAAGGAGAGACAGGCCATGGATACCCCTGACATCATCGTCATCGGCGGCGGTTCCGCCGGCGCGGCAATGGCCGGACGGCTCGCCGAAGGGGGCACGCGCGTGCTCCTGGTCGAGGCCGGACGCTCCGACAAGACGCTGAAATCGCGCGTCCCTGCCCTTACCAGCTCGGTCGTCCAGAACCCGGACTACGACTGGTGCTACAAGGTCGAGCCCGACCCCTCGCTCGGCGGGCGTGCCGACGTATGGCCGGCGGGCAAGCTCCTGGGCGGAGGCAGCTCGCTCAACGGGATGATGTTCATCCGCGGGCACAAGTGGGACTACGACCACTGGGCTGACCTGGGCGCGGCAGGCTGGGACTACCAGAGCGTGCTACCCTACTTCCGCCGCCTGGAGGACAACGAGCGCGGTCCCGACGCCTGGCGCGGGACGGGCGGCCCCATCGGGGTCTCCGAAGTCCGCGCGCGCTATGCCATCACAGACGACTGGATTGCCGCGGCCGAAGCTGCCGGAATCCCGCGCTCGGACGATCTCAACGGCAAGAGCGCCGAAGGCGTCGACTACGTTCAGGTCTCGCAGCGCGGCGGCCTGCGCTGCTCGACCGCGCGCGGTTATCTGGAGGGGCGCGACTACGACGGGCGGCTCAAGGTGGAACTGGAATGCCAGGTCCTGCGCATCCTCATCGAGGAGGGCCGCGCCTGCGGCGTGGTCGTGCGGCAAGGCGGCGAGGAACGCACCTGGCGCAGCACGCGCGGCGTGGTCCTGAGCGCGGGTTCGATGAACACGCCGCGCCTGCTCATGCTCTCGGGGATTGGCCCGGCCGAGCATCTGCAGGACATGGGCATCCCCCTCGTGCGCGATCTGCCCGGCGTCGGGCGCAACCTGCAGGACCATGTCGGCACGCACCTCGTCAACACGGTTTCGGGCACGACGCTCAACACCGATGCGCAAGGGTTGCGGGGCGCGCTGCAACTGCTCAAGTTCGCCGCCTTGCGCACAGGTGCCCTCACCACCGGGATCGGCCATGCGCAGGCCTTCGTCCATGGGCGCCCGGGACTGCCCGCACCCAATCTGCAGATCTCGTTTGCCGCCTTCGCTTTCGATTTCGACGAGCAGGGCCGCCTCATGCTGCGCAAGGACGCGGCGGTCTCCACGCTGATCGGCCTCATGCGCCCCTCCGCGCGCGGGCGCATCACCCTGCGCTCGGCCGATCCGCTGGCGCCGCCGGTCATCGCGCACCAGCAGCTGGGCAGCGAGGACGACATCGAGCAGATCGTCGAGGGCATCGCGATTGCGCGCAAGATCATGGAGGCAGCTCCCATGGCCGCCCAGATCACCGGCGAGGTCCGCCCCGGCGCCGGGCTCGACGCGCCCGAGGCTCTGCGCGAATACGTCAAGCTCGCCTCGATCCCGCTCTACCACCCGGTCGGCACCGCAAAGATGGGCGCGGCCGAGGACCTGATGGCGGTGGTCGATCCCGACCTTGCCGTCCACGGCGTTGAGGGCCTGTGGGTCGCCGACGCCTCGATCTTCCCGAGCCTGCCTGCCGGCAACACCAACGCAACCGCGATCATGGTCGGCGACAAGGGCTCGGACCACGTACTCAAGGCCCTGCGCGCGAACCGCTGATGGAACGCGTGACACAACAAACCGGGGTCCCCGGGGAGACACCACCCAAAACAGGTTCTGGATACATTCTGGAGAGGACGTCACTGTGACACAGTTCCCGCACACCATCCATTTCACCGGCACCAACACCCCCATCGGGGTCGAGTGGTCGGCCCGCAATCTCGATGTCATCGGCACCATTCCCGAGGAGATCGACGGCGCCTTCTTCCGCGCCGTCCCCGACCCGGCCATGGCCCCGATCTTCGAGGACGAGGTCGCGCTTTCAGCCGATGGCATGGTCGCCAAGTTCGACATCCGCGGCGGCACCGTCGACTACGCGATCAAGTATGTCGAGACCGAGCGCTACCTCCTCGAGAAGGAGGCGCGCACCGCGCTCTTCGGGCGCTACCGCAACCCCTACACCGACGATCCCAGCGTCGCGGGCAAGGACCGCACCGTCGCCAACACCACGCCTGTCTGGCACGGCGGCCGCCTGCTGATGACCAAGGAAGATGGGCTTGGCTACGAGGTCGATCCCGAGACGCTCGAGACCATCGGCCGCTTCGATTACTATGGTGCGCTCAAGTCCGAGACCTTCACCGCCCACCCGCGCATCGACCCCGAGACGGGCGAAATGTTCTTCTTCGGCTATGAAGCGGGCGGTCTCGCCAGCCTCGATGTGGCCTATGGCATTGCCGACAAGGACGGCAACCTGATCTCGGAGCAATGGTTCAAGCAGCCCTACTGCTCGACCATCCACGACTTCACGATCACCGAGACGTACGCTGTCTTCCCGATCTTCCCGACCACCGCCGATCTTGACCGCCTTAAGGCAGGCGGCGCGCACTGGGCGCACCAGCAGGACCTGGAATCCTGGGTCGGGATCATGCCGCGCTACGGCAAGGTCGAGGACATGCGCTGGTTCAAGGGACCCAAGGGCGTCTCGGCCTTCCACTTCCTCAACGCCTACGACGATGGCGATCTGGTCCATCTCGACGTGTGCCTGTCCGACACCTGCGCCTTCGGCTTCATGCGCGAGGCGGGCGGCGTCGAGCGCGCGCAGCAGAGCATCCAGGGTGGCATGACCCGCTGGACCTTCGACATGTCCAAGCCCGGCGAGGAATTTGAATCGCGCGTCATCGGCCCTCCGGGCGACATGCCGCGCATTCCCGACGCCAGCCAGGGCCGCATGCACCGCAAGGGCTGGTACCTCACCATCAACCCCGAAGGCGGCCCGCCCGTCCTTGGTGGCCCGGTCGGGGTCTCGTTCAACATGCTGGTGCAGATCGAGCCGGGCAATGGACGCATCGAAGCGATGCCGCTCGAACCGGGCATGGCCATCAACGAGCCGGTCCATGTGCCCTCCTCCGATCCGGACAAGGACGGCTGGCTGCTCATGGTGGTCGACCGCCAGACCGGCGAGAACAGCTTCGATTCCGAACTCTGGGTGGTCGAGGCCGATGCCGTGGCCAAGGGGCCCATCGCCCGCGTGCCGATGCCCCTGCCCATGCGCGCGCAGGTCCACGGCTGGTGGGTTTCGCGCGAACAGCTCGACAAGGCCAAGGCCCGCAAGGCGCAGGCCGCCGCGGCCTGATGCGCACGCGCCGAGGCGCGCTGTCGGGACGTCGTCCGGAAGGAGAGAGGAGGCTCCTTTCGGGCGACGAAATCGATTGACACATTAATAACGATCGTTACTAATTTACCCAAGCTGGTAGTCCGGCTGACAGGGGCACCGCTGCCCGGGTCCAGACTGCCCTTTGCACAATGACGAAGTCACCAACGATGGACCGTTGGGGCAGGGAGAACGGTGGCCGCAAGGAATGCCCGGCAGGGCTTTTCACGCGACCATGAAGGGTGAGAAAGGACCGCCAGCGTCCTCCATCCGCCTGCCCGATCCGATGGTCGAGGGAGAGGAAATATCATGGCACGAGCCCCATTCACCTGTCGTCGCACGGCCAGCGCCGTGATCGCCCTGGCCACGGGCCTCACCGGCCTGACCCTGAGCCCTGGCAGCGCCCATGCGCAGGACGGCGCACAGGACAGTGCGCAAGTCCACGCCCCCGAGATCATCGTGACCGCGCAGTTTCGCGAACAGCGCCTGCAGGACACGCCCATCGCCATCACCGCGACGAGCGGCGACCAGCTGGCCGCCAAGAGCGTCGACAGCGTCACCGACCTCACCGCCATCGCGCCCAACGTGAACCTGTCCGAAGCGACCGGCCTCAACGGCAGCGCGGTGCAGGCCTATATCCGCGGCATCGGCCAGAACGATTCCAGCTTCGCGCTCGAACCGGGCGTGGGCATCTACATCGACGATGTCTATTACGGCACCACCTTCGGCGCGATCCTCGACCTCAACGACCTTGACCGCGTCGAAGTCCTGCGCGGGCCGCAAGGCACCCTCTCGGGCAAGAACTCGATCGGCGGCTCGATCAAGCTGTTCAGCCGCAAGCCCGACGAGGTCAGCGATGGCTTCGTGGAGGCAACCACGGGCAGCTACGGCCGCATCGACCTGCGCGCGAGCGCCGGCTTCACCATTGCCGATGGGCTTTACGCGCGCATTTCAGGTGTCTCGAAACACACCGACGGCTTCTTCAAGCTCTACGACTACGGCTGCCTGAACCCCGATTCCGGCATTGCGCCGACCGTGGGTGGCGGCGACTGCCAGACCGGCACCGAGGGCGGCGTCGATGTCCAGGGCGGGCGCCTTGCGCTGCGCTATGCCCCTGTCGGATCGAGCCTCGAGATCAACCTCATCGGCGACTACGCGATGAACAAGTCCGAGCAGGTTGCCACCAAGCTGATCTATGCGAACAGCAACGACACCCGCTCCTACGACGCGGCCGATCCGATGGGCGGCGTCCCCTTCGACAGCCGCTTCCTGACCGGGCCGAAGTCCTATTCCAGTTACGCCAACTACGCCTCGGGCGGCAACTACACCACGATCTTCGGCACGCCGCTGCAAGTCGCGCCCGGCACCTTCGACACCAGCCCGCAGAGCACCGCCAAGAGCTGGGGCGTGGCCGGTACGGTCGACTTCAAGTTGACCGACTTCCTCGCCGTCAAGTCGATCACCGCCTACCGCGAGGCGAGCGGCACCTCGGGCATCGATCTCGATGGCTCGCCCCTCTCGGTGCTGGTCCAGGAGTTCGACTACGAACACGCCCAGTTCACCCAGGAACTGCGCCTTTCCGGCCAGGTCGGCACGCTCGTCGACTTCACCGTGGGCGGCTACTATTACGATGCCGACGACAACATCGCCGGACGCTCGCTCATCCCGACCGCGATGTTCGACTTCGTGCAGGACGACCCGATCTCGAACCGCTCCGTGTCCGCCTTCGCGCACTCCGAGTTTCACCTGACGCCCGACCTCAACGTGATCGCGGGCATCCGCTACACCGACGACAAGAAGACGTACCAGTTCACCCGGCGCAATCCGGACGGCACCCTGCCCTCGGGCATTCCCCTGACGACCAACTTCCTCGTCGCGGGGCTGGACGGGGAAGTGGGCCTCTTCAAGGGCACGCGCACCGACTATCGCCTCGGCGTCAACTACCGCTTCATGCCCGAGCTGATGGTCTATGCGCAGATCGCGACGGGCTACAAGGGCGGCGGCATCAACCCGCGCCCCTACACGCCTGACCAGATCGTGCCCTTCGATCCCGAGACGCTCACCACCTACGAGGCGGGCTTCAAGTCGGACCTCCTGAACAACCGCGTGCGCTTCAACGGCACGTTCTTCTTCAACCGGTACAAGGATCTCCAGATCAACCGCTACTTCTGCCCGGAAAGCGTGAGCCCGACCTGCTCGCAGCCGGCCAATGCGGGCGATGCGGACGTATGGGGCCTGGAGGCCGAGCTCTTTGCCGAGCCCATCGACAACCTCACCATCGACGGCGCGATGGGCTACCTGAACTTCGACTATACCCGCGTCGATCCCACGACTTTTGTCGAAGAGGACATGGTCGCCCCCTTCAACCCCAGCTGGCAGCTGAGCGCCGGTATGCAGTACAAGGCACAGCTAGGCGATGGCATCGGCACGCTCACCCCGCGCGTCGACTGGACCTACCAGTCTTCGTTCTACTTCAACTCGGTCAACAACCCGGACAACCAGATCGGTTCGCGCAGCCTCTTCAACCTGCGCCTGACTTACGCCTCGGACGACGAGACCTGGCAGGTCAGCACCGGCATCACCAACCTCTTCGACAAATTCTATTACACCGGCGTCAGCGAAAACGTGCAGAACTACGGCGTGAACACCGGCTCGGTCGGCCGTCCGCGCGAGTGGTTCCTCTCGGTCCGCCGCGCGTTCTGAGCGCGGACCTTTCCGGCACGTTTCCAGGACGAGAGGACGACACGATGCGCGCGCTCTATCACACCAGCCGCTGGATCTTCGGATTGTGGTACCTGTTCTCGGGGGTGGAGTACTTCACCCCCTTCGAACTCCAGCCGCTCGGCAATACGCCGCTGGGCCAGGAATTCACGCTGGCGCTCATCCACTCCGGGCTCTTCGCCTGGATCAAGGTGGCCGAGATCGCGATTGCAGTCCTTGTCCTTGCCGACCGCATGATGCCGCTCGTTGCGGCCGCAGCCGTGCCGCTGACGGTCGTCATCGCCTACTGGAACTTCGCGCTGGAATGGGGCGTCGTCGAAGTCGTCTTCGGCGCGCTGACGATCCTCTTCAACGCGGTCCTGCTCTGGCCCTATCGGGCCTATTACCGACCCACGCTCACCGCCTGGCGCGGGGAGCGGGATTTCTCGCTTTCACTCGACTGAGGCGCGGGACGCGCGGCCCGTCGCACGACGGGCAGCAACATCGTGAGGCCCAGGCACAAGGCCACCGGCAGCGCGGCAAAGGCGAAGAACAGCGCAGCCCCTACATCTCCCTCGATGACCGCAGCGCCCAGCAAGGGGCCGCCGATGGCGCCGATCCGGGCCACCGCCACGGCAAGGCCAATGAGGCTGGAGAGCAGGCGCGGCGGGACGAGCCCCGAGGCCACCGCCAGGATCGCGACGTGCACGCCTGAGATGCCGCCGCCTGCGATCAGCAGGAGGATACCCCAGCCCAGCCGCGTGGGCGGGACGAGGCCAAAGGCCAGCAGCGCCAGCCCTATCGCGCCGTAGCTTGTCGCCAGCACCACCGTCACCCGCCCCCCGTCAAGCATGCGGGCGAGCAGGAGCCCGATGACCATGCCTCCGAATTGCAGGAGCGAGACCGCATGGGCCGCCGTCTCCAGCGTGAAACCAGCGTTCGGCAGGACCGTGGGCACCCAGGAATTGATATAGTAGAGCGCTGCGGCGTTGACCCCGTAGAGCACGCATATAAGCGCGGTGACGTAGAAGATGGGCCGGTGCAGCAACTGCACCAGTGGCGCTCCTGAACCTGCCCCCTCCTCGACATCACCCGCGACCGCCGGGGATTCGGACAAGGCCAACCAGAGGAGGCCCAGCAGCAGCAAAGTTACAAGCCCCGGAAGGATGAAGATCGCCTGCCACCCGAAGGCCGCAACAAGCGGTGAGACCACCAGACCCGATCCCGCCGCGCCGAGTGGGATCGCCATCGAGACAATCGTCATCGTGCTCGCCCGCCGACCGGGCCGCGCCAGTTCGGCGCTGAGCGCAGTGACGTTGGGTAGGCACGCGCCGAGGGCAAGGCCGGTGAGAAGCCGCCAGGCGGTAAACGCCTCGACGCTCTGGCCCGTGGCCGTCCCGAAGGTCGCCAGCGCCAGCACCGGCAGGACGAGGAGGATCACACGCCGCCGCCCGAACCGATCGCCCAGCGGCGCCAGCCCCACCGCGCCAAGACCCAGCCCCAGCAGAACGGCGGAGAGCGCGAGACCAAAGGTCTCGGGCGCATGGCCATAGGCCTGAACCAGGTGCGGCACGGCCAGCGGCATCGCGGTCAGGTCATAGCCGTCAAGCAGCATGACCGCGCCGCACAGGATCAGCGAGGTCCAGCGCGCGCGGGCAGAAAGCGCGGGCGCTGCATCCGGCAGGAGGGTCGCGCTCATCGCCCCTGCCCCTGAGCGTCCCAGGGCGAGGGCATGTGGTAGGGCACGGTGATGAAGTTCGCCTCGACCTGGCGGATCGCGCCGGCCTCGATCTTGAAGACTTCGGAGAGATAGAACGTGTGCGGGCGGCGGATATGCGATTCCACTTCGGTTCCGTCGGTCAGGGTATAGCGCTCCAGCACGCCGCGATGGTCGATGAAGCCATGGGCCATGACCAGCCCGCGTTCCACGTCGACAAGCGGGAAGCGGCGCGCGCGCAGGCGATCGTCGTAACGGTACCAGCCGAGGCGAAACTGCGCCTCGCAGCCCAGCTTCGCAATGGGCAACATGAAGGCCGGATTGTTGGTCGTCTGTGTCCCGTTCTCGACCCTCTGGCAGTCCGGGTGAAAGGCGGTGAAGAGCTGCCCGTCGTTCTGCTCGAGCGTCGCGAAGTAGCCGTTGGCCAATGTCAGCAGCCGTTCGCGGGTCATCCGCTCGGCCTCGGGCACAAAGGCGTCCATGACCGGCTTGGCCTCGAACCTGGGATCGGGGAACTGCAGGGCCTCGTCGCGTTGGCGCACGACGATCATTTCGGCCTCGCAGACCTCGCCCGCCCCGCTCACGCCAAGGCGCAGCGCGGCGGCGGATTCGTCGCCGCTCTCGATCACCGTCGTGAACAGGCCGATCTGCCCCGTCTCGGGATCGCAGAAGCGAAAGTCGTAGGTACCCCGGCCGGTGATCGTCGCCCACAGCCCATCGCCCGGAAGCAGCGCGACGTTGTTCTCAGTGTGGAAGACATCGCGCGTCCAGGCCACCTGCGTCGGATCACGCGCGTCCAGGGCGGCCAGATAGCGGTCGAGCACGGCATAGAGCGCGGCGCGATCAAGCCCTGACGACAGGCCGCTCACGCGCCCGCCTCCGCCGCCTGATCGCCGTAATGAAAGGGCGGCACGAAGACCTCGGGAAACGCCTCATATTCGACCGTGGGGGGAAGGTCTGGCTTCAGCCCGTCGATCTTGCGCAGAAGCGGGATGCCGCCCTCGTTCAGGCCCTTGTCGTACTCGCAATAGAAGGTGATGAAGCCATGGAGCGAGGCGATGCGCCAGGCCCCGTCCTCGCGCACGTAGCTGTTTTCATACGTCGCCTCGCCCCAGCGCGCGACCCCGCCCAGCCAGGCGATCTGGATGAAGGTGCGCCAGCGCGCCTTTGCCGTATCTCCCTCGACGTGGATCACGGGCTGGAGCTGCATGTGGTTGAACAATGCGCCGCGCTCGTAGGGCGGCAAGGCATGCAGGTAAGCCCGCACCCGCTCACGCCCGACATAGACGCCGCGCCCCGCAATCTCGAGCGTACCCTCGCGGGCGAACAGATCCGCTGCCTTGTCCCACAGCCCCTTGTCGACATAGTATCCGTACATCGCCTGGAGGTTGGCGATCTCGGTCCAGTCGCGCGCGGCGCGTGCTTCTTCGCGCAGCTGCGCCACTTCGGCCCGCAACTGGGCAATTGCCGGATCCTGATCCATGCAGCCTCTCTCCTCTCCCGAGCCCTCTTCCCGCGGCCGGAGAAACCAGATCGGCTCCCCCGAAACGCGTTTTGGGCGTTGCGCACCATCGTAACGTTCGTTATCGTTTTGGCAAGAGACGCGCACCCTCCGGCATCATTGTCGGATCGCAAGCCGTGCGCACATGGAAGAGGACACCTGCAATGACCCCTGAAGGCGTGGATATCCGCAACCCCGAGAAACTCTACATCGGTGGCAGCTGGATCGAATCAACCGGCACCCAACGCTTCGAACTCGTCTCGCCCAACAGCGAGGAGGTGATCGGCGTGGTTGCCGACGCCACCGCCGCGGACATGGACAAGGCCGTTGCCGCCGCGCGCGAGGCTTTCGACACCGGCCCCTGGCCGCAGATGAGCCCGGCCGAGCGTGGGGCCGCCGTCCTGCGCTGGGCCGAGGAACTGGAGAAGCGCGAAGCCGAACTGTGCGCCTGCTGGACCGCGCAGGTCGGCGGCCTTTCCAGCTTTGCCCCGCAGATGCACGGCGGCGCGACCGCCACGATCAAGTTCATCGCCTCGCTGGGCAAGGACTTCGAGTTCGTCGTGCGCCGCCCCAGCCAGATGGTCGACACCGCGCTTGTCGCCTACGAGCCGGTTGGCGTTGCCGCCTGCATCGCGCCCTGGAACGCGCCTTACGGCATTCTTTCCAGCAAGGTCGCCTACGCGCTGGTTGCCGGCTGCACGGTCATCATGAAGCCCTCGCCCGAAACCCCGCTCGAAGCCTATATCATGGCCGAAGCGGCGGACGCGGCCGGCATCCCGGCGGGCGTCGTCAACCTGGTGTGCGGCGGGCGCGACGCGTCCGATCACCTCGTCAACAACCCCGGTATCGACAAGGTCAGCTTCACCGGCTCGACCATCGCGGGCAAGCGCATCGGCGAGGTCTGCGCGGGCCGCGTCGCGCGCTGCACGCTCGAACTGGGCGGCAAGTCGGCCGCCATCGTGCGCGACGACTTCCCGATCGAGGCCGCCGCCGCGATCCTGGGCAACACCATCACCGTGATGAGCGGGCAGGTCTGCGCCATGCTGAGCCGCGCCATTGTCACCAAAGCGCGCCACGACGAACTGGCCGATGCCATCGCCAGGGTCATGCAGGGCGTGAAAATCGGGGCCAGCACCGCGCCCGACACGCAGCTTGGTCCCCTTGCCATGAAGCGCCAACTCGAACGCGTCGAGGACTACATCGCCATCGGCAAGGCCGAAGGCGCCGACCTCATCACCGGTGGCAACCGCCCGACCACGATGAACAAGGGCTACTTCCTCGAGCCCACCCTCTTTGCCAACGTCGACAACACGAGCCGCATCGCACAGGAAGAGATCTTCGGCCCGGTCCTCAGCCTCATCCCGGCCGAGGACGAAGAGGACGCGATCCGCATCGCCAATGAAAGCGCCTTCGGCCTCAACGGCTCGGTCCTGACCAACGACCACGAAGCGGCCTACCGCATCGGGCGCAAGGTGCGCGCGGGTGGTTTCGGCCAGAACGGCATGCGCCTCGAATTCGGCCTGCCCTTCGGTGGCTTCAAGCAGTCGGGCATCGGCCGCGAGGGCGGCGTGGAAGGTCTCTACTCCTTCCTCGAGAGCAAGACGATGCTGCTCGACGGCATGCCCTCGCAGCTGTGAGCGCTTCGGCCGCGACGATGCCGTTGTGCGAAGCGGACTACATTCGGTACGTGGAGGCCTTCAACGCGCGCGACTACGCCGCGTTGGAGACCTTCTTCACCGACGACTTCGTGCTGGAGAACGCAGGCTTTGCGGTGCGCGGCAAGCCCGCGTTCCGCGCGTTCTACGCCTTCTTCCACGAGTACTGCCGTGAAACCGTCGACTTTCGCGGGTTCTATCCCGGCGCCGAGGGCTTCGTCGGCCATGTCGTCATCACCTTCGAGGGCCTGAAGGACCTCTCCCGCGAGGTGCTGGAGGCGCGTGGATTTTCCGGCATGTCGCTCGTGCCGAAAGGGGCACGGGTCGAGGTCGAGTTCCTGATCCTCTACAAGGTCGACGCGGCCGGCCTCATCCACCACATCAAGGGCGCGGTCTGGGAGCCGGAACGCCCCTGAGCCGAGACCGATGCCCTGCACCTGCGCCTTGCAGGGCGGACGCTCCATGACCACATCCTGCCGCGACAGGCTCCATCCAGGGGCTTGGCGCGGCTTTGTTTTCCCGCACACCAGGGCCGTCACGACCACCCCGAAGAAGCGGGAAAGGAGCGCGACATGGCCCGCATTTTCGTCACCGGATCAACGCAGGGGATCGGTCGCAACGCCATCCAGACACTGATCGGCAACGGACACGATGTCATCCTCCATGCCCGCTCGAAAGAGCGCATCAACGCCTTTGGCGCGCTCGCCGACGTCAATACGGTCCTGACCGGCGATCTTGCCAGCCTCGAGGAGGTCCGCGCACTTGCCCGGGCGCTCAACGAAACGGGCCCTGTCGACGCGATCATTCACAACGCCGGGGTCATCGACTCGACGCGTGAGGTAACTCGCGAGGGCCTCCTGCGCGTCCTGATGGTGAACGCGATCGCCCCCTACATGCTCAGCCTGCTCGCCGAACGCCCTGCGCGCCTGATCTTCACCGGCAGCTCGATGCACTATGGCCATGAGGAAGCGCTCGACGACATGGACTGGCGCGAACGCCGCTGGTCGGGCGCGAGCGCTTATGGCGAGAGCAAGATGCTGCTGACGGCCATGGCCAACGGCCTTGCCCGCCACCTTCCCGACATCGCGTGCCACACCGTCGATCCGGGCTGGGTGCCCACCCGCATGGGCGGCGAATCGGCCAGCGATCCCCTCGACGAAGCCCACCTCACACAGTGCTGGCTTGCAACATGCCTGGACGGCGAGGCGGGAGCCAGCGGAGGCTACTGGCACCACATGGAGCGCCGCGAGCCCGATCCCAAGACGCTCGACACGAAGGTCCAGGACGCCGTTCTCACGCGCTTCGCCGCGCTATCGGGCGTCGCCATGTCCGCCGCTGCGTCGCGCCCATGACTGCCCCCTTTTCTAGTTAACGCGAGATGCTTATAGGAGTGGCCCAGATACTTCGCGAAGCCAAGACCTTAGCCCGTCCTTAAGTATTCCAGGATACTTAACGCACCTTCACCACTCCTACGGTATTTGACCTCTCATTGGCCCAGGCTGTCCCTCCCTTTTCCATCTCGCGGGCCGCCTTCGAGGCGATCACCCGCAGGGATTCGTGCGCGTCCGAGGGCGACACGCAGAGTGACGGCACGCCCGTAGCGATCGGAGCCTTTTCGTGCGATCTGGGCGATCAGAGCCTGCGCTGGAACGAAGCGACTTTCGAGCTTTTCGGGTTCGCCCCTGGCGAGAAGGTCGACCGGCGCGAGGTGCTCGACATGTATGCCCCCGAATCGCGCCGCCTCCTTGAGGTGCGACGCGCGCAGGCCATCGAAGTGCTCGGGGCCTTTTCTCTGGAGGCGCAGATATATACCGCCGAGGGCGAGGAACGCTGGCTGCGCATCCATGCCCATGTCGAATCGCGCAATGGCCAGGCCCTGCGGCTGCACGGCACCAAGCAGGACATCACCCACGAGCGGCTCTATTTGCGCAAACTGGAAGAACTCGCCTTCACCGATCCGGTCTCCGGGCTGGGCAACCGCGCGCTGTTCCACGCCGCCTTTCTTCATGCGCCCCACGCGCCTTCCTCGCCAGCCTCCCGCAACATGGCCTCGGCCGGCGCACTGGTGCTGTTCGACTTCGACCACTTCAAGGCCGTCAACGACGCCTTCGGCCACATCGCAGGCGATGCCTGCCTTGCCCGCTTCGGTGCGCACTTGCGCAGCGCCTTTCCCGAAGCCCTGCTGCTCGCCCGCATCGGGGGCGACGAGTTCGCCATGGTGCTTGCGCAGAACCAGGACGAGGACCAGTTGCAGCAGCGCCTGAACGCTGCCCTGCACATGCTCGCCACGCCGTTCGACTGGGAGGGAACGTCCCTCTCGATCCGCGCCTCGTTCGGTCTCGCCCTGCCCCGCGCCGGAGAGCCGTCCTCTCCGAACGAGCTCTTCCGCCGGGCCGATGCCGACCTCTACCGCTCGAAGGAGCGCCGCACGCCGCGCGCGTCTAGTCCAGACGTTGCGAGTTGGGATCGGTCCTGAGCATCGCCGCACTCTTGATCGCCGGGTCCCAGTGCTCGGCTATCCGGCCATCCTGAATACGGAACAGATCGAACCAGCTGGTGTGGTAGGTCTCTCCAACCTCACCCGTTTCGGTGCGCACGAAGGCCATCGTCACCATGTCCCGCTCCGCCACGATGGAGACCAGCGGCAGCTCGATGGTGGGCCGGACCTCGCGCGCCGGGCGCGAACCGCGGATGAAGCTTTCCAGCGCGGCGCGCCCGCTGACGACGTTGGGATTGTGCTGGATATAGCCCTCGGCGATGAATTCGTGCGCGCGGTCGGCATGACCGCCCTGCAGCACGATGCGGTACATGTCGTAGCAAAGCCGCTTGTTCGCCGCGAGAACGGGATCTGCGCTGGCGAGCAGCTGTGCATGGTCGGCCGCCACCATCGGCGGGGTCTGCCCCTCGGGCACACTCGCGCCGGGGACCAGCTGTGTGGCCATGTTCATGAGCGCTCTCCCGACTGTTCCTCGGCCCAGGAGCGCGCCCATTTGCGGGTGTCGTCCCAGTGTTCGACGATGAGACCATCCTCCAGCCGGTACATGTCGAAGGCGTGCCCGGGGTAGGTCTGCCCTGGCCGTGCGGGATCGGGCTGGTCCTGGTGCCAGATCACCACGACCGTGTCGTCCTGCGCCACCGTGCGCACAAGGTGCTTGGTTGCCGGCGGTACGAATCCCTCGGGCGGATTGCGGATGAGGTCCGTCAGGTGCAGCAGTTGCTCGCGCCCCGAAGGCAGGTTCACCGCATGCTGCACGTAGTCCGGGTGGATATAGCGCAGCACGGCCTCGCGGCTCCCCTCGCGGATCACGCCCTGCCACATGTCGAGCACGATCCGGGCGTTGCGCTGCTGGAGCGTCTCAGCTTCGGCCATGACGCACCTCAGGTCAGCGCGTAGTAGCGCAGCAGGTTGCCATCCGCGCGCCGCTCACCCACGCCGATGAAGACGTGCTTGGTCAGCCAGTCGTGCTTGCCCACCGGGCATTCGAAACTGGGGTTGCCGCGCAGGTAGTATTCCTGCTGCTCGACCGGTTCGCCCCCCTTGAAGGCCCAGTCGCGCAGGCGCTCCATCGTGCCGGGCTTGCGCCCCCACAGGAAGCCCCGGTTGTTGAGCAGGATCAGCGTCCCGTCGTCCTCCTCCAGCATGTAGCGCGCGTCGAACACGGCGACGTCGTCGGGGCGGAAGGTCGCGTAGTCACCGCCCGAGCCCGGCACCGCCTTGCCTTTCAGGTGCGGCCCCTCGAACGTCCCGCCATCGACATAGACCGCGCTGCGGTTGCCCCCCATCGGGGTGTTGGCGATCATCTGCACGCGCGGGAAGGTCAGGCGCACTTCCATCGCGAATTCGAGGCGCGGGTTGTCGAGCGTCGAGAAAGGCCCGGCAAAGGGCGTCGTGTCGTTATGGGTCATGCCATCCTCATCCGATTTCCAGCGCGCCGCCATCGACCATCAGGTTGGCCGCGGTCACGAAACTTGCCTCGTTGGAGGCGAGAAAGAGCACCGCATCGGCCACTTCCTTCGCCGCGCCCATGCGCTTCATCGGCACGGCCGCGATCATCTGCTCGCGCATCGCCTCGACCGCCGCCTCGTCCATACCGGGATTGCGGTAGAGGAGCGGCGTCTCGATGGGGCCCGGGCTCACCATGTTGACCCGGATCCCGCGCGCAACATACTCGCCCGCGAACTGGCGCATGGCGAGCGCAAGGCCCGCCTTGGCCGCGCCATAGGCCGCGTTGCCGGGCACGAAGGCATGGCCGCCGATAGATCCGGTGACGACAATCGCGCCCCCTTCGCCCATCAGCCGCACCGCCTTCTGCATGGCAAAGACACAGCCCCTGAGATTGATCGAATGGACCTGGTCCCAGTATTCGCTCGTCATGTCCTCGATCAGCGAAAAGCCGCCCATCCCGGCGTTGACCATGAGGACATCGATGCCGCCCTCCTCGGCCGCCACGGTCTCGTAGAAGGCGTCCATCGCGGCAAGGTCGGAAATGTCGACCGCGTTGCCCTTCGCCCCGGGGATCGAGGCGACGGCGCTGGCGATGGTCTGCGGGTCCCGGCCAGTGAGGCGCACGCCCGCGCCTTCCTCGGCAAACCCTTGTGCGCAGGCCAGCCCGATGCCGCTGTTGCCGCCCAGGACAACCACCCGCTTGCCGATGAAGCGATCCGCGCGCGCCATCTCAGAACGGTCCGATTGGGTTGGGGCTGTCCACCGGGACTTCCATCATCACGTCCCAGTGCTCGACCACCATCGTGTTCTCGAGCCGGAAGATATCCATGATCGCGTAGCCCGTATCCCCCGGCCAGCGGCGCAGGTGGTAGTGCGCAATGACGTGGTCGCCATCGGCAAAGATGCGCTTGATGTCATGGCACGGCTCGGGCGAATGGACCTTGGCCTCGCGCAGGAACTGCTTGAGCGGCTCGGTGCCCTGCCCCACCATCTGGTTGTGCTGGATGTAGTCGGGCACGATGAACCGGTCGACCGCATCGGGATCGAGCGCGTCGAGCACCTCGCGGATCATCGTGCGTACGTGGTCGATGTTCGCCTGTTCCTGCGCGGTATAGACGCGCGTCTCGGGCTCTGTCGTCGGGTGCAAGCTCTCTCTCCCTTCGCTGCATCGGGGCAGTCGTTGCGCATAATCGTAACGCTCGTTATCAATATGTGCAAGGCGGAGCGACACGCCATTTCGACAAGAGAGGAGCTGCCCGATGACCCGCGAGGACTACGACCGCTACGCCGCGGCCTTCAACGCGCGCGACTACGATGCCGTCTACGACTTCTACGCGCCCGGCGCGCACCTCACCTTCTTCGGCGTCGACCTCGCCACGCGTGAGGCGTTCCGCGATTTCTACGGCTTCCTGCACGACCACGTGGAGGAAACGCTGACCATCGAACGCTTCGCCGCCAGCGCCGAACTCGTTGCCCTCGAAGGGGTAATCCGCATCGAAGCGCGCAAGGACCTGACCGCAGAAGCGCTCGCCGCGCAGGGGCTCGACCAGTTCTTCCCGATCCGCAAGGGCGAGGTGCAGGAACTTCGCCAGTACATCCATTACCACGTGACGAATGGCCTGTTCACGGGCGTCTCGTGCGCGCTGATGGATTGAGCCCCCATCGATCCCGGTCGGCCATCCATCGAGCGCGCGCTTGAGCGCGGCAGGTCGCGCGCTAGCATGTCGCCCATGATCCGAGTTCCTGCCGCGGCGCTCCTCGCCGCCACCTGCCTCAGCGCGCCCCTGTCCGCCCAAGCCCAAGCCGCGCAATCCAAGGCGCCGCGCCCGTGGGAGGCGGCAGGTCCTGTGCAGAGCATCGCACGCAGCGATGGCTCCACCGATCCGGCCGTGCGCGGCATCTGGCGTTCGCGCGGCTATGGCTGGCTGCTCGAGATCGACGAGGCTGGCGTCATCCGGCACCAGGAGGGAACGACCTGCTATCGCCCGCCCTTGGAGCGGGGCGCGCAAAGCGAGATGGACAGCGCGCGCTACCGCTATTTCCGCGCGCTTCCCGGCGGTCAGGCGGCGATCTTCCAGTTGCTGGAGGGGGACACCAACGTCGTCTTCGACCGCCTCCCCGCCTTGCCCGAAGCCTGCAGCGCGCCGACCGATCGCACACCCGGCGCCGTAGCCGCGGCCTTTCTCGACCATTTCGAACGCCACTACGCCTTCTTCGACAGGCGCCCTCCCGGGTTTGCGGCGCGCCGCGCGGCGCTGCGCGCAAAGATGCATCCTGGCATGGACGAGGCCCAGTTGTGGGACGCACTTGCCGCCTTCATGGAAGGGCTCTCCGACAGCCACACCAAGCTCTTGGGTGAAGTCGACGGAGAACGCCGCCGCGTGCAGGACGGTCAGGGGCAGACCCTCCCGCGCATCCGTGCCCGCGAGGGTGGCGAACCCGCCTGGCTCGGCGCGCTCATCGCGCAGACCACCGCGAAGCTGGGTAAGAGCGCGCGCACGGTCGGAGGCGGGCGCATCGTGTGGGGCGTGATCGACGGGCGCGTGGGCTATCTGCAGGTCTTTGTCATGGGTGGGTTCACCGAGCGCAGCGACTTTGCCACGCCCCAATGGGCCGAGGCGGAAATGGCGGCATTCCAGGATGCACTCGACCAGGCCATGGCCGACTTTGCCGGGCTCGACGGCGTGATCGTCGATCTTTCCAACAACCGGGGCGGATGGGACCAGATCGCCAAGGCTCTGCCCGCCCGCTTCCTCGACACCGCGCAGACGGGCTTTACCACCCGCGCCCGCGGATCAGGGCTTGCCCCGTTCCCTCATGCCATCACGCCCGCCACGGGTGCGCGTTTCGCAGGGCCGGTCTACGTGATTACGAGCGATGTGACGGTCAGCGGCGGCGAACTCGCCACGCTCGCCTTTCGCCAGAACCCGCGCGTAACGCAGGTCGGCACCCGCACGCGCGGCGCCTTCTCCACGCCTCTTGCCAAGCCGCTTCCCAACGGCTGGCTGCTTGAACTCGCGAACGAGACCTTCGCCGCGCCCGATGGCACGGTCTACGAGGAGACCGGCCTTGCGCCGGAGATCGAACTGGAGATCTACCCCGAAGAGGCCCCCGTCGCCGGCCACTGGAACGCGGTCGAGACGGTCGCCGCGATGGTGGCGCACGTCCGAGAGCGCACCGCTCAGCTCCGGTAGCGCGCAGGCCAGATCCCCTGCTTGCCCGGCGCCAGGATGCCATGGGGATCAAGCGCATCCTTGAGCACGCCGTTGAGCCGCCCCATCGCGCCCACCCCGGAGGCGTCCACGCCGTAGTTCTGGGTTGCCGCCACCGTATCCATGGCATCGATATGGGTGCGGTACTCGCCATAGCCTTCTTTCGCCGCGTCCGCGATCAGCGTGTCCATCAGCTGGGGCACCGCGCGCGCCATCTGGGCGTTGTCGCGGTCGTAGAGGATCTCGTTGATATTGATGATCGCCCGCGCGCCTACCGAGAAGGCCCCGTAATAGTCGATGCCCGCCGCTTCGAAGCGGGCCCGCGTGCTTTCGAACTGCGCCTGCGCGCGCGCGCCATCGGCAGGCAGGATCGGGGAGAAACCAAGGTGCCCCCCGCGCCCGCCGTACCAGTCGATCATGGCCATGTCGCGGGTCGAGGGAATGCCCGCATGGCTCGCGCCAAAGTCGTCGCCCTGGCGCCACAGCCGGGGCTCGGGACGCTGGCCCAACTGCGCCGCGAGCGCCTCGGCGACGACCTCGAACTTGGCCCGGATCACCTTTTCGGGCCCATAGAAGTTGAGCTGCGAATTCCACCAGCCGATGCCCAGCTGGCTGCGGATGCTTGCCCCCACGTCCTCGGGCAGAAGGCCCTCGCCCTCGTACCATTGCGCGCGGGGCCCCACGAACGAGGCAATGCCGACATAGCTGACCCAGGCCGGGTCGTGATCGATCAGCCCGCGCTGGCGAAGCGGGTAGAGCGCATCGACCCCGCGTGCGAGATCGCTGGCGTCGGGCAGCGCATAGTCCACGGACAGTGTCGCCTCGGGCGCGGGCATGAGCCACAGGCCAAGGCGCGTCACGATCCCGAAGTTCGACTGGCAGAACATCTGGTCCCAGGCCGGGCCGTAGGTGTCGCGCGACAGGTGCCAGGTCGCCGAGCCCTCCATGGCCCCGGTGCCCGTGCGCACCAGCGATCCGTCTGGGAGCATCACCTCCAGACCGCAGATCTGCGCGCCATGATCGCCGTAGGGCTGCGGCCCCTTGCCACGTTCGAGCGCATTGCCCGCCACGCTCCCCCAGGCATTGCCCGGCACCGAGAGCCAGAGCGGATGTCCGCGCCTGGTGAGTTCGTCGTAGAGATCGTAGAACCCCACCCCCGGCTCGACCACGCAGACGCCCCGCTTCTCGTCGATCTCGTGAATGCGCCGGAGCCCGGAAAGGTCGACCACCACGGCGCCTGCCTGGACCGGTGCAGCGCCGCCATAGCCGAAGTTCTTGCCGCGCGAGATCGGCCAGAGCGGGACCTTGTGCACGTTGGCGGCCAGCACGACTTCGCGCAGTTCCTCGACCGAGCGCGGGGCCACCGCGCCCGAAGGTTCATGGCGGGCAAGATCGAAGCCCATCTGATCGCTGTAGGCCTGCCGGTCCTCCTCGCCCGCATGGACGCGGTCGGAACCGGTAACCTGCGCAACCGTTTTCAGGAACGCGGCAACCTCGTGCCTATTTACATTCACTCGGCTGTGCTCCACGGAAATTTCACTCCTCATCCCTCCGGCGATAAGTAACATTCGTGATTATCTTGACAACCAGCAAAGCTCCTGCCCAAATGTCCGCCAATGGCTGACACCGATCAGGAATCCTTGGAAGATGGAGCTGACAGCGGCGCGCTGGAGGCGATGGAAACATCGAGCCCGCACGCGGAGATTCTGCACCGCCTGCTCAAGCTGTCGAACCGGTTGATGACACCGTTCTCAGTCAACCTGGAGCACCAGTACAAGATCAGCATCAACGAGTTCCGCATGCTCATGCTGATCGGGCGCTACCCGCATTCGGCCAGCCACGAACTGGCCGAACGTACCGGCGTCAACTCGATGAGCGTCTCGCGCGCGGTCTCTGCCCTGGAGAAACATGGCCGCGTCAACGTTGAGCGCGATGAGACGAATCGCCGCCGCAAGCGGCTGACACTGACCGAGGAAGGCGAACGCCTCTACACGATCATGCGCCCACAGACCGAGCGCGTGGCCGACTATCTCCTCTCCGATCTGAAGCCCCACGAAGTGGCGATGTTCGACCACATCCTGAGCACGCTGATCACGACCTTGGAAGCCACCGACGCGCAAGGGCAATCGCTCTTCCTCGAGCGCACCCGCCCCACCGACGAGGCCTGATCGCCGGGCATCGCAGGGCCTTGCCAGGCAGGTAGCGCGCCTCCTCCATTCCGCTCCCCCCATGCGCCGCCGCGTCATCGTGGCTGCGAAGCGTGCACGTGCGCCTTGCCTCGTTGGCCCCACATACTATAACGTTCGTTATTATGATGATCGACGCGCGCACGCACCGAACGGCCGGGACGACGGCCATATGACCTCCCCATCCCCCCAGAACCCAGCCGCCGCGGCGAGTGGAAAACCCACGCTCGGCTTCGGCATCGCGCTGGGCTTCCTGTCCGCCCTCGGCCCCTTCGCCATCGACCTCTATCTACCGGCCATGCCGGAGATGGCGGGCGCGCTGCAGGGCAACGAGAACGCGGTGCAGCGCACGCTCTCGGCCTTCTTCTTCGGCCTCGCCTTCGCACAGATCCCGATCGGCGCGCTGGCGGATCGCTTCGGACGCCGCACGCCGCTGATCTTCGGCCTTGCACTCTTCATCCTTGCCTCCTTCGCCTGCAGCCTCGCCACGAGCCTCGACCAGCTCGTGGCGCTGCGCTTCGTGCAGGGCATGGGCGCCTGTGCGGGCACCAGCAGCGCGCGCGCAATCATCCGCGACCTGCACCGCGGGCACCACGCGGCACGGCTGATGGCCTTTACCTTCCTCATCATCGGCATCTCGCCCATGCTGGCGCCGCTCCTGGGAAGCGGCCTCCTCCAGTTCGTGTCCTGGCGCGGGCTCTTCGTGATCCTCTCGGGCGCAGGTCTGCTCGCCGCGATCTGCGTGGTCCTGTTCCTGCCCGAAACGCTGGCGCCCGAGAACCGCGCGCCCGACTGGAGCGGCCTCCCCCGTGCTCTCGCCGCGCTGCTTGGCAACGGGCGGTTCGTCGGCTGGGCCGTGGTCGCGGGTCTTGCCACCACGGTCCCCTTCGCCTTCGTGACCGCCGCCCCGTTTGTCTACTCGGGCGTCTATGGCCTCGCTCCTGTCTGGTTCAGCGTGTTGCTCGCGGTGAATGCAGGCATGTCGATCATTGCCACCCAGATCGCCCCGCACCTGCTCAAGCGCCTGGGGGCCAGCCGCCTTGCCCTGCGCGCCGCGCTGGGAGCGCTGGCCATCACCGCCGCACTTGGACTTGCCTCGACGCTTCTGCCCGGCCGCGTGCCGCTCGCCGGGTTTCAGCTTTTCTCCGTGCTGCTCTTCATGGTCGCAGGGCTCGTCCTGACCCCGGCGGCGACGAGCGCGCTCGATTCGGTGCGCGAAGGCATTGGCGCGGCGGCCGGGCTCCTGGGCACGATCCAGCTCGCCGTCACCGCCCTCGCCAGCGCGGCCGTCACCCTCTGGCCGCCGGTATCGCTCCAGCCGCTGACGCTCGTTCTCGGGTCCGCATTCGCGCTGATGCTCATGATCGTCCTTGCCATTTCGCGCAGCGCCGCTCCCGAGCAGGCCTGACAACAAACCCCGACACGGAAGAAGAATTCCATGTTCACCCACGTCCATTTCGGCAGCAACGACCTTGCCTAGTCAAGGCGTTCTATCACGCGTCCCATGACGCACGGTGATGGTTTCGCTTGATCCCAGCTTCCGATATTGTATCCTGAGGATACATAAAACGTCAGGCCGGGAGAGCCTGCAAGGAAAGGAAGACAAGGATGAGTGAAGAGCAAGCCGAGACCGTCACCTACACGGTCGAGAACGGCGTCGCCTGGGTCTATTTCTCGCGTCCGGCCAAGCGCAACGCGATGAGCCCCAAGCTCAACCGCCGCATGATGGAAGTGCTCGACGAGCTGGAATACCGCGACGACGTGGGCGCTCTTGTGCTCGGCGGCGAAGGCACGGCCTGGTCGGCGGGCATGGATCTCAAGGAATACTTCCGCGAGACCGAGGCCAACGGCCTTCGCGGCATTCGCAAGTCGCAGTCGGAAAGCTACGGCTGGTTCCGCCGCCTGCGCTGGTACCAGAAGCCCACCATCGCGATGGTCAACGGCTGGTGCTTTGGCGGCGGGTTCGGTCCGCTCTTCGCCTGCGATCTCGCGATCTGCTCGGACGATGCCAAGTTCGGCCTGTCCGAGATCAACTGGGGCATCCTACCCGGCGGCGGCGTGACCAAGGTCGTGGTCGACCTCCTGCCGATGCGCGACGCGATGTGGCTGACGCTGACCGGCGACCTCATCGACGGCAAGCAGGCCAGCGCGATGCGTCTCGTCAATGAGAGCGTTCCCGCCGACCAGCTCAAGGCCCGCACCGCCGAGATCGCCAACATGATGCTGGAGAAGAACCCGGTCACACTCAAGTTCGCCAAGGACGCCGTGCGCCGCGTGGGCCTGATGACCTACGACGAGGCCGAGGATTACCTCGTGCGCATGCAGGAAGCCTGCAACTTCCACGACAAGACCGAAGGCCGCAAGGAAGGCATCCGCCAGTTCATCGACGAGAAGAGCTACAAGCCGGGCCTGGGCGCCTACGACAAGGACCGCGCCAAGGCCGACAGCTGACGCCCTCCTGAATTAACGAAAAAGCCGCTCTCCCTATGGAAGGGCGGCTTTTTCGTTTGTAGGCAAGAAGAAGAGATTCAAGGGGCCATCGCCCCTTGACCCCAGAACGGGCAACCTCACCTTTCGCAGCCACCGCAGTGCGCGCAACGTGAGGGCGACAGTTTGGGGAGCCCGAGGGCGATGGCCCTCGGAATCTCTCTTCTCTTCTTACCCTGAAATCAGCGCATCAAGCGCCAGAGCACCTTCCCCTTCAGGAAGCACCAAGACCGGGTTGAGATCGAGCTCGCCGATCTCGGGGGTGCCCCGCACCACCGCGCCCAGCGCCTCCACCGTGGCCGCAAGCGCGTCGAGGTCGGCCATGGGCGCGCCGCGGAAGCCTTCCAGCAGCGGCGCCATGCGCAGTGTGCGGATCTTCGCCTTGATCTCCTCGCGCGTGAGATCCGGCGCGAGCAGCACCGCATCGTGCAGCAATTCCGCCGCCACGCCGCCAAAGCCGACGAGAAGCACGGGTCCCCAGCTGGGATCACGCTTGGCACCCACGATCATCTCCACCCCGCGCGGACCCATGCCCTCGACCAGCAAGCCATCGAGTTCGAGGCCGGGACGGGCCTTGGCGACATCGCCCTGCATCTTGCTCCAGGCCGCTTCCAGCGCATCGCCATCGGCAATGTTGATGATGACGCCGCCCGCATCGCTCTTGTGGCTGAGCGCGGCGGCCTGCGCCTTCAGCACGACCGGGTAGCCGATCCGCTCGGCGATGGCGCGCGCCTCGGCCGCGCTCATCGCCAGTTCGCCGGGCGAGAAGAGCACGCCGTGGGGCGCGAGAAGCGCCTTGGCGCGGTATTCCGGGATCACCTCGCCCGGCGCCGGGCCGTCGATGCGGATGGGAGCCGGTGCGCTTCCGCTGCGCACGCCGGTGCGGCTGTGGGCCAGCCGCGCGAGCGCCTTGAGCGCGCGTTCGGGGGTCGGGAAGTAGGGGACACCGAGCTTGCGCAGCGCTGCGATATCGTCGTCAAGGACGCCGCCGCCCTCGTCGACGCCCGCCACCACGACAGGCTTGGCCCCGCCCAGTTCGCCCACGGCCTGCGCCACGGCGGCGAACTTGATGTGGCTGGTGTGGGTATCGGTCTGGATCAGCGGCACGAGGATCGTGTCGATCCGGTCATCGCTGCCAAGCGCGGCCAGCGTGCGGTTGTAGAGCGTGGAATCGACAAGCCCCTGCGCCGTGATGTCGAGCGGATTGCTGACCGGCACGAAGACGGGAAGCGCCTCGCGCAGCGCCGGACTGTCCGCGTCCGTCAACTTGGGCAGCGGCAGGCTGAGCTTTTCCGCCCCGTCGAGCATCATCGCCTTGAGCGCGCCCGATTCCGAGACCACGGCAAGGTCGGGGCCCGGAAGCGATGGGCAGCGCAGCGCGATCTCGGCCACGTCGCCCAGTTCCTCCAGACCTTCGACCATGATGACGCCCGCATGAGTGACCAGGGTCTCCATCACCGCATGGTCGCCCGCCATCGCGCCGGTGTGGGTGGCCGCGCTCTCGCGCCCGGCCTCGCTCGAACCGGGGTGCAGCAGGACAACAGTCTTGCCCTTAGCCCGCGCGCGTTCGCCGGCTTCCAGGTACTCCATGGGCTTGCGGAAATGCTCGACGATCATGGCGATGACCGCGGTATCCTCATCGCCTGCAAGATAGTCGAGATAGTCCTCGACCCCGCTCGCGGCCTCGTTACCGGTCGAGATATAGCAGGAGAGCGGCACGTCGCGCGCGATCATGGTGGTGGCCAGCACAGCGGCCATCGCGCCCGATTGCGAGACCACGCCGACCTTCTTCGCGCCCTTGGCGCGGGCGGGCGGCAATTCCACGAAGGTCAGCGCGACGTTGGCGTCGAAATTGACGAGGCCAAGGCAGTTGGGCCCTTCGATGACCATCCCCGCCTCGCGCGCCACGCGGGCCAGTTCTTCCTGCCGGGCGAGCCCTTCGGCACCGTCCTCGGCAAATCCGGCCGAGAAGATCACCGCCGAGCCGCAGCCCCGCTGCGCCAGCGCCTTCACCGCATCGAGCACCGCACCTTGCGGGATCGCCAGCACGGCGGCATCAATCCCCTCGGGCAGCGCGGACACGTCGGGTACGCACGGGCGCCCGCCGATCTCTTCGCGCTTGGGATTGACGAGATGAATGTCACCCGGAAAGTCCGCCTCGACTAGGTTCTTGAGGACAGACGCCCCCAGCGAGCCCGGACGGTCCGAGGCTCCGACGATGGCGACACTGCGCGGGTTGAGAAGGCGGTCGATCGCGGCTCTGGCGACACGATCCTGTACGGCGGCTTCCTGCACGGACACTCTCAGCTCTCCCATCTGGTTCACGCGCCGCCCCACGGGCCCGGCGCACGGCTTCCGGTCCTTTCCGGCAAGCCCCAGCTTTGTATCCTAGGGATACATAGCGTGCAAGCCGATTGCGCGGCCCCTTTCCCCTCATGCACGTAACGAATTATGGCGCGCGCTGGTGCAGCCGCTGCAGCATTTCCAGGAGCGACTTGCGCTCCGCCGCGCTCAGGACACCGAAGAAGCGCCGCTCATTCTCTTCCAACGCCACGTCGACATCGGCGGCAAACTGCTCGCCCTTGGAGGTCAGTTCCAGCGCATGCGCGCGCGGGTCCGCGCTGGGTGCCCGGCGGATCAGGCCGCGTCCCTCGAGCAGGTCGACGATCTTCATCGCGCTCGACCGGTTGACGTTGAGCGCGCCGCCGAGCGCCGACTGCGAGCACCCCGGATTGGCCCGAATGAGCAGAAGTGCGGTCGCGCGCGCGGGCGTGATATCAAGGTGCTCGAGCGCCGCACGCGCGGCTTCATGCGCCATCGGATGGACCAGTTGGACCTGGTATCCCAACTGCCCGGCAAGATCGCCTCCCACCTTCATTTCCCGTTCACCCCACACCTTGCCATCTTTGTATCCCAGGCGTACATAAAGCCGCGCCCGAGAGAAAGGGACTTCGCGTCAATGCGCCTGACAGCGGGAAAAATTCCCTGTAGCATCGACGCTAAACAAGGAGAGCGATCGTGAAAACCGATTTCAAGCTGCTGATTGACGGCAAACTCGTCGATGGCGTGTCTACGTTCGACGTCGTCAACCCGGCGACCGAAGAGTCCTTTGCCCAGTGCCCGCGCGCCAGCGAAGCCATGCTCGACGAAGCCGTGGCCGCAGCGAAGGCCGCCCAGCCAGCCTGGGCCGCGCTGAGCGCCGACGAGCGTCAGGCCTATCTCAACAAGCTGGCCGACGCGATGGAAGCGCATCACGAGGAATTCGGCCGCCTCCTCACCGCCGAACAGGGCAAGCCGCTCGACCAGGCGATGTATGAGATCGGCGGCAGCATCTACACCATCCGCGCCATTGCCGCGATGCGCCTGCCCGACCAGACCATGCGCGATGCAGGCGGCAACACCATCATCGAGCACCGCACGCCGCTGGGCGTGTGCGCCGCGATCACGCCCTGGAACTTCCCGGTGATCCTGCTCGTGGGCAAGATGGCGCCCTGCCTCATCACCGGCAACACGATGGTCGCCAAGCCCGCGCCGACGACCCCGCTCACCACACTGCTCCTGGCCGAACTGGCCGCCGACATCCTGCCCGCGGGCGTCTTCAATGTCGTGTGCGACCAGAACGAGCTTGGCCCCAAGCTCACCGGCCACCCGGACATCGCCAAGGTCTCGTTCACCGGCTCGACCGCGACGGGCAAGAAGGTCATGGCGTCGGCCGCCGAAGGGGTGAAGCGCGTAACGCTCGAACTGGGCGGGAACGACGCCGCCATCGTGCTCGATGACGTCCCCGCCAAGGTCGCCGCCGAGAAGGTCTACAACGGCGCCATGGCGAACGCGGGCCAGATCTGCGTCGCGATCAAGCGCGCCTACGTGCCCACCGCGATGTACGATGAATTCTGCGCCGAGATCGCCAAGCTGACCAAGGCCGCCGTCGTCGACGACGGCTCCAAGCAGGGCGCGACCGTGGGCCCGGTCCAGAACAAGATGCAGTACGACAAGGTCCTCGCCATGATCGCGGATGCCAAGGCCAACGGCACCCTCATCGCCGAGGCCGCGAAGCCCGACAAGGCCGGCTACTTCATCGCGCCGACCGTCATCGGCGGCCTTTCCGATGATGCCCCGCTGGTGGCCGAGGAACAGTTCGGCCCGGTTCTCCCCGTCCTCACCTACGACGACATCGAGGACGTCATCCAGCGCGCGAACGACAGCCCGTTTGGCCTGGGCGGTACCGTCTGGGGCATGGACCAGCTGCGCGCGATGGACGTCGCCCGCCGCATCAATTCGGGGACGGTCTGGGTCAACCAGCACCTCGCCATCGACCCGAACATTCCGTTCCGTGGCTCCAAGCAGTCGGGCCTGGGCTCCGAGCACGGCACCGCCGGCCTCATGGAATACACCCAGGCGCACATCATCAATGCGGTGAGCCTCGAAGCCGAACCGGCCTGATCCACCGCCTTCACCAGTATGAAGAAAGGGCCGTCCCGGAAGGAGCGGCCCTTTCTCGTTCGTATTTGCGAAGAAGAGGAACCCTCACCTTTCGCGCGCCACGTTAGTGGAGAATGGTGAGGTCGCCGATTCCGGGGGCCAAGGGGCGATGGCCCCTTGAATCGTCCCTTCCTCTTAGCTTTCTTCCGAAATCCGCAGCACCGGCTTGATGACCTCCCCGCTCTCGCTCGCCGCGATGGCCGCGTTGATATCCGCAAAAGCAAAGTGGCCGATCAGGCGGTCGAAGGGGAAGCGACCCGCACGGTAGTGCTCCATCAGCTCGGGCAGGAAGGTCGCGATGTCGCTGTCGCCACCCAGGATTCCCATGACGCGGCGCCCGCCCCCCATCAGCTCGGCCTCGTTGAGAGTAAGCGTATCGGCCGGGTCAGACGCACCGACCAGGCCCAGGATACCCATCGGCGCAAGCAGGTGGAATGCCCCTTCGATCAGCGTGTTCACGCCGGTCGTATCGAAGGCGTAGCCCAGCCCCTGCGGGCACAGTTCACGGATCTGCGCGGCCACGTCCTCGCGCCCGTTAATGGTGTGGGTCGCGCCCAGTTCGCGCGCGATCTCTAGGCGGGAATCGTGGATGTCGATGGCGATGATGGGGTCCGCGCCTGCAATCTTGGCGGCCATGATCGCGGCCATGCCGACGGTTCCGGCTCCCCAGATGGCAATAGGCAGGCCCTTGCGCACCTGAATCGAGCGCAGCACCGCGCCCGCGCCGGTCATAAGGCCGCAGCCGATGGGGGCGAGCACGTCGAGCGGCACCTCGTCCATCGTCTCGGGCACCTTCACCACGTTGCGTTCGTGCGCAATGGCGTGGGTGGCAAAGCTCGACTGGCCGAAAAAGTTGCCGTGGAGCGGCTTGCCGTCGCGGAACAGCGTGGGACTGCCATCGGCGCGCGCGCCCGACCAGTTGTGCGGGAAGAAGTCGTAGCAATAGGTCGGCGCCTCGACCGCGCAGCTGGGGCATTCGCCGCAGGAGTGGAAGCTCATCACCACCCGGTCTCCCGGCTTGGCGACGGTCACGCCCTCGCCCACGGCCTCGACGATGCCCGCGCCTTCGTGGCCAAGCACGATGGGCAGCGGCACCGGCAACTGGCGGTCGCGCACGGCAAGGTCGGTGTGGCAGATCCCACAGGCGACGATGCGTACGCGCACTTCGTCGCTGCGCAGCGCATCCAGCGTCACATCCGCGAATTCGAACGCGCTACCTTCGCCGGTGCAGATCGCGGCCTTTGCCATTTCGGTCATGATTTCAATATCCTCTCGCAGTTTCCCGCCCTCACTGCGGCGGACATAGTATATTTCATGGATGCGAAGCTATACACATTTGTGAAAAAATGGCATGACCTCACAGGACCGAGAGGAGCCAACAAGGAGAGCCCCTGATGACGATCGACACGACCCACGTCGGCAGCCTGCCGCGCGGGAGCGAACTGACGCCGCTGCTGCTCGCCCGCGACAAGGGCGAGGCCTATGACGCTGCCGAATTCGACCGCGTGGTGCAAGCCGCCGTCGACGAAGGCGTCCGCAAGCAGGTCGAATGCGGCGTCACCATCGTCAGCGACGGGGAACTCGGCAAGGTCGGCTACTCGACCTACATGATCGAACGCCTGACCGGCTTTGGCGGACACATCGACCGCAAGCCCGCCGCCGACCTGGCCGCGCACCCGGACCTTTCCAAGAAGCTCTCCGCGATGATGGGCAGCCAGGAGTTCACCCGCGCCTCGTGCATCGGGCCGGTCCGGCTCAAGACGCTCGAGCCGCTGCACGAGGACATTCGCCGCTTCCGCAACGCGCTCGACAAGCACGGCAAGCCGGGCGTGCGCGGCTTCCTCAACGCGGCCTCGCCCGGGCTCGTCACCGCCTTCCAGGTCAACCGCCACTACCCCAGCCACGAGGCCTACCTCGCCGACCTCGTCGATGCGATGAAGCCCGAGTACGAGGCCATCGTCGCGGCCGGCTTCGACATCCAGCTCGATTGCCCCGACCTCGCGATGTCGCGCCACACCGGCTACCAGGACCAGGAGGAAGCCGAGTTCCTCAAGACCGCCGCGGCCAATGTCGAGGCGCTCAACGCGGCCACCGCCAACATCGCGCCCGAACGCCTGCGCATGCACGTGTGCTGGGGCAACTACGAGGGCCCGCACGACTGCGACATCGACCTTTCCAAGATCATCGACACGGTGATCGCCGCGCGTCCCGCGACGGTCCTGTTCGAGGCGGCCAACCCGCGCCACGAGCATGAGTGGAAGGTCTGGCGCGATGCCAAGCTGCCCGACTACAAGATGCTCGCGCCCGGCCTCATCGACACCTGCTCCAACTACGTCGAGCACCCCGAGCTGATCGCCCAGCGCCTCGAGCGTTACATCGGCATCGTCGGCGTGGACCGCGTGGTCGCCAGTACCGACTGCGGCTTCGGCACCTTCGCGGGCTATGGCAAGATCGACCCGGACGTGACCTGGAAGAAGCTGCGCGCGCTGCGTGAAGGCGCCGACATCGCCGAAGCCCGCGCCGGGGTGGCCGCATGAGCGCAGACCTCACGCCCGAAGCCGTGCGCGCGATCGAGCACGACTGCGCCAAGCTCGTCGCCCGCTACGCCAACCACAACGACGCGGCGGACTGGGAGGCGGTGGTCGCGCTCTATGCAAAGGACGGGCGCATGGCGCGCCCCTCCGCTCCCGACGACTGGATCGAGGGGCGCGAGGCGATCCTTGCTGCCTTCACCGCCCGCGCCGCGCGCACCACCCGGCACGTATGCTCCAACGTCGAGATTACCGTCCTCGACGCCGACACCGCCATCGGCGAGAGCGCGATGCTGCTCTTCACCGGCGAGAGCGTGCCCAAGGTCGGCTCGTTCGAGGATCGCTTCGTGCGTACGGTGGAGGGCTGGAAGTTCGCCGAGCGCCGCGGCCTGATGACATTCTAAGATAACGCGAAGGAAAGGTAGACCCACAATGGCCACCACAGGGGGGACGGGCTCGGGCGGCGCCGTCAAATCGGCCATGCGCACGCTCGACATCATCGAATATGTCGTGGCCCATCCCACCGGCGTCGTCGCCCAGGAAATCTCGCAGGCGCTGTCGATCCCCGTCAGCAGCCTGTCCTACCTCCTGGGCACGCTCGTCGACCGTCAGTACCTGGTGCGTGCAGGACGTCTCTACCAGCCGGGCAGCGGGCTCGACCGCCTGCGGCTTGCTCCACAAGGGCTCCCGCTGGTCGAGCGCGTGCGCCCGCTGGTGCGCACCTTGCGCATGCGCCTCGATGAAACCTCCTCGTTCTTCGTGCGGCGCGACTGGCAGATCGAGGCGATCATCACCGAGACCGCCGAACACACCCTGCGCTATTCCATTGCGGTGGGCGCACTAACCCCGATGCATTGCCTGGCTGCGGGCAAGGCGATCCTCGCCACGCTTTCCGAGGACGAACTTGCCGCCTATTTCGCAGGCACGCTGCGCGCGCAGTTCTCGGCCAACACGATCATCGACGAAGGCCAACTGCGCAACGAACTGGCGCGCACCCGCGAACAGGGCTTTGCCGTCACCCGCAACGAGTATACGCCGGGCATCTGCGGTATCGGGCGGGTGCTGCGGGATGCGGGCCAGGTCGTCGGCTCGCTCGCCGTCGCCATCCCCGTGGTGCGCTGCGACGCCAATGTCGAAGCGAGCGCGGGCGAGACGCTCAAGACCATCGCGGAGAGTTTCTCGGCGTGAAGTAGGCAGAAGAGAGATTCCGAGAGCCATCGCCCTCGGGCTCCCGGAACTGTCTGGCTCACTTTTCGCGTGGGGCCTCAGATGCAGAGCGTGAGGGCACTTGCCCTTGGATCAAGGAATATTGCTCCCTTGAGCAATTACCTTCATCCGGCCCAAGCGAGTTGCGCAACGCTCACCTCTGTCTCTCTGAGCAGCATGGCCAATGACAAGCGTCCGGTTCCGACCCCTTATGGATATTCAGGTTCGACCGGCTCAATATCTGACATGGCGGAGAAAGCAGACGTCAAGCCTGGCGCATTGATCACAACATGCCGACAATGACGACACGGCTGCCCCCTTCACTTGGGATGAAACCTACGAGAGTGTCGGTTACCGCAGAGGGCCAGAAAAGAAAGACTTCCTCACCGTTTCGAGACTTACGCGTTTCATGATATTTCAATTCGCCGACCAATTCTGGATGCCGCAGATTAAGGCAATCGAAATTAAATCGACTGCTATCAACCCGTTCCTGCGTCTCGTGGCTTGTAGAAGTCTTAATAGGGAAGCGGTCTTCTAACTCGGCAAACCAGATATTTTCAGATACAAACGAATCGCAATGCGTTGGCTGGCTTGAACAGCCAGTAAGAAGAACCGCAAACATCATAACTTGAAATTTGTGGCATTGACCCATTGAAAACACCATTCCCCATATCCGGCCGAGTTTCATTCGCCCCGCAATTCGTCGTTAGCTGACATTGGGCAATGAAAATGGCAATGCCCGCAGCCACCCTAAGCAGATGGCCCACGTAGCGACAAATTTTGCCCCGCCACCTCAGCGCAGCGCCACAAAAAAGGGGCCGCCGGTGTCCCGGCAGCCCCTCCTCTCTCACTCGCGTCAGAGTGTTCGGGTGTTCGTTCAGGCCTTGGCCTTGGTGCGCCAGCCGTCGGCGTAGTTGTCGCGGGCGACTTCCGAATAGGGGACCGAGGCGACGACCGCCTTGATCTGGGTCTGCTCGTGCGGCTCGACGGTGGGCTTGCGGGTGCCGCCGTTGGGCTCGCCCCAGACCAGCGTCACTTCGGTGCCCGGCTCGGCGATGCTTTCATCGACCATGGCGAGCGAGAGGAAGCGGCCCTCGTTCTGGGTGTAACCGATCCAGGTCGAGATACCGGCCATCTTGCCGTCGGCGTCGAGCACCATGTCGTAGGGGTGCATCGCGTAGACCGCGCTCGGATAGTCCATGTACTTGGCGCGCGGCGCGCCCTTGGTCAGCATCGAGGACTGGACGCGCATCACGTCTTCGTTGTCGAGCGCGAGCGTGACCTTCTTGCGCTTGGGCTGGTCGACCATCTTTTCAAGCGCTTCGCGGCCGATGAAGTCATGGTCGAACTTGACCATGATGCCATAGCCCAGCTCCCACGGGTTGAGGTAGTAGTCCTCGATGTTGTCCGAGACGAACGAGCCGCCCAGCGACGTCATGCCCTCATAGCACTTGGCGCCGGCCCATTCGCGGAAGCCCTTGGAGCCTTCGCCGGTGTAGAGCGCGGGCAGCGGCGAGGGAATCCAGCCCGATTCCAGAGTGTTCGAGCTGTAGGTACGGCCGCCCGAGGGACGGATGCCGAATTCCTCACCCGCCGCCAGGAGCGCGGTGCGCACCTTGTCGTAGTCCTTCCAGGGGCCGAACAGTTCATAGCCCGGCTGGCCGGCCATGCCGTGGCGCAGCGCGCGCACTTCGACACCGTCGATCATGACCGGCGCCATGTGGAAGAACTTGAGGTCGGGCGGGGTCTGGCCCATCGCCTTTTCCAGCGTCTTCATGGCGTTGGGGCCCTGGAGCTGGAAGCGGTAGTTGCGGCGGTAGCCCTGCTGGTCGGCCGGACGCGCGGCGGTGCGCTCGTCACGCTCGACCTTGACGTTCCACTTGCCGGTCTGGGCCCAGTACTCGACCCACTCGATGGTCGGCGCGCGGCCGACGAGCTCGAAGGTCTCTTCCTCGAGGTAGAACAGGATGACGTCGCCGATGACGTAGCCTTCGGGGGTAACCGGCGCGAACTGCTTGGCGCGGTTCGGCTTGAAGCCCTTGAAGCTGTTGGGCGCGAGGTACGAAAGCATCTCGAAGGCGTCGGGGCCAGTGACCAGAAGGTCCACCATGTGGAAGCTCTGGTTGAAGAGCACGGCCGTCTCGGCCCAGGCGCGCTGTTCGTCGCGCCAGTTCGAGTATTCGCCCGGAACGCCCGGATAGACGTTGGGACCAGTCTGCTGGTTACGCAGGAACTCGACGATATCTCCCTTTTCGTCGAGCAGCTGCTGAAGGGTTTGTCCGGTCATGTCAGCTATGCCTTTCAGGTTGGTTGGTTATTGTTTGGGTTCGGGTGTGAACTTCAGGCGGCGGACGGCGCGTCGACGCTGGCCTTGAGCCAGCGGCGCAGCGCCGCATTGAAAGCCTCGGGCGCCTCGGCCGGAGCCATGTGGCCGGCCTTGGGGATCACCGTCAGCGGACAGGGATCGGCCCAGTGGGGCGCGATGGTATCGGCAATGTCCTGGTGCTGCGACGGCGGCGCCCAGGCATCGTCCTCGCCCACCATCAGCGCGACGGGGCAGGTGAGCGACGAGAGTACGTCCTCGACATCGGGGCGGTGGAGGAGCGCCTCGATCTGCGCCTCGAAGACCTCCTGCCCGGCGCGCAGGCACATCGTGCGCAGCGCCTGGTAGAGATCGGCGTCCTCGCGGCGCTCAGGCCCGATCATCGGGGGAAGCCAGGTGTCGACGAGCGCGCCGAAGCCTTGCGTGCGGCCAATATCGCGCAGCGCGTGGCGCTTGGCGGGCTCACCCTCGCGCACGGGATGGATGCCCGTGTCGGCCAGCGCCAGGCGCACGACGCGCGTGGGCGCCATACGGCAGACCTCGAGCGCGACGCGCGCGCCCATGGAATGGCCAAACAGCGATACGCGCGGAGGAATACGGTCGAGCACGTAATCGGCCATGGCCTCAAGGCTGTCCGCCCCGCCATAAAAACCATCGATTACCATCGCTTCGGGAAACGCGTCGAGCTGCGCGCCGAACATCCCCGAGTCGCACAACAGACCCGGCAGAATCACGAGCGCTTCGGCGCCCTCCTCTTCCCATTTTTTCGTATCCATGAATTTTCATCTATACGAAGCGAGCGCGCTGCGCTAGAGGGTAATGCAACAAGACTGAGAAGGGAGAGAGAATCGGTGAGCACTCCGATCATCCATCCGAACTGGGCGCGTCCGGCCATCAACATGGTGGAAGGCTACTCGCTTGAAATGACCGCCAAGGACATCGAGTCGCTGCGCGAAGCGGCCCCCGGCATTGCGCCCGAGACCCCGATTGCCGTGACCTTCCTGCCCGGTGAAGCCTTCGAGGCCCGCATTGCGGCGGCCCGCCTCGTGCGCGAGCTCGGCTTCGAACCGATGCCGCACTTCTCGGCGCGCCGGATCGTCTCCGAGGACGAATTCCGCGAGTACCTGAAGGCCGTGACCAGGGAAGCGGGCGTGAAGCGCTGCTTCGTCATCGCGGGCGACCCCTCCGAGCCGGAAGGTCCCTTCGCGGACAGCTCCGCGCTGATCGCGACCGGCGCTTTCGAAGATGCCGGGATCACCGCGATCGGCATCGGCGGCCACCCCGAAGGCCACCCCAACATGTCGGACGAGGAATGCTGGAGCGTGCTCCAGACCAAGTGCGACGAGATCGAGAAGCGCGGCATGGCCCCGCTGATCGTCACCCAGTTCGCGTTCGACGCGGGCGCTGTCCTGTCCTGGCTCGCCGAACTGCGCAAGCGCGGCCTCACCGCGCCGGTGCGCCTGGGCATTCCGGGGCCTGCGGGCATCAAGACCCTGATGCGCTTTGCCGCGCGCTGCGGCGTAGGCGCTTCGGCTTCGGTGCTGACCAAGTACGGCATCTCGATCACCAAGCTGATCGGCACCGCGGGCCCGGACAAGCTGGTCGACCAGATCGAGAAGGGCCTGACCGAAGAACACGGCGCGGTGCGCCTGCACTTCTACCCCTTCGGCGGCCTCACCAAGACGGTGGGCTGGATCAACGACTACGCCAAGTCCCACTGATTTTCCGCCCGTCCCCCGCAGCGCGCGGGGACGGGTCTCCGCGTGCCGCCCGACCAGCGCTGGCGCGCCAAGCAGAACAACAATATCTCTAGAGAGGAGTCCCACCCCGTGAGCACGACCTATTCGTTGCGCCTGCAGTGCCAGGACAAGGCCGGCATCGTGGCCGCCGTTTCGGTATTCCTGGCCGAACGCGGCGGCAATATCGTCGACGCGCAGCAGTTCCATGACCAGCTTTCGGGCCGGTTCTTCATGCGCATCGAATTCATTCCTGGCGAAGACCAGACCGTCGAGGGCCTGACCAAGGGCTTTGCCGAGAAGGTCGCGACCGAGGACATGGAGTGGGGCCTTCGCGACAACGCGGTGCCCAAGAAGGTGCTGCTGATGGTCTCCAAGTGGGACCACTGCCTGGGTGACCTTCTCTACCGCAACCGCATCGGCGAACTGGGCATGGAGGTGGTCGGCATTGTCTCGAACCACCCCAAGGAAGTGCTCCACACCTCCCTGATGAACGGCCTGCCCTACCACCACCTGCCGATCACCAAGGACACCAAGCCCCAGCAGGAAGCGCAGATCAAGCAGGTCGTGAACGAGACCGGCGCTGAACTGATCGTGCTCGCGCGCTACATGCAGATCCTCTCGGACGATCTTGCCGCATTCCTTTCGGGCCGCTGCATCAACATCCACCACTCGTTCCTGCCCGGCTTCAAGGGCGCCAAGCCTTACCACCAGGCCTTCGACCGCGGCGTCAAGATGATTGGTGCGACCGCGCACTACGTCACCGCCGACCTCGACGAAGGCCCGATCATCCACCAGGACGTGGAGCGCGTGACCCACGCCGACATGCCCGAGGAACTGGTCCGCAAGGGCCGCGACATCGAGCGCCGCGTGCTGGCTGAAGCCGTGCGCCTGCATCTGGATGACCGCGTCTTCATGAACGGGGCCCGCACCGTCGTCTTCAAGGACTGACCCGATGGCGGAGCGTATCGACGGGAAGGCAATGGCCCGGGCCATGCTGGCCGAGACCACGGCCGCCGTGGCCGACCTCGAGGCGCGGGGGATCTCCCCCGCCCTCGCCGTCGTCCTCGTCGGCGCGGACCCGGCCAGCGAAGTCTATGTCGGGCGCAAGGTGCGCGAGTGCGAGAAGGCGGGTATCCGCTCGATCGAGCACCGCCTTGCCGCCGACACCGACGAGGACGCGCTGATCGCGCTCATCGACGAGATGAACGTGGACGGCGCCATTCACGGCATCCTCATCCAGCTGCCGCTGCCCGCCCACATCAACGCCAGCCGGGTCCTTGACCGGATCACGCCGGGCAAGGACGTCGACGGCTTCCACCCGGTCAATGTCGGGCGCCTCTCGACCGGCACCGGCGGCCTTGTCCCGTGCACGCCGCTGGGCATCATGAAGCTGCTCGACTCGGTGATCGAGGACTACCGCGGCCTCGATGCCGTGGTGATCGGCAAGTCGAACATCGTGGGCAAGCCCGTGGCCATGCTCCTCCTCGAACGCGAAGCGACGGTCACGGTCACCCACATCGAGACCAAGGGCCTGCCCGACATCGCCCGCAAGGCCGACATCATCGTCGCCGCTGCAGGTGCCCCGCACCTGGTGCGCGGTTACTGGGTCAAGGAAGGCGCGGTCGTCATCGATGTCGGCATCACCCGCGTCACCGACCACGACGGCCATACGAAGATCGTGGGCGACTGCGCCACGCACGAGCTGGAACACGCCCGCGCGGTGACGCCCGTGCCCGGAGGCGTGGGCCCCATGACCATCGCCTGCCTCCTTGCCAACACGGTGAGCGCAGCGCGCGCCACTCTCGAAAGCGAACCGGCATGAACCAGATTGCACCGCAAGGCTTTACCGGCGTCACCACCCATGCGCTCACCACCGTAAGGGTGCGTGACCTGGAGCTTCTGGCCGATATCGGCATCAACCCCGACGAGGTGGGACGGCGCCAGCCGCTCGTCCTCACTGTCGAGCTGGAGCTGACCGGCACGGGCATCACCGCGATCGACGAGACCGTCGACTACCGCCGTGTGGTGGCCGCCGCCGAAGCGCTCGCGCTCGTCCACATCCCGCTGATCGAGACCTTCGGCCAGCGCCTGGCCGAGGAGTGCCTCGGCTGGCCCTGCGTCCAGCAGGCGCGCGTCAGCATCGACAAGCCCTTTGCCCTCACCCGCGGCATGGCGGGCGTCGAGGTCATCATGACAAGACCGGTCCGCTTCCCCGGGCCCAATGGAGAGGAGAGCCGCCCATGACCCGCGTCACCGACGTCGCGTCCTACCTGGCCGAATTCGACGACATTCCCGGCACCCGCGTGTTCATCGCAAAGCGCGCGCGCGCCGGCTACCACCTCAACCAGTTCGCGATGAGCCTGATGAAGCCGGAGAACCGCGAACGCTTCAAGGCTGATGAACGCGCCTATCTGGATGAGTGGCCGATGAGCGAGGAGCAGAAGGAAGCCCTGCTCGCGCGGGACTACAACCGCCTGCTCGATCTTGGCGGCAACGTCTACTTCCTCGCCAAGGTCTTCTCTACCGACGGCCTCTCCTTCGTCCAGGCGGTCTCCACCATGACCGGCATGAGCGTCGAGGAGTACCAGGCGATGATGGTGGCGGGCGGCCGCTCGCCCGAAGGCGCGCGCTCGATCAAAGACAAGACCTGAAGTTTCCAAAGGAGAGATCCCGATGGCCCGCATCACCGCCGGAATCGGCTGCAGCCACGTCCCCGTCCTGGGCTTTGCCCATGACCACAAGAAGACCCAGGAACCGATCTTCAAGCCCGCCTTCGACGGGTTCGACTGGACCCGCAAATGGATCAAGGACGAGGCCAAGCCCGACGTCGTGATCCTGGTCTACAACGACCACGCCAGCTTCTTCGACATGAAGATCATCCCGACCTTCGCGATCGGCTGCGGCGAGCGTTTCGGGATCTGCGACGAAGGCTTCGGCCCCCGCCCCGTGCCCGATGTCGAAGGCAGCCCGGACCTGGCCTGGCACATCGCCCAGAGCCTGATCCTCGATGAATTCGACATGACCATCGTCAACGAGATGGACGTCGACCATGGCCTGACCGTTCCGCTCACCATGATGTACGGCGATGTGCCGGAATGGCCGGTGAAGGTGATCCCGCTCGCGGTGAACGTCGTGACCTACCCGCCGCCGTCGGGCAATCGCTGCTGGGCGCTGGGCGAGGCCATCGCGCGCGCGGTCGCGAGCTTCCCCGAAGACCTCAACGTGCAGGTCTGGGGCACGGGCGGCATGAGCCACCAGTTGCAGGGTCCGCGCGCGGGCCTGATCAACGCCGAGTGGGACAACCGCTTCCTCGACAAGCTCACCGGCGACACCGACGAGCTGCGCATGATCGAGCACGTCGAGTACCTGCGCGAGACCGGCTCGGAAGGCATCGAGATGGTCATGTGGCTGATCATGCGCGGCGCGCTCGGCAAGGCAACCAAGGCGCTCCACCGCCACTACCACGTGCCGGTCTCCAACACCGCGCTGGGGCACATCGTGCTTGAGCCGACCGGCTGACGAAGCCCTCTCCCGACACACGAAAAGGCCCGGTTACGCAGGTAGCGTAACCGGGCCTTTTTCATGCCTGCTCGTAAGGCGGCCTCCCCCGGAAGGGAGGCCGGGACACTCTTAGCGGCGGCTTGCGAGGCTGCGGTTGAACCACAGCGCGAGCAGCGTCGCGACCGCACCCGAGAAGAGGTAGGCGCCCGAAGCCATGAGGCCGAAGTTGGCCGAGAGCAGTAGCGCGACGAGCGGCGCGAAACCGGCACCGAAGAGCCAGGCAAGGTCGCTGGTCAGCGCCGAGCCGGTGTAGCGGTACTCGGTCGGGAATTCGGAGGAGACAACGCCCGAGGACTGGCCGAAGGCGAGGCCCAGGATGATGAAGCCAATGACCATGAACAGGATCTCGCCCATGGCGCCGCCATCGAGGAGGAGCGGCGCGAAGCCCGAGAACACGGCAATGGCGACCGCGCACGAGCCGAGCAGCGTGCGGCGGCCGAACTTGTCGGCAAGGTAGCCCGAAGCGAGCACGGCGACGACGCCGAAGGCCGCAGCCATCGCTTCGATCAGGAGGAAGCTGACCGGCGTGTCCGAGGTAAACAGGAACACCCACGAAAGCGGGAAGACGGTGACCATGTGGAACAGCGCGAAGCTGGCGAGCGGGGCGAAAGCGCCCAGAACGATGGTCTTGCCGGCCTTGCTCAGGGTCGAGCCGATGCTGGTGGCCTGCAGGTCACGGGTGTCGAAGAGGTGCTGGAATTCTTCGGTGACCACGATGCGCAGACGCGCAAAGAGCGCGACGACGTTGATCGCGAAGGCCACGAAGAACGGGAAGCGCCAGCCGAAGGCGAGGAAGTCCTCGGCCGGAAGCGCGGTCACCATGTAGGCGAACAGCAGGCTGGCCACCATCAGGCCGAAGGGCGCGCCAAGCTGCGGGATCATGGCGTACCAGCCACGCTTTTCCTCAGGCGCATTGAGCGCGAGGAGCGAGGCAAGGCCGTCCCAGGTACCGCCGAGCGCGAAGCCCTGGCCCAGACGCAGCAGCGCCAGCGCCCAGATCGTGCTCGCCCCGACCGTCTCGTAGGCAGGCAGGAACGCGATGGCCGCGGTCGATCCGCCCAAGAGGAACAGCGCGATGGTGAGCTTGGTGCCGCGGCCGTAGGCACGGTCGATCGCCATGAAGAAGACCGAACCGAAGGGGCGGGCGACGAAGGCCAGCGCGAAGATCGCGAACGAGTAGATCGTGCCCGTCAGCGCATCCACGAAGGGAAAGAACAGCGAAGGGAACACGAGCACCGAGGCGATGCCGTAGACGAAGAAGTCGAAGAACTCCGAGGTACGCCCGATGATCACGCCGATCGCGATCTCGCCGGGCGAGGGTTCGTGGTGCCCCTTCAAGGCTGGGAGCCCCAGGGCTTCGCGGGTCGGACTAAGTGTGCTCATTGCAATACTGCGGCCTTCATCTGTCATGACTGGTTGGGCCCTATCGGACCGGCAGGCACGAATCATTTTTCAGGCGCCACGCGGAGCGCCCGGATCGATACCTGTGGCCCTATCGTCATTGATACGCATCAAGTGGATTGGACAAAATGTCCTATGTTCGCTCTCGCAGCATAGTCCTAGGCGCAGCGCCATGCGCTCTCCAGAGTCCCGAACGATGCCGCGCCGTCCTGTAGCGCCGCCCCGAGCCCCAGTCACCCGCATCGCCGCCGCACTGGCGCTGACGGGTGCCCTTTCCGCCTGCAACACCGTCGTGCTCAAGCCGGCGGGTGACGTTGCGCAGCAGCAGGGGGACCTCGTCGTCATATCGACCCTCCTGATGCTGCTCATCATCGTCCCCGTCATTGGACTGACGCTGTTCTTCGCGTTCAAGTACCGCGCGTCGAACAAGGAGGCGAACTACCAGCCCGACTGGGATCACTCGACCCAGCTCGAACTGGTCATCTGGGCCGCTCCGCTGCTCATCATCATCTGCCTGGGCGCCCTGACCTGGGTGAGCACGCACCTTCTCGATCCCTACCGCACCATCGGGCGAATCGATCCCGAAACCCCGATCAGCGCGCAAGCTGAACCGCTCGAGGTCGACGTCGTCGCGCTCGACTGGAAGTGGCTGTTCATCTACCCCGAGCAGGGCGTCGCGACGGTCAACGAACTGGTCGTTCCCACCAACCGCCCGCTGCACTTCCGCATCACCGCATCGAGCGTGATGAACTCGTTCTACGTGCCCGCGATGGCCGGCCAGATCTATGCCATGCCCGGCATGGAGACCCGCCTCAACGCGGTCATGAACCGTACCGGTGACGATTTCATCGGCTTCTCCGCCAACTACTCGGGCGCGGGCTTCTCGGGCATGCGCTTCCCGGTCCGTTCGGTCGACGATGCCGGCTTCGCCGCGTGGGTCGCGGACGTGAAGGACGGCGGCGAGAAGGCGGCCGGCACGCTGGATGCGCCCAAGTACCTCGACCTTGAAAAGCCCAGCGAGAACGTTCCCGCGATGCACTTCGCGAACGTCGACGCCAAGCTCTACGGCCGCATCGTCGACATGTGCGTCGAGCCCGGCAAGATGTGCATGAGCGAAATGATGGCGATCGATGCGCGTGGTGGTCTGGGCAAGGCCGGCATCCACAACGTCGAGATGCTGACCTACGACAAGCACGGCCGCGAGGCCGCCCTCGATGCGACCCGCAACCCCGACGCCGCGCTCACCCGCGAACTGGCCTGGGTGCGCGCCCTGTGCGAGCAGGAAGCCGGAGCCGTCATCGACAACACCGTTGTGGCGCCCGCGGACAAGAACTCGCTGACCGGGTTCGGCCTCTCGGCCCCGCAGTCGCTCTCGCTGGCTGGCCAGAACGACTCCCAGAGCACGCCGGCTCGCCCCTCCAAGACTTCCCGGAACTAAGACCATGGCAATCGAAGCCGTAGATCATTCGCACTGGAGCCCGCTATTGGGCCGCCTGTGGTGGGACGCGATCCCACCCGACCCGATCGTGTGGGCCACTTTCGCCGGCGTGATGCTGGGCGGTATCGCCCTCGTCGCCGCCCTCACCTACTTCAAGGTCTGGGGCTATCTCTGGAAGGAGTGGTTCACCAGCGTGGACCACAAGAAGATCGGCATCATGTACATGGTGCTGGGCCTTGTCATGTTCATCCGCGGCTTTGCCGACGCGATCATGATGCGCCTCCAGCAGGCGCTCGCCTTCGGGGGCAGCGAGGGCTACCTCAACGCCCACCACTTCGACCAGGTCTTCACCGCCCACGGCGTGATCATGATCTTCTTTGCGGCCATGCCGTTCGTGACCGGTTTCATGAACTACGTGGTTCCGCTCCAGATCGGTGCCCGCGACGTCAGCTTCCCGTTCCTGAACAACTTCAGCTTCTGGATGACGACTTCGGGCGCGGTCCTGATCATGGCCTCGCTGTTCATCGGTGAGTTCGGGCAGACCGGCTGGCTGGCCTATCCCCCGCTTTCGGGCATTGCCTATAGTCCCTACGTGGGTGTCGACTACTGGATCTGGTCTCTCCAGATCGCCGGTGTCGGTACGCTGCTCTCGGGCGTCAACCTGATCTGCACCATCGTCAAGATGCGCGCACCGGGCATGAACATGATGAAGATGCCGATCTTCACCTGGACCGCCCTTTGCACCAACATCCTGATCGTGGCGGCCTTCCCGGTCCTGACCGCGGTTCTGACCATGCTCTCGATGGACCGCTACCTGGGCTTCAACTTCTTCACCAACGATCTTGGCGGCAGCGCCATGATGTACGTGAACCTGATCTGGATCTGGGGTCACCCCGAGGTCTACATCCTGATCCTGCCGATCTTCGGCGTGTTCTCGGAAATCACCGCCACCTTCTGCGGCAAGCGCCTCTTCGGCTACACCTCGATGGTCTACGCCACGATGGTCATCACCATCCTGTCGTACATCGTGTGGCTGCACCACTTCTTCACGATGGGTTCGGGCGCGAGCGTCAACTCGTTCTTCGGCATCACCACCATGGTGATCTCGATCCCGACCGGTGCAAAGCTGTTCAACTGGCTCTTCACCATGTACCGCGGTCGCATCCGCTTCGAACTGCCCATGATGTGGACGGTTGCTTTCATGGTCACCTTCACCATCGGCGGCATGACCGGCGTGCTGCTCGCCGTTCCCCCGGCGGACTTCGTCCTCCACAACTCGCTGTTCCTGATCGCCCACTTCCACAACGTGATCATCGGCGGCGTCGTCTTCGGTGTCTTTGCCGGCATCAACTTCTGGTGGCCCAAGGCCTTCGGCTTCAAGCTCCATGAGGGTCTCGGCAAGATCTCGTTCTGGTGCTGGGTGGTGGGCTTCTACCTTGCCTTCATGCCGCTCTACGTGCTCGGTCTCATGGGCGTTACCCGCCGCATGCGCGTGTTCGACGACCCGAGCCTGCACATCTGGTTCATCGTTGCCGCCATCGGCGCCGCGGTGATCGCAGCGGGCATCGGCGCCTTCGTCCTCCAGGTCGCCTTCTCGATCTGGAAGCGCAAGGAACTGGCCTGCGACGGCGACCCCTGGGGCGGCCGTACGCTGGAGTGGTCGACCACCTCGCCCCCGCCGCACTACAACTTCGCGTTCACCCCGGTCGTCCACGACATCGACGCCTGGGAAGACATGAAGCGCTGCGACGTGGCCGCGCCCAAGTCGGGCTTCCTGGACATCCACATGCCCAAGAACACCGGCACCGGCATCATCCTGGGCGGGATCGCCACGGTCTTCGGCTTTGCCATGATCTGGCAGATCTGGTGGCTGGCCGCGATCACCTTCGTGGGCATGATCGGCTACTCGATCGCCCATACCTTCAACTACAACCGCGACTATTACATCCCTGCCGATGAAGTCGCGGAAACCGAAGCGGCGGCCCATGGCCAGCCCCTGCCCGCAGGAGCCTGAACCATGACCGCCACGACACGGGACACCATGACCAACTCGACCGCGACCGCGGCAAGCCCCGAAGCGCGCACCGCCGCCTTCTACGAGCTGGAGCCGCACCACCATCCCGAAGGCGCCAGCACCATGCTGGGCTTCTGGATCTACCTGATGAGCGACTGCCTCATCTTCGCGATGCTCTTCGCGGCCTACGGCGTTCTCGGCGGCAACTTTGCCGCCGGGCCCGGCCCCAAGGACCTGTTCGAGCTGCCGCTCATCGCGGTGAATACCGCGATGCTGCTGTTCTCCTCGATCACCTACGGCTTCGCGATGCTGGTGATGGAAAAGGGCAAGGTCCGCGCGACGCAGGGGTGGCTGCTGGTCACCGCCGTCTTCGGCGCGTGCTTCCTCGCCATCGAGCTCTACGAGTTCTCGCACCTGATCCATGAAGGCGCCGGCCCCTGGCGCTCGGGCTTCCTCACCGCGTTCTTCTCGCTGGTGGGCACCCACGGCCTGCACGTCACCTTCGGCCTGATCTGGCTGTTCACGCTCGTCGTGCAGCTTTCGAAGAAGGGCCTGACCCCGGCCAACCAGCGCCGTCTGCAGTGCCTCTCGCTGTTCTGGCACTTCCTCGACGTCATCTGGATCGGCGTCTTCACCTTCGTCTACCTGATGGGAATGCTGTGATGAGCGACCACTCCAACCCCCACGCGGAAGATCACCACGACGACCACGGCGCCGGCCACGGCACCATGCGCGACTACGTGATCGGCTTCCTGCTCTCGGTCATCCTCACCGCCATTCCCTTCTGGCTGGTGATGACCGACGCGATTGCCGACAAGGCGACCACCGCCATCGTCATCATGGCCTTCGCGATCGTGCAGATCGTCGTGCACATGATCTACTTCCTGCACATGAACACCAAGTCCAACAACGGCTGGACGGTCATGGCCCTGATCTTCACGATCATCATCGTGGTCATTGCCCTCTCCGGCTCGCTGTGGGTCATGCATCACCTGAACACCAACATGATGCCGATGCCCCACGATATGGGACAGCTGCCCTGACCCGGCCTGTGGCCGACATGGACACGCAGAAAGAAGCGCGGCGGCCCTGGGGGCTCGCCGCGTTTCTCCTTCTGGCCGCTGTCCTCTTCCTTGCGCTCGGCATCTGGCAGGTCCAGCGCATGCACTGGAAGCACGACCTGATCGCCCGCGTGAACGCACGTGTCACCGCCGCGCCCGTCACGCTCCCCACACCCGATGCGCTCAGCCGAATGCACACGGATTCCTACGAATACCTGCGCGTCGAGATCGCCGGGCAGTACCGCCCCGCCGCCACCGCCCTCGTGCGCGCGGCCACGGCCCTTGGCACCGGTTACTGGACGATGACCCTTCTCGAGACCGGGGAGGGTCGCAAGGTCTGGATCAACCGGGGCTACCTGCCCTCAGGCACCGACCTTGCCACCGCCCGCGCCAGCGCGCCCGAAGGCCCCGTCCGCGTGATCGGCCTCGTGCGCCTCTCAGAACCCGATGGTAGCCTCCTGCAAGCGAACCGGCCCGCCGACGAGCGCTGGTACTCGCGCGACCTGGCTGCGCTCTCGGCAACCCGCGGGACAGGCCCGAGCGAACCGGTCTTCATCGACGTCCAGGACGAGAAGGCGGACCGTCCAGCCACGGGCGAAACGCCTGTTCCCGGCCTCACCGTCATCCAGTTTCCGGACAACCACCTCGGCTACGCGCTGACCTGGTTTGCGCTTTGCGCACTCTCGCTTTTCGGAATTTTCCTTGCATGGAGGCGCACAGGCCGCTCATTGGCCTGATGCACCTCATGGCCCCGCCCCCCGCGACCCGCTCGGAAAGCTGGCGCAACGTCTACCTGCTGATGCAGCTGCGCTGGATCGCGGTGATCGGCCAGCTCGTGACAATCGTGGGGGTGGCCCAGCTTTTCGCGGTGCGCCTGCCGCTCGGCCCGCTCCTGCTGGCGCCGCTGTTCCTGATCGTCCTCAACTTCACGATCGCAGGCGTCCTTGCGCGGCGCACCAGCTTCCCCCAGCCCGAGCTGTTTTCCGCGCTCCTCATCGATGTCGGCGTGCTCACCTGGCAGCTCTACCACTCGGGCGGAGCGACCAACCCCTTCACCTTCCTGTTCCTGCTGCAGATCGTCATCGGCGCGGTGATCCTGGAGAAGCAGTGGAGCTGGGCCATCGCGGCCATTGCCAGCCTCGCCGTCTTTGCCCTCACCTTCGTCTACATCCCGCTCGAATTGCCCGCCGAGCATCTCGACAATCCCTTCGGCCTCTACCTCCTGGGCAGCCTGTTCTGCTTCATCCTCACCGCCGTACTGCTCGTCGTCTTCGTGATCCGGCTCGACCGCAACCGACGCGACAGCACCAGCGCGCTCGCCGAGCTCCAGCAGCAGGCGGCCGAGGAAGACCACATCATCCGCATGGGCCTGCTCGCCTCGGGCGCGGCACACGAACTGGGCACGCCCCTCTCGCTGCTCTCGGTCGTGCTCGGGGACTGGGCGCGCCTCCCCCGCATCGCTGACGATCCGGAGCTGAGCGAGGACCTCACCGCCATGCGCACCGAGCTCGAGCGCTGCAAGACCATCGTTGGCGGGATCCTCATGTCGGCGGGCGAGATGCGCGGCGTGAACCCGGCCGTCACCACCGTACGGGCCTTCTTCGAGGACCTCCTTGCCGAATGGGATGCCCGCCGCGAGGGCGAACTGCGCTTCCTCGACGAGATTGGCGAGGACATCGTGATCGTTGCCGATCCGGGCCTTCGCCAGGTCATCGGCAATGTCATCGACAACGCGCAGGAAGTCTCGCCCGAACTCGTTGTCCTGGCGCTCGAACGTCGCGGCGAGGACATCATCGTCACCGTGACCGACCGGGGCCCCGGCTTCACGCCTGAAATGCTGGCGCGCGTGGGTCAGCCCTATTCCTCGACCAAGGGGCGTCCGGGTGGTGGCCTTGGCCTGTTCCTTGTCGTAAACGTGGTGCGCAAGCTTGGCGGACAGGTTCAGGTCGCGAACCTGGAAGCCGGCGGCGCCCGCGTGCGCTTGACCCTGCCCCTCGCCGCGCTTGCCTACACCAAGGACGACACGCCATGACCACCCTGCCCGAAGACGGGCCAGCCCCCACCGAGCCCCCCGCCCCCAGCCTGCTTATCGTCGAGGACGATCCAGCCTTCTCGCGCACGCTGGCCCGCTCGTTCGAGCGGCGCGGCTACCGCGTGGCTTGCGCGGCCAGCGCGCAGGAAGCCGCCGAGCTCGCCCGCGCGGACCACTTCGCCTACGCGGTCGTGGACCTGAAGCTGGGGACCGATTCCGGCCTCACCGTGGTGCAGGACCTGCACGAGCACGATCCCGACACCCACATCGTCGTCCTCACCGGCTTTGCCAGCATCGCCACCGCTGTCGAAGCGATCAAGCTCGGCGCCTCGCACTACCTCGCCAAGCCCAGCAATTCCGACGACATCGAGGCCGCCTTCGCCAGCAAGCAGGGCGACGCCAGCATCCCGGTCGAGGGACGCAAGACCTCGATCAAGACGCTGGAATGGGAATACATCCACCAGACCTTGGTGGAATGTGACTTCAACATCTCCGAAGCCGCCCGCCGCCTCGGCCTTCATCGCCGCACTCTTGCCCGCAAGCTGGAAAAGCGCCGGCTGTAGCGCAGGCATCGGACAAGCAAGGAAGCTGCCTCCTCCTGCGGCCCGGATTTCCACCCGAGAGAAGATCCCGGCCTGAGGTTCACCTGGCACACCCCGATAGAAATCCCGGCCAAGACAGGAGAATGCTTCCGAGGGCCATCGCCCTCGAGCTCCCCAAACTGTCCAGCCCCCATTTCACACGCCACCTTGCCCGAGAAGGGTGGGGACGCCCATTCGGGGGGCAAGGAGCGAGGCCCCTTGCAAGGATCACTGCGTTTTCCAATATGGCCGGCGTGTGATCCACCAGCACATATACCGCCATCAGGCTACATGCCGTGGCGCGTCCCGACTGCAGCACCTTCGCGTGCCCTTTCTCCGCACAATTGCGGATAGGGCATTTCGCGGGTTCAACCCTAACGCCGCAGCAGCCCATTTCGTGACAAGACGCTCACCATGCGCGAAACCGATCCCTCCGATTGCCATGTACGCCGCAGGACCATCAGCCGGGCCGCGCTCGAAAACCGTCCCGAGGTGCCCTCCGGACGGCGTAGCCAGAGCCGCCTGCGCGTTCGGCTACCCGCACGGATCGAAACCCTAGCCGAAGACTTCCAGGTCATTCTGGCCGACCTTTCCGGCAACGGCGCCCGCTTCCTGACCGACGCGCGGCTCGCCCCGGGCAGCGAAGTCGTGCTCGCCTGGGGCCGCCACGAAGCCTTTGGCGAGGTCGTCTGGTGCGCCCACAACCAGTGCGGCCTTGCCTTTGTCGAACCGCTCGATCGGCGCGTCCTTCTCGACACCCGCGCCCTCAACGATGCAGCCCAACTGCCCGACGATCGCGCCATGCTCAAGCAGATCGCTTCCCAGTGGGTGCGCGGCGTACGGCGTCTCTAGTTCGGCTTGCCAACTCACCGGGCTCCTCCAGCTGGATCCCTCACGTCCCGCCCGCGCCTTGGTCGAGACAGCCGAGGTTTCCGATTCCGGGGTCAAGGGGCGATGGCCCCTTGGAAAAATTCTCCCTTCTTCATGTTATAGGCCCCTGAGGCCAAACTCCCCACGCTCAAAGCGGCATCGCCCCAGTCAGTTCGAGCTGCGCGAAATAGCGCGCCATCGCATCCTGCGTGGATTGGGACAGCGCGATGAAGGCCCGCCGCCGGTCGCTGTCATCGCACACGCGCACGAACAGCCCGGCTTCCACCATCTGGCCAATCCAGCGCAGCGCCGTCGTCGGGGGTACGCCTGAGGCGATGCACAGCGATGTTACCGAAACACGTTTCCCCTCCCCTTGCGAGGCGGTGAGATCGAGCAGCATGTCCCACGCCGGATCGGCAAAAAGATCGCCTTCGAAGAAGCGCCCGCGCTGCTGGCGCTGGCGCAGGATCCGGCGCACCAGCGCAGCCGGGGGAAGTTCAGGGAGCGTATCGGCCTTGGCGGCCGCTCCAGGCTTCGTTTCGACCCTTTGGCCGAAGTCGAAGACAGGACCATTGCCCACTGCCCCTGCTCCCGATCCGGGTCCCAGCCGCTGGATCTGCCCGGCGATCTGGCCGACCTGTTCGGTCAGCCGCAGCAGCATCAGGCGGTCATCCTCGGACAGCTCGCGCAAACGCGTCTGGCCAAAGCTTGCCATGACCCGGCCAAGCGCGAGCACGCGTTCCGCCCGGTCGGGATCGACCAGCAGGATCGGATCGGACTGGTCCATGCACGAAAAGACGCAGTCGAGCGCCTCCACCGATGTCGATACGATGAGCCGGGTGCCCGAACGCCGGGCCGTCTGATCGAGGCGCGCCAGCATGGCGGTGCCGCGCGCATCCACCTGCGGACAATCGACAAGAACGATGTCACCCAGCGGGCGGACATCCTCGAACGCGAGGTCCTCCAGGCTTCCCGTCGCGGTGACTTCCAGCCCGGCGGCAACCGCGTCTTCGCGAACGCCCGCGCGCAGATTGGGCCTGTCCGCGTAGATCGAGAGCCGGGTGCGTGCCTGCCCGGCCTCCCCATAGGCGAAATCCCTGTGCGAAACGTCCGTCCCTCGCATCTGCCCGACTCCGTAAAATTCCGATGGAACAGGAGTAGAACAAAGAAGAATGGCGTCAATCGCGCGGCCCGGTTAAATTCCTGTCACCATCCACCAAGTTCCTGACGAACAAGAACTTCCAGCATCTCGATGCCGATGGGCTTGGCGTTGAGGCAGGTCAGTGTCGCGAAGTCCCGGCCTCCCGCCTCCTCGAACTGTTCGCGTCCGCGCAAGGCCAGTTCTTCGAGTGTCTCCACGCAATCGGCCGAGAAACCCGGAGCCGCCACCGCGATCCGCTTCGTGCCAGCCGCCGCTTCCTTCGCCAGGACCACGTCGGTCGCCGGCTCCAGCCACTTGGCGCGCCCGAAGCGCGACTGGAAGCTCGTTTCGACCCGCAGATCGGGCAGGCGCCGGGCGAGGCGTTCAGAAAGCAGGCGCGCGGTCTTGCGGCATTGGCAGTGGTAGGGATCGCCCAGGTGCAGTGTGCGTTCGGGCATGCCGTGGAAGGAGAGCAGCAGCACCTCGGGCACGAACGCCAGCGCCTCGATCTCTGCGGCCAGGTCCTCTTCGAGCGCCGCGACGTGGGCGGGATGGTCGTAGTAGGGGGGCAGCGTGCGGATCGCCGGTTGCCAACGCATACCCTTCAGCGCCTCGCCCAGCTTGTCCATGACCGAGGCCGTCGTTGCGCCCGAATACTGCGGGTAGAGCGGCGCGATGAGGATGCGGTCGCACCCCTCCTCCTTCAGGGCCTGGAGCCGGTCGGGGATCGAGGGATTGCCGTAGCGCATGGCCCAGTCGACCCGGACATCCTCGCCCAGGCGCTCCTGCAGCGCCTCGGCCTGGTCGCTGGTGATGGCGGCCAAGGGCGAGCCCTTCTCGGTCCAGACCTGACTATAGGCATGTGCGGACTTGGCCGGGCGCGTGCGCAGGATGATGCCGTGCAGGATCGGCTTCCAGGCGAGCGGCGGGATCTCGATCACGCGCGGGTCGGACAGGAACTCGGCAAGATAGCGGCGCACGGCCGGCGCGGTGGGCGCCTCGGGCGTGCCCAGGTTGACCAGCAGAACGCCGATACGCCCCACAGGGGCCGCCGGATGAGTGTCGGGACGCAGCATCACAGTTCCTCGGAAAAAAGCGGCAAACGCCGGAAACGAAGCCCGGTTGCCGAGAAAAGCGCATTGGCGAGCGCGGGCGCCGCGACAGCAACACCCAGTTCGCCCGGATCGACCGGCTCGGCATCGCTGGTGACGAAGGCGACCTCGATCTCGGGCGTGTCCTTCAATGTCGGCAGGCCCAGTTCGCCCAGGGTCTCGATCTGGGGGCGGCCTGTCACGTAGCGGGTGCTGCAGCCCAGGGCGAGGCCGAGCCCGAACAGCAAGCCGCCTTCGATCTGCTGGCGCGCGATGTCGGTGTTCACGATCCGCCCGATGTCGGCCACCGCGCTCAGCCGTTCGACCTTCACCCCGCCTTCTTCGCGCCGGACACTGGCGATGGCCGCAATGTAGCCGCCGCCCAGCGCATGGCAGGCGAGCCCCTGCCCGCTCTGGTTCGCGCCCCCGTCCCACTGCGCCAGGGAGGCGACACGCTGCAGGCATTCGGCGAGGCGCGGCGTCTGGCCGAGCAACGCCATGCGCAGCGCCAGGGGCTCTTTCTGATGGCGGTGGGCCATCTCGTCGAAGAAGCACTCGGTAAAGAAGGCGGTGTAGCCATGCGCGTTGCCGCGAAGGCGCCCGGTAGGCAGCGCAATGCGCGCAGGCACATGATCGATCTCGATATGCGGAATGGCGTAGACCGGCACCGCGCCCTCCAGGACCAGCGCATCCTCTTCGCCGTCAACCGCCGCGATGGCCTGTGCCGATGTATCGCCATCGATCAGGCGGCGGCCGAACTCACGCGCGCTGGCCGGCACCGCGATGCGCGCGCGCCAGGCCCCGATGCCGCCATTGGTGTCCGGGCGCCCGGCCATGACTGCGACGGCGGGCGTACGCGGAAAACCGGCGCGATGCTCCTCGGCGCGCGACCAGACGAGCTGGACGGGCCGTCCCGCATCCCGCGCAAGGCTCGCCACCTGGCCTGCAAGAGCGACTTCGAGCCGCCGGTCGAAACTGCCACCCAGCGGCATCGGGTAGAGGACGACCTGCGAAGGCGAGAGCCCGGCGGCCTCGGCCGCCATGCGCTTTGCAGCTTCGGGCGCCTGCGTCCCGATCCACAGTTCGAGGAGGCCGTCTTCAAGCCGCGCGGTGGCCGCCGCCGTCTCGATCCCGGCGTGCAGCGCGGGCGTCACCTCATAGCGCAGCTGAACCGGCAACGCGCCGCCGGTAAGATCCATGTCCCCCTGGCCGAAGACACGGTGGGCGTGGCCATCGCGAAGGGCCGTGTCGAGCGCGGTCTCGACCTCGGCGCTGTCGACGCCACCGGCAAAGCGGAACAGCGGCTGCATGCGTTCCAGCGCGGTCTCGGCCGCCCAGCCGTTGCTGGCGAGCGCGGCCACCCAGGCAACGCCCTGCGTTTCGCCTTTCACGATCCGCTCGAAGCCGTGCACCTCCTTGCCCCGGGCCTCGTCGATCGTTTCGAGACGGCTCGACGCCGCGATGGGGCCATGCCGGATCGCGGCGTGGAGCATGCCGGGCAAACGCACATCGCCTGCAAAGGTCCACGAGCCATCAACCTTGGAGGGCAGATCCAAACGCGGGAAGGCAAGCTCGGCACCGGGCGGGAAGTCGCTCGGGTCCTCGGCCGGCGCCACGGGCTGGAGCGGGGGCACATCGGGCGGGTCCAGACGGCTCGCCGCCTCGGCTAACGCGCCGAAGGGCAAGGTCTGCTCCCCGTGGCGGACGAGACCATCGGCGACGGTGCATTCCTCCCACGCCACGCCCCAACGCTCGGCGGCGGCCTGCATCAGGAGCGCGCGGGTTGATGCGGCCGCGGCGCGCGCGGGGGCTTCGTAGGCGGCGAGCGCGGTGCCGTCGGCGGTGACGTTGAAGCGGTTATCCTCAGCCCAGCGGCGGGTGACGAGGTCCTCGGGCTGCTCAACGAGGCGCGGCGCGGCGGGCAGCCACATCTCGCCCCAGCGGGCAGCGAGGACAGTGTTGGCATAGTGCGCGCTGACCGGCGCGGGCTCGACCGCGACCTGGCGCCAGTCCGCGCCCAGTTCCATCGCGACGATCTGCGGCAGGAGCGTGGTAATCCCCTGCCCCATCTCCACCTGCGGGACGGCGACGGTGACGACGCCCTGGCGCGAGATCTTGATCCAGGCGTCGAAGGCCTGTTCGTCGGGGCCGGGCTGGAGCGGCAGCGGAAAGCTGCGCGGGCGCAGCAACCAGCCGACGGCAAGTCCGCCGCCGACAAGTCCCCCTATCAGGATGCCCCGACGCGTGACGCGCATCAGTTGCTCTCCGCGCCCGCCGTGCTGTCCAGCCACGCGGCGACCTGCTGCCCCAGCGCGGCAAAGGCCTCGGCCTGCTTGCCCTCACCGGCCGCAGGCGGCGTTCCGGCATCGCTCTGCGTTCGGATGGCGATGTCGAGCGGGATGCGCCCGAGGAAAGGGACGCCCAGTTCCTGCGCCGAGGCCTGCGCCCCGCCGCACCCGAAGGGATCGCTTTCCTCGCCGCAATGGGGGCAGATGTAGCCCGCCATGTTCTCGACCAGGCCCACGATCGGTACGCCGCCCTTGGTGAACAGCTCGATCGCGCGGGTCGCGTCGATCAGCGCCAGGTCCTGCGGGGTCGAGACGATGACCGCCCCTGCCGGCTTGAACTTCTGGAGCATGGTCAGCTGCACGTCGCCCGTACCCGGCGGGAGGTCGACGACGAGCACGTCGGCGTCCTCCCAGTGGGCTTCCAGGAGCTGCGTCAGCGCGCCTGCTGCCATCGGCCCGCGCCACGCAATCGCCTGCCCGGGTTCGGAGAGGTGCGCCATCGAAAGCACCGGCACGCCCCAGGGGCTTGCCACCGGAACCAGCCGCTTGTCGTGGGCGACCGGCTTGATGCCCTCGGTGCCGAGGAGACGCGCCTGCGAGGGGCCGTAGATATCGGCATCGACGAGGCCGACCTTGAGCCCCTGGCGCGCGAGGGCGACAGCCAGGTTGGTCGAAAGCGTCGACTTGCCGACCCCGCCCTTGCCCGAGCCGACCGCGAGAATGCGCGGGGCCGCCTTGACGGCACCGGCGTCCTTGTCGGCCATGAAGGCGATGCGCACTTCGGCGATATCCTCTTCGCGCAGCAGCGCCTTGCGCGCCGCGATCTCTAGCGCGGCGCGATCCCTTGCGGAAAGTCCGGAGGCCTCAAGGATCAGCGTGACCGTAGCTTCGGCGCAACGCAGCGATTGCAGGCGCTCGCGCGCCTGGGCGGGAAGAAGCGCGCGCAGCGCCTCGGTATCGGGAGTGCTGTCGGGGGTGCTCATGACAGGGGCGTCGCTTTGCGGAATTGTGAGCGGTTCATGGCGCTCAGGTGGCCCAGCGAAGGAAAAAGGGCAAGAGTGGCCCTGTTTTTCGGTGCAAGGGTGTTTTTTGGCACAAGCCTTCCTATAGATAACGCCATGAAAGCGATTGGCGATGCAATTACGCGAGCAGGCCTGAAGATGGCCGGACGCAACAGCCCCTGGGGCTCGGGCGGCGGCTCATCGGGTGAGGATGGCACCGGATCGGGGCAGGACGGCAGCGGCGCGGACGACGCCTCGAGCGGCGGTTCCGGCGATGGCGATGGTGACAAGGGTGGCTCGGGCGACAGCGCGGGCCCGCGCAATCCCTGGCTTCCCAGCGGCAATCCCCCGCCGCGCCGTTCGGCCAGCATCGAGGACATCTTCCGCTCGCGCGATCCGCGCAAGGGCGGTGGAGGCGGCGGCCCGCGCGGCCCCGGCGGTGGTTTCCCGCAGATGCCGCGCCGGCCCGACGGCTCCTCCTGGATGCCCTTCCTGATCGGCGGCGTGGTCGTGCTGTTCCTCTTCCTGTCGAGCTTTCACCAGCTCGATCCGGGCGAACAGGGCGTCGTCACCCGCTTCGGGCGCTATTCGCGCGTCATCGATTCGGGCATCAACCTGACCGCCCCCTGGCCTATCGAAAGCGTGAAGGTGGAGGACGTGCGCTCGTTCAACGTCGACACCATCCCGGAAGGCAGCGGCGAGAAGCTGATGCTCACCAGCGACAAGAACCTGGTCGACCTGACCTACCTCGTGCGCTGGAACATCAAGGACCTCAAGAACTACACCTTCCGCCTGGCCGATCCGCAGGAAACCGTACGCGAGGTCGCCGAGACCGCGATGCGCGCCTCGATCGCGCAGATCTCGCTCAACGATGCCATCTCGGGTGACGGACGTGCCCGCGTCGAGCAGGACGTGCGTGAGCGCATGCAGACGCTGCTCGACTACTACAAGTCGGGCATCGCCATCCAGGGCGTGGAAATCAAGAAGTCCGACCCGCCGTCCAAGACCCGCTCGGCCTTCGAGCAGGTGACGGTGGCCCAGCAGGACGCCGAGCGCGACCGTTCCGAAGCCCGCGCCTGGGCCCAGCAGAAGCTGGCCGAGGCGGAAGGTAACGCCTCGCAGTTCGACAAGGTCTACGAGGAATACCGCCAGGCCCCCGAAGTGACCAAGCGGCGCATGTACTACGAGACGATGGAGCGTGTCCTGCGCAACAACGACACGGTCGTGGCCGAGGCCGACGGCGTGACCCCCTACATCCCGCTGCCCGAAGTGACCCGCAGGGCCGCGCCGGCCGCCAGCGCGGACGGGAATGCCAACGCGAAGGGAGGCCAGTGATGAGCGCCTCGATGCAGAAGTACACCGGCCTCCTGGTCGCCGCGGCCATCGTTCTCGTCGGCCTGTGGATGAGCGTGATCATCGTGCCCGAGGACCAGCAGGTGGTGATCGTGCGCGGTGGTAAGCCCAACCGCGTCTACAACGCCTATGTCGCGGGCGCGCCCTATGGCGCGACCGATGCGGGCATCCACTTCCACATTCCCGGCTACGAGCGCGTCCAGCGCATCGACAAGCGCCTGCTGTCCGTCGACATGAGCCAGGAACAGGTGCTCTCGACCGACCAGCAGCGCGTCAATGTCGATGCCTATGCCCGCTACCGCATCACCGATCCGGTCAAGATGATCGAGACCGCGCGCACCACCGAGAACGTGACGCAGCAGCTGATCCCGATCCTGTCCTCGAACGTGCGCCAGGAACTGGGCAAGCGGACCTTTACCTCGCTACTGACCGCCGAGCGCGGGCAGGCGATGGCCAACATCCGCGACCTGCTCGACAGCGAGGCCCGGCAGTACGGCGCGCGCGTGGTCGACGTGCGCATCAAGCGCGCCGATCTTCCCGACGGTGCCCAGGAAAGTGCCTTCAACCGCATGGTCGCCTCGCGCCAGGAAGAGGCCAAGACGATCACCGCGCGCGGCCAGCGCGATGCCCGCATCATCCGCGCCGAAGCCGAAGCCCAGGCGGCGGGGATCTATGCCGAGAGCTTCGGCAAGGACCCGGCCTTCTACGACTTCTATCGCGCCATGCAGAGCTACGACGTGTCGTTTGCCAAGGATGGCGAATCCGGATCGAAGACCCTGTTGCTTTCGCCGGACAATGCCTACCTCAAGCACTTCCGGCAGCCCTGAACGGCCCGGATTTTTGGACAGATACCAGCCCGAGCCCCGCACCATTCAAACCCGGTTAAGTTGCGCCGCTTCATCCGGGGGGCGGGGTCGGAACAAACGGTGCCGTGACACCGTTGCAACGGAGGAATCAAAGGACGTGAAGCCCGTGCGATACGCTTATGGATTGACCACCGCCCTCCTTCTGGGAGGCGCCACCCTCTCGCTGGCGACCGGATATCCCGCCGGGGCGCAAGTCGCCCAGAACGAAGCCAGCCAGATGACGCATGTCGTGCCGCGCTCCGGCGCGCCGGCCAGCTTCGCCGATCTCACCGAACAGCTGGCCCCTGCCGTCGTCAACATCTCGACGCGTCAGCGCATCCAGGTCCAGCAGCAGGCCAACCCGTTTGCCGGCACGCCCTTCGAGGGCCTGTTCGGCAACCGTGGCGGCTCGCCCCAGACGCGCGAGGCGCAGTCGCTGGGTTCGGGCTTCGTGATTTCGGCGGACGGCTATGTCGTCACCAACAACCACGTGATCACCGCGGACGGCAAGGGCGAGGTCGAATCGATCACCGTCACCATGCCCGACGGCACCGAGTACCCGGCCAAGCTCGTCGGCAAGGACGCCGCCTCGGACCTGGCCGTACTCAAGATCGGCCGTGACAAGCCCTTCCCCTTCGTGAAGTTCGGCGACAGCTCGAAGTCGCGCGTGGGCGAATGGATCATCGCCATCGGCAACCCGTTTGGCCTGGGCGGCACCGTCACCTCGGGCATCATCTCGGCGGTCTACCGCAACACCGGCGGCGGCGGCGCCTATGACCGCTACCTGCAGACCGACGCGGCGATCAACCGGGGCAACTCGGGCGGCCCGATGTTCGACATGAACGGCAACGTCATCGGCATCAACAACGCAATCTTCTCGCCGACCGGCGGCAGCGTGGGCATCGGCTTTGCCATTCCGGCCGAGACCGCAGCCCCCATCGTCCAGAAGCTCATCAAGGGCGAGGCAATCGAGCGCGGCTATCTGGGTGTGCGCATCCAGCCGCTCAACGACGATCTCGCCGAAGCGCTGGGCGTGGAAAAGAACAAGGGCGAATTCATCCAGGCGGTCGAGCCCGAAGGTGCGGCAGCCAAGGCCGGGATGAAGGCGGGCGACGTCGTGATCTCGGTCGACGGCAAGGAAGTGAACCGCGAGCAGTCGCTCTCCTTCCTCGTCGCCAACACCGAGCCGGGCAGCCGCATTCCGCTGGTGGTCCTGCGCGATGGCCGCAAGATCACGCTCAACGCCACGGTCGCCAAGCGCCCTGGCGAGGACGAACTGAACCAGGCGTTCAACCCGGACGATGATTCCGACTCCAACCCCTTCGACAACCGCGGTCAGGAAGACACCCAGGGCGTGATCGAGGAGACCCTCGGCGTCTCGGTGATCGACATGAGCCCGCAGATCGCGCGCCAGCTGGGCGTCAGCGATCCGTCCAAGGGCGTGGTCATCGCCGGTGTCGATGCCGCCTCGGACGCGGCCCAGAAGGGCCTTCGCCGCGGCATGATCGTGCTGCTGGCCGACGGCAAGGAAGTGAACTCCAAGGCCGAATTCGCCAAGGCCGTCGAAGCGGCCAAGTCGGAGAAGCGCTCGGCCATGCTGCTGCGCGTCCAGCCGCGCGGCAACCCGCCGATCTTCATCCCGGTGCGCCTGCGCTGAGCGCATCGTCCCCGATGACACGAAAAGCCCGCCGGTCACCCCGGCGGGCTTTTTCCTTCAAGGGAAAGGGGGAGTAGGAAGAAGGATAATTCCGAGGGCCATCGCCCTCGGGCTCCCCGAACTGTCTGCCCCGCGCCCCACACCCCGCCCTGGCTGGGAACGGTGAGGTCGCCCATTCTGGGGTCAAGGGGCGATGGCCCCTTGAAATGGCTTTCTTCCTTTTACTTTCTCTGTTCGATGACGGATGGCGTCACCCCAGTAACCTCAGCCCTGCGCCGCCTCCTCATGCAGCCAGGCCGCGTGGCGCGGCGCGCGGCGGGTGCGGCTCCATTCCTCCAGCATGTCGTCGGCCACGGCCTTGAGGCGCCCCATCTGGTCGGACGTGCCGAACTGCCAGGCCAGTTCCAGCCGGTGGCCGTTGGGGTCGAAGAAGTAGATCGACTTGAACACCCCGTGGTGAACCGGCCCCACCACCTCCAATTCGCGCGCTTCCAGACGGGCCTTGGCCGCGAGCAGATCGTCCTCGCTGTCGACCTTGAAGGCGATGTGCTGGACCCATTCGGGCGTCGCGCGGTCGCGGTCCATCGCGGGCGAATTGGGCAGTTCGAAGAAGGCCAACACGTTGCCGCCCCCGCAATCGAGGAAGACGTGCATGTACGGATCGGGCGCGCCGGTGGAGGGCACCTTGTCCTCGGCGATGGCGAGCTGGAAATCCATGCCCAGCACGTCCCGGTAGAAGTCCACGGTCTCCTTCGCATCCCGGCAGCGGTACGCAACGTGGTGGATGCCGCCAAGCGACGGTGCAGGAAGTTGGGTCATGGCATTCTCTCCCGGTGTCTCATGTGGGGGGCGTGCCGGACCTCGACCCGGAGGAAGGGAGGTCCGGCACGCGGCGGAGGCGGTGGCTCCCTGAACGGTCCACCTTCCCCCGTCTGTCTCAATCCTTCGAGCCGTTTTCTTCGACGTGGAGGACGCCGCGGCGGACCTGGTCACGCTCCATCGATTCGAACAGCGCCTTGAAGTTGCCTTCGCCGAAGCCATCGTCGCCCTGGCGCTCGATGAATTCGAAGAAGACGGGGCCCACCTGCGCCTCGGCGAAAATCTGGAGGAGAAGGCGCGGGGCGCCCCCTTCGGTCGTTCCATCGAGGAGAATGCCGCGCGCCTGCAGTTCGCCCACGTCCTGGCCATGGCCGGGCAGGCGCTCGGCCAGCATCTCGTAGTAGGTTTCAGGCGGCGCGCTCATGAAGGGGACGCCCAGGTCCTTGAGGCGGTCCCACGCGGCGACAAGGTCATCTGTAATGAGCGCGATGTGCTGAATTCCCTCGCCGTTGAAGGCGCGCAGGAATTCCTCGATCTGGCCCTTCCCGCCCTCGCCCTCTTCGTTGAGCGGAATACGGATGCGCCCGTCTGGGGCCGTCAGCGCCTTCGAGGTGAGACCGGTGTACTCGCCCTTGATGTCGAAATAGCGGATCTCACGGAAGTTGAAGAGCTTTTCGTAGTAGTCCGCCCAGTAGGCCATGCGCCCGCCGTAGACGTTGTGGGTGAGGTGATCGATCGTGTTGAAGCCCGCGCCCGCCGGATGGCGCTCGACGCCGGGCAAGTACGCGAAGTCGATGTCGTAGATCGAGAGCGCCGCCGGGTCAGCCGCGCTCTCGTAGCGGTCGACGAGATAGATGATCGAGCTTCCAATGCCCCGGATGCCAGGCAGGCGCAGCTCCATCGGACCAGTCTCGACATGGACCGGCTCGGCCGAGCGGCGCAGCAATTCCTCGTAGGCCGCGCGCGCGTCCTTGACCCGAAACCCCATGCCGCAGGCCGAAGGGCCATGCTCGCGCGCAAAGAACCAGGCCGGGCTGTGGGGTTCATAGTTCGTGATGAAGTTGATCCCGCCCTGGCGCCACAGCTCCACATCCTTGGAGCGGTGGCGCGCCACGCGGGTAAAGCCCATCGCGGTGAACACAGGTTCGAGTAGGCCCTTCTCGGGCGCGGAAAACTCGACGAACTCGAAGCCGTCGAGGCCAATCGGGTTTTCGAAAAGGTCGGTCATGCAGTCTCTCCCAGATTATCGAATGTCGTCTCGCCCGGCAGGCACGCGCCCGGGGCAATCGGCGGCGTGTGGCGCCAGCGCGCATAGAAAGGCGTAAGGTCGAGCGCGACGAGCCGCTCGACGAGTTCGGGCAGGCTATCGAGGACGAAGTACGTCTCCTGGAACGCGTCGATGCGGTAGCCCGTGCGCATGATCCGCAAGGGATCGAAGGGCAGGCGCAGCACGTCTGGGTCCGTCACCGAGAAGCGCGTCTCGCCTGCCGAGGACAGGATGCCTGCGCCAAACACCTTGAGCGCGCCGTCCTCGCGCACGAGGCCGAACTCGATGGTGTACCAGTAGAGCCGCGCCAGCATGTCGAGCGCGCCCAGTTCCATCGCCCGTGCGCCCGCCGTGCCATAAGCCTGCAGGAAATCGGCGATGGCCGGGTCGAGCAGCATCGGCACATGGCCGAAGAAGTCGTGGAACACATCGGGCTCCACCAGATAGTCGAGCTCGTGCTCCTCGCGCAGCCAGCGGGTCACCGGGAAACGGCGGTGGGCCAGATGCTCGAAGAAAACCGCGTCGGGGATGAACCCGGGCACGGCGACGAGCCGCCAGCCGGTGGCCGGTTCCAGCACGCGGTTCGCGTCCGAAAAGCGCGGAATGGCCTGCGCGCAATCGAGCCGCGCCAAACCCTCACCAAACGCGCGACACCCGTGCCGGCGCGTCAGTTCGGCCTGCGCCTGGTAAAGGCGGCGCCACCTGTCGTGCATCGCGGGCGTATAGGCATCCCACTCCTGCGCGGCGGTGTAGTCCGCGCCCACCTTGCCATACTCTCCACGAAGACCACTTGCGCTTGTTGTCGTCTGCGGTGTCTTCATGAGGGAGATAGTACCACAGGCCCCGCGCCGTTTTCGTGCGCACTGCGCTCCCCAGAAGGGCCTTCATGGTGTATTCCACCAAGAAACAACCTGGAATTGGATGATTCATGCCGCTGGACGAATTCGACCGGAAGATCCTCGCCGCGCTCCAGGAAGATGCGCGCATGCCCGTGGCGCAAGTGGCCGAACACGCCGCACTCTCGGCGACGCCGGTCAGCCGCCGTATCCGCAAGCTGGAAGAAGACGGCGTGATCCGGGGCTACCAGCCCGTGCTCGATCCGCGCAAGCTGGGGCTTGAGCTCAACGCCTACGTGCTCATCAACCTCGATGCCCATTCGGACGTCAACATCGAACGCTTCGAAAGCGCGATCCAGGACAACGCCTATGTCATCGCCTGCCATGCGGTGACCGGCGACATGGACTACCTGGTCCATGTCATCGCGCGCGATGTCGAGCATCTCTCGCAGATCACGCTCAAATCCCTGCTGCGCATCCCCGGCGTACGGGACGTGAAATCGATCATCGTGCTCGAGACGATCAAGCCACCGCTCAAGCTTCCGCTGGGCTGAGGACGAGCCCACTTCATCCGCCAGCCGGATTGCTGCAAGTGCGAAGGATTGCTTTTGCCCGCACCTGCGCGCAGAGCGGGGAGATCAGCCCTCTCCCGCACAACAGCGCCGGAACCCGCGTGACCCTTCTTCCTTCGCATCCGCAGCGCTGGCTTGCTCTCATCGCCCTCTCGGTGGTGCTGGGCGCGGGCGGAAACCTGCTTCACATCCCGGCCAGCCTGATGCTCGGCCCCATGTTCGCGGCCATCGCGTTCGCCTTGCGCGACTACGAGATGAAAGCGGACCCGGGCCTTTTCGCAGCCGCGCAGTCCATTGTCGGCTGCCTCATCGCCGCCTCGATGGGCCCCGAGGTCGTCGCACGCTTTGCCGCCGACTGGCCGATCTTCATCGGCGGCGCGCTTGCCACGCTCTTCGTCGCCTTCGGCACGGGCATTCTTCTGGCGGCCTTTCGCATCCTGCCGGGCGCCGTCGCGATCTGGGGTTCGGCGCCCGGCCTTGCAACCGCCATGGTGCTGATGGCGCGCGACAGCGGCGAGGACTTCCGCATGGTCGCCTTCATGACCTACGTCCGCGTGGTCATGGTCACGCTGGGCGCCTCGGCGCTGGCGATGACGCTGGGCGAGGAAAGCTCCGCCCACGCGGTCACCACCGCTTCGCAGCCCTGGTTCTGGCCGGTCGCGCCCATGCCCATGCTGGCGACGCTCGCTACGGCAGCGGCGGGGCTGTTCCTCGGGCGTCTGGTGCGCCTGCCGGCTCCCAACATCCTGGGACCACTGGTCCTGGGCACCATTCTCCATGCGAGCGGCCTCGTCGAGAGCTTCGCGGTCCCACGCGCGCTCCTTGCCGTCGCCTACATGGTGGTGGGCTGGGGCATCGGCTCGCGTTTCACGATCGAGACGATCCAGCGCGCCCGCACGGTCTTTCCCGCCGTCCTCGTTGCGATTGCCGCGATGATGGGGACCTGCTTCCTGCTCGGCCTGGGCTTGTCGCGCATCGCACACGTCAGCATCGCCACCGCCTACCTCGCGACGAGCCCGGGCGGCATGGATTCGATCGCCATTGTCGCGGCGTCCTCGCCCGTCGACGTGGGCTTCGTAATGACGCTCCAGACCGCGCGCATGGCCGCGATCCTGCTGCTGGGCCCCTGGCTGGCCCGCACTATCGCCAAGCGCTTCGTCCACCCGCGCGCGGCAGACCAGTCCGCAGACTGACCCGCCGCGCGCGCGCGGCGTTCAGCGCTTGAGCAGGTTGCGCGCCTGCACCGCGATCTGCGCAAGCATCGCGGGTGTATGCGTGCCTGCTTCCTCGGCCCGGCGCACAACCGTACGGAAGGCAGAGATCGCGGCCGAGTTCTCGCGCGTCCACTGTGCGGTCGCGCCGTCGAGATCGTCCTTGCCCGCCTTGGTGCGCACGAGCGCCTTCAGGAAATCGAGCCGCATCTGCTGGAAATCGCGGGCAAGTCCCGCCACCAGCAGACGCTCCCAGGGGTCGGTCGGCGTCATCAGGGCGGCGCTCGCCTGCGCCCAGTCGAGCCCCAGCCCGGCGCCCAGCGAGGTAAAGGCCTCCACCAGTTCGCGCGCCGCGATCTTCGTCTCGGCGGCAAGGTCGGAGATGCCGACCGCGCCATCGAGATCGAACAGGCGCGTCACTGCGCGGGCCTGCTCCTCGGGCGCGCCAAGCTCACACAAGCTCTCGAAGATGCGCTTCGACTGCCCCTGCGCGTGTTCGCCCAGGAGGTCGTAGACGTCGGCCTTGAGGACCTTCATGCCGCCCTTGAGGCGATCCTTGAGCTCGCCCGGCGCCACGCGTCCTGCGCCAGCCCGCAGCAGGTCGGCCATATGCGAGCGCATCGCGCCCGCCGTCCGGTCAAACAGGGCGAGACGCGCTTCTTCTGGCATCTCGGCAGTCTCGAGCTGGCTCCACAGATCGCCCAGATCGAACATGTCCTCGGCCAGAACGAAGGCCGCGGCCATCTGGCCCAGCGTCGCGCCCTCTTCCTCGGCCACCTCGAAGGGATGGACGAGGCCCAGACGATTGACGATGCGGTTGGCAAGCTTGGTCGCAATGATCTCGCGCGCTAGGCGGTGTTCGCGGATGAAGGTCGTGTACTTGGCCTGCATCGGCTCGGGAAAAGCCCCGACCAGCATCGGCTCCAGAGTTTCGCCATCGGGCAACGAACTGTTCTCGATGGCGTCCTGCAGGACCAGCTTGCTGCTCGAAAGGAGAACGGCGAGCTCAGGGCGGACCAGTCCGCGCCCGTCCTGCCCGCGCCGCACCAGCGTCTCGTTCTCGGCCAGCCCTTCGGTCACGCGGTCGAGGTTGCCACCTTCTTCGAGCATTTCGATGAGGCGGATGTGCGAGTGGACCGTGTCCGCTCCGCCGCGCCCGGCAATCGAAAGGGCAAGCGCCTGGAGGCGGTTGTCCTCAAGCACGATCTCGGCGACTTCGTCGGTCATGTCGCGCAGCAGCGCCACGCGCTTCTTCTCGGTAAGCTTGCCTGCCCGGCGCGCCGCGGCGAGCGAGATCTTGATGTTGACCTCGTTGTCCGAGCAGTCGACGCCCGCCGAGTTGTCGATGAAGTCGGTGTTGATGCGCCCACCACGGCCCGCATCGCCCTTGAGCGCAAACTCGATGCGCCCGGCCTGCGTGACGCCCAGGTTCGCGCCCTCGCCGATGACCCGCGCGCCGACCTCGTTGGCGCTGACACGCAGCGCGTCGTTGGCGGGATCACCCACGGTCGCGTTGTTCTCGCTCGAGGCTTTCACGTAAGTCCCGATGCCGCCGAACCAGAGGAGGTCGACCTTGGCCCACAGGATCGCCGAAATCAGCGAATCCGGATCGAGCGCCTCGACTTCGACGCCCAGCGCCTTGCGGATTTCCGGGCTCAGCGGGATCGACTTCATCGAGCGCGGGAAGACCCCGCCGCCCTTGGAGATGAGCGACTTGTCGTAATCATCCCAGCTTGAATGGGTGAGCTCGAACAGGCGCTTGCGCTCGTCCCAGCCGGTCTTCGGGTCGGGATCGGGATCGATGAAGATATGGCGGTGGTCAAAGGCCGCCACCAGCTTGATCGCCTTGGAGAGCAGCATGCCGTTGCCGAACACGTCGCCCGACATGTCCCCGCAGCCCACGACACGGACCGGGTCGGTCTGCACGTCGATCCCCATTTCGAGGAAGTGGCGCTGCACCGAGACCCAGGCGCCGCGTGCGGTGATGCCCATGGCCTTGTGGTCATAACCGTTCGAGCCGCCGCTGGCGAAGGCATCGTCGAGCCAGAAGTCCTTCGATTCCGCGATACCATTGGCCACATCGGAGAACTTGGCCGTGCCCTTGTCGGCCGCGACCACGAAGTAGGGGTCCTCGCCGTCCCGGATCTCGACACATTCGGGATGGACGACCTTGCCCTCGACGATGTTGTCGGTGACCGAGAGCAGGGTTGCGATGAAGATCTCGTAGCTGGCCTGCCCCTCGGCCGCCCAGCCTGCGCGGTCGCGCGTGGGATCGGGCAGCTGCTTGGGATAGAAACCACCCTTCGCACCCGTCGGCACGATCACCGCGTTCTTGACGCGCTGCGCCTTCATCAGGCCCAGGATCTCGGTGCGGAAGTCGTCGCGCCGGTCGGACCAGCGAAGGCCGCCGCGTGCGATCGGCCCGGCCCGCAAGTGGATGCCTTCGACCCGGCGCGAATAGACGAAGATCTCGCGCCAGGGCAGCGGCTTGGGAAGCCCGGGAACGCCTGCGGAATCGAACTTGAAGGCCAGCGCCACCTGCGCGTGCGGGGCAAAGGCGTTGGTGCGCAGCATGGCCAGCACGAGGTCGCGGTAGGCGCGCAGCAGACGGTCATCGTTGAGGGCGCCAACCCCGGCCAGGCCTTCGCGGATGGCTTCTTCCGCGCTCCCCTGCGCGGCCTTGCGGTCGCCCTTGAAGTCAGGCTGGTGGAGCGCACGGAACAGGTCGACAATGCCCAGTGTCACCTTGGGTGCGCCGAGCAGCGCCTCGACCACGGTCGCGATGCCAAAGTGCATGCCGCCCTGGCGCAGGTAGCGGTAGAAGGCGCGCAGCCAGTTGGCCTCGCGCTTGGAGAGGCCAAGGCCGGGGACGAGGCGGTTGAAGGCGTCGTTCTCCCCCTCGCCGTTGAGGACCGCGCACAAGGTGTCCTCGATCATGGGCGCAAGTCCCAGCACCGCATGGGGCTCGGTGCCTGCCGGAAGTTCCAGCGTGAAGTCGTGGATCGTGCCGATGCGCCCCTGGTCGAGCACGGTCGGCACTTCGGCCAGGACGCGGAAGCCGAAGTTCTCAAGCGCCGGGACCGCATCGGAGAGCGGCAGCTGGCCCGCAGCCTGGTAGATCTTCAGGCGCAGGTTGCCCTCTTCGTCCTGTTCATGGGCGTAGAGGCGCGCGTCGCGCTGGCCCGTGGCGCGTGCGGCCTCGCCCGCCTCGCCGACCACGATCTTGCGCATATGGGCGATGTCGATGGCGGCTTCGGCCGGGCCATACTCGCTGCGGTAGCCAAGCGGGAAGCCTTCCGCATAGCGGCCCGCGATGGCGTTGGCTCGCGCCGGTTCAAGCTGCTGGGCAAGGACGGCGGCGACCGCCTCGGTCCAGCCGCGCAGCAGCACCTGCAGGCGATGGTCGAGTTGGGCCTCGTCGGGCTCCTGCGCGCCTTCGCGAATGTCGAAAGTGTAGCGCAGCATGGCCAGGCTTCCCGATTCCACCACCAGCGTCCAGTCGAGCGCGGGCGCGTTGGCCGCTTCCTCGACGAGCGCCTGAATGCGGTGGCGCATCTTGGTCGAGACCAGGTCACGCGGCAGCCAGATGAAGGCGAAGAGGTGGCGCATGAGCGGTGCGGTCGCCAGCAGCAGGCGCGGCCGGGGCCGGTCCACGAGGCCGGTCATCGTGCCCGCCAGCCGCTCGACATCGGCATCTTCCAGACCGAGCACCAGATCGTGCGGCAGGCTGGTCAGCGCATGCGCCAGCGCCTTGCCGGTGTGGCTGCGCGGATCGCAGTTCATGTTCGAGGCAATGCGCGCAAGCACTCCGCGCAGGCGCGGCACGCGGTCGGGCGTCGATGCCAGCGCCTCGCTGGTCCAGATGCCGGCATGGACCGAAAGCGCCGTGACCTTGCCCTCCTCGACGACGGGCACGAGGAACAGGTCGAGCGGAACCCTGCGGTGCACGCTCGACACGCGGTTGGCCTTGATCACCATCGGCGCGGTCAGCTTGCCCTCGGCAAGCTGGGCATCGAACGTGGCAAAGGCGCGTTCGTAGCTGGCATCGGAGAGAAGCGTCTTCACCCCGCGGCGGCAGATGCCCAGGCGCTTGGAGTGGCTTTCATCGCGCCCGCGCGTGACGTGCCCCAGGATCGTGAGCATGCCTGAGGCGAACCACTCCAGCAGGGCGGCGCCTTCGCGGTCCGCGATGGTGGAGGCGTCCTCGTGGAGCGCATCGACCATGCGCGGCCAGTCCGCGACCGCGCTGCGCACGTCGGCCAGCATCGATTCCAGAGTGCGCTTGAGTTCGCCGCGCTGGCGGGCATCGACGCGCGCCATCTCGATGTAGATCATCGATTCGCGGGTGAAGGCCTCGTCATGGCCATCCGGGCCAAAGCGCGCGAGCGTCCCGTCCGCCTCGCGCGCGACATTGACGATGGGGTGGACCAGCCGGTCGATCACGAGGCCCAGCGCAGCGAGCGCGGCCGCGGTCGAATCGACCAGGAAGGGCATGTCCTCGTTGATGAGCGCCACGCGCAGAACCGGGCGTTCCTCGCCCGCCGAGGCCACTTCGACCACGCTCTCGCCATCCTCGCGCGTTTTCGCCGCATCGAGCAGGAACGCCGCGGCGTCCTCGATCCAGGGCTCGTCCTTCGCGCCGTCACCGGGCAGGAGTCCGGCGCGGATCTGATCGGCCAGAATCTGCGCCAGATCATCGCTTCCGCGCGATGCCTTGGCCGACTTGGTGGCCTTGGCCTTCGAGGTGGTCTTGCCTTCACTCATCATCGTCTCCGCCCAATTGCCGCGTCTTGCTTCGGCCCTTGCCCCTGCCTGGGGAACAAGGCCTGCGCGCGCTTCGGGTTCCCTTCTTGCAAAGGGTTTGTTTCCGTTCGACTTGCGCAGGCCCCGGCACTTGTCCGAGATACCCGGCGCAAAGCCGTCCGATGCCCCGTGGTAACGCCGGTTCGACACCGAACCAAGAGCTTCACCACGCCCGACTCCGCACGCAAATTAGCGCACGACGCGAAATTTACGTAGACGTTGTTATAATTTTCGTTCGAGCACACGCAACGGACTTGAGTTGCATTTTTCGCGCGCAGCAAAAAGGGCGGCGAAACCCCTGCTTCGCCGCCCTTCCCGATACTGTGTGCCTGGGCATTTCGCCTCAGATCGCGAGCGGCTCGTAAAGCCAGGGCTGCGCGGCGCGCTGGCCCTCCTCGAACGTCGAGATCGCCGCGCCCCAGCGGCTCTGGATCATGCCGGTTTCGTCCCAGCCCTTGAGCAGGCGTTCGCGCGCGTTGTCCGAGATCTCGAAATCGAGGACCTTCTCACCCGCCGTGATCGTGCGCGCGACGAGATCCACGCTCAGTTCGCCGTCCTTGCCGAAGGCGGCAAGTTCCTCGACCGTCGCGGGATCAAGGACGATGGGCAGGACCCCGTTGCGCAGGCAGTTGGCCTGGAAGATCTCGCCAAAGCTTTCCGCGATCACGCAGGTGATACCGAAGTCCTTGATCGTCCAGACCGCCTGTTCGCGGCTCGACCCACAGCCGAATTCGCGGCCCGCGATGAGGATGCCCGCACCGCGTTCCTTGGCCTCGTCGATCGGATTGGCCATCGCGTTGCCTTCGGAATCGACGCGGCGGTCGGCGCAGAAGTACTGCCCCAGCCCCTCGCGCTGCATGATGAGCAGGAAGCGCGCGGGGTAGATGATGTCGGTGTCGATGCGGTTCTCGCGCAGGAGCAGAACCGGGCTGGTCAGGCTTTCAAAAGGCTTCATGCCACGATCTCCTCGAGCGTGCGGACATCGGCGATATGCCCGGTCACGGCCGCAGCCGCGGCCATCGCGGGGCTCATCAGGTGGGTGCGACCGCCGCGCCCCTGGCGGCCCTCGAAATTGCGGTTGGAGGTAGACGCGCTGCGCTCGCCTTCGGCGAGGCGGTCCTCGTTCATCGCCACGCACATCGAGCAGCCCGCCATGCGCCAGTCGAACCCGGCCTCGGTGAAGATCGTGTCGAGCCCTTCCGCTTCGGCCTGTGCGCGCACGGCCATCGAGCCGGGCACGACAAGCGCGCGCACGCCGTCGGCCACCTTGCGGCCTCGGGCGACCGCGGCGGCGGCGCGAAGGTCCTCGATGCGGCCATTGGTGCAGCTGCCGATGAAGACCACGTCGACCGCGATGTCGGTGACGGGCATGCCCGCTTCGATGCCCATGTAGGCGAGCGCCTTGGCGTGCTGGCGTGCCGCTTCGGCGTCCTCGGGCGCGGCCGGAACCGTGCCATCGACGGGAGCCGCGTCCTGCGGGTTGGTGCCCCAGGTGATCTGCGGGGCGAGCGCGTCAAGATCAAGCGCGACGGTGCGGTCGTACTCCGCCCCCGGATCGCTGGCGAGCGTGCGCCAGTAGGCCGCGGCCTGCTCGAACATCTCGCCCTGCGGCGCGAGCGGGCGGCCGCGCAGGTAGTCGATTGTGGTCTCGTCCGGGGCGACGAGGCCGATGCGGGCGCCCGCCTCAATCGCCATGTTGCACAAGGTCATGCGCGCGGCCATCGACATGGCGCGCACCGCCTCGCCGGTGAACTCGACCGCGCAGCCGGTAGCAAAGCCTGCGCCGTAGCGCCCGATCAGCGCCAGCGCGACGTCCTTGGACGTGACGTGCGCGCCCAGCGTGCCGGAGAGTTCGACCTTCACGGTCTTCGCGCGGCTCTGCACGATGGCGTTGGTGGCGAGCACGGTCTCGCAGTCGCTCGCGCCGATGCCGAAGGCCAGCGCGCCAAAGGCCCCGTGGGTCGAGGTGTGGCTGTCGCCGCAGGCAAGCGTGATGCCGGGCAGCGTAAAGCCCAGCTCCGGGCCCATGACGTGGACGATGCCCTGGCGCGCATCGTCGAGCGGCACGTAGGGAATGTCGAACTCGGCGACGTTGGAGGCAAGACGTGCAACCTGCGCGCCCGCCGCGCCATCATCCTGCGCGATGCTGAGGCGATCGAGCGCGGTCGAAACGGCGTGGTCGGGCACGGCCAGGTGGGTTTCCCGGCGGTGGACCGTGCGCCCGTTGCTGCGCAGCGCCTCGAAGGACTGGTGCGTGCTGCATTCGTGCAGCAGGTGGCGGTCGACGTGGATGAGAGCCGCGCGGCTTTCCTCACCCTCTCCTTGCGCTCCGGGCACGACTTCGATGACGTGGCTGTCCCAGAGCTTGCGATACAAGGTGCGCGGGGCACTTGCGGTTGTCACGCGGTCTCTCCGATCTCGATTATGACACGCCCGACATCGCGGGCTTGGGGTCCGGCCAGCAGGGTAAAGGCCTCGGCCACGTCATCCAGCGCGAAGCGCCGAGTGATCGTAGGGCGGAGGGAGAGGTCCCCACGGGCGATGAATTCCAGGACGTCGACCTGTCCCGGCCCTGCTTTCACACCGAGGATCTCCAGCTCGCGCTCGACGATCTGCCAGTTGCTGACGGGAAGGTCCCCGCCGCCGGTCAGCGCGACACGCGCGCCCGGCGCGGCAACGGCGAAAGCCTCGTCCATGCCCCAGGCCGAGGCGGTGGTCTCCATCACCGCGTCCAGCCCTTCCGGGAACGCGCCAAGCACACGCTCAGAGACGCGCTCCCCATGGGCAGCAATCGGGAAGAGGTGGGCTGCGCCAAGGTCCCCGGCGAGGTCGGAGCGGCGCCCGCTCCCCCCGATGGCGACGACCTCGAGCCCCAGCGCGCGCGCCATGGCGACCGCGCCCAGCCCCATGGCGCCCACGCCCACGATGCCGACCCGCTGCCCCGCCTCCAGCCGCATACGGCGAAAGGCGTTGAGCGCATCGACGGGCCCGGCCAGCATCGCGGCATCTTCAAAGCCGACCGCATCGGGCAGGACCGCGAGCTTGCGCGCCGAAACAAGCGTGTATTCCTCGCAGCAGGTCTGCCGCACCGGGGTCCGGAACGCCGGATCAAGACACAGGTTGTGGCGGCCCTTCGTGCAGTTCGCGCAGGCCCCGCAGTGGTCGAGCGCGAGCGCGCTGACCCTGTCGCCAGGGGCCAGCCCCTCCACGCCCGCGCCAAGCTGGGCGACGATGCCGGAAAAGTCCGCGCCGATGCCGACGGGATAGCTTTTCACATAGCGCCCACCCCGGTTGAGGTAGGTCCCCACGTCCGTGCCGTAAGGCGCATAGGCCATGACCTGGACGAGAACCTGTCCGGGGCCCGGCTCCGGCCGGGCGACGTCCTCGACGCGGATGTCGCCCGGAGCGTGGAGCCGGGCGGCCTTCACGAAGCCGCTCCGAAGGTCCAGACGAGGATACGCGCGCCCTCGAGACTGGCGGTGGCGCCCAGCAGCGGGGTGTCGGACGCACCAACGGTATAGTCGCCCGCGCCCCAGGTCTCGCCCGCGCCTTCCAGCGCGCCGTCCAGAACGTAGGCTTCCCAGCTCACACCAAGGGCCGCGGCTTCGCCCTGCCAACCCGCCGGAACGAGCGCCTCCAACGTGCGCGCGCCGCTGCGCGGATCGGTGCTGAAGGTCTTGATCATCCAGCCTTCGGGCAGCGCGGAATCGGGCTGGGGCGCAACATCGGCGATGGCCAGTTCGAAGACGTGACCACGCGCATCGTCGGCGGCGGGCAGCGGATACTCGATGGGCTGCTCGGGCTCATGGATCAGCTGGAGCGAGAGCAGCCCGTCGCTGCGCACGAGAGCCAGCGCGCCCTCCTCGGAGCGTTCATCGTGGCCGTGCACGATGTGGCCCGGGCGATAGAAGTAGACGCCCTTGCGAAAGTAGTGGTTGCCATCGAGCGTCACCGAACCCTCGAGCATGTAGACTTCCTCGAAGGCATCGTGGAAGTGCGCAACGCCCCCGCCCCGCCAGCCTTCCGGGATGTAGACGAGGTTGGTGACATGCCCGGTCTCGGGATCCTCGCCCAGCTTGCGCCGCTTGAGGCCGTGGGTGCCCAGCATCTCCCATTCGAGCGCGTTGCCGCGCACGTGGTCGAGTGGGCCCGCTGCCTTGCGCAGCGCCGGCTCGGTGATCGGTCCTGTCATGCGATTTCCCTTTCCTGTGCAAGGCTGGAGAACATGGCCTGGCGCAGCAGGTAGGCGCGGCGCGCTTCCGGATCGGCCTGGACACGGCGCATCTTCTCGCGCTTGGCGGCGAGCGCGGTCTGGTCGGTTTCGCCCATGTTCTCCATGTTCTCGATGGTCTGGGCCTGGATGAACGAGCGCGTGACAGCCTGGCGCTGGCGTTCGAACTTGGCAAGCGCCTCGAAATCCGCGTCCTTGCGCAGGATCATCCAGAGCTTTTCGGCGAGGTTCCAGCCATCGTGGATGCCGCTGTTCATGCCAAAGCCGCCCAGCGGATTATTGAGATGCGCGGCATCGCCGATGATCGCCATGCGCCCCTCCACGAACTTCTTGGCGACGCGCTGGTGCACGCGGTAGATCGTGCGGTGCGTGGTCTCGACATTGCCATGCCCCACGATCCGGTTGAAGATCTGGTCGGCGTTGGCGTCGCTGATGAGGTCCTCGTCGCTGACATCGCCATCGCCGGGCACAAGCACGCGCCAGATGCCCGGAACCTTGAGCAGGACCAGCCATTCGTCAGGATCGCTGATGTAGTTCACGTAGTCGAGGTCGGGGATCGCCTTCTCGATCTCGAGCCGGGTCGACATCGAGACGAACTTCTCCTCGTAGGTAAAGCCATCGAATTCCGCCCCGATGACCTTGCGCACGACCGAACGCGAGCCGTCCGCGCCGACGAGGAACTTCGCGGCGATCTCGCGCTGGACGCCGTCCTGCTCCACCGTGGCGATGATGCCTTCGCCGTTCTGGCGGGCATCGATGAGGCGGCAGCCGAAATGAACGTCCATGCCGTCGGCTTCCTGCACCTTGGTAGCCAGGTGCTTGGCCAGGTAGTGCTGCTCGCACTGGAGGCGGAAGGGGAAGCGGGTGAGGTCGGACAGTTCGGTCAGGTCGAAGCGCAGGGCCTCGCCGCTGCGGCGGTCGCGCATCTGGTAGATCGGCGCCTTCAGGCCCATGCCGATCAGCGGCTCGGCCGCGTCGATCTCGTCGAGCATTTCAAGCGTCGAGGCGTGGATCGTCGAAGCCCTGAGGTCGTGGGCGCAGTCCGGCTCCTGTTCGATCAACGTCACCAAGATGCCCATTGCCGCAAGGCGCGCTGCGCAGGTCGCGCCGACAGGGCCCGCGCCCACGACCAGGACTTCGCATCTATTCATGATTGCCACGTACTCCGTTGTGCGTTCTCCCGGCGGCCGCATTGGTGCCGGGAGCCAAGGTCTTGCACCCGGGGCAGACGGGTAAAACGACAGGCCAGCGCACCATCCGTATCGCGGCATGGGCCGGGCGGCAGCCCTCCAGCCACGCGTCCCAATGTTCATGCCATGGACATTCTCTCTCGCCAGGCGGTGGATCGGCTTGACTCGAAGCCGCTTTCGGCAAACTTTTTTGATCCAGATCAATGCAGCAACCGCGAGATGCCCGTGCCTGAATTCGTCGCTTCGCCCGCCGCGTCCCCCGCCGGAACCGAGCCCTTCCGGGGCAAGGACGTGATCCAGTCGCTCTCGCGCTCGATCAACGTGATCCAGGCCATCAACCGCTACGGATCACTGGGCCTCACCGAAATCTCGAGCGCGGCGGGTATTCCCTATCCGACCGCCTATCGCATCGTGAACACCTTGATCGAGGAAGGCCTGATCGAGCGCGAACCGACCCGCAAGCGGTACCGCCCGACCGCGCTTATCCAGACGCTCTCGTGCGGTTTCCAGAACCATGATCGCCTGGTGAACGTGGCGCGCCCCCTGATCCAGTGCTTTACGCGCGATCACCACTGGCCGCTCAGCGTCGTGACCCGGGTGGGAAGCAAGATGGTGGTGCGCGATTCGACCAGCACGCAGACCACGCTCACCTTCAACAACTACTACCCCGGCTGGCAGGTGCCTTTGCTGGCGTCGGCCTCGGGGCAGGTCTTCTTCTCGTTCTCGGACGAGGCCGAACAGGCCGAGCTGCTCTCCCAGTCGCAGCGCATCCACGAGCCGCTCGACACCGTGATCCTGCGCGACTTCCAGAGCGGCAAAGCGCAGGTCCGCATCCGCGAATGCGGCTATGCAGCGGTCGCGCGCACGCCCTATTCGGCAACGCCGGGCAAGACCTCCTCGATCGCGGTGCCGATCTTCGATGGGCGCGGCGATCTGCTGGGCGCGCTGGCCTTCGTCTACTTTGCCAATTCGATGCCGCTCAGCCAGGCCATCGAACGCTACCTGGAACCCATGCTCGGGGTCTCAGCCAGGATCGCCGACGGGCTCTTCGCGATGGGCAACGGCATGCCCGCCTTCGACGAGGCGGCGGAATAGGAAGGCTGCCAGCGCGGCACCGGCAATGAGCGCGGCGCAGATCAGAAAGCCCGGGCGGTAGCTGCCGAACAGATCGAACAGCCGCCCCGCCACGAACACGCCCGAGCCCGAGGCGATCGATTCAAAGACGATGAAGGCGCCCGTCATCTGGCCCAGCCGTGGTCCGGCAAACGAATTAGCGATGACCACCTGGGTCAGGACGTAGCACCCGGCCCACCCTGCGCCGAGCAGCACCAGCCCTGCAAACGCGATCATGGGCCCGCCAAGGCTGAGCAGCAAGGCGCCCGCGAGCAGCAGCATCTGCTGCGAATTCCACACCCGGTTGGTCCCCCAACGCTCCGCCGCCGCGCCCACCAGCACCTTGCCGAACAGGCCGGTCAGGAACACCAGCGTCATGCCGAGGGCCGCCATCCGCGCGCCGAGGCCAATATCCTGAAGGTAGAGGAAGAGGTTGAGCAGGAACGCGGTCGAGGCGAAGAAAGTCCCGAACGTCGCCGCCAGCAGCAGCGCGAGCGCCAGGCGATGGCGCGGCACCTGCGCGAACGCGCCGAGTAGAGGCCCGGACGGCACCGCCGGTTCCGGCGCCCCCTCCCGCCTGTTCGGTTTCGCAGAGCGCACCAGCACCGCGGCCACCGGCAGCAGCGCAAGCGGGATGATGGCCGCCACGCGCAGGACACTGCGCCAGTCCGCCTGCTCCAGCGCGAAGACCGCGAGCGAGGGAAAGATCGCCGCGCCGATGCTCGTGCCCGAAAGTGCAATCGAGGTCGCGAGCGTGCGCAGGCCGGAGAACCGCGCGCGCACCATCAGCACCACGATCACCACGTGCGAGGAGGCAAAGGACAGCCCCAGCAGCCCATAGAGCGCATATATCTGCCCGATGCTGCGCGCATGGCCATAGGCGGTGAGCGTAATCGCCAGGAGCACGAGGCCCGCCAGCACGATCCGCGAGGGGGGCACACGCGCGGTCAGAAAGCCGATCCCCAGCCCCGACACCCCGGCCGAGAGCAGGAAGATCGTCTCGCGCAACTTGAGCGCGCCGCGGCTGATCCCCAGGTCCGCCAGGATCGCGCTGTCGAGCGCGGGCAGGCCCGAGGTGATGATGCCATGGCACACGGTCATCACCATGAGCAGCCCCGCGATAAGGGCCCAGGCCCCGGCATCGGGCATGGCGGCAGGCTGCACTTCGGGCGCGTGCGTGCCGCCATTGGGGGCAACACGCGAAACAGGGACGGTCTTCTGGGTCATGTCCGGAGCGTGCCGCGCACGGCCGCCCTTGACCATCGCGCGCGTCCCGTCTCATCCGCAATACGGATAGACTGCCCTATCCCGGTTGTGGCGCATCCTGCGAAACCGCAGCCGAAGTGCAAAGCCACGCCCCTGTTTCCTGCCCTCGCGCCGTGCCCTTGCGTCGTGTCCGGGCAGAGCGAAGATAAAGGAAGACACGATGCAGGACACCCGCCTCTACGACATGGTCAAGTCCGGCCAGTTCGTCACGGCCCCCGGCATTCAGGACATGATCACCGCGGTCATCGCGCGCAAGGTCGGCTTCGATGCCGTCTACGGCAGCGGCTACTGGCTGACCGCCAGCGGCCTGGGCCTGCCCGATGCGGGCATTGCCTCGGTCACGCAGATGGTCGACCGCATGGAAAAGCTGGTCGAGAGCGCCAAGACCCCGGTCATTGCGGACGCCGACACCGGCTTTGGCGGCCTGCTCAACGTGCACCACACCGTCCTTGCCTATGAGAAGGCGGGCGTGGCCGCGATGCAGATCGAGGACCAGGAATTCCCCAAGAAGTGCGGCCATACGCCCTTCAAGCGCGTGATCCCGGTCGCGGACATGGTCGAGAAGATCAAGGTCGCCTGCGACGCGCGCAAGGACGAAAAGTTCCTCATCATCGCCCGCACCGACGTGATGCAGAGCGGTGGCTACAACGCCGTGGAAGACCGCATGGGCGCCTTTGCCGAAGCGGGCGCCGACATCCTCTTCCCCGAGGCGCTGACCAACACCGACGACATGCGCCGTATCTGCCAGACCATCGACACGCCGATGCTCGCCAACATGGCCGATGGCGGCCTGACCCCGATCCGTCCGGTCAGCGAACTGGAGGAGCTTGGCTTCAAGCTGGCTATCTTCCCGGCCATGACCTCGCTGGTCGCCGCGCGCGCGGTCGAGGTTTCGCTGCAGCGCCTCAAGGAAACCGGCACCAGCCTCGAGGGCCCCGAACTCTTCGACTTCAAGGAGTTCTGCGAACTGATCGGCTTCGACAAGGTCTGGGAGTTCGAACGCAAGTGGGCAAAGGACTGAGCCTGACCCCATAGTTGCGGACGAAGTCCGAACACGAAACGCCCCGGCCATCCCGCCGGGGCGTTTTCGTTTAAGCCAGGTGCAGGTCCCAGGGCCCGTCGTGCCATTCCAGGAGCATGCAGCCCCCCTCGGTCCGCTCATTGAATCCGTGGATCGAGCGGGCCGGGTTCCACAGGAACGAGCCTGCCCGCATGGGCCGGGTGTCGTCGGGCTGGATATCGCCCTCGATGCAGAAGATTTCCTCCTCAACCGGGTGCCAGTTGCCCCCACCCACGCCGCCAAAACGCGGCGGCACCTTGAGCAGGCGCGTATCCGCCCCGCTGCGCGGATCAAGCCAGAGGACGCGGCGCTCGAAGCCGTCGAGCCGGCGCCCCTCGATCACCGGCACGAACGGATCGATCGCGCGGCAATCGGCGTGCAGCACCGGCTCGGGCGAGGTACCTTCGACGGGCGCATCGACGATGAAGATCCACTCGCTGTCGGCCAGCACCTCCACCTCCAGCGGCCGGTCGCCGGGCAGCACCGCGAAGCCGTAGGGCCCAAGCACCGTTGCGCCGATCCGCACCTGGCCTGCGAGCACGAAGAGCTGGGTCAGGGCCCCGTCCGCCCGTGCACTCATCGTCTGCCAGCCTTGCGCGGGTGTGGCCAGCGCGCTGCGCAAGGATCCGTCGGTGAGGCGGCGCAGGACCAGGCCCGGCAATTCCGGGCCGTCCCAGGGCGACAGGGCTTCAGGCACGAGGTCCGCGCGGTGGACGCACTGCGAGATATCGTAGGCGAGTTCGGGGGGGGCTTCAGCGCTCACGGTTCGATCCTTGCACAACCGGGTGGGACACGCGAGACTGCGCGCGGCACGGCGCAGGACCAAACCCCTGCCGTGCGGACATCCGCCATGCGGAGGCTCGCCCGCACCCTGCTGGAGGGCGCGCCGCCGATCTGAAACCCTCCCGGTCTGAACACGCTTTTCGGAAGGACCGTCATGAGGCCACGCGTAGTCGATCTTAGGGTGGACGAACTGGACTGGGAGCCACTCGGCCCGCCCGGACTCTATTCCCGCCTGCTCAGCCGCGATGAAGAAACGGGCGCGCGCACCGCGCTCCAGCGCATGGTGCCCGCCGACGGCTACACCGCGCCCGACACCGCCCACTACCACCACACCTACGAGGAGCTGCTGGGCGTCTCGGGCCGCTTCAGCTTCGATGGCCGCAACTGGGTCGAGGCGGGCGCCTACCTGTTCCACCCGCCGCGCACCGTACATGGCTTTGCCAGCACCGTGCCCGAGGAATCGACCTTCCTCTCGCGCGTCGGGCGCCAGCTCGACTTCAACTTCGTCCCCGAACCCGCGCAGGACGACCTCTACCTTGCCGAAGGTTCCCTGCCTCCGCGCGCGCCCGTCGCGCTGGAGAAGGACGCCGCGCTGGACGGGTTTGCGCCCAGCCGCTTTCTCGGCGCGGATGTCGAGGCGCGCGTTCTCAGCGTCGATCCCGAGACCGGCGAAGGCAGCGCCTTCGTGCGCCTTCCAGCAGGCTGGCAATCGATGACCGCTGCCCTGCCCCACTACCTGGAGATCTTCGCGATCTCAGGCGCCATCGGCGTTGACGGCGGAGCGGCTGCGCCCGGCCGCGCCTATTTCTTCTACCCGGCCCAAGATCGCATCAACACGCTGGAGGCCGCAGAACCGACGCTGGCCTACGTCAATTTCGGCGGACCGGTGGGCCTGTGAAGAAGGCCCTCATCCTCAACGCCGCGAGCCCGGAAGGTGTCCACGCGGCAACCGCGCTTGCCGACCATGACCTCACCATCCTCGACACGGGCCTGCCGGACCAGGCCTCCTGGGAGGACTTTGCCACCAAGGCCGAGGCGCAAGGACTGCGCTTCGACACCATCGTCCATTGCCCGCGTGGCGGGACAGGCCCGGACGGTGTCGAGGAGGAAATCCTCTCGGCCTGGCTCACCGCGAAGTTTGCCAACCGGCTCTGCACGCCAGGCGAACCTGCGCTCATCACCCTCCTTCGCCGTGCAGACGGCCCCGCCGCCATCGATGCCGATGCCGCCGCAAACGGCATCCGCTACGCCACCTGGTCGGCGATGCTCGATGCCTCCCGGCGCGATGTCCACCTGCGCTCGAACCGGTTGATCCTTGCGCCCGGCACGGCCCCTGCGCAGATCGTCGCGGCCCTCCAGATGCTCACCGATATGCGCGAGAGCTTCGTCGCGGGCGCCGACATCGCGTTGGAGCCCGCGCCCGATGCGCAAGGCACGACCTCGCTCGCCGGAAAGGCTTTTCTCGTTACCGGGGCGACCTCGGGGATCGGCCGGGCGAGCGCCATCGAGATCGGCCGCCAGGGCGGTTTCGTCTTCGTGGGCGGGCGCAAGCCCAACCTTGCCGAGGAAACGCTGGCCCTCGTGCGCGAAGCCGGAGGCGACGGGGCCTTCATCCGCCTCGACGTGACCGACGCCTCGGCCTGGGAGGCCGCCGCTGCGACCATTCGCGAGACCCAGGGCGCACTCCACGGCCTCGTCAACAATGCAGGCGAGGCCAAGAACCTGCCCATCGAAGACCTTGACGAGGACGTGCCGCGCTTCCTGGTTCATCTCAACTACGGCGGGTGCCGCAGGGGCATGGATGCCCTTCTCCCGCTTCTTGAGGAGGGGCGCGGTTCGGTCGTCAACGTCGCGAGCGTCGCAGGGATGCGGGCCGGCTTTGGGGGATCGGCCTATGGCGCCTCGAAGGCCGCGATGATCGGCCTTAGCCAAAGCTATGATCGGGAACTGGCCGCGCAGCGCAAGGTGCGCGTCAACGCCATCCAGCCGGGCCTGATCTGGAGCGAGAGCGTGACCGATTCCCTGGGCGAGGACGGCGCACGCCAGTTCCGCGCGATGATCGAGGGCAAGACCCCGATCGGACGCGTGGGCACACCCGACGAGGTGGGGCGCTTCGTCGCCTTCCTCGTCTCCGATGCCGCCGCCGGGATCCACGGCCAGGCGCTGCCGGTATCGGGCGGGCTCGAACTCGTTCACCCCTGAGCGAGCGAACACGGCCCACACGTTAAGAGGGGCGCAGCGTCATCGGACGCTGCGCCCCTTCGCACATCCCGATCCGGCCCGGGGAGGGACATGGTCCCGGGCCGAAAAGAGAAACTCAGAAGTTCTTGATGAAGCGGATGCCCCCGGTACGGCGCGCGGGCGCGGTGATGTATTCGCCGTTCGAGGTGGACGGGTTGAACGAGCCCCAGAAGCGGCTGAAGTCGGGCGTCAGATCGTTGAAGATGTTGTTCACGTAGACAAGCGCGGTCCAGCTGCCGCCCTTGAGGCCGATCTGCGCATCGGCGGTGAACTTCTGGTCCAGCTTCACGCGGTTGTCGAAGCGCGCAAAGCGCGAACTGCGGTAGTTCCCCGTACCCTCGATGAAACCGTCGAGTTCGCCCGTAAGCGGCGCCTCGATATGGACCATGCCCGTTGCCGAATGGCGCGGCACGAGGGGGACGCGGTTGCCCCCGAACTGGCGGTCCACCCCGGCGGGCGAGGGGAAGACGTCGCGCGCGGCGAAGTCCTTGAACGTGGAATCGGTGTAGGCGTAGCTGCCACTCAGTGTCAGCCAGTGGAACGGGGTCGCGTTCACGCCCAGTTCGGCGCCCTTCACCTCGGCCTTGTCCGCATTGATGATGTAGTTGAGCGTCACCGCCGAGGAATTGGGGCATTCCGGCTCGGGCCCCTGCGCGCTGAGCGAGCCATAGCACACGGTCGTCACCTGCAGGTCCGACCAGTCCGAATAGTAGACGTCGGCCTCGAAGTTGAGATCGCCATTGAGGAGGCTGCCCTTCACGCCCAGCTCGTACGTCCAGATCGATTCCTGCCCGAAGGGGCGCAGGTCATCGCGCACCTGTCCGGTGTTGAAGCCGCCCGGCTTGGAACCCTTGGCCGCGCTCGCGTAGATGTTGAGGTCGGGCGAGACCTTCCAGGCTGCGCTCACACGCGGCAGCCAGGCATCGAAGCTGGTCTTGCCGCGAAAGTCGATCTCGTTCGCGCCGGTCAGGAACAAGAGGTTGACCCCGGTCGTCGCCGCGGCCGAGATGACCTCGTGGTTGTAGCGCAGTTCGCCCGTCACCGTCAGCGCGCGGGACAGGTCGAACTCGACCGAGCCGAAACCGGAATAGGTGTTGGTGTTCAGCCGGTTGACGCGGCCATCGATGTTCTCGCGCGTGCTGGTGATGAACGGCCGGGCGCCCACGAAGCGCGAAAAGTCGACCTCCTCGTAGTTCTCGTCGAAGACATAGCCGCCCACCATCGCGCGGATCGGCCCGCCATCGTAGCTCAGGCGCAGGTCCGAGCTGATCTGCTGCAGGTCGTTGTCGAAGTCGAAGATGCCCACGCAGACCATCGAGAGGCAATTGACCATGCCGCCGCCCAGGTCGACGCCCTGCGGCACATTCTGCGGCTCCTTGTCGAAGTCGAACTCCAGCCGTCCCTTGGTGCGGTTGTAGCCCGAAAGCGAGTTGAGCACGAAGCCGTTGCCGAAGTCATACTCCAGGTCGAGGACACCGCGGTAGGTTTCGGAGTTGTTGCCGGCGTAGCGGTGGTCCGAGGACATGTTGACCTCGTCGGGGTCGAAGGTCTCCTCGGTGATCGTGTTCACGCCATAAAGCGAGGTATCCGGGCGCTGGATCACGTAGCCCGCGCCGGGTCCGGCGTTGCTGTTGAGATAGCTGCCCCGGATCTTGCCGGTGAAGGCGCCGCTCTCGATCAGCACGGTACCGCCCACGCCATAGTTGCGGCTGGCATCGAGCCCCTGCCCGTTGCCCGGATTCTTGTAGAAACCGGAAAAGTTGCTGTACGTCGCCGAAAGCTTGGCCGCGACGACATCGCCGATGACGGGGCCGGTGACGTGCGCGGTGGCTTCCTGCTGGCCATAGGCGCCGAGGCCGAAGTTGAAGGTGCCCCCCGGCGTGAACTCGGGGTCCTTGCTCACGAAGCTGATGGCACCGGCAAAGGCGCTGCGCCCGAAGTAGACCGTCTGCGGGCCCTTCACCACCTCGATGCGCGCGATGTCCATGAGCGCGGTCGCGTTCTGGTTGCCGCCGCCGCCCACGGTCGTGTTGAGCGAGACACCCGTGGTGTCGATGCCGTCGACGATCATGGCGACGTTGGAGCGGCCTTCAATCAGGGCAATGCCGCGAAGGCTGGGGCGAATGTCGGCGGGCGAGGCACCGGTGTCGAACTGGAGCCCGGGAGTCATAGCCGCAACGCTGTTCATGTCGCGCACGCCCTTGCGCGCGATGGTGTCCTGCGAGACGACGTTGATCGCGACCGGAATGTCCTGGAGCGATTCCTCGCGGCGGCGCGCAGTCACCACGATGTCACCGCCCGCCGAGGCTCCTGCCGGGCGCTCCTGCGCCTGCACGGACGGCGCGAACAGCGCGGCCGCGGCCATTGAGCCAAGCGAACAGGTCTGGAGAAGCTTGCCGATCATCGTGTGAACCCCCTGGGTAGATTTTCTTGTTACTCCCGAGGCTAGGTTCCCGATCACCAGTCGGACAATTTCAGCGGGTAAAAGCATCCGCATCGCGGAGGGAAATTCGGGTCCAGGTCGCAGATCACGATGGAAAGCGGAGGATGATCTGTCCGCATCGCGGATAGCGAGGACCGCCTGCTCTGTGCTCCAGCGCAAGAAAAGGGCGCGGCTCCTTGCGGAACCACGCCCTCTCCTGGATGCCAGACCGGCCCTTGCGGGCCGACGACCTCAGTCCGCGAAGCTGACCTTGGCGGCCTCGGTGATCTCGCAAAGACCGCCGAAGGCCTGGAGTTCGGCTTCGTGCGCCTCGAGCGACCCCGCCGAGCAGGCGTCCGCAATGACCTTGACCGAAAGGCCGCGATCATGGGCTTCGCGCACGGTCGAGCTGACCGCCAGCGTGGTCGACAGGCCGGTCACGTAGAGCTCGGTCACGCCGTGCTTTTCGAGTTCCTCATCAAGGATCGTCTTCCAGAACGGGCTGATCTGGTGCTTGAGGATGATGGCTTCGCCCTCGGCCGGGGTCAGCGCGGGCACGAAATCGACACCCGGCGTCCCCAGCTGCAGCGCGCCCGAACCCTTGAAATTGGCGAAGAGCGGCGAACGCTCGGGCGCCTCGGGCAGGTCGGGGGCGCTGAACGCGACCCTGACGTGCCCGACCGCGACACCGGCCTTGCGCGCCTTCTCCAGAACGCTGGCCGCATTGGCCACCACGTTGCGACGGGCCAGCTCGCCGGCCATCGGGTCATGGCTGGTCAGGTCGTTGATGAAGTCGATCAGAATCAGATATTTGCTCACGTGGACGTCCTTAATAGCTGAACCTCACCGAAACCTTCCAGGTCCGCGGATCGCCGGGGCTGCGAATGCCGTAGGCCCCCAGCACGTTGCCGTAGACGTAGTAGTCTTCCTTGAGGAGGTTGGCGACCGAGAAGCGCAACTCGATATCGCTGTCAACCGGCGGCGCCCAGCCGACGTAGGCGTTCACGAGTTCATAGTCGGGCATGTAGGTGATCGGCGCGTTGGTGCCGCCAAGGTACTTGCCGCCCATGTACGAATAGTCGGCCCCGACCAGAAGGTCGCCCAGCTTCTCGTCGGGCACCCGGCCCGAGAAGCCCGCACTGCCCTGCCAGTGCGGCACGTTGGGCAGCCGCGTCGCGCCCGAGGACGCAGCCGAACTCGCCGGGTCGATGTCGCGGTACGTGTCGTCGTTGTAGGAGCCCGACGCAAACAGGTTCCAACCCGGCAACGGCGAATAGGCGAACTCGCCCTCGATACCCTGCACCCGCGCCGTACCCGCGTTCTGCGTCAGCGAGGAGCCCGCCACGATCACGTTGGTCTGGATATCGCTGAAGTCGTTGCGGTAGGCAGCAAGGTTGAGATGCGCCTTGCCGTCCAGGAAGGTCGTCTTGAGTCCCACTTCATAGGCCCACACGGTCTGCGGGTCGAAGCCGTTCTCGTAGTTGGTCGGATTGGCGAGCGCCAGGTAGTTGAACCCACCCGCCTGAAAGCCGCGCGAAACGCTGGCATAGGCAAGGATATCCGGGGTCGCCTGCCATTCGAGGCCGAACTTGGGGGTCCAGGATTTGGCCTTCCGGGTCGCGTCGATGGCGCCGTAGGTCCGGTCCTCGGGCACGGTCGTCAGGTTGTTCTGCTGGTAACCCTCGACCGACTTGGTCTCGTGCGTGTAGCGCAGGCCCGCCGTTGCCGAGAGCGTGGGCGTCAGGTCATAGGTCAGCTGGCCATAGGCGGCGTAACTGGTGGTCTTCATGTCGACCAGCTGGGGCATCAACTGATAGAGGTTCAGGAGATAGTCGCTCCGCCCCTGATGGCCCTTCTCGCGGAAGTAGTAGAGCCCGGCGATGTAGTGCAGCCGGTCCCCGACCGCATCGCCCAGGATCTGCAGTTCCTGCGAGATCTGAGTGCGCCCGGCTTCCGATTCCAGCCGGTCGAAGCCCAGCGCATAGGGGCCATCGACAGTGTTGGTGGGCTGCCCGGCGGTGGTGTCGGCCAGAAACTCCTGCTCGTTGCGCACGACGCCGGTGATCGACTTGATCGTCGCCCCGCCCACCTCGTAGCTCAGCGTGAGATCACCGCCATAGGTCTCGACATCGCCGTAGCCATCGAGCGGGCCGACATAGGTGTAGGGATCGGAGGCTGCGGACTCGAGCGTCACCGGGTCGGTGGCCAGACCCACCGATCCATCGTTCTTCGCGCGCGAATAGAAGGCCGAGGCGTTGAGCCCGAAGGGCCCGCCCCCGGTATAGGCCAGCGCCACGCGCCCGCCGTACTCGGTCGCCTTGCCATAGTCATCGCGATCCAGCGCCGGAGCGCTGAAATAGCCGTCGCGGTCGTAGAAGTTGCCGCTGGCAAGCACCGCCCAGTCGTCGGACAGCGCGGTCGAGACCGTGCCCTTGAGGCGCACCATGTCGTAGGCACCCGCCTCGGCCTGCAGCGAGCCGAAAGTCGAGCCGTCCGGCTTCCTGGTCACGTACTTGATCGCGCCCGTCAGCGTGTTGCGGCCATAGAGCGTGCCCTGGGGCCCGCGCAGAACCTCGATCCGTTCAAGGTCGGCCAGGTCCAGGTTCGCGCCCGTCAGGCTCGCGAAGTACAGATCGTCGATATAGAGGCCGACCGCGGATTCGTAGCCCACCCAGGTGCCCGCGTTCTGCCCGGCGCCGCGCATGAAGATGGTAAGCGTGGTGGGATCGACGGTGCCCTGCGCCACGCTGAGGCTGGGCGTCACGCGCTGCAGGTCGGCCGTGCGCTGGATCTGGAGATCCTGCAGCGCCTGTTCGCCAAGCGCCGTCACCGAGATCGGCGTTTCCTGGAGCGAGCTTTCGCGACGCTGGGCCGTGACGACGATGTCATTGCCATACGCGCTGGTTTCAGCGGGCGCGGCCGGTTCCTGCGCCAGCGCGGGCGATGCGGTCAGCATCGCGGTTCCGGCCAGCAGCCATCTGGAAGCCTTGGTCATGTCTTTCTTCCCCGAAGTCATTATCTTGATAGTGGTGCTGAAAGTGGGGCCCTCAGTGCCCCGGCCACTCGATGACCAGGAATGTCCTCGAACAGGACCATTCCCAGCAGCGGCTCGGTCTTGCGGATGCGCCCGCCTTCCGGATCGACGCGCACGTCGATGAGGCTTGGGCCCCTGCGCACCAGCGCCTCGGCGAGCGCGGCATCGAGCTCACCTCGCGTCTCCACGCTTTCGCCATGTCCGCCAAAGGCGCGCGCAATGGCGGCGTAGTCGGACTGGCCCAGGTCGGTGTTGATCGCGCGCCCGTAGGCCAGCTTCTGGCCGTGGTACTCGGTGCCCCATTTGCCATCGTTCGAGACGAGGACGAGGAGCGGCAGACCCGAGCGCGCCGCAGTGTCCAGTTCGGCCAGGAAGAAGCCCAGCGAACCATCGCCTGTCACAAGCGCAACGGGCACCGGATCGCGCGCTTCGCGCCGCGCGGCTTCGGCCTCGGCCGCCGCCATGCCAATGGCCAGCGGAAAGGCCGCCCCCATCGCGCCAAAGGGCAGCAGGTCGGCATAGGAGCGGGGGGTGTGGACCCGCATGCAGGCGTGGGTGAAGTTCATCGAATCCGCGCCATCGCAGACCAGCACCCGCTCGCGCGGCAGGATGCGGTCGAGCGCGGCGCCGATGGAGGCGGGATGCAGGCCCTCGCCATAATCGGCGAGCAACGCCTCCACGCGCGCCGCCCGGGGCTCCAGGGCCTGTGCGATCCAGCTCGGATCGCGGTGGAAATCCTGCGCCTGCAAGGTTTCGCCAAGCGCTGTCAGCGTGCGCGCCGGATCGGCCAGTACGGCGAGTTCGACAGGGACATTGCGCCCGATAGCCTCGGCGCTGGTGTCGAGATGGATAAAGCGGGCCTCCGGCGCGAAGCGCGGCGCCAGGCCATAGCCGAACCACATGTTCAACCGCGCGCCGACCACCAGCACCAGGTCCGCCTCGCACGCGGCGCGCTGGGCGTAAGGCCAGGGATAGCCGGTCGGCGCAACCTCGGGGACGAGCCCGCGCCCAAGGCCATTGCCCAGGACCGGCACACCCATGCCCGCCAGCGCCTGCAAGGCCTCCCCGCACGGCGAGAGGGCCGCCCGGTTGTCGGTCACGATGATCGGACGGCGGGCTTCGGCCAGCATCCGGGCCATCGCCGCGACCTGCGCGTCGTGCGCCCCGGGCAGCGTGGGCACCGTGACCGGCGCGCGCGGCGTGCTCGTGGTCTCGCGCGTCAGGAAATCAAGCGGCAGCACAAGCAGGGCCGGGCCGGGCACGCCTTCATTGGCCGCCTTCATCGCCGCGTGGAAATACTCGCCCAGCCGGTCGGGTGAGGGTACCGTGCGGCTGAACTTGAGATAGGGGGCGGTCATCTCGTGACGGTCGACGGCATAAGGCACGGAGGGTTCGACCCAGCTGTCGGGAAAGCGCGTCGCGATCACTACCAGTGGACTTTCGGCCTGCGCGGCGGTCATCAGCGCGGTCATCGCGTTGGCCAGCCCCTGCTCGGCCACGATCAGCGCAAAGCCGGTGCGGCCCGAGCGGCGGACATAGCCATCGGCCCCGCCCACGGTCCCGCTTTCGTGGCGGCCGCCAACGATGGAAACGCCCCGCTCTTCCAGCGCGAACAGAAGCGGAGCGTGAGTCGCCCCGGCGAGGGCAAACACCGTCTCGGTGCCGGATTCGCAGATACCCTGGGCCAGGTATTGGGCACAGGTCCGGGCCGGTTCTGGCGTGGAGGAGAGGTCCTTGGTCATGCCCCCAAGAGACCGCAATGCCGGGAAATGATCGAACCTCGGACAGACCTTTGTTCGGATCGCGGATGTTTTGCCCGGTCAGGCTCGTCCCACAAGGTAGCTCAGGTAGCCTCCCTGCCTGCCGAACGGTGGCCCCGCCACCTCTGCCCCCCGGGGAGACACCCCGCTCACACACGGCCGACAAGGGTGAAGTTGAACAATGAATAGTGCGGAACACCAAAGCTCCGACGCACAGCCAGGCAGCCTCGCCGAATTCCGCGCAGGGTGGCGGCCTCTGGTCGCCTGCGCCTTTGGCTTGGGCCTGGGTCTCTCCCCCATCGCGCCCTACACCTCGGGCATCATGGCGACCGCGCTCGAAGGTGAATTCGGGTGGTCGCGCGCCGATATCCTGGGCACGCTGATGCTCGCGCCCATCGCGCTGGTCTTCCTGGGCGCCTATGTCGGGCGTCTTGTGGACCGGCTGGGGCCGCGCAAGGTCGCGCTTGTCTCGACGGCAGGCCTGGGCCTTGCCCAGCTGCTCATCGCGCTCATCGGCGGCCAGCTCCTGACGTTCTATGCCGCCTGGGCGGTGCTTGCCGTCATTTCGCTGGGCACCCTGCCGATGACCTACGCCAAGGTCATCAACGCCTGGTTCACGCAGTCGCGCGGCCTGGCGCTGGGTCTCGCGCTCGCCTCGACCGGTGCCACCGGCGCGGCGATCCCGTTCCTGCTCAACGCCGCCCTGGAGGCGTTCGGCTGGCGCGGGGGTTACCTGCTCCTCGCCGCCCTGCCGCTGGTGTTCGCGCTGCCAGTCCTCTTTGCCTGGCTGCGCCTGCCCGAAGCGCGGGCCCGCACCGCCAGCGAAGCCCTTCCTCAGACCGGCATTGCCGTTCGCCAGGCCCTGCGCGGCTATCGCTTCTGGGTTCTGGCTGTCGGTTCGATGGCCCTTGCCTTCGGTGTCAGCGGCCTTCTGCCCAACCTCTTCCCGCTGTTGCTCGACCGCGGCGTGGACAATTCCACCGCCGCCTCCGCGCTCGCCGCACTGGCAATCAGCGTGACGGCGGGCCGTATTCTCTCAGGCTTCCTGCTCGACCGGATCTGGGCGCCGCTGGTCTGCGCCCTGCTCGTCATCCCGGCGACCTTCGCGCTCGTTCTGCTCGCCAATCCGGGGCTCACCGTGCCGGTCATGGTCGCCTCGGTCGTCACGCTGGGCCTGGTGGCCGGTGCCGAGTTCGATCTGGTTGCCTACATGACCGCCCGTTATTTCGGCCAGAAGCACTTCAGCGAGCTCTACGGCATCCAGTACGCCGCCTTCGGGCTTGGCGCAGGATTCGCGCCAGCCTTCTACGGCGCCATGTACGACCGGTTCGGAAGCTACCAGCCCGAGATCATCCTCTCGATCGCACTGCTCCTGTTCTCGGTCGCGATTACTTTCGCGCTCGGCCGTTACCCGACCTCGTTCACCCCGGCCCCCGAGGCTGCGCAGCCCCGGGCCTCGGCCCACCCGGCAGGGGAACCCCGGACAGCCTGAGCCGCCTCTCCCCGACTTGGATGCACCCCGAGTGCCTTTCCGATTAGGGGTTAACGCGGATTTTTATTCGCTGTGCGGATTTTTTGGAGCGCTATACTGGTTAGCGATCACACCCGCCGGTAGGCCGTCATCAGTTTCTGAAATTCCCTCAGACTCTGACGACCTTTTCAGCCCCTGCAGCGCCTTTGCGCCGCGGGGGCTTTTTTTGGGCCCCCGTGCAATCGCGCGAAGGCTCCCTACCTTGAGGGGACCCCACCCGCGCCACCACCAAGGAGCCCATCCCCATGAAAACCCGCATGGAAAGCGACAGTCTCGGCGAAATCGCCGTGCCGCAGGACGCCTACTGGGGCGCCCAGACCCAGCGCAGCATCGCCAACTTCCCCTTCGGCGAGACCGAGCGCATGCCCATCGCGATCGTCCACGCCATGGCGCTGGTCAAGCAGGCCGCCGCCCGGGTCAACCGCCGCCATGGCCTCGACGACGCCCTCGCCGAGGCCATCGAACAGGCCGCCTCCGAGGTTGTCGCAGGGCAGCTCGACGACCAGTTCCCCCTCGTCATCTGGCAGACGGGCAGTGGCACCCAGACCAACATGAACGTCAACGAGGTGATCGCGGGCCGCGCCAACGAGATCCTGACCGGCACGCGTGGCGGCAAGAGCCCCGTCCACCCCAACGACCACGTCAACAAGGGCCAGTCCTCGAACGACAGCTTCCCCACCGCCATGCATGTCGCCGCAGCTCGCGCCGCGCAGGACACGCTGATCCCCGCGCTCGAGACACTGGAGGGCGCCCTCCTCGCCAAGGCGGAGCGCTGGTCGGACATCGTCAAGATCGGCCGCACCCACCTCCAGGACGCGACGCCCGTTACGCTGGGGCAGGAATTTTCCGGCTACTACACCCAGCTGCGGCTTGCCCGCACAAGGACCCTGCCGATGATCGAGCATGGCCTGTGCCGCCTTGCCATCGGTGGCACCGCGGTCGGCACGGGCCTCAACGCGCCCGAAGGCTTCGGCAAGGACGTCGCGGCCGAACTTGCCGAGCTGACCGGCCTGCCCTTCCACGCCGCGCCCAACCCGTTCGAGGCGCTGGCGAGCCACGACACCCTCGTCGAGTTTTCGGGACGACTCAACACGCTGGCGGTCGCGCTCACCAAGATCGCCAACGACATCCGCTGGCTGGGCTCGGGCCCGCGTTCGGGGCTGGGCGAGATCGAGCTGCCCGCTAACGAACCGGGCAGCTCGATCATGCCCGGCAAGGTCAATCCCACCCAGTGCGAGATGCTGACGATGGTCGCCGCGCAGGTCATCGGCAACCACCAGGCGATCACCGTGGGCGGTCTGCAGGGCGCATTCGAGCTCAATGTCTTCAAGCCCATGATCGGGGCGGCGGTGATGCGCTCGCTTCACCTGCTGAGCGTGGGCATGGAGAGCTTCACCACCCGCTGCGTGGAGGGGATCGAGCCCAACCGCGCACGCATCGCCGAACTGGTGTCCAACTCGCTCATGCTGGTGACCGCGCTGGCCCCCGAGATCGGCTACGACAAGGCCGCAAAGATCGCCAAGCACGCGCACGAAAAGGGCCTCACCCTGCGCGCCGCCGCGCTCGAACTCGGCCTTGTCGATGCGGAAACCTTCGACCGCGTGGTGCGCCCCGAAACGATGGTCTGATCCGGCCGCATTCCCTCTCGCCTTGAGGCGCCCTTCGGGGCTAGGCTGCGTCCTGTGACAGGCCCACGAAGGGCCGCACGCGGGGTTAGAGGGGAGCGGCAAGGGTGAACAGCCGGACAATCGGACGCATCGCAGGACCGCTGCTGTTTGGCGCGGTCCTCATCGCGCCGCCGCCCGGCGGCATGGCGCAGGCCCCCTGGATCGTGGCGGGGCTCGTCGCCTGGATGGCGACCTGGTGGATGACCCAGGCCATTCCCCTCACCGCCACCGCGCTCCTGCCCTTCCTGGTGCTGCCCTTTGCCGGGATAATGAGCGCGGGGGAGACAGCCTCGGCCTACTACTCGCCCACGCTGTTCCTGATCCTGGGCGGGGCCTTCCTGGCGCTTGCCATCGAGCGCACCGGACTGCACCGGCGCCTTGCGCTCGCGCTCCTGGACCGGCTCGGCAGTGGGGGCGGGGCGCAGCGCCTGCTGCTGGCCTTCATGATTGCCGCCGCGCTCCTCTCCATGGCGATTTCGAACACCTCGACCACGCTCATCATGATGCCGATGGCCGTCGCTGTGCTGGAAGCGGGCGGCATGAAGAGCGAGGATACGCGCGGCCTGTCGGGCGCGCTGCCGATGGGGATTGCCTTTGCCGCGTCCATCGGGGGCCTCGGCACGCTCGTGGGATCGCCCACCAACGCGATTGCCATTGCCCTTCTCGATTCGATGATCGGGGTAAAGATCAGCTTTGCGACCTGGAGCCTCATCGGCGTGCCCGCCGTGGTCCTGGGCATTCCGATGGCTGCGTGGATCATTGCGCGCGTGCAAGGCGCCGCCACCGGCACCTTTCGCATCGGCGCGGCGTGCGATTGGCGTGGAGCCCCGCTGGTCGAGCGCCGAGCGCCGCCTCCTCCCGCTTGTTGCCCTCGCCTTCACGCTGTGGATGACAAGCCCGCTGCTCCGTCCCTTCCTTCCCGCAGAGGCGCTGACCGATGGCACCATCGCCATCGGGAGCAGCCTGCTTCTCTTCCTCCTCCCCGACGGTACCGGCCGCGCGCTTCTGAGCTGGGAGGAAGCCAACCGCGCGCCCTGGGATGTCATCATGATGTTCGGCGGAGGGCTGGCCCTCGCGGCCGGGATGGGCGCCTCGGGGCTCGACGATTGGCTGGGCCGTTCGCTCCTCCCGCTTTCGGCGGTCCCGCTGCCCCTCGTGGCCCTCGCCATCACCGCGATGGTGATCCTCATCACCGAGTTTGCCAGCAACGTCGCAACGGCAAGCGGCATCATGCCGGTCGTCGCCAGCCTCACCGTCGCGCTGGGCGCCGATCCTCTGCTGCTGGCAATGCCTGCCGCGCTTGCGGCCAGCTGGGGCTTCATGCTGCCCTCGGGCACGGGGCCCAACGCGATTGCCTGGGCGACAGGTCGGATCGCGCTTCCCAGCATGGTGAAGGCGGGCTTCTGGCTCGATCTCGCGGGCGCGCCGATGATCGTGGCCGTGGTCTGGCTGGTCCATGCGCTGCTGCGTTGAAAGGCACAGGTGCAATACCTAAGTCTGCGGCATTCCTCCCCCTTCTCCCGACAGACAGGAACGCCCCTCGTGACATCTACCGCGCCGACCGATGCGCCCTCGCGCCTGCCCGAAGCTCCCTTCCGGCCCGAGGCGATCATCTTCGACATGGATGGCACCCTGCTCGACACCGAGAGCCTCTACCGCCAGTCCCAGCGCGAAGCCGCGCGCGCGCTCGGACATGACCTGCCCGAGGACCTCCACCGCCAGTTCGTGGGCGTCCACCGCGAAGTGAATGACCTGCACCTTCAACGCCTGTGGGGCGAGGACGCTGACGTCGCCGCCTTCAACGCCCACGCCGACAAACTGTTCAATGAGCTGTGGCGCGCCGATCTTCCGCTGCGCCCCGGTGCCCGCGAACTGCTCGAGGCGCTTACCGAGACCGGCCTCCCGCTGGGCCTGTGCACCTCGACGCGCAGTCCGCTCGCGCAGGAGAAGCTGAAGGTCGCAGGATTCCTCGACCTCTTCGCCTCGATCGTCACCCTGAACGATGTCGACCAGCCCAAGCCCCATGCCGAGCCCTACCTGCTCAGCGCCCGCAATCTGGGTGTCGATCCGCAGCGCTGCGTGGTCGTGGAAGATTCGCCCAACGGCCTGCGCGCAGGTGCCGGGGCGGGCATGACCGTCCTGCTCGTTCCCGATCTCCTCGCGCCGACGCCCGAGACGCGCGCGCTTGCCCACGCTGTGCTGCCCGATCTGCACGCGGTGAAAGAGTGGATAATCGCGGCCCTGTAAACGACAGCCGCGTCCACGGCCCGGCAAAGCCGCAAGTCACGTCCCGTCGGCCGCGTAGGGGGCCAATGTCACCTCATGCCTTTTCAGGAAATCCGTGATCGACTGATCGATCTCTCCGGATTTTTCGATGTGCCCATCTGAATCATGGTCAAAATAGGTCTGTTCATCCGGCCTGACGATCTCGATCCTCGGCTCCGAACCATCGATGGTAACCTGCTCGACCTCGCCGCGCCGCTGTGCCGCGCGTGAAATGGACGCCTGCTCTTCACAAAACAGATCTACCGACGAAGGGCTGATGGCCTTCCTCTGCGAGGAGACGACCTTCTTTGACGATTTTTCGATCTGGATAAGCGCAAGGGAGGCATCCGTGCCATCCGAGTGCACATTCAGCCTGTACGCGTACGAAGAGTGCGCGGGATGGAATTCGGATGTGTATGCGCATGAATCCACATCCTGCGCGCAGGCAGACACCATCACAAAGGATGAAAGCGCCGCCGTGACCGTGCTCGTCTTCATGTGCACCTCCCCGCAGACCTTGGCATTGCGCTTCTGGGCAGCACGGCGCCCAACAGTTTGAGCTCGACAGTTTCGGGAGCCCGAGGGCGATGGCCCTCGGAAATCGTCTTCTTTACCTCATCACCCCTGCCACTCGCGCCGCTCTTCCGCCGCGCGCAGGACCTCGTAGGCAAGCTGGTAGGTCTGGAAGGCCTTGGCCGCTTCCGCATCGCCCGGCTTCACGTCGGGGTGGACTTCCTTGGCCTTGGTGCGCCAGGCCTTGCGCACTTCCTGGAACTCGGCGTCGGGATCGAGGCCGAGGACTTCGAGCGCGCGCAGTTCGTCGCGGCTGCGCGTCCCGTCGCCCGAGCCGCCCCAGCCGTAATGCGCCGATTCCTTGTAGCCGGCGGTCTCGGTCCATTCCTCGGACTCGCGCTTTTCGGCCTCTTCCTTGTCGAGCCCGGCAAAGTAGTCCCAGCCCGAGTTGTATTCGGCCGCGTGCTTCTGGCAGAAATACCAGCGATCCGGGCTGTTGGGGCTCTTGGGCGCGGGGCAGTCGCCGCGTTCGGTGCAGCCGTGACGGTCGCAGATGCGCACTTGCGTCGCCTCGCGCGAGCTGCCGTAGCCGCCCCAGCGCGGGAACCCCCAGTTGTCGGATCGTTTTGCACGGGCCATTCCCCAGCCGTTACGCCTTCTCGCGGGCGCGATGCAAGCCTCTTGCGGCCGAGCCACCGGGCGGTGGGCACGAAAAAGGCCCACCCTGCCCCGGCGTGCGCCGAAGGTCGGGCGGGCCTCTTCACAAGACGCCTTGGCGAAGGCGGGCCGATCAGTCGATGGTGACGGTCACCGCACGGCGGTTCTGCGCCCAGGCCTGCTCGTTCGAGCCCAGCGCCACCGGGCGCTCCTTGCCGTAGCTGAGCGTGGTGAGGCGGCTCGCCGCAACGCCCAGGCTGATCAGGTAGTTCTTGGCCGAGTTCGCACGGCGCTCACCCAGCGCGAGGTTGTACTCGCGCGTGCCGCGTTCGTCCGCATGGCCTTCGATCGTCGCACGCTTCTCGGGGTAGGTCATCAGCCACTGCGCCTGCTTGGCGAGCGCCTGCTGGTCCATCGCGTCGATGTCGTACTTGTCGGTGTCGAAGTAGATGGTGTCATCGCCCATCATCTGCGCGGCAAAATCAGCCTGGCTGCCGGGACGCGGGCCCAGCGCCTCGCCCGAATCGGGCTGCGTGGTGGTGCGGGCCGGGCCGGGTTCGGGCGGCAGTTCCTTGGGCGCCTTCGAAGCGCAGGCGGACAGCGCCAGCGCACCTGCCACGAGAAGCAGGGTCGAACCGCTCTTCAGGTTTCGCGACATCGAGAGGGAAGAAGGCATTAAGGCAGTCTCCTGTGGTGCTCAGCCCATGAGCGGGCGGCGAACGAAGGTGGTGGGATCCTATCCCGGGCGCTGTCAACCGGATTGCGATTGCAAGGAGACAACGCCCTGGGAACAGAAAGGGTTCAGCGGCGGATCGGCCCCCAGGCCGGGTCGGACGCGCCCACCGGGGTGGGCAGCTTGCGTTCGTTGCGGCCGGTAAGATCGACCTGCCAGATGGTCGCCTCGCCCGAACCACGCTGGGTGCGGAAGAACTGGACGATGCGGCCGTTGGGCGACCAGGTCGGGGCCTCGTCCTGCCACGAATCGGTGAGGTAGCGCATGTTGCGGCCCGCAGGGCTCATCACCGCCACGCGCAGGTTGCCCGCGATATGGGTGAACGCGATGAGATCGCCGCGCGGGCTCCACTCGGGCGTCGCCGAGCGGCCGCCGAAGAAGCTGATGCGCTTCTGGTTGGTGCCGTCCGCGTTCATCACGTAGACCTGCTGCGAGCCCGAACGGTCGCTCTCGAAGACGATCTTGCTGCCATCGGGCGAATAGCTGCCGCCGATGTTGATGCCCGGACCATTGGTCAGACGCTCCGGCGTGCCGCCACCGGCCGAAGTGATGCGATAGATGTCGGTGCGCCCACCCTGCGACATCGAGAACAGCACCCACTTGCCGTCAGGCGACCAGCGCGGCGCCATCGTCGGGTTGGTGGTGCGGAAGATCAGCTTCTGCGAATTGGTCGTCAGATCATAGGCATAGACGCTGGGCTGGCCGTTCAGGTACGAAAGATAGAGGATCTTCGAATAGTCGGGCGAATAGCGCGGGGTCAGCGCCATGGCCTGCCCGCTGGTGAGGTAGCGATGGTTCGCCCCGTCCGAATCCATGACCGCCAGGCGCTTCATGCGGTGGTCCTTGGAGCCGGTCTCGGCGATGTAGGCGATGCGCGAATCGAAGAACGGGCTCTCGCCCGAGAGGCGCGAATAGACCATGTCCGCGCACTTGTGTCCGGCCCGGCGCCAGTCGGACGGGGCAACCTTCCAGCCGCCCTTCTCCAGCGGCTGACCAAGCGCCACGTCGTAGAGGTAGCACCCCACGGTCAGCGTGCCGTCGCCGCCGGCGTGGACGTAGCCCTGCACCAGCATGTCCGCGCCATTGCCCGACCACAGGCGGTAATTGGGCGCGCTCACCTCGCCGAACGTGGGGCGCGGCAGGCCGTCCGGCCCCGTGGGCTTGAACAGGCCATTGTTCTTGAGGTCGCCCGCCACCACCTGCGCGATTGCGTGGCCCAGTTGCCCGGTCGTACCCGCAGTGGTCTGCGTGGGCACATCGGCATCGGTCGCGAAGGTCGTGATGGCGATGCCCAGGTCCTGCCATTCGCTGTCGTCCGAGACCGTCACTTCCAGGCCGTCGCTCTCCTGCGCCTCCTGGGCGGGCGCGGTGATTTCCGGCGTGAACGTCCCCGAGGACTGGGCCAGTGCCGGCCCCGAGGCGCAGAGCAGGAGGCCAAGAGCAAGAGCGGAAAGGGTCTTCATGGCTAGAGCCTTCTGTCAAAATTGGTGGTGACGACCTTCCACCCTTCGTACAGGTCGTCGGGAAGATTGAAAGGCGCGGCCAGCTTGACCGCGCGAATGGCCTGCTCCTGGTGGCGCGAGACCTGCGCCGCATTCGACGCGGTCTTGCCGCTTGTGGAAACAATCTGCGGCTCGCCGTCCAGCGTCCCGTCGGGCTTCAGGCGGAAACGCACCTTGGTCACGAGCAATTCGGCATCGGCACCTTGCGGAGCCTGCCAGTGGGGCTTGAGCTGACGGCGAATCGCCGCGCCAAGCGCCGAGACCTGCTTGGGGCCGATCGCGGCGGCGGGCGCTCCGCTCCCCGATTCCGAGGTGCCACCCGAGACCCCGTCGAGGAAATTCGAGCTGACGCGGCTTCCACCCGCCTTCTTGGGTTCCGAAGTGGCCTTGGAACTGGAGGCGGTGGAGGGCTTTGCGCTCGGCTTGGAGACGATGTCGTCGATCGCGCTCGACTTGCGGCTGGGCGCAGCCTTGGGCTTGGGTTCGGCCTTCGCCGGTTCGGGCTTGGGCTTGGGCTTCGCCTTGGGGGCCGGCTTTGGCGCAGGTTTTGGCTTGGGTTCGGGCGCGGGCGGCGTCGGACGCGGCTCTTCGGGTTGCGGGGCGGGAGCCGGCTCGGCCGGTGTCTCGGGCTCGGGCAGCGCTTCGGGTGCGGGTTCGCCGAGCGTGGGTGCCATATCGGGTGCGGCCTGGCTGAAGGGATCGGGCGAAGTCGAGGTCATCCCCACCTCGTCGCTGATCGAGACCTCGATGCGTTCGGGGCGCGGCACGATCTCCTCGGGTGCCGGGCGCAGCAGGAGCACGCCCAGAAGCCCCGCGTGGAGGACAACCGCCACGACGAGACCAACGCCTTCATCCTTTCGCAGTGCAAGCGATGCCATGGCCCGTGAACCTACGTCAGCTTCCTGAACCGCCGCTGACGTCGGTCACCAGCGAGATCGAGGTGAAGCCAGCTCGGTTGAGTTCGCCCATGACCCCCATGACGCGCCCGTAGTCGAGCGCCTTGTCGCCGCGCAGCGAAACGAGCGGCATCTTGCCGTCCGCGCCCGGCTGCACCGAAGCCAGGCGCTCGCCAAGTTCGCCCGCAGCCAGTTGCTGATCTTCGTAGAAGATGGCCCCGTCACGGCGCAGGGTAATGGTGATCTGCTGGGTTTCCTCGGCCATCGCCTTGGCGCGGCTCTGCGGCAGTTCGATCGGCACGGCGGCCTTCAGAAGCGGGGCGGCCACCATGAAGATGATGAGCAGCACCAGCATGACATCGACCAGCGGGGTCACGTTGATCTCGGCCATGGGGGCGCGGCTGCGCCCACCCCGGCCGCGCCGTCCTCCGCCGCCGTTGAGGCCCATCGCCATCTCAGCGCGACTCCAGCTGGCGGGTCAGCGCGGCGTGGAGCTTGTCGGCAAAGCGCTGGAGGCGCGATTCGACCATGTTCACGCGGTGCGAGAAGCGGTTGTAGGCGATCACGGCGGGGATCGCGGCGAAAAGGCCGATGGCGGTCGCGAAGAGCGCCTCGGAAATGCCCGGCGCCACGACCGCGAGCGAGGAATTCTGCTGCTGGCCGATCTGGAAGAAGCTGTTCATGATGCCCCAGACCGTGCCGAACAGGCCCACGAACGGCGCGACCGAGCCGACGGTTGCAAGGAAGTTCAGGCGGTTGGAGAGGTTCTCGGCCTCCTCGCCGACCGACGAGGTCAGCGCGAGCGCGATACGCTGGCGCGCGCCCTCGGCATCGAGCGTGGGAACCTGCGCGTTGCGGCGCCACTCGGCCAGGCCCGAGCCCGCGACCTTGCCCATCGGCACGTCGGCGCGGCGGCGCTCCTTCTGGAACGCCTCGAAGTTCTGGGCCTTCCAGAAGCCGTCCTCATACTCGTCGCAGGTGCGGTTCACGCGGGCGATGCGGAAGGTGAAGGTGACAATGATGGTCCAGACCCAGACGCTAGCCAGGATCAGGCCCAGCATGATCGCCTGCACGACGATATCGGCATCGAGAAACAGGGTCACCGGATTGAGCCGGTCGCTGTCACCGGCAAAATCAAGCGTGGGGGCGAGCAGGTCGAGGATCATTCGTGTCCTTCCGGAGCGGATGCGGGCGTAATGGGGTGTACGGGTGAGAAAGTGGCGAAGGCCTGTTGCCAGGCCTCGGGTTGACGGCGCGGTCGTCCATCACGGCCGATGAACCCGACCTTTACCACGCCCTCGGCCAGCTTGGTTTCCCCGCGCCAGGCGGTCTGGTGCAGGGTGCAGCGCACCTTGCCGACCTGCTGCGCGGTGGTGACGATGATGACGGTGTCCCCCAGCCGCGCGGGCGCGAGATAGCGGACATGGACTTCGGCCACGGTGTAGAGCCCCGAGCCATCTTCCAGCGCGGCGCTCTGGTCGATGCCGAGCACCTCGAGCAGGTCCGAACGCGCGCGCTCGAACCAGGCGACGTAGTTGGCGTGGTAGACCACGCCGCCCGCATCGGTGTCGTCGTAATAGACGCGCAAGGGATAGTGGTGCGAGCCGCTGGCATCCTCGTTGCCGGAAGGAACGATGGTGCCGTTGACGGGCGCAAGCGAAGTCAGGGGAGGAGGGCTGGTCATCGTGCGCGGAGCAATAGCGCTCACATGATGCCCTGCAAAGAGAAGCTGCGTGTCACATGCGGCCTGGAGGGCAGATTGTGGTTGAAAGAGGCCCCGGCGTCCGGCCAGTTGCCCCCTTGCTGCGACGGCGCGTGCCGGGCGGTCCCGGCACGCACCGCAGAACGCGTCAGTCCGCGATCATCTGGAAGAACTGGCGGCCGCCGAAGATGTGGACGTGCAGATGCGGCACTTCCTGGTGCCCGGCCTGCCCCATGTTGACCATGAGGCGGTAACCCGGCGTGTCGAGCTCCAACTGGCGCGTCACATTGCCGACCGCCCGCATGAAAGCCGCGATCTCGGCGTCGTCCGCCTTTGCGGTGAAATCGTCCCACGAGACATAGGCGCCCTTGGGGATCACCAGCACGTGGACCGGCGCCTGCGGGCGGATGTCGTTGAAAGCGAGCGCAACCTCGTCCTCGTAGACCTTGTCGCAGGGCAATTCGCCGCGCAGGATCTTGGCGAAGATGTTGGCGTCGTCGTAGGGCTGCTTGGGATCGATGGGCATGGACGTCTCCGGCGTGGAACGAACGTGAAAAGTATCAGTCCTGGGCGCGCGCGGCCTTTTCGGCGATCCCCGACACGCCTTCGCGGCGGTCGAGTTCGGCCAGGACATCGGCAAACGGCACACCCTTGGCGTTGAGCAGGACCATGAGGTGGAAGATCAGGTCCGCTGCCTCGCCCACCAGCGCAGCCTCGTCCTCGGCGAGTGCGGCAATGACCGTCTCGGTGCCCTCTTCGCCGACCTTCTGGGCGATCTTCTTGATGCCCTTGGCGTTTAGCCTGGCGACATAGCTCGACGACGGGTCGGCCTGGCGGCGCTGCGCGATGGTGGCTTCAAGGCGGGCCAGGGTATCGGATGGTGTATCGGGTGCGCTCATGATGCGCCTGCCATGCGGTGCGCGGCCGCGCCGGTCAAGCCCGCTGTTCGGCGCAGCTTACTCCCCCTTGCGGCCTCGCGAGAAGCGACGCCCCAGCGCCACCCCGGCAATGCCCAGGCCCAGCAGAAGAAGCCCGCTTGGTTCCGGCAGGCTCACGCCGTCCGCCGCATGCGCCGGAAGCGCGCCGAGCAAAGCTCCGCCAAAGGCAACGCACACGATCTGGAACAGCATCGCCCTCTCCCCAATGGCGCAGATAGTGACTTTGGCCATTCCCGTAAGCGAGGCCTGTCTCAAGCCCTGAATACGTAATTGTCCTGGAATGAGCCACACCAGTTCAGACCAGCGCGGCGCGGCAGCGCCCCGGCTCAACCGTGGTGGAGCGACTGCCCTCGCGCCGGAAGCCCGGCCGCGCGCAGCGCCGCGTGGGCCTCGGCGATCGAATGGGTGCCGAAGTGGAAGATCGAGGCTGCCAGGACCGCGCTCGCATGCCCCTTGGTGACGCCCTCGACGAGATGCTCGAGATTGCCCACGCCCCCGCTTGCGACGACCGGCACGGACACGTTGTCGGCAATCGCGCGGGTCAGGTCGAGGTCATAGCCCTTCTTGGTACCATCGCCGTCCATCGAGGTGACGAGCAGTTCGCCCGCGCCCAGACTTGCCAGCTTCGCGGCGTGCTCCAGCGCGTCGATCCCGGTCGGGCGGCGCCCGCCGTGGGTGAAGATTTCCCAGCGCTTGGGGCCGGTGCCGTCATCGACGCGGCGCGCATCGACCGAGGCGACGATGCACTGCGCGCCAAAGCGCGCGGCGATGTCCGAGACGACTTCGGGCCGGGCGACAGCGGCCGAATTGACCGCCACCTTGTCGGCCCCTGCCAGCAGCAGCGCGCGCGCGTCCTCGGCGGTGCGCACGCCCCCGCCCACGGTCAGCGGCATGAAGCACACCTCGGCGGTACGGCGCACGATGTCGAGCAGCGTGCCCCGGCCCTCGTGGCTGGCCGAAATGTCGAGGAAGCACAGTTCGTCGGCTCCGGCCGCATCATAGGCGCGCGCCTGCTCAACCGGATCGCCTGCGTCCTTGAGGTCGACGAAGTTGACGCCCTTGACCACGCGGCCTTCGGCCACGTCGAGGCAGGGAATGACACGGACGCGAACGGTCATGGGCTCAGTCCTTTTCCGCCATCTGGATCGCGGTGGCGAGATCGAGGCGCCCATCGTAAAGCGCGCGGCCGGTGATGACGCCCTCGATGCCGTCCTTCTCATGCAGCTTGAGCATGCGGATGTCGTCGAGCCCCTTCACGCCGCCGCTCGCGATCACCGGCATCTCGGTCTGGCGTGCAAGGTCGACGGTCGCCTGCACGTTGCAGCCCTTGAGCATGCCGTCGCGGCCGATGTCGGTGAAGAGCAGCGAGGCGACGCCCGCATCCTCGAAGCGGCGCGCAAGATCCACGACCGACACGTCGGAGACATCGGCCCAGCCCTCGGTCGCAACCATGCCATCGCGCGCGTCGACGGCGACAACGATGCCGCCCGGGTATTCGCGCGCCATGTCCTTGACGAACTGCGGGTCCTTGAGCGCGGCGGTGCCCATCACGACGCGGCTGACACCCAGGTTGAACCAGCCCGCGACAGCCTCGGGCGTGCGGATGCCGCCGCCCAGCTGCACATGGCCCTCGAAAGTCTCGAGAATGGCCTCGACCGCCTCGCGGTTCTCGGCCTTGCCCGCGAACGAGCCGTCGAGATCGACGACGTGCAGGAACTGCGAACCGGCCTCGGCGAAGAGCGCAGCCTGGGCCGCCGGGTTGTCCCCGTAGACGGTGGCGCGCGCCATATCGCCTTCGGCGAGACGCACGACCTGGCCTTGCTTGAGGTCGATGGCGGGAAAAACGATCATGTCAGGGCTTCCAGTCGAGGAATCGGGTCAGGAGGGCAAGGCCGTAGGCCTGGCTCTTTTCGGGATGGAACTGCACGCCCACGACGTTGTCCTGCGCGACCGCGGCAACGAGGCCACCGCCATGGTCGGTCATCGCGGCAATCGCGTGGCCCTCGTCGGGCACGAAGTGGTAGGAGTGCAGGAAGTAGGCTTCACCGGCTGCGATGAGCCCCTGCGCGGGATCGTGGCGGCCTACGCCCACATCGTTCCAGCCCATGTGCGGGACCTTGATGGCCGGATCGTCGCGCTCGATCCGGCGCACCTCGCCCGCGATCCAGTCGAGCCCGGGGGTCGTGCCGAACTCGAGCCCGCGCGAGGCGAGCAGCTGCATGCCCACGCAAATGCCAAGGAACGGCGCGCCGCCGATCTGCACCCGCTCGTGCAGGGCATCGACCATGCCGGGAATCGCCCAGAGCGCATCGGCGCAGGATTTGAACGCGCCCACACCCGGCAGCACGATGCGGTCGGCCGTGCGCACGAACATCGGGTCCGCCGTGATCGTGACCTTCTCGGCGCCTGCGGCTTTCAGCGCATTGGCGACCGATTGCAGGTTGCCCGCGCCGTAATCGATGAGGGCCAGCTTCTCGGCCATCAGAGCGACTTGGCCCCGAGGATACCCTTGGTCGAGGGGACCGCCCCGCCCTTGCGCGGGTCCAGTTCGACCGCGGTGCGCATGGCGCGCGCAAAGCCCTTGAAGATGCCCTCGCAGATGTGGTGGTTGTTGGTGCCGTAGAGCAGTTCGATGTGGAGCGTGATGCCGACCGCCTGCGCGATCGAGTGAAACCAGTGCTCGACCATCTCGGTGTCGAACTCGCCCAGCTTGTCCTGCGTGAAACCCGCCTTCCAGACAAGGTAGGGACGGCCCGAGATATCGAGCGAGACCCGGCTCAGCGCCTCGTCCATCGGCGAATTGACGTCGCCGTAGCGCCCGATGCCCGCCTTGTCGCCCAGCGCCTCGGAAATGGCCTGGCCGATGGCGATGGCGCTGTCCTCGGTCGTGTGGTGCTGGTCGACGTGCAGATCGCCCTTGATGCGGCAGGTGATGTCGATCAGCGAATGGCGCGAGAACTGCTCGATCATGTGATCGAGAAAGCCGATGCCGGTCGTGACATCGTATTGGCCGGTGCCGTCGAGATTGACCTCCACATGGATGTCGGTCTCGTGAGTCTTGCGGGTGATCGAGGCTGTACGCATGAAATGGGCCTATAAACCTGTGCGAGCGGGAATCAATCGCATGCGTTGTTCGCGCCCACTTTCCGATTGCATCCGTGTGGCCAGCGGTGACCTGATGTATTTTCGACGCGCGCGCGCACGGAATGGTGCAAAAATGAGTCCATTGTGGCTTGACCCCAAGCCCAACGATGCGCACCTAGAGCGCGATGAACGATACGCCACCCGATAGCCTGATCCCTTACGATGAAATCGTGCAGGAAGCCCTGCGCGCCGTCGTGGGACGCGTGCTGGGCCAGGTCGAAGCCACCAATGGCGTCCTGCCCGGCAATCACCACTTCTATATCACGTTCAAGACGGGCGCTCCGGGAGTTTCCATTCCCCCGGAACTGAAAGCCCGCTTCCCGGACGAGATGACCATCGTTCTGCAGAACAAGTTCTGGGACCTTGCCGTCAGCGACGACAGCTTCACGGTCAGCCTGAGCTTCAACCAGATGCCCTCCAAGCTCGACATTCCTTTCTCGGCGATCACCGCGTTCGTCGATCCGGCTGTCGATTTCGGCCTCCAGTTCCAGGCCATGGAAGGCGACGAGGACTTCGACGACACGCTGCCGGCCGAGAACGATCCGATGGAACGCGACATTGCCTCGCGCGTTACCCCCAGCGAAGACGGCTCCAACGTCGTCTCTGTGGATTTCGGCAAGAAGTCGTAATCGGCCCCACGTGGCCGCCTGCACTTCAAGACGCGGCCCTGGCGCCGCACCAGGATGGAAACGCGCACGATGGCAGGCAGGAAAGAGGCAGAACCGACCGCTCCGCTGACGGTGGACGTGGATCGTCCATCACCTCTGCCCCTCGATGTGCAGCAAGCGCAGGTTACCCCGGGCCTCAGCCCGGGCCTGCGTTACGTCAAGCGCGCGGACTCCAAGCTGCCTGCCGCGCGGGTGCTGGGGCCCAGCCCCAACCCTGCAACCAACCTCGCCATTGCCGACATCGCCCTGCGCGCCACCTCGCTGATCGCGCGCCAGGCGGTGGAGCGCGCGCTGCTCGGCCGCGCCTATGCGCCGCGCAAGGCCCGCCAGATCCTGCGCGGCCGCTCGATGGCGCAGGTCCTCCTGCACCGCTCGATCGCCAAGGTCGCCATGCGCTCGATCCCCGGCGCGCTGGTGGTGGGCGGAAGCCTCATCGCCAAGACCTTGTATGACCGGCATAAAGAGCACAAGGCCGCGGCCTCGGGCGCAGCTAAGCTCGCGGAAATGGCCGAGGACGGCGCCCAAGACTAGGCCCGTCTCCGGCCACCTGCACCTTCCCGAACCGTGGAGGTTTCGCCGTTTGCGGGCCAGTTCCGCTTGATTTGCGCAAGGTCTGCCTGCATCGGGAGGCATGCCCAGCGACACCTCCTCCACACGTTCCGCCCATGACGAAGGCAACGCGCTCGACCGGCGCGGCCTCATGCTGATCCTCTCCTCGCCCTCGGGCGCAGGCAAGACGACGATCTCGCGCATGCTGCTCGAACACGATCCGCACATCCGCAACTCGGTCTCGTGCACCACCCGCGCCCCGCGTCCGGGCGAGGTCGATGGCCGCGATTACCACTTCGTCAGCCAGGACCAGTTCGACCGCATGGCCGAGGATGGCGAGTTCCTCGAATGGGCCCACGTCTTCGGCAAGAGCTACGGCACCCCCAAGGCGCAGGTGAAGGCCGGGCTCAAGGCCGGGCAGGACTACATCTTCGACATCGACTGGCAGGGCACCCAGCAGCTTTACCAGAAGCTGGAACGCGACGTCGTGCGCATTTTCCTGCTGCCCCCCAGCATCGAGGAACTGCGCCGCCGCCTGACCGGACGCGGCACCGACAGCGCCGAGATCATCGCCGCGCGCATGGAGCGAGCCCGCTCGGAAATCAGCCACTGGGACGGCTACGATTACGTCGTGGTCAACGATGACATCGAAGCCTGCTTCGCCAAGGTGAAGCAGATCCTGGCTTCCGAACGCCTGCGCCGCGCGCGCCAGACCGGCCTCATCGGCTTCGTGCGCGGCCTCATGGAGCCCGACGACGAACTGGGCTGATCCCTTGGCGCCGGAGGCGGGCGAAATATTCGAACACGCTTAGCCCCACCGCAATCCTTTTTCTTGTTCAACGCGCCCCGCCGCGATAGGCGCAGCGCCGAAACGTACCTGCAACCCATCTTTTTCCCGGAGACACCCCAGATGTCCGATATCGAAACCGCGATCGAAGCCGCCTTCGAAGACCGCGCCAACGTGACCCCTGCCAGCGAGGACGTGCGCAAGATCGTCGACGAGGCGCTCGGCCTGCTCGATTCGGGCAAGGCGCGCGTGGCCGAACCCGACGGCGAAGGCGGCTGGAAGGTCAACCAGTGGCTCAAGAAGGCGGTCCTCCTCTCGTTCCGCCTGAACGACAACGCGCCGATGGAATACGGCTCGGCTGGCGCGCCCGCGTTCGACAAGGTGCCTCTGAAGTTCACCGGCTGGACCGAAGCCGACTTCAAGGACGCGGGCATCCGCGTGGTTCCGGGCGCGGTCGTGCGCCGCAGCGCGCACATCGCCAAGGGCGTGGTCCTGATGCCCTCGTTCACGAACCTGGGCGCCTACGTGGGCGAAGGCACGATGGTCGATACCTGGGCCACCGTCGGCTCGTGCGCGCAGATCGGCAAGAACGTCCACATCTCGGGCGGCGTGGGCATCGGCGGCGTGCTCGAACCGCTCCAGGCGGGCCCGGTCATCATCGAGGACAACTGCTTCATCGGCGCGCGTTCGGAAGTGGCCGAAGGCGTGCGCGTGGGTGAAGGCGCGGTCCTCTCGATGGGTGTCTACCTCGGCGCCTCGACCAAGATCGTGAACCGCGCAACCGGCGAAGTCCACGTCGGCTACGTGCCGCCCTACTCGGTCGTCGTGCCCGGCACCCTGCCCGGCAAGCCGCTCCCCGACGGCACCCCCGGCCCCTCGCTCTACTGCGCGGTGATCGTGAAGACCGTCGACGCGCAGACCCGCTCGAAGACCGGCATCAACGACCTCCTGCGCGACTGATCGCGTACGGCCTGCGATCCACGCAGGAACATATCGGCGCCATGTCGCGTTCCTTTTCGGATAAGCACATTATCTGCGGAAAGGATGCGACATGGAACGCCCCCCTACCGAAACGCACATCGACGAGGATGCCGCCCGCGGCGGCGACACGCCCCATATCGTGCGCTACGTCCTTGGTATCAGCCTCGCGCTTGCCATCATCGGCCTCTCGCTCGCCTGGATGACCGGCGCGCTGCTCTCCGGCGAGGAAGAAGAGACTTCGGCCTCTGGCGCAAATGCCGAGAACGTGATGCAGGCCCCGGACGAGGCCGCCTGAAACCGATGGCCACCGACTTTGACAAGGGCACCTGCGTGCGCTGGAACTGGGGGGATGGCTCGGCCAGCGGCACGGTCACCGAGCGCTTTGAAAGCCGCGTCACCCGCACCATCAAGGGCAGCGAGATCGTGCGCAACGCCAGCGCCGACAACCCCGCCTACCTGATCGAACAGGAGGACGGAGCGCAGGTCCTCAAGAGCGCCTCGGAACTGAAAAGGGCCTAAGACCCTCCCGCCCCCCGTATCCGCGCGGACACAAAGGGGGACAGGACCGGCACCGCGCGCTCAGAACGCTGTTGGCGATTCGATGGCGGGATCCTGTGCGTGCGCCTTGGCATAGGCTTCCGCGGCCTTCAGCACGCGCATCATGTTGCGGCTGGAGATCTTCTCCAGATCGTCCTGCGCGAAACCCCGACGCGCCAGTTCGGTGAAGAGCGCCGGATAGGCCGAGACATCGGGCATTCCCTCGACTCCCACCGATCCCCCATCAAAGTCGCCGCCAAGGCCGATGTAGTCGGTGCCGATGCGCTTGGCGATGTACTCAACGTGATCGGCGATCTGCGCCACGGTCGCGACCGGCTTGGGGTGCGCCGAGATCCAGCTTTCCATGCCCGCCTCAGCCGTCTCGGGCGCGTTGGGATAGAGCGACTTCAGGCGGGCGGCCTCACCCAGTCGGCTCGCCTGCCACTGGCGCAGGTCCTCGCTGACATAGCTGGGGTAGAAGTTCACCATCACGATCCCGCGATTGGCCTTGATCCGATCGAGGATCGCGTCGGGCACGTTGCGCGGGTGGCCATCTACACCTTGCGCGCCCGAGTGGCTGAAGATCACCGGCGCGCGCGCGACGTCGAGCGCATCGGCCATGGTCTTGGGCGAAACGTGGCTGAGATCGACCAGCATGCCGATGCGCTGCATCTCACGCACGAGATCCTTGCCGAAGTCGGTCATCCCGTCATGTTCGGGCGCGTCGGTGGCACTGTCGGCCCAGGGGGTGTTCTTGAAGTGGGTCAGCGTGAGATAGCGCGCGCCCAGCTCGTACATCTGGCGCACGACGCCTAGCGACGAGCCAATCGAATGCCCGCCCTCCATGCCGATGAGCGAGGCGATCTTGCCCGCCTTGCGCGCCGCTTCGACCTCGGCCGAACTGGTCGCGTACATCATCTCGTCCGGGTGCGCGGCGATGATCCGCTTCATGACGTCGATCTGCTCCATCGTCGCCTGCACCGCCTGCTGCTCGTTCAGCATGGCCGAGACGTAGACCGACCAGAACTGCGCCCCGACCTTGCCTTCACGAAGACGCGCCAGATCGGTCTGCATCGGTCCCTTGCCGTTTTCCGGATCGGCCGTGTTCATCGTGTCGGCAAAGTCGAAGCCGGCCAGGATATCCTGGCGCCGCTCGCGCAGCTGCTCGGGCACGTCGTTGTGGCCGTCCCAGACCGGCGCGTTGCGCAGCGCGGCAGCCGCGACATCTGCGGGCGATGACGCCGCGTGCCCGCTCACCGGCCACGTCACGGCGGTGGCAAGAACAAGGGCGAGCAGCGAAGGGCGGGACATAGAGGAACACCTTGTGGGAATGGGGAGAGGGCCAAAGTGGCGCAGCCGCCCTGCCCCACGCAAGAGCCAATTCACCGGAACCCAAGGTATTCACGAGAAAAAACCGCTACCGTACGCACGGTTGCCCTTGGCGCCCACATCGGCGATCCTACCCTGGCTCCCCTGCCAACCACCGGAAGGACACTGCATGCACGCTCCTGCAAGCCCCGCGACGCTCATCGAGCGCCTTGGCCTGATCCCGCATCCTGAGGGTGGCTGGTACAAGGAAACCTGGCGTGCGCCTGCCCCGGACGGGGAGCGCGCGGGCGCGACGGCGATCCATTTCCTGCTCGAAGCGCACCAGCGCTCGCACTGGCACCGGGTGCTCGATGCGGACGAGATCTGGCTGTGGCATGCGGGCAGTCCGCTCGCCCTGGCCCAGTCCGAAACCGACGCCGGGCCGGTACGTCAGGAGATCCTGGGCGGCGACATCCTCAATGGCGAGGCGCCGCAACTGCGCGTGCCCAAAGGCTACTGGCAGGCAGCCTGGCCGCTCGCGCGCGGCGCGCCAGGCTGGACTCTGGTCAGCTGCATCGTCACCCCCGGCTTCGATTTTTCGGTGTTTGAGCTGGCTGCGCCAGGCTGGACTCCGGGGAACTGACGGAAAACGGGCAAAAAAATAGCAGGGCACCGCAGGTCTTGAGCCTGCTTGCGCCCTGCACGGTCTCCCCTCCCTCGGTGTCCGTTCGTGTGTTCCTTCGCCGTTCGTCAGTTCAAGGCGAGGTCCATTCGTTCTGGTCGGTCCGACTTCGTGGCCGGACCGTACCGGCCTGCACGACCTTGGGCCGCGCAGCTTCTCCTCCAGCTTCACATCCCCGAGACGATCTGCCTCTTTCTCCCGGATCACCTGCCCCACGCCGTTTCTATTGGCATGTTTTCAACGTGGGTCAGACGGTCCGCATCGGTGAAAGGGCCAGATCGTCCGCTCGGGGGTCAGGGTGGGCGCACAGGGGGTGAACAGTGCGCCCAAGCTCTACAAATCCAGAAGCGGCTCCGAACGTCCCGTCATCGACAGGGCGTATACGATCAGGCCCGCGTTAAGCATTGCCAGAAATTGCTTCATGACACGCATCCTCTTCCCGAAGACGTCCCGACTTTGCCGCGAGATCATCTTCTTTTCCCGTAGACATCGTCTAGCAGAATCAGCCGTTGAAGAAAAGCAGTTTGCGCAATTTTCGATTAAAAAACAGATATTTTGCAATGCAATAGGATTTCCGAACCGGGAAGTACTGCTATTTCTCCAGCACAAACAAGGCGCATGGCACATCAGGGCGGCGATGCCTGATGGAACCATCTTGCCCCTGCGGCATTGAATTTGCGGAAAGGGGCAAAGGAGAAACTTCGTGCCGTATACCAAGCCACTGGTTCTGGCCGTGTCGGCCTCGTTCCTGCTTGGCGGCCTGACCGGCGCCGTTATGCCCACGCGGATGAAGGCCCCGATCGGCCCCGACTGGCGCGACACGTACAACGCCCCGCTCCAGCTCGACGGCCCCAGCTTCTATGTGGAACCGGGTCCGCAGGACCTCACCCCGGCGCGGGCCGAGGTTGACGAACCCATCGGCATCAGCCCCGCTGTGGCCATGGACACCCCAGCAGCGCCGGTCGAGACAACTCAGCTCGCATCGCGATAGGGTCTTGCCGCACTCCAGGCGCAGCCTTGGCGTGTCGTTAGGCCGTCCGCCAGGGTTGCCGTGAACGGATAGCTGCGGTCCGACATGCCGTCACTGCACACCCCTTGTGTGATCGCCAGCGTCCAGACTTTGCCATCCCGTTCGCCGCTGAAGGAGAGGCCTCCGCGCCCCGCAAAGCGCGTGACCGCGATCTCCTGTCCTTCCGACAGATCGGGCGCAGTGTAGATCATCTGTCCACGTTCCACCCGCACACCCCAGAAGGGCTCGGTTCCGCTGGCCTGCACGGTTTCATCCGGCGCGATGGCGCTCCAGGGACGCGAATCATCGGCGTCGCCGGGCACCGACTCGGAGTTCGACTGGCATCCTGCAAGAATCAGTGCCGCCAGACAGCTCACAAGGACATGTTCGACATACGCACGACGCATTGGCATTCCAGATAATCCTCCAAACCGGGTTCGCACGTCGCCCTCTGCCTGTTCCGATCGCGAAGTGCAAAAAGGTTCGAGGGCGATTTTTTATCCGACAGGCGAATATCAATGCGCCATAGCCATCGCACTTATGAAATCTCGAGTGTCGTTTCGCGCTAAATCTCATGGTTTTAGCACCTATGTTGCACTTTATGCACCATTTGGTTCCGAAATCTGCATTGCGTGCAAGGGCGATTATGCGGATGCTGCATCGCAACAAAGACAAGAGGTGCCAGGGCAAGTCCTGCAACCCCAACCACATAAGGATTTTGCCATGTTCAAGTCGATTTTCACCGCCGCTGCCGTTGCTGCCGTTGCTCTTCCCGCCGCGGCCCAGGCCAGCGAAGCCCGCAACTTCTCGCACGAGGGTGTCGATTACGCCTACACCTCGCAGCAGAAGGGCAAGATCACGGTCATCGAAGGCAAGGCCGAAGGCCGCGTCCCCTTCCGTCTCTACGTCAAGGGTGACCGCGTGACCGGCATGTACAACAACCGTTACGTCAGCTTCACCAAGGACGAAGTCCTGCACGACAACGTCCTCGCGGACTGATCGCAGGCCGCGCGAACGGGACCTTTCCTCCTCTCTCCCAACCCCGTTCGCTGCAGATCCAGCGCGTGAAGGGCGCCTTCCCCGTGGAAGGCGCCCTTTGTGCGTCCGCCCTGCTCCGGTTATGACGAAGTGCGAAGGCGCCCTCGGGATGCGGGCGCGCCGAACACGACACGAGATGGATGAGCAATGCGCGTACTGACCTGGTTCCTGGCGATTGCCGGCCTCGCCTTTCTTGGCGGAATGCTGGCCAGCAGCGACCTTGGCCGCTCATTGCAACACTACGGAGCAGGCGAACCGGACACGATTGGCCAGGCCCCCGGGCTCCACGAGCCATTCGCCGATCTGCCTGACGCCGAACCAGCCCCCTATGAAATCGACCAGGCGCCCGAGACCTTGCCTGGCGATGCCCGTGATGACGAGAGGAATGCCGCAGGTGCGCACGCGTTGCCGGACTGGTTGTTCCCCTCGTCCGCGGACGACTCCGCCCCTGCCCCGGCGGCACCCTACGCGCAGGCTCCGCGCTCCGAACGATCGGAGAGCCGCTCGGGGGCGATAAACCCTACGCTCGATGACGCCGCGCGGCGCGCGCAGGAGACCGCCCAGGCCGTCCGCGATGCCGAGAATGCGCTGAACTGACCCTTACCATCCCGAGCCATGCGATTCGGGATCAGTGCTTCAGGCGAGACTCGCGGCGTCCCGGCACGATCCGGATCTGGAGTTCGCCCCCGGACGCGGCGACATCGTACTCGGCACTGATCTCCTGCATCTTCGTGCGGATCCACGCCTCGTCGGCGTCCATCGCGATGGGATAGCGCGCGATCACCATGCCATCGAGCGTGTCGACCACGCAGAAATGTCCGGTCCGGGACTGCTCCTGCAGGGCATCGAGATCGATACCTTCGGCCAGATCCCATTGGCCCCGGTCGCGCGAGCGGATGCGGCGACCGCAGTGGCGGCAGGTGCAGGTCACGACCCCGTCGGCATCGCGGCTTCGCGCCCCCGCCGGAACATGGCGTCGCGTATACCAGCACGGCGCGAGTGTCCGGGATGCCCCACTTCGGCTCAGCATCTCGGCGTCTCCTCCTTGCGTAATTTCCCTCTATGGCAGGATAGGATCGAAACCCCTTCGAGGCGTAAACCTCGCACTACGCAATCTCCCGCGAGGCAGTGCGCGAATGTGGCAGGACGAGGAGATCGATGGTTACGGCATAGCGTTAAGCAAGGGTAAGAAAGATTTCCGCCTCGATGACCCAGCCGCCGGGCCCCTCGCGCCACTTCGCGACGTAGCTCCCCGAAGCCGCCGGCGCATCGGCGCCAACCACGATCCCGTGCCAGGCCCCGTACTCCATCGCGATGGGCGCGACTGCGGACACCTCGATCCGATCGGGAAGGCGCGCGTAGACCATCCGCCCGGGACTCGCGAAGTCGCGCTTCCATACCTTCACCTGCGCCATGCGCCCGGCAATGACCGCGCTGTCCGTGCCCGTGAGCATCACGCAGTCACGCGCGAGAATCGGACCGATCGCCGTGGCATCGCCTTCGCGAATCGCGGTATTGAAGGCCGCACGGCGTGCACGGATGGCCAGTTCGGTCGATTGGTCGGTCATCGGGACGGTTTTCTCCTTGCACGGGCCGGGACTGTATGTGTGCGCATCTAGCCCGTTTTCCAGCGGAACCAAACCGACAAGGCGCCCGCCGAACCATGCCACGAAAGTCTGGCTAAACAGCTGCAATCAAATTCTATTTGAGCATGTGAACAATTTGCAACAACGCAGAGCCCTCTTCCCTTGCGGCCCGACGCATGAGTGCTAGAGGGGCGAGGCAGCCAGCGGGATCGCTATCCAGCAGGCGGGCACCGTAAAGGGCGTTTTTTGTCGATGCGACAAGCTCCCTTACGATCTGCCCTATGGCCTTTCCCAGGAGGCCAAGAGTTTTCATGCGAGCGCGTCGAGCCTTGTCGTTTTCCGCCTCGCACGGTCCGGCGTGACCGCTCCTGACGGCTTTCGGGTCCCAGGAGCGCGGAGCGGGGACAGGAGCGACGTGTCCCTCTCTCCTGTCCCTGCTTCGCAACCTGCGCCCCACGTTTTACGCTCCCATTTTACCGTACACTCTGCCATGGCCCGGACCTTGCCCGGAAGGATCCCGCATGAGCGACGACGAAGACTACGTGTACGATGAAGAGAGCGGCGACTGGATGCCCGCCAGCGAACTGGCGGCCAAGCGCGCGGCACAGGACACCGTCGAGGTGCGCGACGCGGTAGGAAACCTGCTGGCCGATGGCGATGCCGTCACGCTGATCAAGGATCTTGACGTCAAGGGCGCGGGCCAGACGCTGAAGCGCGGCACGCTGATCCCTTCGATCCGCCTCACCGGCGATGCCCAGGAAATCGACTGCAAGTACCCGGGCATCAAGGGCCTCGTCCTGCGCGCCGAATTCGTCAGGAAGCGGTCCTGACGCGCCCATGACCTCGCTGCAGGCGCCGTGTCAGGCGCCTGCGGTTGGCCGCGACACGCGGCGAATAGACCGCCAGCATCGTCTGCATCACCTGTTCCGGTGCCATCGGCCCGGCCTGCGCGAGACGCTGCGACAGGCTGAAGGCGGCAGCCAGCTTCTCGATCACCATCCGCTCGGCCTCGCGCCCGTGTCCTGGCCGCTCGAACGCGATCATGGCGGTCCGCATCGCGATGACGCTGGAGGCCTCCGCCCACATCCACCAGGCCTCACTGGCCAGTTGCAGCCAGTGCAGCGCCGCGGTCGGCGGCGCATTCGAAGTGGGTTTGGCAGCGGGCATCGGGACGACTCCTTGGTGGGCGAGTGAGTATCCTCCCAAACCATGCTGCAGTGCAACAAGTTCCGTACCCGAATCCGCTATCCGGGGAACTACGCGCGGCCTTCACGCGCTTGGGAAACACCACCCCAGCAAAGGAAGGAATGCCCCAGATGAGCGTCAACATCGCCACCGCCCGCTACGAAGGTCTCGGCAAGGACGGCAAGGGCCATGTCGCCACGAAGTCCGGCGCGCTCGACGCGCCCTACGGTTTCCAGACGCGCTTCGAAGATGCCCCTGGCACCAATCCGGAAGAGCAGATTGCCGCGGCCCATGCATCCTGCTTCACGATGGCCACCAGCTTCGCCCTGGCCGGCGAGGGCTATACCGACGGCAGCCTGGAAACGACCTGCGAAGTCACGCTCGAAAAGGATGGCGATGGCTTCAAGGTATCCAAGAGCGCCCTTTCCCTGAGCGCGAAGGTCCCCGGGCTCGACAAGGCAAAGTTCGAGGAGATCGCCGCCGGGGCCAAGGCGAACTGCCCCATCTCCAAGCTCCTGACGTGCGAGATCACGCTCGAGACGACGTTCGCCTCGTAAGCGCAAGCCTGCCCCGATTCGCGCAGGAGCCCGGACCGAATGTCGCGGCTCCTGCGCCAATTGCGGCCTCCGTCCTCCTCCTCTGGATCGGGAACTCGGAACACGGAACACGGACGGAGCAAAGGAAATGCTATCTTGAACAGACGTTTGATCTGGCCAGCAGCCCTCGACGCGACGGGCTGTGAAAGGCAATTTTACCGAGTGGCTTGACAATCGCCGCAAGATATGGAACAAAAAGCGAACTTATGGATGCGTTGTTTCTGCATTGCCTGAAGGCAAGCGGCAGAAAGCGTCCTTCCCATCCTCATATGCCAGGCATCGCGCGGCCCTCCTGCGGCACGCGCTCGGGCTTGTGGTGACCTCGACAGGCCGCCCGTGACAGCACTCGGCGGACCACCGGCGCGCGCTGTCCTGTGACCATCGCGCCTCGCCCCGCCCTTGCCGCTTTTGCTTCCTCCCTTCCGTGCCGGTCTGATCAAGGATTTGCGACCATGCCATTCGAACTGAACCTGACCGCCTTCCGGCATGCGCCGTGGGGCGGAACTACCGGACTTGCCGACCTCGTGCGCATGAACGACGACTGGTCCCTTGCCCAGTTCAGCTGGGCCTTCTCCAGCGCGCCGGGCGGCGCCAATGCCTTCACCCTCGAGACGGCGGACGAGGGAGCCGAAGGTGTCAGCTCGACCTTCGATCCCGACTATCCCCACCCCAGCACCGCAGAAACCGTGGGCGGGACCACGATCCGCCCCCAGATCGATCAGGCTACACTCGAGGCCGTCGCAGATGCCCGCCCCGAAAAGGAGGACATCGAACTGCATCACACGCTTTACGTGACTCCTTCCGGGGAGCCCCGGCGCGTCCTTTGCTTTGGCCGCTTCACCATCAAGAAGGGAGCTCCCACGCAATGAAGACGCATATCACCATCACCGAAGGGCCGCTCGCCATCTTCGAGGAACGTGACGATCGCACCCTGGTCTATGCTGGCGAAAACACGGCTGAGGCCAAACGGCAGAACGAACTCGCCAGGGCCATGGTGGACGGCGCCGCGCGCGATGTCCTTGATGCCCGGGACGACGCGCTGGCCCAGGTGAGCGACGAAGGCAATGCCAAGATCGCCCTGGCCCAGGCCTGGGCTGAAGCCGAGACATCCCCTGCGGGAGACACCACGAAAAGCGCGCGGTCCTGGGCTCTTGCAGCCGAAAGCTTCAGCGGCACCGCGGAAGCCTTCGCAGGCCCAACTTACTCGAGCGCCGCCGAAGGCCTTGCCGGGACCGTGCAAGGCGACTTCTTCGGTGTCGATTCTGGTGGACTGCTGGCTATCTATCGCCACAACGACAGCCAGGCGGAATTGCAGCGCACGGTCGCCACCTCCACCCTTCTGGCATCCTCGAGCGGCGCGCAGAACGTGGGCGCACAAGGTGGAGGCACCCTGCAGCAACTGCTCGATGCCCGCCGCGCTTCACTGCGTGAGGCCGGGATCGGGGCCATCGGCAACGGCACCGACGCCGACGGACCCGCATTCGCCGCGGCGGCCGCCCTTGCTCCCACGAAGGGCACGTTCGACGTCCCTCCCGGCACGTATATGGGCAGGCTCAACATTGCAGACGGTCTTGGTCTCGATTCAACGCCGGGGGCCGTTTTCAAGCAGGACGCCCTGGGCAACAACTATGTGATCGGGACAAGCAGCGCGGGCAAGCGCTATGTCTATTTCGGCGGACACACGATCATCGATGGCAACAATGGCCTGGACGCGTTCACCTCTGCGGGTCTGGGCGTGGACTTCACAGGCGTCGAGGAAATCTACATCGAGAGCCTCGAGGTCCGCAATTGTTGGGGCCATGGCCTGCGCCTGCAGGGCGGCTGCCAGAACATCTTCATCAACAATCTGGAAGTCCACGACAACTGGCGCTTCGGGTTCGTGCTTGAACACAACCTCGCCTCGGTCGCCAGCACCTCCATCTTCGTGAACTATATCCACGCCTACAACAACGGCACCGGCAATCCCGATTCCAACCGCTATTCCGGCATCAACGTGGGCGACAGCACCGGTGCCTACGGTCCCTATGGAGTCTTCTTCGGCACAGTCTACGCACACGACAACGAGCGCGACGGACTGGCATTCGGGCGCAACGCCAGCAACGGCAACGCGGGCCCCAGAGTCATTTCGGTCGAGCGCGCGATACTGCTCGACAACAACGACCATGGCATAGAGTTCTACGGCTGCGAGTGGTTCTACGCGGGCTATATCCTGGCCAAGGGCAATGCCAAGAACGGCGTCCTCATCGTCCACGGCGATGACTTCTCGACCCTCCCCACGAATGGCTACATCGGCCATATTCACGCCGAGGAGAACGGGTACTACGGGCTTTACATACAGAACGGCGAGAACATCCACATTGCAAGCGTCACCGCGATCAACAGCGGACAGTCCGCACCCGACACGTACGACGGCGTCTCCTTCTATCCCGGTTCAACGGCCAATTTCCCCACACCGGGGTCCTCGCTCAAGAACATCTCGATCGGGACGGTCACGGCCATCGACACGCAGGAGATACCCACCCAGCGCTATGGCCTCTCGCTCCAGGCAGGACAGATCCCGAACAGCCCCCCGCGCGTGGCCGAGTTCACCGGATGGGGCAATGCAAGCGCAGATATCGGACATATCGGAACCGGTACGGGCAACACGGATCTGCGCTTCACCCTCGACATCGGGAAAGTCCGTCGCTGCGACAAGCTCTTCCCGAGCTTCAACTCGAACGTAAACGGAGCCAATATCCGAAATGCCCTGATCCGCGTGGACAAGGATTATGTCGGTCGCTGCCAGACCACGAACGCAACCACGGCGACCGCGGGGCGCATCCTGATCGAGGATGACACCGCAGGCCTGCTCGAAGTCACCGTCACGGCGCGCCAGGACGGAGGCTTTTCCCAGGCGGGGGCCTACAAGGTCCTGTGCCGCGCAAACAACAACGCGGCCACCGGAACCTTCGCCTCGAATGTCACCCCGATCTACGTTGGCGAAAGCCTCGGCACCATGGACGCCACGCTGACCAGTGGCGGCTCTGGCACGAAGCACATCAACATACGTGTCACAGGTGTCGATGGCGTAACCCTGAACTGGGAATTCCGAGCGCGCTGGATCACGCCCAGCGAACTGGGCGCCTGAACTTGGTCAGATGACACGTACAACGCCGCCGCACTCGGGTGAGTGCGGCGGCGTTCTGTTATCCCGCAATGGCCTGCCGCAGGCCCTGCAATCAATCGTGTTCGCGCTCGCCCTGCCCCATGTAGAGCTGCGAGCCGGAGTCCTTGAACACCTTGCTCATCTCCTCCATGCCTTTTTCGGCGTCTTGGGCAGCGATGAAGCCGGTCGAAGGCTGGTTCTGCTTGGCTGCGAAGTCGCGCACTTCCTGGCTGATCTTCATCGAGCAGAACCTGGGTCCGCACATCGAGCAGAAATGCGCGGTCTTGGCGCCTTCGGCGGGCAGCGTCTGGTCATGGTAGAGTTCGGCCGTGTCGGGATCGAGCGACAGGTTGAACTGGTCGCGCCAACGGAACTCGAAGCGCGCCTTGGACAGCGCATCGTCGCGCACCTGCGCGGCCGGGTGACCCTTGGCAAGATCGGCGGCGTGAGCGGCGAGCTTGTAGGTGACGACGCCCACCTTGACGTCGTCGCGGTCGGGCAGGCCAAGGTGTTCCTTGGGCGTGACATAGCAGAGCATCGCGGTGCCGTACCAGCCGATCTGCGCCGCGCCGATACCGCTGGTGATGTGGTCATAGCCGGGCGCGATGTCGGTGGTGAGCGGCCCCAGGGTGTAGAACGGGGCTTCGCCGCAGCTTTCCAGCTGCTTTTCCATGTTCTCCTTGATCTTGTGCATCGGCACATGGCCGGGCCCCTCGATCATGACCTGAACGTCCTGCGCCCACGCCTTTTTGGTCAGTTCGCCCAGCGTATAAAGTTCGGCGAACTGGGCCTCATCGTTGGCGTCGTAGATCGAGCCCGGGCGCAGGCCATCGCCCAGCGAGTAGGCGATATCGTAAGCCTTCATGATCTCGGTGATCTCGTCGAAGTGCTCGTAGAGGAAGCTCTCCTTGTGGTGGGCGAGGCACCACTTGGCCATGATCGAACCGCCGCGGCTGACGATGCCGGTCAGGCGTTTGGCGGCGAGCGGCACATAGGGCAGGCGCACGCCGGCATGGATCGTGAAGTAGTCGACGCCCTGCTCGGCCTGCTCGATCAGCGTGTCGCGGAACACGTCCCAGGTCAGGTCTTCGGCGACGCCCCCGACCTTCTCGAGCGCCTGGTAGATCGGCACCGTCCCGATGGGAACAGGCGAATTGCGGATGATCCACTCGCGCGTGTCGTGAATGTTGCGGCCCGTCGAGAGGTCCATCACGGTGTCCGCGCCCCAGCGGATCGACCAGACCATCTTGTCGACTTCGCTGGCAACGTCCGAGGCCACCGCCGAATTGCCGATGTTGGCGTTGACCTTGACGAGAAAATTGCGCCCGATCGCCATCGGCTCGCACTCGGGATGGTTGACGTTGCTGGGGATGATCGCGCGGCCGCGGGCGACCTCGTCGCGCACGAATTCAGGCGTCACATAGTCCGGGATCGACGCGCCGAAGCTCTCGCCCGAGCGGGTGTATTCGGCCAGCCGCGCCCGGCCAAGGTTCTCGCGCTCGGCGACATATTCCATCTCGGGGGTGATGATGCCGCGCCTTGCGTAGTGCATCTGCGAGATGTTGCCCCCCGCCTTGGCCCGCAGCGGCTTTCTGAGCGCGGTCGGGAACGCGGGCACGCCGCCGGAACGATCCGGCCCGGTCTTGCCGTTGTCCTCGGGCTTTACCTCGCGCGGCGCGTACTCTTCCACATCGCCGCGGGCGAACTGCCAGTCGCGGCGCAGCGCGGCGAGGCCCGCCGAGATGTCGATCGCCGCGTCAGGGTCGGTGTAAGGCCCGGAAGTGTCGTAGACCCGCACCGGCGGTTCGCCACTGGAAGGTTCAAGATCGATCTCGCGCATCGCGACCCGGATCGCCGGGTTGGTCTGCGCGGGAACATGGATCTTGCGTGAGCCCCGGATGGGCCCGGTGGTCACACCGATTTCCAGTTTGCTGTTGATGTCGGCCATACACGCTTCTCTCTGATCGAGGGCGTGAGAGATGGAGTACGGATTCCCGGCGGGAAGCTGCCAGAATCACCGTCCACTCCCTCCGCCCGTATTAACGGGTTCAGGTTCGACGGGTCTTGTGGAGCATACCCACAACTCTCAGCCGGTGGACGCGAACGCCCTGCTGGCTCCCCGGGGATAGGTGTGATGGTAGGGACGCTTTGCAGATGCGTCCAGAGGGGCCGCGAGATAGCGCCCCTGCGAAAGGCTCAGGCCTCGTCGCGTGCGCTGGCGGCGGTTTCTTCGCGCCGACGGCGGGTTTCTTCGGTCTTGAAGGCCTGCGAGGCCATCGTGCGCCAGGCGGTTTCGGACCGCAGCGCGCGCTCGCGGACATTGGCAAGAACCGCCTCGTCAGCGGCCTTCGCGGCCGCATCGGCCTGCTCGGTGGCGAACTTGTAGCTTACACTCATGCTCCGGATTTCCTCGGGTTGGAATGGCAGGTCGGAGCGAAAACCGGACCGGCGCGAAGGCCGGTCCGGGTTACGTGCAAGCCGATCAGGCGAGCGCGAGGTTCACCGCGGCCTTCTTGCCGTTGCGGCCGGTCTCGACCTCGTAGGAAACGCGCTGTTCCTGCTCGAGCGAAGCCAGGCCCGAAGCCTGCACCGCGCTGATGTGCACGAAGCTGTCCTCGCCGCCGTTTTCCGGAGCGATGAAGCCGTAACCCTTTTCGGTGTTGAAGAATTTGACAGTGCCGATGGGCATGGTGATGTCCTTAATGCAATAACTATGGGTTCCCGGCGTGCCACATGCACGCGGGAGGGTGCGTCAGTTCATCATTCGAATGGAAATTCGTCGCCCAAAGTGCGCCATGGTCCTGCCCGTGCAGTTCCGCACGGGCCCGGATTCGGGCGCCTATCAACCGGCAAAGTCCGTCACAAAATTCGACGTCGCGCAGATGCTGTACCACACAAGGCTCCATTCACCTAGCGCAGCGTTGCACGGCGCGCCTTGACCCGTGCGCGGGAAGGGACGATGCGCGAAGGGACCATGACGATGCTCTACCGCCTCGATGCCCCGGCTGCGGCCGTGGGCCGTGCTTTCGAGACCGACACGCGCGAGGACCCCTGGGCGGGAGGCCATGTCGGCCCCGGCCAATTCGCCCCCGTCCTTACGGCCGGGCGCGAGGCGATTGCAGGCCCCATGCCCCAGACACGCCAGCCGCGCCGGATGATTCCCCGGCTGTGGGGCGTCATGCCCCCGAAATCGGCCACGGATACACGCCCGCACGGCATCCTGACGGCTCGCAATCTGGACAGCCCGTTCTGGACGGGAAACCTGCGCAACCCGGAATTTCGCTGCCTGGTGCCCACGACCGCCTTCATGGAGTGGGGGCGCCCCTCGCCCGTCGACGGCACGCGGCGCCAGCTCTGGCTCTCCTGCGCCGACCAGCCGATCTTCGCCTTTGCCGGGGTCTGGAAGGACAGCGAGGTGCCCGCCTTCTCTATCCTGACCTGCGCAGCCAACGCCGCACTGCGCGCTGAGGGGCGCGAGACGATGCCGGTGATCCTCCCGCCCGATCCCAAGGCGCACGAGACGTGGCTGCGCGCCGGGTGGGACCGCGCGCAGGCGCTGGTCCAGCCCTATTCGTCCTCGCTGCTCAGCTGCTCGGAAACACACCGAAGTGGAACAGCCCCACCGCGATGAGCGCTAGGCCGATGATGATCGAGCAGGTACACCACAGGCGCGAGAGCGGCCCGAAACGGCGCAGCCAGAAGGCCATGTAGACGTCCGAGAAGGCGAGCACCATCAACGCCTCGATGCACAGGAGCCCACCCACCACGCTCAGCGTGCTCGACAGCCAGTCGGGCGAGGCCCAGGGATTGGCGAGGTAGATCACCGCGCCCAGGAACAGTTCCAAAAGGCCCGTCACCATCTGCAGCGCGGGCGAGCCGACGATCTCGCCGATCAGCTTGTGCCAGTGGCCGGGCTGGCGCAGTTCGCCGATCCCGGCGAAGAGCGCGAAGAGCCCCAGGAAAATCGCCGTCCAGGCCGGCGCGAGTGCAAGATCTGGCATCGTGTGCGCATCTCCCCCTTTGTCTTATGGAGGGGAGACTGAGCCATGGCGGCCCGCCTGTCCAGAGCTAGTCCGCCCGGGCCAGCTCCATCAGGTCGCGCCGCCCAAGTCCGGGACGTTCGAGCACCGGGGCGATGCCGCCGCGCGCCTCGTGCCAGGCCGCGGCAAGATATTCCGCCTTGCGCAGCCTGGAGGTCGAGACGCGGTGGTCCCAGGCATGGGCGCCCAGCCGCTCCACCTCGCGTCCGATCCCGCCGTAGATATTGGCCGCGGCCAGGATCGCCCAGCGCTGGCGGAAGGGCAGGCGCATCGCCCCGGCGCGCGAGGATTCCTCGTAGCCGCGCGCGAGGGCGCAGGCCCTGGCCACGATGGTGACAAGCCGCGCGCGGTAGTGCGGCTTGGTGTGCTCGCCCGGCGGAATATCGGCCTCGACCAGCCATTCGACGGGCAGGTAACAGCGCCCGTTGGCATCGTCCTCCCAGACATCGCGCACGATGTTGGAGAGCTGGAAGGCAAGCCCCAGATCACAGGCCCTGTCGAGCGTGTCCGCCGCTTCCGGATCGTTCTCGTCGCACGACACGCCCATGACCGCCGCCATCAGCACCCCGACCGCGCCCGCCACGTGATAGCAATAGCGCAGCATGTCGCTTTCCGAGCGGGGCCGCCATTCGCGCGCGTCGAGTTCGAACCCGGCGATCACATCCTCGAGCATGACCTGGGGGATCGGCACTTCGCACAGGAGCTGCCCCAGCGCGTCAAAGGCAGGTGATCCGGTCTGTTCGCCCGCAATGGCAAGCTCGGTCAATGTGCGGATCGTGGCGAGACGCGATTCGGGATCGAGCCCGGCATGTCCACCAACCGCACCGCGCGCGCGGCCCCGCCCGTGGTCCTGGTCATCGGCAATATCGTCGCAGGCCCGGCACCAGGCGTAGAGCAGCCAGACCCTCTCGCGCGTCTCGCGGTCGAACAGGCGGCTGGCGGCGGAAAAGCTCTTCGAGCCCTTGCGGATCGACTGGTGGGCGAAGCGCACCAGCGCCGCGCGGTCGTAAGGCGGCGGGCGGGTCATGCCAGGGTCATGGTCCTGCAACGGATAAGGGATCTCACAGCGTGCCCGGATCCATCCGCACGATCGGCACGATCGGCTCGTGCGCCCGCATGCGCTCAAGCAGAAGGTCGAGCTCGGTCTCGGCCAGGATGATGCCCTGGTGGGCGGGGCGCACGAAGCCGACTTCGGCCATGTGGCGGTTGAAGGCAAGCAGGCCATCGTAGAAGCCGAAGGCGTTGAGCACACCGACCGGCTTGTCGTGGTAGCCCAGCTGCGCCCAGCTGACCGCCTCCCACAGCTCGTCCATGGTACCGACCCCGCCGGGCAGGACGATGAAGCCGTCCGACAGGCGCGTGAAGGCGGCCTTGCGCTCGTGCATATCCTTGACAATGTGCAGCTCGGTGCAGTCGTGGTTGGCGACCTCGCCACCGCGCCCATTGGTGGCGGTGAGCGCCTCGGGGATCACGCCGATGACCTCGCCGCCCGCTTCCAGCGCACCTGCCGCGACCGCGCCCATGAGGCCGAGGCGCCCGCCGCCATAGACCGTGCCGATGCCAAGCCCGGCCAGCGTGCGCCCGACGTCGCGGGCCAGTTCCATGTAGCGCGGATCCTGAGGCGTGGCCGAGCCGCAGTAGACAGCAAGACGTTTCATTTCAGTCGGTCACCTTGATGTGGACATGCGCCCCTTCGGGCAGGTCCTTGATCTGATCGGCAAGATCGCCGGTCATGCGAATGTAGGCGGCAAGCTCCACGCACACCATGTTCTCCGGCGCATAGTCCCCGGCGACGAGCGCCTGCGGGGTGAAGCCATAGACCTCGCCCACGCGCGGAGCGCCCAGGCGCTTGTCGGCGGCTTCGACGTGGGCATCGGCGCGCCAGATTGCCTGCGTCTCGCCCAGCTCCATGTGCGTCTTCGCCGCGGCCTCGTCGCCCAGCGTCTGCACGCCCAGGATATCGGGATCGACATAGTGAAACGTGCCCACCCGATCCGTGACGAGAAGGTGCCCGAAAAGCGAGTTGGCGACGATCTCGGAAAACTCGATCCCGGTCCAGCCCCACCCCTGGCGAAGAGCGGCCAGTTCGCGCGCTCTCACAGCAGGTTTTCCAGCATCAGTTTCGCCGTCGCCTTGGCGCTGCCGACGACCCCCGGAATACCTGCGCCGGGATGGGTCCCCGCGCCCACGAGATAGAAGTTGCGCAGCGTGTCGTCGCGGTTGTGGCCGCGAAACCAGGCGCTTTGCGTGAGGATCGGCTCAAGGCTGAAAGCGCTGCCCTTGTAGGCGGCGAGGTCCGCCTCGAAGTCGGTCGGGGCGTAGTGGAAACTGGTGATGAGGCGGTCCTCGATGTCGGGCACCAGGCGGCGGCCGACTTCGGCGAGGATGCGCTTTTCCAGCACGGGGCCCACCTCGTCCCAGTCGATCGGCAGCTTGCCCATGTGCGCGACGGGTACGAGCGCGTAGAACGTACTCTTGCCCTCGGGCGCCATCGAGGGGTCGGTGACGGTCGGGTGATGGAGGTAGATCGAGAAGTCGCGCGGCAGCACGCCGTGCTCGTAGATATCGTCGAGCAGGCCCTTGTAGCGCGGCCCGAACAGGATCGTGTGGTGCGGGATGCCCGGCCAGGTTCCCTCCAGCGCGAAGTGGACGACAAAGAGGCTGGGCGAGAAACGCTTGGCCGAAAGCTGCTTGGCCACCTTCTTGCCGCGCGGATTGTCGGAGAGGAGGTCGCGGTAGGTGTGCATGATGTCGCCATTGCTGGCGACGGCATCGAAGCGCTCACGCCAGCCGCTCGCGCATTCGACCTCGGTGGCCATGTCGCCCACGGTGTGGACCTGCGTCACCTTGTCGCCCAGGCGCACCGTCCCCCCGATACGTTCGAACAGCGAGACCATCCCGGCGACCAGACGGTTGGTGCCGCCCTTGGCCCACCACACGCCGCCGTCCTTCTCCAGCTTGTGGATGAGCGCGTAGATCGCGCTCGTCTTCATCGGGTTGCCGCCCACCAGCAGCGTGTGGAACGAGAGCGCCTGGCGCAGGTGCTCGTCCTTCACGAAGCTGGAGACCATCGAATAGACCGAGCGCCACGCCTGATAACGTGCGAGCGCGGGCGCGGCCTTGATCATCTTGGAGAAGTCGAGGAAGGCCTCGTGGCCCAGCTTGACGTAGCCTTCCTGCCAGACGCCTGCCGCGTAACGCTGGAATTCGTCATAGCCAGCCAGGTCCTGCGGCGCGATGCGCGCAATTTCGCGGTGGAGCGCGGGCTCGTCATTCGAATAGTCGAAGCTGACGCCATCAGGCCAGTTGAGCCGGTAGAAGGGCATGACCGGCATCAGTGTGACGTCGTCGGCCATGTCCTGTCCCGCACCGATCCACAACTCGCGCAGGCAATCGGGATCGGTGATGACGGTGGGCCCGGCGTCGAAGGTGAAGCCCTCCTTCTCCCAGTAATAGGCCCTCCCGCCCGGCTTGTCGCGCGCTTCGACCAGGGTGGTCTGGACACCGGCGGACTGGAGACGGATCGCCAGGGCAAGGCCGCCAAAGCCCGCCCCGACTACGCAGGCGCGGTTCATGCGCGCTCTCCCAATGGGCTGAGGTCCGCAAGCGGACGCCCTTGGCCTGCAAGAGCGGCGATCGCCGCGCCGACCGGCACCGGCGGCTTCCCGGCCAGCACCCGCGCCATGTCGGCCAGCCGCGACTGACCGGCGTAGAAACGCTCGATCAGCGGCTCGGGAAGCCGGTAGAAACGGGCGAGCATGCGCCAGCGGTCTTCGGGCGCGCCTGCGCCAAACAGCATCGTCGTCAGCATTCGGTAGAAGCGCCCCTCGCGCCAGTGATGTGCGGCCCAGTCATGACAGATCCTTCCTAGGGCCTCCCCGCCGATGTTGTCGAGGCCGGCGAGATGAACGGCAAATCGTACCGCATCGGGAAGGGAGTACGATGTCAAAGGATGCACGAGCGCCGCCCTTGTTCCCGCACGGGCGGGAACGCCCTCGGGATCGGCGTTCCAGAAGGCGGAGAAATCCCCCCGGGCGATCACGGGAAGCGCGCCGGTTTCCTCGTAGAGGACCTCGGCGATGTCCCAGCCCTGCCCGGCGGCATAGCGCGCGATCCGTGCCCGCAGCGCGTCGCGCTCGATCGCCGGGGTGTCGGCGTAATAGGTATCCTCGATGAAGAGCCGGGAGGGGCCGAAGGGCAGGACGTAGACGAAGCGATAGCCGTTCACCTGCTCCACGGTCGCATCCATGACGATGGGACGGGTCAGGCCATGCGGCTGCCTGGTCGTGACCATCTGCCCCAGGAACGTCTGCCAGCCGCCGGCCATGTGCTCGAGCCCCTTCGCCCCGCGCGCATCGAGAACCGCGCCTGCCGTGATCGAGGTCCCGTCCTCCAGCTCCACCCGCTGGGCGCTGGCGCAGGCCACGCGCGCACCGCACAGCAGCGCCTCCTCGCTCAGAGCTTCGCGCAGGCGCGCGTCGAGCCGGTCGCTGGTAATGCTGGCGTAGCGGGTCGAAAGATCACGCGCGTAGCCCGGAAAGCGCACCTCGTACCCCTCCCAGCGCGCCGCGATCAGCGGATCGAGGAGCGCCCGCGCCGCCGGATCGACGTCGGTATCGAAGAACGACCAGACGTGGTCGCCGCCGAAACGCGGGCCCTGTTCGACAAGGCACAGGCGCAGATCGGGACGCGCGCGCGCAAAGGCCAGCGCGGTCAGCCCCCCGGCCAGTCCGCCTCCCAGAATTGCCAGATCACACGTGCGGTCAGCCATTGATAAAGCGCCCAGTACTAGGAGACATACAGTACAACTTGGCAAAGTTGCGACCTTGCGGCATTGTAACACTGATGACAAATGACGAACTGACAGTCGAGGAGGCCTCCGCAAAGGATGCCCAATCGATCACCGAGATCTTTTCGCATTACGTGCTGAAAAGCACCGCGACATTCGAAACCGAGCCGCCCGGCTGCGACGCGGTTCGTCAACGCATCGCCGACCTGACCCAGTCCGGTTACCCTTATCTGGTTTCGCGCGACGCGAACGGCAAGGTCCTCGGCTTCGGTTATGCCCAGCGCTATGGCCCTCGCGTGGGCTATCGTTACAGCGTGGAAACAACGGTCTATGTCCGCCCGGACTGTGTCCGGCGCGGCATCGGCTCGGCCCTTATCAAGGCCCTCATCGACGAATGCGAAGCGCGCGGGTTCCGCCAGGCCTTCGCGGTCATCGCCTCGTCCGAACCCGCCTCGGTGATCCTTCATGCACGTGCAGGCTACCGGCCGGTCGGAACGCTCGAAGGCGCTGGCTGGAAGCACGAACAGTGGATCGATGTCTTTCTCATGCAGCGCAAGCTGGGCGAAGGAAACGACACCCTGCCCGAACCTGCCCTCCCCGAAGGCTAAGGGCGCCCCGCTCGCGAAGGCATCCCGCCGGACCCGAGAAAATCTCTGGAAACGTATAGGCTTCTCACACGTTGGAGCCCGTACGCATTTCAATCGGGGAGCCCCATGCACAAGACGATACAGGCCGCGTTGCTGGCCGCCAGCACGCTGGCCGCCGCCACGGCCAGCCCGGCCGCCTTCGCCCAGGACACATCGACGCAGATGGACGAGCCTGGCCGCAACGTGTTCGAGGGCGATTCCTTCACGATCGGCGCGGGCGCTGTCGCCACGCCCGACTACAGCGGCTCCGACGACTATGTCATCGCGCCAATCCCCGCGATCCGAGGCCGGATCAAGGGCGTGACGATCAACACCCGCGCCGGTGGCGCCGCCATCGACTTCATCCCGGACAAGCGGGGCGCCAAGATCGACTTTGCGCTGGGCCCCGTCGCCACGGTGTCCTTCAACCGGACCCGGAAGGTAAAGGACCCGGTCGTAGCCGCCGCCGGAAGGCTCAAGATGCCGGTCGAGGTCGGCGTGAGCGCCGGTTTCACGGTCAACCGCGTGCTGCATGACTATGACTGGATGAACTTCAACACCGACATCAAATGGGATGTTGCGGGCGCGCATGACGGGATGACGGTGTCGCCGTCGGTCAGCTACAACACCCCCCTCAGCAAAAGCCTGCTGGTCACCGTGCTCGCCTATGCCCGCCACGTGGACGACAATTTCGGCGACTACAACTACTCGGTCTCCCCGGCACAGAGCGAGGCAAGCGGCCTGCCCCAGTACACCGGGAAGAGCGGCTGGGACCGGGCAGGCGTGGGCACACTGGTCGCCTGGGACCTTTCCGGAGACCTGCGCGACGGCGGCTTCTCGCTCATCGGCGTGGCGACCTACACCCGCCTGCTCGGCGATGGGAAGGACACGCCCTATACCTCGCTGCGCGGCTCGGCCGACCAGTTCATGGGTGGCCTCGGGATCGCCTACACCTTCTGATCCAGCGCCGCCCGTATCCGGCCGCGCAGATCGGGCAGAAGCTCGCCTGCGAACCAGGGGTTGCGCCCCATCCACAGGCGGCTGCGCCAGGCCGGGTGCGGCAAGGGCAGAAATCCCGGAGGAGCCTCGTGCCAGCGCGCGACGGCCTGCGTCATGGTGGGGGCAAAGCCGCGCGGCAGATAGCGTTTCTGCGCGTGGAGCCCCACCAGGAGGGTCAGGCGCACCTGCGGGAGCTCGGCCCGCAAGGCGTCGTGCCACAAAGGGGCGCACTCGGGACGGGGCGGAAGGTCGCCCCCCTCGCCCTTGCCCGGATAGCAGAAGCCGCTGGGCATGTGCGCGACGCGTTCTGGATCGTAGAAATCCTCGGCGCAAAGCCCGGTCCAGTCGCGCAGCCGATCCCCGCTGTCATCGTCCCAGGCCCGCCCGCTGGCGTGAACCTTGCTCCCGGGAGCCTGGCCAATGACAAGGATCCGGGCGGACTGCCCTGCCTGGACAACCGGGCGCGGCTCATGGGGCAGAGCGTGCGCGCAGGCCCGGCACGCCGCGATGCGCGCAAGAAGTGCGTCAAGACCCTCGGACTTGCGGGTTCTATCGTTCGACGTGCTCATGCGGCCCCGAGGTGGCGTCCTTGCGCCTGCGGGACAAGAGGCATCGCCGCAGCCCTTGCGCCATTTGCACCGCACAGGGAGCCTCGCGCTGGCTCATGCGTTGGGAAAGCAAAGCCTCTTCAAGGAGTTTTGCCCCATGCTCAAGTACATAATCCTGATCCTGCTCGCGCTCTGGCTGCTGGGCTTTGTCGTCTTCAAGGTTGCCGGCGCGCTGATCCACGTGCTGTTGTTCGTGGCCATCGTGATCGGTCTCTACCAGCTGTTCTTCGCCAAGCGCGGCAAACTCTAGAACCGCGTGATCCGCCCCCTCAGCCGCCGTGCGGCGGCTGCTTGGGGGGCTGGTTCTGGCGGTAGTACTCGGGCGGATTCACGCGGCGGAACAGCGTGCCCCGCTCCGAATAGAGGATCAGCACCAGCGAGAGGCTGCCCATGATCGCCATGCCCGCCGTGATCGGCACTGCGCTGCCATCAAACGCCAAGCCGATTGCCGCACCGATCACCGAGCCCAGCACCATACGTACGAACGACATGACCGAGGCCGCCGCGCCAGCGATGCGGCCAAAGGGCTGAAGCGAAATGGCCTGGAAGTTCGCCGCGATGAAGCTGAGCATGCACATCGAGACAGTCATCAACGGCACGAAGGTCCACAAGTCCTCGTTGCCGCGCAAGGCAACGATCATGTGAATGATACCCGTCACGATGAAGACGATGAGCGCGCTATGCGACACGCGCCGCGCGCCGAAGGCCACGACGATGCGCGCGTTGATGAAGTTGGTGCCCGCCATGATCATCGCCATCATGCCGAACAGGATGGGGAACATCTCGCCCGCGCCCAGCGTCTCACCCACCAGCTGCTGCGCGCTGTTGAGATAGCCGAAGAGCCCCGCCTGGACGAGCGCGCCGCCCAGGAAATAGCCGATGGCCGCACGCTCGGTGAGCGCGAGGCGCATGTTGCCCGCGATCACGCGCGGACGAATTTCCTGCCGGTTCTCCGGCTCCAGCGTCTCGGGAAGACGCAGGCTTGCCCAGATGAAGACGACCACACCCATCGCGCAGGTCACCCCGAAGATCCAGCGCCAGCTGGCCACCAGCATGATCGCCTGGCCGACCATCGGCGCGATCATCGGCACCACCATGAAGGTCGTGGCGATCAGTGACTGGGTGCGCGCCATGGCATCGCCCTCGTAGCGGTCGCGCAGGATCGTCATGGGCATGACCATCATCGCCGAGGTCAGGAGCCCTGCGATACCACGTGCGATCAGCAACAGCTCGAAACTGCCCGCAACCGCACACACGAAAGTCATCAGGAAATTGCCCGCGATTGCAAAAAGAGCAACGCGGCGACGCCCGAACCGGTCCGCCAGGGCGCCGGGAAACAGCGACCCGATCCCTGCGCAGGTCATGAACACCCCGATGATCAGCTGGCGCTGGTTCGGGTCGGGCACGCCCAGATCCTCCGAAATCAGCCCCAGCGCCGGCAACATGATGTCGATCGAAAGCGCCATGAGCGCCTGCATCGAGGCCATCAGGCCGACGAATTCGGCCTGCCCCATGGGGAAGGAATCCTTGGAAGTGTGAGCACCGGTCATGCCGCGCGCATGCCGCAGTTGCGAAATTTAGGCCAGCAGATTCGCATCCGACCCGCTACATTTCACAAGGACATGCCTATATGTGGCGGATGGTTTCGCCAGGCGAGCACGACGAGGACGAGGCCGACGGCCTGCGCAAGATCATCCATGTCGACATGGATGCCTTCTTCGCCAGCGTCGAGCAGCGCGACGATCCCGAGATCCGCGGGAAACCGGTGGCCGTGGGTGGTTCGTCGGGTCGCGGCGTGGTGGCCGCGGCCAGTTACGAGGCGCGCACCTTCGGGGTGCGCTCGGCCATGCCCTCCTCGCGCGCGCTGCGCCTGTGCCCGGACCTCATCTTCCGCAAGGCCCGCTTCGATGTCTACCGCGCGGTCAGCCAGCAGATCCGCGCGATCTTCCTCGACTACACCCCCCACGTCGAGCCGCTCTCGCTCGACGAGGCCTATCTCGACGTCACCGAGGACCGCAAGGGACTGGGCTCGGCCACGCGCATCGCCGAGCAGATCCGCGCCCGGATCAAGGCCGACACCGGGCTCACCGCCAGCGCCGGGGTCTCCTACAACAAGTTCCTCGCCAAACTCGCCAGCGACCAGAACAAGCCCGATGGCCTGTGCGTGATCCGCCCCGGACAGGGCGCGGCTTTCGTCGCCTCGCTGCCGGTGAGGCGTTTCCACGGGGTCGGCCCGCGCGGCGCGGAGAAGATGGCGAGGCTCGGCATCGAGACGGGCGCGGACCTTGCCGCCAAGGACCTTGCCTTCCTGCGCGCGCATTTCGGCAGCTTTGCCGAATACCTCTTCCGGGCCGCGCGCGGCGTGGACCTGCGCCAGGTGCGCGCCGACCGACCGCGCAAATCGGTAGGAGGGGAGCGCACCTTTGCCGAGAACATCGAGAACGCAGTGGCTCTGCGCGAAACGCTGGACGCCATCATCGAGACTGTGTGGGAGCGGATCGAGCGCGCCCAGACACGTGGGCGCACGGTGACATTGAAGCTGCGCTATGCCGATTTCACGACGCTGACCCGCGCCCGTTCGGTCCACCACTGGGTCGCCGACAAGGCCGAATTCGCCACACTCGGCCATGCGCTGCTGGCCGAACTCCTGCCCCTGCCCCAGCCGATCCGGCTGATGGGCCTCACCCTCTCCGCGCTGGAACAGGACGAGAAGACGGTGAAAGCCAAAGCCGAGAAAGACGGGCAGCTATCCCTTCTGTGACACGCCCTGCGGCGCATATTCCTCCAGGTACCACTGGGTAAAGGCGGCGACGCCCTTCGCCAGGTCGGTCTGCGGCACATAGCCCGTCAGCGCGTCCAGCAAGGCGGGATCGGCATACGTCTGCGGCACGTCTCCGGGCTGCATGTCCATCATGTTGAGCCTGGCCTCGCGCCCGAGACAGCGCTCGATGGTCGAGATGAAGTCCATGAGCGCGATCGGCTGGCCACCCCCCACGTTGACCACCCGGTAGGGCCCGATGGGTGAGAGCGTATCGACAAGGCCCGGCCTCTCCACCGGATGTCCGGCGACGGGCGGCACCTCGGAAAGGCGTGTGATGCCCTCCACCAGATCATCGATATAGGTGAAGTCGCGGGCCATCTTGCCCTGACCGTAGACGTCGATGGGCGTATCCTGCAGCATCGCGCGCACGAACTTGAAGAGCGCCATGTCCGGCCGCCCCCAGGGTCCGTAGACCGTGAAGAAGCGAAACGCCGTCGTCGGGATCCCGTAGAGGTGGGCATAGCTGTGCGCCATCGCCTCCATGCCCTTCTTGGTCGCCGCATAGAGGCTGACCGGTTCGTCCGCCTTGTCCGCTTCGCGAAAGGGGATCGCCTCGTTGGCCCCATAGACCGACGAGGTCGAAGCCAGCATGAGGTGCTGCGGGCGCTGGCGGCGACACATCTCCAGGATCGACCACGAACCCTTGAGATTGCTGTCAATATAGGTTTCGGGCGCCTCGATCGAATAGCGTACGCCCGCCTGTGCGGCGAGGTGGATGACCACATCGGGTGCGGCCTCGGCAAAGGCCGCCTCGACCGCGGCGAAGTCCTCCAGCCGCCCCTTGATGAACCGGAAATTCTCAGCTCGCTCCAGAAGCGCGGTGCGCCGCTCCTTGAGCGTGACGTCGTAGTAGTCGGTCATGGCGTCGAAGCCGGTGACGACGTGCCCCTCGCCCAGCAGCCGCTGCGCCAGATGGTAGCCGATAAAGCCTGCCGTGCCGGTAATCAGGAAACGCATATTCACCCCCAGAGCCACGCGCATGTCGGGTCCCATGCACGAGAGTATCCTTACCCTTCCACATGGGGAGACTGCATCCAGAATACACGCTTACTACTTTTTTACCCGCGCTCATCCTCCTGCGCCCAGGAACGTATCCGCGTGGCCAGTCCCCGGGGCATGGCCTCGGGAAGCCGGTCCAGGGCAAAAAAGCGCGCCTCCACGATCTCGCGCGCGTCCGGGACCGGATGGTCGGTAGTGGTGCCCAGAACGATGTGCACCCGGTTGGTCGCGCCGTGCAGGTTCTCCTGCGTGACGACGTGATGGCGCGCCGCCTCCAGGTGGCACGCCGTCTCTTCGTGCAGCTCGCGGCGGGCAGCTTCCAGCACGTCTTCCCTCGGCGTCACGCCCCCACCCGGCGGCATCCACGCATCCGAGCCATAGCTGTGCCGAACCAGCAGGACCGCACCGGTCGGATCAAAGGCAAGCACCCGCACGCCCTCGACAACCGGGCGTCGCACTTTCCAGATCAGGCGACGCACCGCATGCGCCCCGCGCAGTCCCAAACGGTGAAGCGGCGCGGGCAGCGCCTGTGCCAGCGATGTCAGCAGAAGCATGTCACCCGGCGCGGGAACGCCGAGAGGAAGCGCGCCACGGGCAGATCGTTCTCGCCCGCACGGGCGGCATCGAAGACAAGGCGCTTGTCCGCGCCGCGGATCACGAACATCACCTCGTCCGAAGCCACGAGCGAGGGAATGGTCAGGCTCACCCGGTCGAACGGCGCTTCGGGCGGCAGCGGATCGGGGGTCAGTCGGCGCACCGGCGAAGGATCGTCGACCTGCGGGTCGGTGTTGGGAAAGAGCGAGGCGATATGGCCGTCGCCGCCCATGCCCAGCCAGGCAAGCGCGAAATGCGGCGGACGCGCGGTCTCGGTCAGCGGCACGATCTTCGCGCCGACAGGTTCGAGCAGCGCGCGGATCTTGCCCACGTTGCTGGCGGCATGGTCCTCGGCCACGATGCGATCATCGCCCGGCCAGACGCTGATGCGGGGCCAAGGCAAGTCCGACTGGGCCAGGATCTCGAAGATCGGGAACGGCGTCGACCCCCCCGGAACCGTGATCGCAACCTCGGCCGAAACGGCCAGCGCGGCGTGGAGACGTTCCGCTACGAAGGCGGCAATCGCGCCGTTCTCGGCGCCGGCGATGATTTCGATCTGCGACATGGACGAGGGTCTATCACCTGACGTTCGTGCTGCAAGACCAATGTGTGCCCGGGACACAGAACGCGCAGGGCCCGGAAAACACCACGTGCTTTCCGGGCCCTGTGACATCACTGCGAGGCGCCTAGGGCAGCCTGCGCGGTGTTGTCAGGTTCAGGCGAGGATCTCGCGCAGGAACCAGGCGCGTTCCTCGGCCTGATCGGTCCAGTCATCAACGATGCCATCGGTGGCGTTATCGCCCGCTTCGCCGGCCGCCGCCTTCACCTCGCGCAGACGCGCGACGTAGGAAAGGTTGTCTTCCATCAGTTCCTTGACCATCGCCATGGCGTCGATCGAGGTGGCGTCCTGCGGGGCGATCTTGGTCTTGGCGACGATCGAATCCGGGCTCGTCAGCGTGGTGCCGCCCTGCTTGCGCACGCGCTCGGCGATATCATCGATAAGGGCCTGGACCTGGCCAGCCTGCTCGTCGAACAGCAGGTGCAGGTCGCGGAACTGCGGGCCCTTCACGTGCCAGTGGAAGTTCTTGGTCTTGATGTAGAGCGCAAACGTGTCCGCGAGAAGCCCGTTCAGGCTGTCGATCAGCGCACCGTGTGCATTGTCGTTGTTCGCCATTGAAAAACCCTCCTAACTGTCATGCTGCCAACGTCCGGCAGCTTCGATATATGATAGGAAACTCAGATTATAAGGGTTTGTTCAATCGGAATTGGCGATTACAGAATACGCATTTGCACAATAAGCAGATAGAGCGCGGCCAGCAGCAGCGCCCCGCCCGCACCTCGCCGCACGAGGCGCCAGCGCGGTCGCGATGCCTCCTGCGGAAACGCCCAGGCAAAACCGAGGAGGACCGCACCTCCCAGGAATCCGGCAAGCCCCGACACCACCGGAGCGGCCATGCCCACGCCAAGACCGAAGATCACGAAACGCGCCGCATCGCCGATCTGGTGCGCCAGCAGCACCAGCCCCAGTGCGCCCAACGAATGGGTCGGCTCCTTCCAGGCGCGCACAGGCCCGAGAAGAAGCGACTCCGCGCCTGCGAGGCCCAGCGCTATCGCTGCGAAGATCATCCGCGCGGGCGGTGGCAGGCTTTCCAGCAGTGTGTGCGCGGCAAAGGCCGCGAGCCCCGCGCAGGCCAGCGAGGTCGCCAGCGCCATGACCAGGATCGCCGGTCGCCGCTGCTGCCGTAATGACAGCGTGGCGACCACGCCCTGATCGCGCGCGCCGATGCCCGACAGCAGGACGGCCAGCAGGGTCAGGTAGAAGGCGGGCACGTCATTCGGCTCCCGCGCGCGCGCTCACCTGCCCTGCTCCGGCAAGCTCAGGCGGACTTCTGGCAAGCGATGATCGCGGTCACCACATTGATGGTGTCCGCCGGATCGCGCACGCACACGGTGTCGAGGCCCATGGCCTTGGCCGGATAGTCGTTGCCGCCCGGGAAGATCGCATCGCCGATGAAGAGCATCTTGTCCTCGGCCACGCCCGAATGCTCGGCGAGGCGCTTAAGGCCCCAGGCCTTGTCGACACCCGGCTGGGTGATGTCGACCGAGGTCGCCCCGCCCAGGTTCACCGACACGCCAGGGAGACGCTTCACCAGGTCCGCCTGGATCACCTTGCGCTTGGCAAAGTCCGGGTCCCACACTTCCTTGGCCTCGAGCGGGGCCTGCTGGCCGAGCGCCGAGAAGGTGATCTGGCTGCCACGGTCCTCGATCCGCTCGCCCCAGGTCTGCTCGGGCACGAAGCCGGTGGCTTCAAGCGCGGCGTCGAAGGCCTCCAGGATCTCGGCCTTCTGCGCCTCGGTGAAGAGTTCGGCATAGACCGGCGTCCAGGCGCCATCGCGGTGCACGAAAAGCTTCGCGCCGCTGGTCGGCATCATCCACAGGCGCGAAAGGTCCGCATGCGCAGGCATGCGCGAGGCGACCTGCTTCTGGAACTGCGGCCAGTCCCCGCCCGAGATCACGGCCACTTGCGCGACCTCCAGCAGGCCAGCGAGAAGTTCGGCCATCTCGTCGGTCAGAGGCTGCTTGCTCAGCGCCAGCGTACCATCGAGATCGAACGCAACAATTTCCTTCATTCCCAGCCTCTAGCCTTCCATTTTCATGTTCATGTGGTCGCCCCGCGCGACGCCCATCCAGAGCGGTGCGTGCCTCAGCTGGCGCGGGCGAGCAGGCAGACGCCTGCCGGATCGAATTCAATGGTCGCCAGGCTCGGCGCCAGGGCGCACCCGCCGGGTGCCACGCCCTCGCCGTTGACGCCGACTTCGCCCTCGCGCGGGATCACCAGGAGTGCCCCCGGATAGTGCGCCGCTACCTCTGCAGCCGGCGATCCCGCGATCTGATCAAGGCGAAACAGCGGTCCCTCGACCAGGGTCTGCGACGCCCCCGGCGCGACCTTGCAGGCCCACCGCGCCAGATCGTAGACGCCGCCTTCGGCCACGCCCATGCCGTCCTCGAGATGAAGTTCGCGCGGGCGGCCATAATCGTAGAGGCGATAGGTGATGTCGCTGTTCTGCTGCACCTCGATCAGGCTCACGCCCGCGCCGATGGCGTGGACGGTGTTGGCCGGGATGTAGAAGAAATCGCCTGGCGCCACCTCGTGCCAGGTCATCCGGTGCTCGATCGATCCGTCGCGCGCGGAAGCTCGCATCGCATCGGCATCGAGCGGCTCGTCAAAGCCAATGCCAAGACGCGCCCCCGGCTCGGCGTCGACAATCAGCCAGCATTCCTCCTTGCCCTGCCGGCCAATTCCCTTGGCGAGCGTCTGGGCATCGCTGGGATGGACCTGGACCGAGAGGTTCTCGCTGGCGAAGATGTACTTGACCAGAAGGTCAGGCAGCGCTTCGGGCGGCTCGAACCAGATCTCGCCGATGCGCGTCCCCTCGGGCGCAGCAAACGGTGCGGGCAGGACGTCCCGCCCCCACGGCTTCTCGACCTGACGCAAGGGAAGCGAAGCGCGCATACGAGCCCTTTACTGGTTCTTGGCGCCGGAAAGCTTGCCCACTTTCTGGGCGCCATCGAGACTGGTCACCATGACATCGTTGCCATCGACAACGACCACCACGTTCTCCAGCCCGATCACCGACACGCGCGGCCCGTCGCTGTCGACGAGGACATTCTGGCAATCCACGAGTTCGACATCACCCGAAGTGGAATGGGCGTTGCCCGCCTCGTCGCGCTCCAGGGCATCGAGTAGGGCGTGCCAGTTGCCGATGTCCGACCACTCCATGGCAACGGGGACCATGGCCGCATGCCGGGTGTTCTCCATGACCGCGTAATCGACCGAATCGCTCTCCGCCGACGCGAAGGTTTCCGCATCGGGGTGGAACCTGCGCCCTTCGGCGCGGCCCTTTTCGACAGCAGCGCGCACAGCCACGGCAATCTGGGGCCGATGCTCTTCCAGCTCCTTGCGAAAGTCCTTTACCCGAAACGCAAAAATTCCGCCATTCCAGCAATATCCACCATCCGCCAGAAACGTCTTGGCCCGCGCCAGGTCGGGCTTCTCGACGAACTGCGCCGTGCGAAAGCCCTGGGCGCCCTGTGCCGAAGCGATCGCCTCGCCCCGCTTGAGATAGCCAAAGCCCGTCTCGGGCGCGGTGGCTTCGATCCCGAAGGAGACGAGCCAGCCATCCTCTGCCAGCGACGCGGCGTCCTGCGCGGCTTTGGCGAACATTTCAGGCAGGCCGATGTGATGGTCGCTCGGGCACACCAGCATGACCTGGTCTTCCTCGAGACTGTAGGCCGCCAGCGCGATTGCCGCGGCGGTGTTGCGGGCGGAAGGCTCAACGATGATGCGCGCGGCGGGATCCTCGCCGAGCTGGGCCTCGACGTGTTCCAGATGCAGGGCGCCTGTCACGACAACAGGGGCCGCGAACCCAAGGTCTGCGGGGCAGCGGGCCACAGCCTGCTCGAACAGGGTCTGGGAACCGACCAACGGAAGAAAGGGTTTGGGCTTGGAAGCCCGACTGCGCGGCCACAACCGCGTACCGCTACCACCTGAAAGGATCACCGGTACTATTTGCGCCATTACCACTTCCGCACCTGCAAAGAAAAAAGGACTTAACTAGTTCTATGTCGTAGATACTGCATTTATGCTGCAATGCAACGCCAGCTGGGGAAATGCGGCGAACGTGCTGATTTGAAGGCGCCTAGTCACCGTTGACTGAGGAAATCTGCGCCCGCAAAGGACGCCCGAGGTTCGCGTCCGCCAAGCGCCGCGGCCAGGTCCGCGCCGCCGGGGTACTGGAACAAGCGCAAGCCGAAACGGGGCAGAATGGCGATCAAGTGATCGAAGATATCACCCTGAATTGCTTCATACTCCTCCCACGCGGTGGTTGTCGTGAAGCAATAGATTTCGAGCGGGAGCCCTTTTTCGGTGGGATCGAGCTGACGAACCAGCAAGGTACCGCGCTCGGCAACCTTGGGATGGGCGTTGAGATAGGCCTCGACATAGGCCCGGAACGTTCCGAGGTTGGTCGGCAGGCGCCGGTTCACCGCCGCCTCACCCTCGGCGGCTTCGTCGGGGGCATGCTGCGCGTTCCAGATGCGCAATTCCTCGTCCTTGGCCGCCATGTAGGGGCGCAGGATGGTAAACTCGCGCAGGGCCTCCCACTGCGCGGGCGACAGGAAGCTCGCCGTCGTCTGGTCGAGTAGCAACGCACGCTTGATCCGCCGACCGCCCCACTCGCGCATGTGGCGCCAGTTGCGGAAGGACTCGGTGATGAGCTTGGCGGTCGGAACCGATGTCACCGTCTTGTCGAAGTTCTGCACCTTGATCGTATGCAGCGCGATGTCGATGACATCGCCATCGGCGTTGAGCTGGGGCATCTCGATCCAGTCGCCCACCCGCACCATGTCGTTCGAGCGCAGCTGCACCGAGGCGACGAGCGAGAGGATCGTGTCGCGAAACACCAGCATGAGGACAGCCGCTGCCGCACCGAGCCCCGAGAGCAGGATGACCGGGGACTGTCCGATCAGGATGGCAACGATGAGCAGCGCCGCGGCCGCAAACACCCCGATCTTGCCAATCTGGATATAGCCCTTGATCGGACGGCTGGCCGCCTCGGGCTTCAACTCGTAGGCATCGTTGCCCAGTTCGAGCAGGTCACCCAGCGCCCGCGCAAGTGTCAGCACGATGAAGGCCCGGGCGATGGCCTGCACCACGGTCACCAGTTCGCCGGGCAGGTGGTCGATCATCGCGATGCCCTGCAACACGATCACGGCGGGCACGACGTTCGAAAGATGGCGCACGAGCGCCTTCACGTCCCCCGCCTCGTTGCGCAGAGGCGTGCGCGCAATCAGCCGCTCGACCGGGTGCACCGTCAGGCGCTTGGTCAACCAGTTAGCCGCGCCCGCGATCAGGAATAGCCCGATCAACGCCAGCAGCGCCTCGACCCAGGCTTCGTCAAAAACGCCCAGCTCCGCCACGGCAATCCCCCATCGATCCACTACTGACATGCCGCTCTCCTGTAGCGCGCCGCCTATTTCAAGTGCCCCTGCGCGGTCAACGCCCGGAACCCTGCCCTGCCCCGATTGTTCTGCATAACGCACGCCGCGATCACGCTCCGTCCGGCACCCGCGCAGGGACCGTACAGGTGGATCGCGCCCAACCGCGCTTCTTTGCCGACCTTAGGGCTGGCCTAATCCCATTCGATGGTGCAAGACTGAACACAATGACCGATCCACGCGACAGTCTTTCGCTGGCGGAACAGGGCTCTGGCCCGACAGATCTCCCGCCGCCCGCCCCGCTGCGCATAGCCCCGCAGACGGCACTCTTCCTCGACTTCGACGGCACCCTCGTGGAAATCGCCGACCATCCCGACGATGTCATCGTGCCCGACACCCTGCCCGAAGTCATTGCCTCGCTCGCCCATGCGCTCAAGGGGCGGCTGGCGCTCGTCAGTGGACGCTCGATTGCCGCGCTCGAAAACCTGCTCGGCCCGCTTGAAGTTGCCATCGCAGGGTCCCACGGCGGCGAATTCCGGCCTGCCGGGGCCGACACGGTCGCCCCGCTCGCGGACCCGCTTCCGGGCCGCGTGGTCGAGGAACTCGACAGCTTCTCCAAAGCCAACGGCGACATGCTGGTCGAACCCAAACCCTACAGCGTGGCCGTCCATTACCGCCGCCACCCCCACGCACTGGAGAGCCTGCTCACCCGGGCCGAGGCACTGGCGCGCGAGGAAGGTCTCAAGCTCAAGCACGGCAAGCAGGTGGTGGAACTGGTCATGCCCGGCTCCGACAAGGGCTCGGCACTGACCGCCTTCATGGCGCGGCCCGAATTTGCCGGCACCCACCCCCTGTTCCTGGGCGACGATGTCACCGACGAGGATGCCTTTCGCGTCCTTGAGGGACTGGGCGGACATGGTGTTCTCGTCGGGCCGATGCGCCCCACCGCCGCCCATCGGCGCTTGCCCGACGTTGCCGCCGTCCACGACTGGCTGGCCGCCGCGCTTCGCACACACGATCAATCCGAGGGAATTTGAAACAGGCATGACTGTGACCGGATCGACCACGCCCGACACGACCCAGACCGCTGAACCGCCCGTACGCTCGCCCAAGGGCGAGAACGCAGCCCCCGAAGCATCCGCCCGGCAAAGCTCGCTCGAACTCTGGCCGATCGGCAATTGCCAGGTGAACGGCCTTATCGACGAGAGCGCTGCGCTGGTCTGGGGCTGTGTGCCCCGCGTCGACGGCGACCCGGCCTTCTGCGCGCTGATGCGCGGCGAGGAGGGACAGGACGCAGGCACCTGGCGTTTCGAGCTGGAAAACCAAGTCTCGGTCACGCAGCGTTACGTGCGCAACACCCCGATCCTCATTTCGCGGCTGGAGGACGCCAACGGCAGCGCGGTCGAGGTGATCGACTTCTGCCCCCGCTTCGAGCGTTCGGGGCGCATGTACCGCCCGGTCGCCTACGCCCGCATCGTGCGCCCGGTGAAGGGCAGCCCGCGCATTCGCTGCGTACTGACACCGATGAGCGGTTACGGCGCGCAGCTGGCCCCGATCACCCGCGGCTCCAACCACATCCGCTACCTGGTCGAGAGGAACGCGCTGCGCCTCACCACCGATGCGCCGGTCGGCTACATCCTCGACGAACGCTACTTCCGGCTGGAAAGCCCGATGCACTTCTTCCTCGGCCCCGACGAGCCTTTCAACGGCAACGTCGAGCACGAACTGGAGATGATGCACCAACTTACCGACGCCTACTGGGGCAACTGGGTGCGCAGCCTTGCCACCCCGCTCGACTGGCAGGAGGCGGTGATCCGCGCCGCGATCACGCTCAAGCTGTGCCAGCACGAAGAGACTGGCGCGATCGTCGCCGCACTCACCACCTCGATCCCCGAGGCGCCCCATTCGCAGCGCAACTGGGACTACCGCTACTGCTGGATCCGCGACGCCTACTACACCGTCCAGGCGCTCAACCATCTGGGCGCGCTCGACGTGCTGGAAAAGTACCTCGGGTACCTGCGCAACATCATCGACGATGCCGAGGGCGGCTTCATCCAGCCGCTCTACGCGGTCAGCGGCGCCAAGGAGATCATCGAGTGGGTGGCCGACGACCTTGTGGGCTATCGCGGCATGGGCCCGGTGCGCGTGGGCAATGCGGCCTACTATCAGGTCCAGAACGATTGCTATGGCCAGATCGTCCTGCCCGCGATCCAGGCGTTCTCCGACATGCGCCTCATCCGCATGGCCAATCACGACGATTTCGAGAGCCTCGAGAAAGTCGGCGAGATGGCGTGGAAGACCCACGACCAGCCCGATGCGGGCCTTTGGGAACTGCGCACGCGCACGGCCGTCCACACCTATTCCAGCGTGATGAACTGGGCCGCCTGCGACCGCCTCGCCAATGCGGCCGAATACCTCGGGCTCTCCGACCGCCAGACCTACTGGCGCGAACGCGCGGACATCATCCGCGCGACCATCGAGAAGGAAGCCTGGCACAGGATCGAAGGGCCCGATTTTGACGACGGTGGCGCTGGCGGGCATTATGCGGCCAGCTTCGGCGGCGACCAGCTCGACGCCAGCCTGCTGCAGATGGTTGAACTGCGCTTCGTGGAAGCGAGCGACCCGCGCTTCCAGGCAACACTCGCCGCCGTGCAAAAGACGCTGCGCCGCGGGGAGCATATGCTGCGCTATGCCAACGAGGACGACTTCGGCTTGCCCGAAACCGCCTTCAACATCTGCACGTTCTGGCTGATCGAGGCCTTGCACCGCTCCGGCCAGGACGAAGAGGCCCGCCGTCTGTTCGAGGCGATGCTCGCGCACCGGACGAAATCGGGCCTCCTTTCGGAAGACATGGACTTCGAGACGAGCGAGCTGTGGGGGAACTTTCCGCAGACCTATTCGCTTGTCGGGATAATCAACTGCGCCGGGCAACTGTCGCGCTCCTGGCGCGACTGGCGGTAAGATTTTCAGGCGTTTTCAAGCGCCTTACAGGGGAATTGAGATGAGCCGACTGATCGTGATCTCCAACCGCGTTTCGGTGCCCAAGGCTGCTGGCGCTGCGGGTGCGCAAGGGGGTCTGGCCGTCGCGCTCAACTCGGCCCTGCGCGAGAACCGCGGGATCTGGTTCGGCTGGTCGGGGCAGGAGACGGAAGAATTCACCGGCCACCTCGACATGCAGCGCAACGATGGGGTGACGACCGCCACCATCGACCTCGAGCCCCAGGACATCGAGGAATACTACAACGGCTACGCCAACCGCACGCTCTGGCCGCTGTTTCACTACCGCATCGATCTCACCGAATACGACCGCAACTTCGGCGAGGGCTATGAGCGCGTGAACCGCCGCTTCGCGGATTCGGTACGCCCCCTGATCGACCAGGACGACCTCGTCTGGGTCCACGACTACCACCTGCTCCCGCTTGGATCGATGCTGCGCACGCAGGGCGTGAAGAACCGCATGGGCCTCTTCCTGCACACCCCCTGGCCGCCGACACGCCTGCTGGTCTCGCTGCCCTTCCACGAGCGCCTCGTGGAATCGATGCTGGCCTACGACGTAATCGGCTTCCAGACCGAAGAGTGGCTGGGCAGCTTCCTGCATTACCTTGAGAAGGAAATGGGACTCGACATCGGCACGGACGGCTGCATCGAGTACCAGGGCCGCCGCATCGTTGCGCGCGCGTTTCCGATCGGGATCGACTACGCCGAATTCCGCGAGGGCGCCCAAAGCGCGGAAGCCGACGAGGCGCACGACAAGCTCAAGGCCAGCGTGCGCGGACGAAAGATGCTCATCGGTGTCGACCGGCTCGACTATTCCAAGGGCCTGGGTGAGCGCTTTGAGAGTTTCAGCCGCTTCCTCGCCGACAATCCGGACCAGGCCTCGCAGGTCGTCCTGCTCCAGATCGCGCCGCCTTCGCGCGGGGACGTCGCCAGCTACCAGCAGATCCGCGAGGATCTCGAGCGCAAGACCGGCCATATCAACGGCGCCCACGCCGACGTCGCCTTCGTGCCGATCCGCTACGTCAACCGTGGTTATCCGCGCCGACAGCTCGCCGGTTTCTATCGTGCCGCCGAAGTCGGCCTCGTGACCCCCTTGCGCGACGGCATGAACCTCGTCGCGAAGGAATATGTCGCCGCGCAGAAGGAAGACGATCCCGGCGTGCTCATCCTTTCGCAGTTCGCGGGTGCAGCCTTGCAGATGGACGATGCCCTCCTCGTCAACCCCCACTCGATCGAACATGTCAGCGAGACGATCAAGCGTGCCTTGACGATGCCGCTCGCCGAGCGCAGGTCCCGACACGAAAAGCTCCTGCAGTCCGTGCGCGACAACGACGTGATCCACTGGCGCCAGGAGTTCGTGAAGGTGCTTTTCGCAGGCGCGCTCGCCCAGGGTTCGGCCCAGGACGCAAAGGCTGGCCTGTCGGCTTGACCCAGTCCCACGAAGGTCCGGCCAGGGCGCGACTGCCCGGCGAGGCGCACGGTACGATCGGTTGAACGGTGCGCGCGAACGCTTCCACGCATCGCACTGGCAAAGACCACGAAATTAAGGTTGAGCTCGCGCCCGATCACGCGTGCCCCAAGGCACCGAAATTGCGAGTTGGCCGGGTGCGATCGTCTTGTGCAGGGACTTCGCGCAAGGCGGTTCGACCTGCCACACATGGACCGGCGTTAACGAAAATCGATTTAAAATCCAGGAATAGAAGTAATTTATTCGCCTTCGCACATGCAACATCTCGCTTGCATTAACTTGGCGCATCTGTAAATTTCCCAGGCACAAGGTACAGTCGGTAGAGGGGCGGGCGATTATTGCCCGAAACCACTTGAAGCGGACTTGAGCCCGCGGAACCGCCGCTCGACATCTTTGTCGCGGCGTTCCGTTGCTCAATCCTTTCGAGCCCTCGCTTCGCACAGGGGTTGAATTGAAATGTCTTACGAACTCTCCGGCAAAAAGGTATATGTCGCGGGACACAAGGGGATGGTCGGCTCGGCCATGACCCGCCGCCTGCGAGCGGAAGGCTGCGATGTCGTCTTCCCGGAGACACGGATAGACTTGCGCGAACAGTCTGCGGTACGGGCGTGGGTCGCCGCGAACAAGCCCGACGTCGTCGTCGTCGCTGCGGCCAAGGTGGGAGGCATTCTCGCCAACGACACGTTTCCAGGGCAGTTCCTGTACGACAACTTGATGATCGAGACGAACGTGATCGAGGCTTCGCGGCAGAACGACGTCGAGAAGTTGCTGTTCTTGGGATCGTCCTGCATCTATCCGAAATTCGCGCCCCAGCCGATCGAGGAGGAATCACTCCTGACCGGTCCACTCGAGCCGACCAACGAATGGTACGCGATCGCCAAGATCGCCGGCATCAAGTTGTGCCAGGCCTACCGCAAGGAATATGGCCTTGACTACATCAGCGCCATGCCGACCAATCTTTACGGCCCGGGCGACAATTTCGACCTCAATAGCAGCCATGTGATGCCCGCGCTGATGCGCAAGGCGCACGAGGCCAAGGCCGCAGGCGCCAGCTCGATCGAAATTTGGGGTTCCGGCACACCACGGCGCGAGTTTCTCCACGTCGACGATCTCGCCGATGCGTGCACCCTTTTGCTTCGCTCGTATTCGGGGCACGAGCACGTCAACGTGGGCTCGGGCGAGGATGTGACGATTGCGGAACTGGCCGAGACCGTATGCCGGGCCGTCGGCTTCACGGGCGAGATCGTCAAGGACACCTCGAAGCCCGACGGCACACCCCGCAAGCTGATGAGCGCCGACAAGCTGCGCGCCATGGGCTGGTCGCCGACGATCCCGCTCGAGCAGGGGATCGCATCGACGTACCGATGGTATCTCGACAATATTTGTGCCCCAGCCAAAGCGATCGGCTGACCGAACGCGAACGAACCGCTGGACAGGCGCGAGGAGCCAATCCGATGACAGCTTACGCCGATGTGGCCCCGCTCAAGACGTACGATGTCTTGGGCGTGCCCGTGACGATCACCACCCCCACACAGGCAGCCGAGACGATCGAGGGTTGGGCCAAGGACGACACCGGCCGCTTCGTCTGCATCCGCGACGTCGCCAGCCTCATGGTAATCAACGATGATCCCGCCATTCGCGATCTTCACAAGGAAGCCGCGATGATCACGCCCGACGGAATGCCGATCGCTTTCGTCGGAAAGCTGCGTGGCGTGCCCGTCGAGCGCACCTGCGGCCCCGACCTCATCGACCTTATCGCGAGACGTTCGCCCGCCAGCGGGCTGTCCCACTACTTTTACGGAGGCAAGGAAGGCGTCGCCAAGTCGCTGGCCGAGACCTTCCAGAAGAAATATCCCGGCTTTCGCGTCGCAGGCTACGAATGCCCGCCGTTCCGCCCCTTGACCGAGGAAGAGGACGCGGCCGTCGTGGAGCGGATCAAGGCTTCGGGTGCGGATGTCGTGTGGGTCGGAATTTCGAGCCCCAAGCAGGACGTGTGGATGCGCGATCACTACACCCGCCTGCCACAGACGCTGATCGGTGTCGGCGCGGCCTTCGATTTCCACACCGGCGCGGTCAAGCGCGCGCCGGTGTGGATGCAGAAGGCCATGCTGGAGTGGGCCTACCGCCTCTCGCAGGAACCCAAGCGGTTGTGGCGCAGGTATCTGGTTCTCGCACCGCGCTTCGTGTGGAAAGTGGTCACGACGCCCGTACCGCAGGCAAGCAAGGCCTGAAGGCGAAGATACATGCCGCTTCCATCCACCGCATCGATCCTGTCGAGCGTCCTGAACCGCTACCGGCATGCCCCTGAGCCGTTCTGGGCCATGGCCAGTCAGGTGCTGACGAGCGCCGCCAACTTCCTGACCTCGATGATCCTGATCCGCTCGATCGGGCTGATCGAGTTCGGACGGTTCAGCATCTGCTTCCTGCTCATCATGATGACCCGCAAGTTCCTGATCTTCGTGGTCCTCACCCCGATGTCGTCGATCATGCCTTCGATTGCGAACGAACGGCTGCCCGATTACCGCTTCTTTCTCTACCTGCTGGCGACGGCTTTCGCGCTCGTCAGCAGCCTGGTGCTGATCGGCCCTGTCCACCTCTGGGGCTTGCTTCTCAATGCGCCCTGGCTGCCGAGTCTGGCGCTCTCGCTGTTCGCCGCGAACAGCCTGGCCAACCTCACCGATTTCTCGCGCCGCTTGCTGCTCGATTGCCGCCAGCCGATTTCGTCGTTCGCAATCGATGCGCTGCGCTTCACCTTGCAGCTGGCGCTGATGATCGCCTTTGCCGTGCTGGCGCGCGATCAACTGTCCGCGGACCTTGCGCTTTGGTTCATGGCCGCAGGTTCCTTGGCCGGCCTCGTTCTCTCGGTGCTTCTCACGCACCGCCTGCGCCCCAACTTCAGGCTCGTGGGAGAATTCTGGTCGCGCCATCACCACTACACCGGCTGGAACAGCGTCTCGACAATTCTCGAGACGATCCAGAGCACCGCGCCACTGCTGATCGCATCGGCCGTCCTTGGCGAGGCGACGACCGGCACGCTGCGCGCGATCCAGCAGTTCGCAAACCTGTTGAATCTTCCCTTCAACGCATTGCTGCAAGTGCTGCCGAGCATGGCCTCGCGGCGTTACGCCACGCGAGGGCTCGGTGCGATGAACGCGCTGCTCACCAAAGTCACACTTGTAAGCAGCGCGGGCATCGTTGCACTCTCGCTGGCGATTCTGCTCGCTTCGGACTTCGTCCTGCGCCAGGCCCTCAAGCTTGAGACGGGCGATGCCATCCCGATCTTCATCGCCTATATGGTGCTCAACGTGTGCATGCTGATCCGACTGCCCACGATCATAACGTGTTCGGTGCTCAGCGTACCGCGCGCCCAGGCCGCGGCCAGTGTGATCGGCGCCATACTCGCGACGGCAGGCACATATTTGCTCCTGTTTCCTCTGGGTCCCATCGCGGCTCCAGTGGTGAACGCGGTCAGCCTGCTGGTCACCACCTTGCTCACCTGGCACAACATGCGCCCCCGCCTGCACCAGGTGCGAGCGTGAGCCGGACCGCACGGCTTTGCCGCGAAATCGCCCCCGCGACACGCGCGACAGCCGTATCCGCCCTTTCAGGATAAGACAGCATGGACAAGAAGATCGTACTCATTTCTGGCGCCACACGTTCGGGCAGCACGGTCATGGAAATGGTCCTGACCGACCAGCTGCCTTCGATCGGTATCGGCGAAGTCAAATGCAGCTGGCAGCGCGGCTTCAAGCGCAATGAGCTCTGCTCGTGCGGTTCGCCGGGCAAGGAATGCTCGTTCTGGCAGCCGGTGCTGACCGAATTGCTCCAGCGCACCGGCAAGACCGTAGAGGAAATCGAGGCGCTGCGCTTCTCGGTCGAGCGTAACCGCTATTTCGTCATGCACCGCCTGCTCAAGATCCCTTCGAGCCGCTACGCCGCGCGCCGGCAGGAATACGCGGAAATCCTGCGTACGCTCTACGGGCTCATCTGGGAACAGAGCGGGCGCAACTTGATCATCGACGGAAGCAAGGATCCGGCCCACGTCGACCTCGTGACCGAGCTCTTCCCGGACAAGACGATCGTCCTGCACCTCATCCGCGACCCACGCGGTTTCGTGTTTTCCTACCTCACCCCAAAGCGCCGTACCGAGGTGACGTGGAAGGAAGAATTCATGGACAAGCGCGGCCCGTTCAAGTCGGCGTTGCTCTGGATGGCCCTGAATGTGTTCACCGAAAGTCAGCGCGGCCGCACCGACTACCGGCAGATCATCTACGAACGCGACCTTGTCAGCGTCGAGCAGCTCAAGTCTACGGTCGATGACCTCTTCGCGGCCGCCGAGGATGAATCCGAAGGACTGCTTCATTCGATCTCGGGCAATCCGGTCCGGATCGGTCGCAGCAAGGATCTCAAACTCTCGATCGACGAACGCTGGCGTACGGGCATGAAGCCTGGTGTGCGCGCGATGGTCACCGCCTTGTGCAGCCCCCTCATGCGCCGGTACGGCTACAAGCTGTCCTGAGCCCGATCCCCTTTCATCTAACGCCCGTAACGGCGCCATCCGTCCGTCACCGACAGGACGAAATCAGCGAGACCGAGGCCAGCTATGTCGAAGTACGGACTTAAGTCCATCGTTTCCAAAAGCAGCACGCTCAAGGCCGCCGCCGCTTATCTCTACTATTCGCGCGAGACCCGTGCGCGTTTCCTGCCGGCCCGCCGCACCAGTTCCGACGGGGCCGTCTTCTTCACGATGCAGAAGTGCGCCAGCACCTACATCACCAAGGCGCTGGCGATCGTGGAGGAATGCTACGCGAAGACCGTCTACAATTTCGAGGGTCTCTATTGGAGCAGCGGTGACCCGGACATGGTCCGCTCGATTCACCGCGACGCCGAGAAGCTCTTCGTGCAACCCAATGCAATCTACGGACCGATGCGCAATTTCTTCCCGGTCCCCAACCTCGAGAAGCGGCCGCTCGTGCTCATGCTGCGCGACCCGCGCGACGTGCTCGTGAGTTCCTACTACTCGGTTGCCTACAGCCACAATCTTCCCGGAGGAAAGGCCGCCCGGCAGGCCTTCGAGGAACGCCGCAGCAAGGCGCAAGCGATGGACATCGACGCCTTCGTCAAGGAAGCCACGCGCAACTTCTTCCCACGCTACAAGGCTTACGCCGACAACCTCCTGGGCCGCCCCAACCTTACCTTTCTCACGTATGAGAACCTCATCGAGGACCCCGAGGACTGGGCCGAGCGCTTCCTCGTCGGCATGGGCCTCGAACCCGTCCCCACGTCGCTGAACCGGCTCGTCGCGGCCTACTCGGATGGCCTGCCGACCGGGGACAAGGCCAACGACAAGAATAGCCACCGGCGCAGCGGCGCCTCGCGCCAATTCGAGACCATGCTGAAGCCCGAGACCATCGCCTACATCAACGAAGAAATCGGCGACGTGCTCGAGCGCTTCGCCGCATGGGAAAAGTAGGCGTGTCCTCGCTGCGCAAAATTGAGCTGCCCGCCCGATTGTGCGAGGCCTGCCCGGCAGGAATGATTCATGCCGGGTAGAGTTTCACCAATGATACAACGCGGACCCCAGGACATCCAATTCGCCATTACCCGCCGTCGCACTCCGGACATTCCGGAAGGGACGATCGGGATCCTGCTCTTCTGCGGATTGACGATGGTGGTCGAGACGGTGACGGTGCTGAGGCCGCTCTACAACGCCGTGCCCTTGGTCCTGGTCATGGAATGCTGGCTCAAGGGTCGGCTCGACCTCAAGCCATGGCTGGGTCCAGCCCTGCTTATGTGGCTGTTCTGGTGCGTCTCGGCGGTTCTGCGGCTGGGCAAGTTCGACAGCGAGTTCGTCTTCACGGCCGTCTCGTTGCTGGTGCTGGCACAAGGGTTCAAGGTCAACCCCAGACACATTCGCCTTCTGTTGGGATGCCAGGTCGCCGCGGCAATCATCCTGGGCCTGTCGCGCGGGGGAATAAGCCTCGACGTCACCAATCAGTTCCAGGCGGAATCGGCACAGTCTTCCTCGGAATCCTCGATCGGCCTCGCCTCCGCCTTGATCGTCCTTCTTGCCTACATCCGGCGTATGCCCGTGCTGGGGGTGATCGCCCTTCTCATCACCCTGCTGTTCGGCAAGCGGATCGCGCTGATCGGGATTGTCGCGGGCGTAGGGCTCGACTTGTTCGCGACTCTGGCCTTGGGGCATTTGCGCCGTGGCTTCGGGACGATTGCGACGGCGGCCCTGGGCGTCGGAATGGCGACGCTCGGCGTCAACGCGGCGAGCTTCTACCGCTGGCTGTCGGTCCTCCTGAGCGAAGAATTTTCCTTCAACATCAGCCCTAACGCGCTGTCTTCCGGTCGCTACAATGGTATCAACGCCTTCGAACAGTTCATGGCGATACACCAGTCGCTGATCACGAGCATCATCGGCCACGGCACAGGCTTCACCACGTCGGTCCTGTCGATGTCGCTCAGTCTGAAGCAATCCCAGACCTACAAGCTGCTGCACGATGACTGGCTGCGCATCATGACCGACTACGGTCTGATCGGCCTTGCCGCCATCATCGGCGGCTTCTGCCTCCTTGCCTGGCATCGACGCCTTGGCCTGCCGATGGCCGTCTATACGATTGTCGTGATGGCCTCGGACAATGTGCTGACCTACGCGTTCTACTGGATCACGTTCGCGATCTGCCTGAACTATTCGCCGAACGCCTCCGCGCAACGCAAGCCCGTCCACAAGCCCGGCGGCGCTATCCAACGCCCATGGCCAACCCAGCCCATACGTACCGCCGCAAATCCGGGAGCGCCGCGCAATGGCTAGTGGAACCGCCCAGAACCCACCGCGTCCCGGCCAGCAGGCCTCGGCGCGCCGCGGGCTCTTCCAGGACTGGTCCAGCAATCCCGGCGGCATCAGGATACGGCTGCTGCTGGTATTCTTTCGCTTGGTCAATCCCCTCAGCCGTGGCCCCCGGTGGTTCAAGTTGGCGGGCGCGCCGCTGATCCTCGCGTACAAGTTCTACACGCAGTGGATCGTGGGCATCGAATTGCACTGGAAGTGCACGCTGGGACCTGGCGCCTCGATCTACCATGGTTACGGCCTGGTCGTGCACAGCGACACGCGCCTCGGCGCGCGCGTCAAGTTGCGCAACGGCGTGACCATCGGGATGAAATACACGCAAGGCAAACCACAGGTCCCCGTCATCGGCGATGACGTCGACATCGGAGCAAACGCCGTGATCATCGGTGGCGTGAGGATAGGCGACGGCGCCACGATCGGAGCCGGGGCCGTCGTCATCCGCGACGTCCCCGCCCATACGGTAGCCGTCGGCAATCCGGCACGCCTGCTTCCCTAACTACCAATCGAACAAAGCCGAAGGAAACGCCTGAATGCAGATCCCCGAAAACGCCTGGGTAATGGTCACCGGAGGCCGCGGGTTCATTGGTACGCACCTCGTCCGCCTGCTGCTCGAGAAGGGGCTCAGGGTCGTTTCCGTCGACACCGTCGAGCCGAGTTCCAGCCCCCCGGAAGGCCTGACCGATGTGCAATGTGACTTGCGGGACCGCGCACGGATGGAGGCAGTCTTCGCTGCCCACCCCTTCGCATGTGTCTACGACCTCGCCTCTTTCACCGAAGTCGATCTCGACCGTGCCGCCTATCGCCGCAACGTCGAAGCTACCGAAGCCATGGTCAGCTATCTCGCACCGCGCCCGCAGATCAAGTACATCTTCTTCTCGACGCAGTTCGTGCACAGGGTCGCCGAGACGCTACCGGCCAGCGACACCGACTATCATCCGGTCGAAGCCTATGGCGAGTCAAAGGTGCTGTCCGAAAAGACGATCTACGCGGGCCTTCCCAAGGAGCAGTTCCTGATCCTGCGGCCTTCGTACATCTGGGGGCCCGGCCTGCACCGCTTCCGCGATGGTCTGCTCAAGAACTTGCGCAAGGGTCGTATGCTCGTCTCGAACTCGCGCGCCCTCAAGCGCAGCTATGGCTACGTCGAAACGGTCGCGTGCCAAGCTTATTGCTTCTCTCAACTCGACTTCGCCGCGCTGCCCCACAAGGTCTATTATGTGACGGACCCCCCCATCGCGCTTTCCGAATTCTGCGATTACCTTACGTCCGCGATGGGTGAAGGGCGCTACCACAAGGTGCCCAGCCGCTTGATCCGCCTGCTTGGCGTGGCCGGCAACGCCATGAAGAAACTCGGCCTTCCCGCTCCGATCAATGGAACACAGGCGCGTGAAACGACGACGGCGTTCCCTGTTCCCACCAGTCGCACCACCGACCTTGTCCCCTGCCGTACCGACTACGCAAGTGCGGCCAAGAAGACGGCAGCTTGGGCGGGAGAGACACGGTGAGCCCCACCACGAACGCGCCCGGCGCGGACGAGGCGTCGACAGGAGCTCGCTTACGGGTGCTTGCCGCCGGCATGCTGCCCCCTCCGCTCGGAGGGCAGGCGATGATGTTCGAGACTGCGGTCCAGAGCCTCGATGGCTATGCCGAGGTGACCACGATCGACCTGCAGGTACAGGACAACATCGGCGAATCCGGACTTCTGTCGACGCGCAAACTGCTCAAGTTCGCGAACATCATCAGCGCGATCGTGCGCAAGGCCGTCTTCGGAAAATCGTTCGATGTCCTCTATTACTGCCCTGCCGGCCCCAGCAAGATCGGCATCATCAAGGACATCATCTGCCTGGCCATGCTGCGCCCGCGTTGCCGGCGCACGATCTACCATTTTCACGCGACAGGCGGGATGAAATACCTCCTCGGCCTGAATGACTCCATCGTCAAACTGGCGAAGAAAACGATCTGGCGACCCGATGTTGCCATCCGCTGCGCCGAAGTCGAACCCAACGACGCCGAGATCTGCGAAGCGCGCGAAACACGCATCGTGCGCAACGGCATTCCCGATCCCGCCAAGCTCTTCCCTGAAGGCTGCGAATGGACACAGCCTGAGAAGCTCTCGCTGACCTTCATCGGCGCTATGACGGAGGAGAAGGGCATCTTCGACGTGGTCGAGATCGCCCACCATCTCCACCAGCTGGGCCTCGATTTCGAGGTGCGGATGATCGGTGAAGGAACCGAAGACGAAATCGCCAAGTTCGACGCGCTCGTGGCGCACCATGGCTTGGAGGGGTATATCGATAGGCTCGGCATCAAGCGCGGACGTGAAAAATTCGGGATCTTGCGTTCGTCGACCTTCCTCGTTTTCCCCACCTTCTTCCGTGCCGAGACGCAACCGCTCGTCGTAATCGAGGCGCTCGCGATGGGGGTTCCGGCGATGGTATCGGACTGGCGTGGGCTGCGCAGCATCGTCACGGACGGCGAGACGGGTTTCGTCTATCCGCCGCATGACACCAAGGCGATGGCCGATCGGATCGCCCTGGCCCACGCCTCGGGCGAACTGCCCGCCATGTCCTGCGCGGCACGCAAGGCGTTCATCGAACGGTTCGATCTGTCGGTGTTCGAAAATGCCATGCGCACGATCCTCACCCAATCCCGCTGAGAACGGCCTCGAACAAGGGCGCAGGCCCCGGCGTCGAGGTCCTTCCAAGAAGGTATGCAGGCCCAAGCGCGTTTCGGCGCTCGACACGGCCGCCAGCTCTTGTCCTGCAACCTCGCCCTTGCGAAAGCGATGGGGCCACGTTTCACGAAGCCAGCGGCTCCCCAGAGCGTTTTCCAGCCGTCGTGAATCACTTGCCGGTTCAGAAAACGCGGTGAAACAGGAAGCTATAGCGGTCGATCTGGCGCGGTCGGATCGAGAACCGCTTGTCTTATGACATCGCCGTCCGTTTGGGCCATGCTGGATTGCCCGGACCGGGGTGGCCACCCCGGTCCGGGCGGAAGGGGACGGATCGCGAAACCGCCGGTCGTTAAGGGACCGGGTTAGAGTAGGATCGCCCCTTTCTTTTCCATCAGGCCCGAACGGATACCGGGGTTTTGGACCCGGATGACAAGCATGGGACAGCGGAAAAGATGAGCGACAATCTACCACAGACGATCGGCATCGACATCTCCAAAGCGAGCCTCGATTGCCATGCCTACCCCGTCGGCGCCGAGCGCCAGTTTGCCAATACCGCCAAGGGGCACAAGGCGCTGATCGCCTGGCTGCGACAATGGCCGATCGAACGGATCGCCTACGAGGCAACCGGCACCTATCATCGCGCACTGGAGGCGGCGCTGACCAACTGGCCCTGTGTGAAGCTCAACCCTGAACGGGCCCGGCGCTTCGCCCAGGCGACTGGCACGCTGGCCAAGACTGATCGCATTGACGCCATCCTGCTGGCTCGTATGGCCGCAACCTTGCAGCCAGTGGTCAGACCCGCTCGAAGCCCACAGCAGACCCAAATGGCGGAACTCATCAATGCCCGAGATGGCCTGGTTCGTGATCGCACCGCGCTCAAAAATCGTGAGAAAAATCTCACCATCGCCTTTCTCAAGCGCCAGTGTCGCCAGCGGCTCGAACAGATTGATCGACATATCGCGGCCCTCGATGCTGAGATCTCCAACCTGATCGCCGCCGATGCCGTACTCGCTCGTCGACACCAGATACTGACCAGCATCGCGGGTGTGGGAACGCTGACCGCCAACCAGCTCATCGCCACCATGCCCGAACTCGGCAGCCTTGAGAACAAGCAGGCCGCGTCCCTTGCCGGCCTTGCACCGATTGCGCGGCAATCCGGACAATGGAAAGGCAAAAGCTTCATCCGCGGCGGACGTGCTAACGTGAGGCAGGCCCTCTATATGCCGGCCCTCGTCGCCGCCCGATACAACCCTGACCTCAAGGCAAAGTACCAACAACTCGTCACCGCAGGAAAGCCCGCCAAAATCGCCATCACCGCCGTCATGCGAAAGCTCGTCGTGACCGCAAACGCTCTGCTCAAAGCCGATAGATGCTGGGCGCAATCTCAGACTTGATCATCACGGATACTCTAGCCACCGCTGGCTCGGCATCTCGCTAGCTCAGCTGCAGGTACATTGCAGCTGTTTCACCACGGCCAACCATTACGGTCAGAAGCTGTTCGCTGCAGGACACAGCGGGCACTTCGAAGGCAATCGCCCCCGCCGTTGCGTAGTCGCGCGCGATAAGCCCACGCTCACCGTCTTGGGCAATGCATTCCACGCGAACGAAGACCCGGCTCGCGGCGCTGCCTTGCGCGGAAACCGTCACGCTATGGGCACCCGGTGCCAGGCGTACGAGCCGCATCGCCGCAGTTCGGTTTTCAGGATCGCTGTTGCTGACCGTCATCACCGCGGGCTTGCCATCACTGTTGAACGTGCGTGAGAAAGCGGCAAACTCGGGATATATCCACTCGAACGGGCCTCGCTCGTACCCCTCATCCGGTTCGTCGAAGCCGAAATCCGACGCACTCAGCGCCTTGGGGTTGCGACAGGGACCACTCCAAGCGAGTGCCGCGGCATCCGGCTGCCCCCCGAACGCCATGTTCCGCGCAAGCGCGGCAAGTTCATTGCACTTGAACTCTGCACGCTGCACGATTGCCGCATGCACTGTGTTCGCGGCGCTCTCGAGCGAAAGATTTTCGCCAGCCCAGCGCAGGAAATCGCTTTGCCATCTGGGCTTGTGGGCAAGTCTGGCCCCAAATGCCTCCTGAACGGCACCCACTCCGAGCGCTGCCTTCGAGACCTCGGTAATATTCGGCGCATCCAGGTTCGCGCTCCACAGCGCCGTGAGGCGGTCGGCGGCGACCTGCCAGTCCTGTGTCTGAAGCGCGGCATTGATCACCAGCTCCTGCGTCAACGTGTCGCGCCATCCCCGTTGCGCCGCGAGTGCGAATGCCGCATCCGCCTGTTTCGGCTTGCCCGTCTCGAACGCAAGCAAGCCATACAGCGACAAATTCTCGGCGGGCACCGGACGCCGCGCAAGCAGGCGTTCGCTTTCGGCATAGGCCAGCGCCTTGTCGCTGCCCGCGTCCTGATCGCGTGCAGTGACCTCGAGGGCCGTGCTGCGCGCAAACTTTGGGACGTACCTGGCGAGAGAGGCATCCCTTGCAGATTGCAGATCCAGCTGGACCGCCGCCCCCGGAATCGCGAGCATGATCGCCGTACCGATCCCGATCAACTTCCACTTCATCGCGCCAGGCTGCCGCTTGCTGTCAGGCATGCTCTTCGCCGCTGGGTTCCCCGTACGAATAGTAGTTGTAACCGTAGTGAGCATAATCCCCGGTTCGGGCATCGAACTTCGTCAGGGCAATGCCCAGGACATAGGCCTTGACCAGCTTGAGACGACGCAAAGCCGAGGCGGAGGCGGCGCGACGGAAATTCTCCGCCCCCACCACGAACAGCGTCGCTTCGACATGCTGTGCAACCAACGGCGTGTCCGACAAGCCCAGAAGCGGCGGACAGTCGAACACGACCAGATCGAAGCGGTTCGTCACCTCGCGCACGAATTCGGCGAAGCGCTCGCTGCCCAATTGCAACGAAGGGTCAAGCGGCTGCGGCAAGGCCGTCATCATCGACAAGTTGGGCACTTCCGAAAGATGCAACACCTCGTCAATGGTACTATTGCCGACAAGAACGTCGGTCAAACCAGCCTTGTTCCTTGCATTGATGCGCGCATGGACGGTCGGGCGCCGCAAGTCGGCATCGATCAGCAGGACAGACTTGCCGAGCCGCGCGACATCCTGCGCGATCGCCAGTGCCGTGGTCGACTTGCCTTCGCCTTCCGAGGCGCTCGTGATCACCAGGCTCTTGGGCAAACCGTTGATGGTCGAAAAGCGCAAGTTGGTGACGAGCGAATGGTAGGCTTCGCTCAGCACCGAACGACTGTCGCCCAGCTTGTTCTGGATACCTGCCGGGTCCTCGAGCGGGATGAGGCCGATGAGCGGGAGACCCAGCTTTTCTTCCAGTTCTTCCGGCCGACGGATCGTCCCGTCGAAATATTCGCGGGCAAAGATGTAGGCCACGGCCAGAGCGATGCCGGCGAACAACGCGATCGCCAGGTTCAGCGCAAGGTGCGGCGAGTCCGGCTCACGAGGGACCTCGGCGAGGTCGACGATCGTCAGGTTGCTGGTGGTGGCACCGGCACTTGCGGTCAGCTGATTATAACGGTCGAGCAATGAGTCATACAACGCACGGTTGGTTTCGGCCACGCGCTTGAGAACGTTGTAAGAGACGCCACGGCTTTGCTCCTTGAGCGCATCCGTGCGCAGTTGTTCGACCGCGCCGTCCAGCGTCGATTCCTTGCCCTTGGCAGCTTCGTAGTCGAGACGGATTGACTGCTTGATGTTGTTGCCCACGGAATTGATCCGGCGATCAAGCTCCGCGATCTGCCCCTGCAGGGCCTTGACCTTGGGATAATCCTCGCGGTGCGTCACGCGCTCTTCGGCAAGGCTCGCCTCCAGAGCGGCCTTTTCCTGCACGAGATTCTGGATGGCGGGGTTCTTGATGACGTCGGGAACCGAAAGGATCGGCTGACCCGAGACGGAGTTCCAACGCTCTTCCGCCGCGACCCGGTCCGCCTTGGCCGAGCTGGCTTCCGCATTGACCTGGATCAGCGCCTCGTTGGTGATCGAAATCGCAGTCTCGGCGCCGTTTGCGTCCTTGCCGTCGATGCGCAGCAGGCCCGCCACATTCGCGAACTGATTCAAATCGCGTTCCGACTGTTCGACCTTCGAGCGCGCATCCTGCAACTGGCTGGCCAGGAAATCCCGCGCGTATGAGGAGCTTTCGAATTTACGCTTCAGGTTCGCGTCGATAAAATTGGTCGCGTAGAGATTGGCGATCTTGGCAGCCAAATCCGCGTCCGAGCTCTTCATCCGAATCTGCACGATGCGGCTGTCGGCCGGAAGGAAGACTTCCAGATTTTCCAGCAGAAGCCTGATTCCGGCATCGTGCCGCAAGCTCTTGAGGGAATCGCCCTTTTCGACGTCGCTCGGTTCGGGCATTTTACCGCCCATCGCGACGTAGAAACGCTCGTTGTCGATGAACTTTCCGTTTTCGAGGACACGTTCAGCAAGCGATTGGCTCTGCAACATGTCGGTCTGCGTCTTGAGAAAACGATCCGCATCCTGAATCGCCGTACTCTGCGATTGCAGGTCCGTACCCTCGATGATCTGTTCGGCTTCCTGCTCGACCAGGACCTGGGACACCGCGAGATACCGCGGAACCATAAGCAGCGTCACCACGACGCCAAGCAGGACCGTCCCGATGATGATGCCCACGCCCCAGGCCAGATTGCGGCGAATAGCCGCAATAATCTTGCTGACGTTAATATTGAAGAGCTTCTCTTCTCCCGCAAATGGTGCGCTACCATCGCCGAAGTTTTCGAATTGATTGTCTTGCAAAGTAAGCCCCGCAAATTTGGCAGACGATTTAACGTACAGCGACACACCGAAACGCAGAATTCATATTTCGCCGCGATGCAGCATAAAGCTAAATTCCAAGCTCACCCAATTGGACGTAGCGACGGTACCCGCTGAGGAATAGCGGATTGTCGTGGCGTGTCCACTTCCTTGAGAAGCACGCCTTGCAATTCCGCACGTTCCATCACGACTGGGCGCGCGCGCATCAACAACAAAAGAGCCAACCCGGAGACACATAGGATTGTTTGGCAGCGCAGTGGATAGTCGACCAACGACTGCATCGCGACGCCAAGCAACGCGGCCCCGCCCGCCGCACAAAGCCCACCGCCCCGCATGCGGATCACGCGCAAGGTTTGCACTGCAACAAAAGCCAACCACGCCAGCACCAAAACACCTCCGAGCAACCCGGATTCCAGGACCGCCTCGATGTAATCGTTATGCGCACGCCGCGCTCGCCCCGTCGTCACGCGCTCCAGCGTCTCGTCAACCTGAAACACGTCGTCGAACGTCCCGATGCCACTGCCCACCGGCCAGAAGCGCGCGACCGAGTAGCGGGCGTCGGCCCAGATCTGGACGCGTTCATTCTGAGTCAGGTTTTCGAACCGCTCAAGACTGCTCTGAAAACGGGCGCTGCCAGCCACCGCCACGACGACGACGATTGCGCAAACGGCCGCCGCGACACTAGCCATGATCGCGAACTTCGGCTTGCCCGAAGGCTTGGACTTGCGACGCCAGCCTGCCAACCGCCCACGCGCCTGCCGATATCCGGCGATCATCAGAACCGGAGGCAGAACGAGCATGCCCGAACGCGAACGCGTCAAGACAACCGCCACGGCGAAGACGACAACGAGGCAACCCCGCACAAAAGCGTTCGTCCGCCAATCCCGGCGGCCGATCGGCAGGGCGATGAGGAATGCGATGACCATGTCGAAGAAGATCGCGGTGGCGTTGTGGTTCGCGAACGTGGCGTAGAGGTCGTAACGCTCGATGTTTCCGGGATGAAGCAACCCGAACTGGTTTCCCGACGCCAGCTGCACGGCACCGAGCAAAAGGCAGGTCAGACCACAACCCACGACCGTCCAGACGAGACGCTCCAGGTCGGCAAATCCCAAATCGTGCCCCGCGACGAGTATCGCGAGGACCGGCAGCAAGGACAGGAACGCAATGAAGCTTCGATTGGAATTGACCGAGAGCGGGAAGGCCGTGCCCGGCTTGCCAAGCACCTCGAACGACTGGCTGACAAGATCGCGTCCGGGAAGCATGTGCCAGATTGCCGGCGGAAGCGGGACGAGCTGCAGAAGCGGGAGAAGGAGAGCCGCGAGGACGAGAACTTTCAGAACCAGCGGCCCGGTCGAGAAGAAACAAATCAGTCGCTCGACATTGAGAGCCAGGACACCGAGCGCAGCAAGTTGCACCAGGCCATTCGCTAGTGCCGAACCTGAGCCGCCCCCTCCGGCAAGTATCCCGACGATGAGCAACGCCTGAATTTGAACGAGCGGACTTTCGAGTCCCTTGAGCTGAATCCAGCCCTTCGCACGAGGGCTTTTTCGCGATTCGTTTCGCAAGGCATTCTCACAAGATCTCGCCTGACATTCAAATGCCAGACAACAAGAACAAAAGCCCGGCTATCACGTCATGATAGCCGGGCCCTTTATACATAAAGACGAGGAAGGCCTTAGCCTCCGTTCGACTTGTCATCGTCTGCGAGAACGACCACGCCACCAACGACGACGGCAGCCGCAAGCACCCCGATAAGCACGCCCGAGGCCGCGTTGTGCGACTTGGAGACCTGCGACGATGCGCGCTTGCCGAGCGAAGCGCTCGCCAAGGCACTGCTCGCCACCGACGAAGAGGCGGCGGTGTTAGCCTGGGCGATGACGGGGGTCATCAACATCCCAGCAGCTGCAACCGACGATAGTATTTGATGAAACTTCATTTACAATCTCCTGTTTCGCTGCATTATGGTCAAACCAATTCCAGCTATTTAGAGAATACCGCAGCGCACAATGCAAAGCAACCTCAAAAGGGCCCGATTCCCTAGGCTTCAACGGCTGACCCTACTCGTTGCACTGCTCGCCTCATACAGCGTAGATTTTCCTGCAAGGGCCGCCCCTGCCCCTTGGCCGATCGCAGTTCGCGAGGAGCTTCAACGCGTTGCGGACGTGGAATTCCGGTTGCGGGAAGCGGCGACTCCGCTTTGCAGGCGCACCAACTCCGCCACGGGCCTGGTTATCGACTATCTTGAGGCCTACGACCCCGGAGCCCGCGCAGAGGTCGCCGCAGCAACAGGCATGGGAGACTTGCCGCAGATAGCGGGCGTGGTTCCCGGCTCACCGGCCGAAAAAGCCGGCGTCAAGGCTGGCGACACTCTCGTTCGCCTCAATGGCACGCCGTTGAAACAGCTGATCGCCGAAAGTGCCGACCGCCGCCTTTTCGCAGAAGAGCTGCTCGACCGGATTGCCCAACTCCCCGCATCCGAGATGATCACCTTGGACCTGCGACGCGGCGACAGCTCGATCACCGCGACATTGTCCCCGAGCCAATCGTGCGCGACCCGCTTCGTGCTGAGCGATTCCGGCGGCCTGGCCCACACCGATGGCACGAACGTCGCAATCGAAGCTGACCTCCTGCGCCACGCCGCCAACGACGACGAACTGGCACTCGTTGCGGCGCATGAGCTGGCGCACATCGTGGCCGGCGACGGCAAGGCCAGCGGACTGAACGATCGTCGCCGAATGGAGGACAGGGCCGACATTCTTGGCGCCGACCTTGCCCGCTGCGCCGGTTACGATGCAGTCCGGGCGCTGGATTTCTGGAAACGCTACAACGACAAGGACTGGCTTCGCTGGCTGCGCTCACCGAGCCATCGCAACGTGCCCGAACGCATCCGGCGCATGCACGATCACCTCGTCGCCACTCCCTCGGCATGCCCGCCCGCCATTCCGGACAAGGCAACCACCTGAAGCGCCAGACCCGGCCTTCACCGCGTATCGAATGCGCACATCCTCAGGCGTACTGCACGAGGGTGAGCGAAGCGCTGACCTCGAATGCCACGGGGCGAGCTCCGCCCTCGCCGCCGAGAACGAGTTCAAGCTCTTCCTCATTCGCCAGCAACCGGCAATTCCCCTCCAGCGCCCGGGCCAGATCGAAAGTGTGGCGCTGGCCACGCGACCAGCCCTTGCCATCGCTTTGCTCGCGGAACAGGACCTGTCGATCGTTGCCGAGACGGCTACGCAGTTCCAGTGCCCAGCCGGCTGGGACGTCATCGGTCGCCTGGAGTTCGATCCGCCCTGAAAGCAACTGACGCGGCCCCTGCCCGCTGGCGCTCACCACGGTGCGCGCTCCTGGCGCCAGTTGCCCTTGCAGACTGGCGTGGGCGGGAACCTTCGCCGCTTGCGAATAGACCGGGTAGAGACCGCGCTGGGCGACCTCGACCCGGCCGGCGGACTGCCCTCCGGCAAAAAGCTGCGCTGCGGGAGCATCGGGAACGATGGAGGGAACGTACATCGTGTATTCGCGGGCTTGCGGATCACGCCCAAGAGCCAACATCGCCCGCGTCTGCGGATCCCGCATGGTCCCGAACAACCCTAGGAACGAAGGGACCGGCGAGGGGCCATTGCCAAGACTGCAACGAAAAATCATTCCGCCGGCTCCCGTCGCAGGCATCGCGGGCGCGATCGGGACGCCCCGCGGTGTCAATCCCACCGATTGTACGCCCGTGAAACCGCCGCCGCCACCTCGGGTCGAGCCCGCAATCGCCGCGGAATGGCGCATCAGCGACGGCTTGACCATACAGCAGTGCAAGGCGACTTCGGCCGTGTCCGAAAGGGCCTCCAGCCGCACCACGAGACGCGGCCCCGCGTAGTCGCTGACCCCAAGCTTGACGACTTTCATCATCGTCTTGTTTGGCTTGTCAGCACCTTCGACATAACCGGAAATCACCTGCCGCGCGAGTTCCTGCCCCTTGTCCGATCGCAGCACCAATGCGAAGCGACCGTTGCCGGCCAACGTGAAGGACGCCGCCACCACGACCAGATAATCGCGCGTGCCGGCGCTCGTGACGAACCCGCGCTCGAGCGCACTTCCACGCCCGGCGTCGCGCCAGACCAGCGATTGTGCGCCCTCGCGCGCGAAGAAAGAGAGCGGATTGCCGGATGTGGAGAGCGCGCCCCCCTGGACGGACCAGGGCTCGGCGCCGTCCTCGAACAATGGAAAGACGTTGATGTCGGGCACACGCAGCCATTCGTCACCGCGCTGTACGTGCCCCGGGTTGCCCACGCGCCCCGCCTTTTCACCGCCGCCCTGCGGCAAGGCGAGGCCGCGCGTCACTTCATTGGCAAGTCCGTTGTCGACAATCGCCGTCGAGGCCCCCGGGAAGCCGGAATTGGCACCCGTCAAGGCTATGCGGCTATTCGTCACCCCGCCGCCGAGCCACAGCGCTCCGGTGGCGGCCTCACACTGGATCAGCGCCTGACACTGCTCGAGTTCGAAGCAATAACCGGAAATGCGCTCCATCCGACCGCCAATCCAGGTCAGCGATGCCGTCGAACCAGCCCCATACAGGCGCAAGCCCACGTCCGCGAATTCGACGTTCGAATGCCAGAAGTCGATGTTGCCGGTCGCGTCGATGTCGACACCACACCCCGCGCGCTTTTGCTTCTCCTGTTCGGGCATGACCGTGAAGTTGCGGAAGCTTACTTCCTGGAAGAAGGCTCCCTCCGCACCGGGGCGCCCAAGAAAGCCGATCTTCCCGTTGGTACCCTGGATCCAGACGTTCTCGAAGCGAGAAAAGTTGGTCTTGTCGAAGAACACCACCGAACGCGTGACTTTATCGGCACCGTCGAGTTGCAGATCACTGAAGCCGGTCTGGAACTGGCCGAACCGCCCGTTGCCGAACCTGGCCATGTCGGGCTGCGGCGCCGACGGCGTGAATGTGATCCGGCTCGAAAAGCGCGCACCGGCTCCCTTGATCCACGTCGAGTTGAGACTTCCGGCCTGCGCATAGGACAGCGTGTTCCCTAGATCGATATTGGTAGCAGGCGGAATGACAACGGTCTTGCCACCCTTGGCATCCAGCTGGGCCTGGAGGTTTGCAGCATCGACGGCGGTACCAACGAGGACATCGCGCGCCTCATCGTCACCGCCAAGAGCAACCTTGCCTGGCCGGGTGCTTGCATCGTTCCACGAACCGCGCGCCGCGATTGTCCGCCCGGGCATGCGCTGCCCCTCGCGCTTCTGCTTGCGGACGTACAATGTGACCACGCCGTCCGTGGCTGCGTCACCATCAGCCGCCACGTCCGCGCCGGCCGGAGCCTGTGCCGACAAGCTGCCCCCGGCAATCAGCAGACCTGCGGAGCCCCCTCCGACGCCCAGCCCGATCAGGAACGAGCGCCGCCCGAGCCCTCCTCCCGGCCCGTCAGCCTTCGCGATCGTGGACGGCATGCCGTCGGCTTCGTGCTCATGAATTTCGGGCTCGGGCAAGGGCGTCATCCTGTATTCTGCGACCTCGGCGGTTTCACCGCTGGTCTGCTGCGCAACGCATTTTCGACGCCGAAGTTTCAACCGCAGATGAACAATGCAACGTAATCGCGGCGAAATGGTCCGGCGACAGGATCAAAAACAGAGGCAGATCAGCCCAATATCGCCGTAGACCAGCCCCGTGAGCCGAACTCGGGCGCAGCGGCCGCACACTTTCCATCGCCTCCAAAGCTCGCCTTGCCTTGTAACGATGCGCAGGCCCACGGTTACTTTCGCATCGCAGCATTTGCGGGGTTGATTTGCACGGGTATGCAATGGCACATCGAGCCCCGCCCGGTGTTGTCATGTCGATACCGCACGCCTAAAGTGGGTATACACATGCGCGAGCATGTTTGAGGAGACACGAATTCGTGCCTGATTTCCAGAAATTTGCGATGACCGCCCTCGTTCTGTCATCAGTTGCCCTTAGCGGTTGCGCCGGTAACATGAACAGCGAAGGCCTCGCATCGGGCCCCGCCGCATATGAACTCATTCCAGCGGCAGGCGTACCCGCTCCGACCCAGTACCTGATCCAGCCGGAAGACGTTCTGGACCTTCGCGTGTTCGGCGAGGAGGAAATCAGCAATCCCAAGTTGCGGGTCGACACCGCCGGCGCCATCCAGGTGCCTTTCGCCGGGCAAATTCAGGCCGCAGGACGCGACGCGGTCGAGGTGGGCAGCGAAATTGCGCACAAGTTGAGCCAACGCTACCTCGTCAATCCGCAAGTCACGCTTGCCATCGCCGAGGCCGCTCCGCGGTACGTGTCCGTGGAAGGTGAAGTGAAGGATCCCGGCGTCTACGAGATGTCGAACAACTTCACGCTGCTTTCCGCCATCGCGCGCGCCGGAAGTACCTCCACGATCGCCAAGCTGGAGGAAGTGGTCGTGTTGCGTGACCTCAACGGCCAGAAGATGGCCGCCCGTTTCGACTTGCGCGACATTCGCGGTGGTGCCGCCCCGGATCCTATCATCATGAACAACGACATCGTCGTCGTCGGGCGCTCGGGCAAGCGCGAGGCACTCGAGAATGTCCTCAAGGCCGCCCCGGCCTTCAACGGCCTCTTCTATCTCCTGAAGCGATAGGAACCACCCCAGCCGCGGCACGCACAAGCCCGGCAACGAGATTGCACCGGACGACATCCCCGCCCGCCAGTCCGCCGACACGTGCGCAACGGGTGACATGACCTAGAGGAAAGGATTGCGAAGGCCAATGACCACACCGATTCCCGTTCTTGTCACTGGGGGTGCCGGCTTCATTGGCAGCCATGCCGTGCTCGCGCTCACCGATGCTGGCTGGCCAGTGACCGTGATCGACAACCTCTCGACGGGCTTTCGCTTCGCCATTCCCGAGGGCGTGAATTTCTACGAAGGAGATATCGGGGATCAGGACCTGCTGGCGCAAATCTTTGCGGAACAGGGCTGCAAGGCGATCATGCATTTCGCAGGGTCCATCATCGTCCCCGAATCCGTTACCGATCCTCTGAAGTATTACCGCAATAACACAGTCAAGACCCAGGCCCTGCTCGAGGCGGCGGTGAGGGCCGAGATTCCCCACTTCATCTTCAGCTCGACCGCCGCGACTTATGGTGTACCCGAAGTATCGCCGATCGACGAGGAGTGCCCGAAGGAGCCCATCAATCCCTACGGCATGTCGAAGTTGATGAGCGAGCGCATGCTCGCCGACGTCAGCAAAGCGCATCCGCTCAACTTTGGCGCACTACGCTACTTCAATGTCGCCGGGGCGGATCCGCTCTGCCGTACGGGCCAGTCCACCGCAGGGGCTACGCACCTCATCAAGGTCGCGGTGGAAGCTGCTCTCGGAAAGCGCGACCATGTCGGCGTCTTCGGCACGGACTTCGACACTCCCGACGGGACTGGTGTGCGCGACTACATTCACGTGTCGGACCTCGCCGCCGCGCATCTCCTTGCGCTCGAGGCTCTGATCGAGCAGCCAACTCGTTCGCTGACCCTGAACTGCGGCTATGGCCGGGGTTTTTCGGTCCTCGAAGTCCTGGACGCCGTCGACCGCGTCACCAATCGCAAAATCGATCGACGGATGGAGGAACGCCGCGCCGGCGACCCCGCAGCTCTGGTCTCGGACAATTCGAGGATCAAGTCCATCCTGCCTTGGGAACCCAGGTACGACGATTTGCCGGTGATCGTGGAGCACGCGCTTGCGTGGGAACGCAAATTGACGACAATGCGGGCAAAATCGGAAGACTGATCGCTCCATATCGCGCCTTGACGGCCGCGATTTCGACCGAGCCTTCCCCCAGGCAGCGCAGCCAACCGGCCACACTTCATCCGTGTCGCCGGCGCTGCCCGACGGCAGTCACGACGCCCAATTGGACGTCCTTCGCGATTGATCGGCCAACTGCACCGCGCACGCGACAAGTATCTGCACAATTTTTGATTTTGCATTGCAGCAAAATCAGAAGTCCACTATGCAACAGCTTCAGACAACGTCAAAGAGCGGTGAGATGAGCAGCAACACTGGAAGTAGCCGAAAGAGGGCCCTAATCACGGGCATCACAGGGCAGGACGGCTCTTATCTTGCTGAATTTTTGCTGGAAAAAGGATACGAAGTCCACGGCATCAAGCGGCGCACGTCGCTTTTCAATACGAGCCGTATCGACCATATCTACGAAGACCCGCACGCGCACGGCCAGCAGCTCAAGCTGCATTACGGTGACTTGTCCGACACGTCGAACCTGACCCGGCTCATCCGCGACATCGAGCCCGACGAGGTCTACAATCTCGGAGCCCAGTCGCACGTCGCCGTGAGTTTCGAAGCGCCAGAATACACCGCCGACGTCGACGCTGTCGGGACCCTGCGCATTCTGGAAGCCATCCGCTTCCTCGGCCTCGAGAAGAAGACCCGTTTCTACCAGGCTTCGACCTCCGAACTCTATGGTCTCGTGCAGGAAATTCCCCAGAAGGAAACGACCCCCTTCCATCCGCGTTCGCCTTACGCGGTTGCCAAGATGTACGCCTACTGGATCGCGGTGAACTACCGCGAGGCTTATGGCATGTACGCCTGCAACGGGATTCTGTTCAACCACGAGTCCCCGCGTCGCGGCGAGACCTTCGTGACTCGCAAGATCACCCGCGGCCTGTCCAACATCGCACTCGGTCTGGAGCCCTGCTTGTACATGGGCAACATCGATTCACTGCGCGACTGGGGTCACGCCAAGGACTACGTGCGCATGCAGTGGATGATGCTGCAGCAGGAAGAGGCCCGTGATTTCGTGATTGCGACCGGGGTGCAGTACTCGGTGCGTGAGTTCATCACCTGGGCGGCCAAAGAATTGGGCGTGACGCTCGAATTCACCGGCACCGGCGTCGATGAGATCGCCACGGTAGCCGCGATCGAAGGCGATCTGGCTCCGGCGCTGGCCGTCGGCGACGTCGTGATGCGGATTGACCCGCGCTACTTCCGCCCGGCCGAAGTCGACACCCTGCTCGGGGATCCGAGCAAGGCTAAGGAGTTGCTCGGCTGGACGCCTCAGATCACGGCCCAGGAAATGTGCGCAGAAATGGTCGCGGAAGACCACAAGTCGGCCCGTCGCCATGCGCTGCTCAAGGAACACGGCTTGGCTGTGCCCGTCAGCCTTGAGGGCTGACCCGACGCACTTCGAAACGATCTCAAGAGGGGCGCTTGTCGCCCCTCTTTTCGTCTATAAGGACGATTACCGCATGGCGGAAAGAAGTTCTGCATGACCTCGACTGCCACCACCACGTCCCCCGAGATCATTGCTCGGGAATTGCTGTACGACGGCTGGTATCGCTTCGAGCGACTTAGTCTCAAGATGCCCGATGGCAAGGCAGTCGAGCGCCACCTGCTCCACAACGGATCCGCTGCGGCTGTTCTGCCCTACGACGTCGAACGTCGCTGCATCCTCCTCATCCAGCAGCCACGCGCTGCGGTCATCGATGCCCGCGAACCGCCCCTGTTCGAATGCATTGCCGGCAATCTCGACGGCGACACGCCCGAAACCTGTATACGCAAGGAGGCACTCGAGGAGGCCGGGCTCATCCTTGGAAAACTTGAGCCGATTGCAAACATCTGGCCGATACCTCCCGTCTCTACCGAGCGGGTACAGTTGTATCTGGCGCCCTACACCTTGGCTGATCGGATATCCCAAGGCGGTGGGGCCGAAGACGAAGATGAGCACATCACCGTTGCCGAAGTTCCCTTCGCGCACTTGCAAACTCTCGTTGCCGAAGGCCTGCTGCCCGACGCCAAGACGCTCGTCGCGGCCCAAGCCTTGATGTTGCGCCATCCCGAATTCTGGAGTCCCACGGCCTGAGGCCGAATTCGCGCCTCTTCTGCCTGCGCGCGACTAAATAAATCTTGCCAGCCCGATGGTACTACCGCAAATTCTGAAAAGAAACGATGCACGCCCCGTAAATCCAATCCATGCCTTATATTTCTAAACGCGACGAGCCGTATGAAAGCAGAAGCCGCCATTCTAGTAACCGGTGTCGCCGGCTTCATCGGAGCCGCCCTGGCCAATGCCCTCATGCAACGCGGCCAAGCTCTCGCAGAGGCAACGACCCCATCGATCGTCCATCTCGGGGCGCAGGCCCGTGTGCGCTTCGTCACCGTCTACGGCCCATCGGGTCACCCGGTCATGACCATGTGGAAGTTTGCCAAGCGCATGTTCGGCCGGACGCCTGATCGACGCCTACAAACACGGCGAGACGGGCCGCGACTTCTCCTTCATCGACGATATCGTCGCGGCCGTGCTGGCCTGCCTCGAGCGGCCTCCCGACGACGACGGGCTGCCCAAACCGGGTGGCAGCGTGAAGACGCATGCTCTCTACAACATAGGCAGCAACCGCTCCGAAAACCTCATGCACCTGATCGCGGTTCTCGAAGACGCCGCGGCATCAAGGCCCAATGCAACTGCCTGCCGATGCCGCCGGGCGATGTCCCCGCCACGTACGCCGACATCACCGCACATACACGCGACACAGGATACCTTCCGACGACTTCGATCACCAACGGCGTACCGCACTTCGTCGGCTGCTTCCGGACCTACCACGCAGTATGAGCTGGAAAGTGGACATTCATGACCATGGGTCTATGGAGTGCCGCGCTTCCCAATTGACGAGGGCACAATGAAGATTGCTATGGTAGGATCGGGCTATGTCGGCCTGGTGTCCGGTGCTTGTTTTGCAGATTTCGGTCATGACGTGGTCTGTATCGACAAGGACCAGGGCAAGATCGATCGCCTGCACCAGGGCATCATGCCGATCTACGAACCCGGCCTCGACGCGCTTGTCCAACGCAACGTCGAACAGGGTCGCCTCTCATTCACCACCGACCTTCCCGAAGGCATTCGCGGTGGGGACGCCATCGCGGCGCGGCGATGGTCACGCTGACCTCACTTACGTCTACGCCGTCGCCCAGGAAGTCGGCGAGAACCTGGCAAACGATGCGGTGATCGTCACCAAGTCGACCGTCCCGGTCGGCACGGGCGACGAAGTCGAGCGCATTCTCGCTGCCTGCAATCCGGCACACCGCTTCTCGGTCGTCTCCAATCCCGAGTTCCTGCGCGAAGGCGCGGCGATCGGCGACTTCAAGCGTCCCGACCGCATCATCATCGGCGCGGAAGACGAATTCGGGCAGGACGTCATGCGCGAGGTCTACCGCCCACTGTTCCTGAACGAATCCCCGCTGCTCTTCGTCAGCCGCCGTTCTTCGGAGCTGACCAAGTACGCGGCGAACGCCTTCCTGGCGGTGAAGATCACCTTCATCAACGAGATGGCGGACTTGTGCGAAAAGGTGGGCGGCAACGTCCAGGACGTCGCGCGCGGCATCGGGCTCGACAAGCGCATCGGCTCGAAATTCCTCCACGCCGGCCCCGGCTATGGCGGATCGTGCTTCCCCAAGGACACTCTCGCCCTCCTCAAGACTTCCGAGGACTACGAAAGCCCGGTTCGCATCGTCGAGGCCGTCGTCAAGGTCAACGATCTGCGCAAGCGTGCGATGGGGCGCAAGGTCATCGAAGCGCTCGGCGGCCTGGACATGGCGCGCGGCAAGCGGGTCGCCCTGCTCGGCCTGACGTTCAAGCCGAACACCGACGACATGCGTGATTCGCCCGCGATCGCGATCGCGCAGACCCTCCAGGACGCTGGCGTCACGACCACAGCCTACGATCCCGAAGGCATGGAGCAGGCCCGCCCGCTCATGCCCTTCGTCGAAATGACGACAGATCCCTACGCCGCCATCAGCGGTGCCGATGCGATCGTCATCGTGACCGAATGGGATGCGTTCCGTGCGCTCGACCTGAAGCGTGTGCAGGAACTGGCCAACAACCCCGTGCTGGTGGACCTGCGCAACATCTACAATCCCGAAGACATCCGCAAGGCGGGCTTCACCTACGTTTCGGTCGGACGCAACTAATCGCCTCCTCGGCCCACGCCTGCCATTGCGGCACGGCGCGGGGCCGAGGCCGGGACCTTCGTCGCCCTCTCAATTCGACCCAAGCAGGCTGGCGTGGGGTCCTTGGCGGGCCCCGTGACACCAGCCGCGCGGCCTCTCCTCGAACATCAGACCCCTGCCGAAAGGGCAGACACCCGATCGCCACGCGTCATCACGCCCGCGCACACCTTCTCGCCACACCAAATGCGCATAATCGAGTAGGGGGGCGCCTCACGGCGCCCCCCTCTCACACCACCGGACGTACGTACTGCGTATCACGGCGGTTTCCGGTACGGTTTAAGGCGGCATGTTGGAGAGCGAGGCTTGAGAGACCTGCCTGATCGAACCATGCGTTGGGCATGCCGTGGGCGGCCTGAGGGCTGCCCGACAGGCGCCACCAGCCCTTTCCCGAGAGCGCGAAGATCCAAGCCTGCCATTCTGGGACGCCGTTTTCCCTTAAGAAAGTGGCGATCGTCATGGTGCGCTTGCACTGTTTGAGCCGGACGCAGCGAAGCTTGCGCCGGAGCCAGCTGTCGATCTCGCGCAAAACCGTCTGAGCCCGGGCGTGTCGGTAGTAGGTGACCCACCCTGTAGTGAAGGCATTGGTCTGTGCGATCATCGCCGCGAGGCTGATGCCTCGGTTGCGGCGCGTAATCGCCCTGAGCCGCTCCTTCAGCCGCGTGAGACTTTTGTTCGCTATGCTCAAAAAGCCTCCCGCTGTCAGACGGTGGCCGAGGAAGGTACGTTCCCGGACGTGTGCAACCGCGCTCTTGGCCTGATTGACGCGGGTCGGAGCTTGCCTTCCAGCAAGGCGGTAACCGAAGCCATGACGCGCTCCCCCGCTGCCTGTGACCGTACATAGATGTTACAGTCGTCGGCGTAGCGGCAGAACCGGTGGCCCCGGCGTTCGAGCTCCTTGTCGAGGTCATCCAGAATGAGGTTAGCGATCAGCGGCGAGAGAGGCCGCCTTGCGGGGTCCCCTCCTGCCGTTCGACGTGCACACCACCCGACAGCATCCCGGCCTGTAGAAACCGGCGGATGATGACGAGCAGGCGTGGGTCGGCGATGTGCCGGGCCAGACGGGCCATGACGATGTCGTGGTTCACCCGATCAAAGAATTTCTCCAGGTCGAGGTCTACGACGATCGCATAGCCGTCCCGCACATAGTCCCGGGCCTGACGCAGCGCATCGTGTGCGCCGCGTCCGGGCGGAACAAAACTCGATGCCGAGAATGTCGGATCAAGGACGGGATCCGAGGACTTGCAGTATCGCCTGTTGTACCAGCCGGTCGACAGCCGTCGGAATGCCCAGCTGGCGCACTCCTTTCCCGCCGGGTTTGGGAATTTCAACTCCGCGCACGGGCTTGGACGGTAAGTACCGTCGAGTAACGAGGCGATCAGCCTCTCACGGTTTCCTGCAATCCAGTCACGCAGGTCGGGGACGGTCATCCCGTCCACGCCCGGCGCCCCCTTGTTCGCTTTCACCCGCTTGTAGGCTTGGTTCAGGTTGGCCGAGCTGGCCACCTCCTCCATCACGTAACGCGTCAAGGCGAGGGGCTCGGCCCATGCCGTGGGTGATTGCCGCTCCTCGATCGTCCCAGCGCCAGTTCCGCCTTTGCCGGTGACGTCGTGGCCAAGCGATGCCTTCAGGGCTTCATCGAAGAAGTCCTGCTGCTTCCCGCTACCTTGCTGCCGCTCCACACCCATCGAATGTGCCCAGTCTTGCTCCTTGGGTACCGAATTTGGTCCTTCGCCGGCTTGCGCCCGCTACTATGACCGCTGCTGACTTCTCCGGGCCCATCCAGCAACATCACTGCCGCTGTTCTCCGGATCGTCCGGAGAGGCCAGGAGATCTCCCGGGGTAAGACGTTGATCCTTCACTCGGTCGCTGCCGGATTTACCAATGCGCGCGTCTGTCTGGCTATCGGACATCCCCATCCATTGCTGGGTTATCCCGCCGCACCGGCCTTCTATCCGATTCCTGTTCGTCAGCTCCGAGCTTTGCCTCCGGCTTCCTCCCCACCCCGCCTCGCGGCGACGCAGTTGCCTTCAGCTAGCAGTTCCCACCAGCAGGCCTGCAAAGGACTTACACCTCCTGCATCAACGCCGTGCCCGGCACACAAAAATGGCCCGAAAGCCATTAGACTTCCGGGCCAGGTAAAAAGGTTGCTCTAACAGAGCCACCTTCGGGTCGCAGCGAGATCTTAGCTCGATTCTTGCGCGGATCGCGTGACATAGATCACGCTCTGCTCATCCACATGAGCAACAATTGAATTATCTGGATATTTCACGCACATTCCATCAAGGGTGCAGCCTGACAAATGCGGGCGGATCAAAGGCGGAACGTGGTGACGGAGGACGAGAAGATCGACGCCATCTGCGCGATTTTTCGCTGCGGCGCGGATTCGGCCCGCCTCCTGCTTCCCGTCTTCTCAACCCGCAAGGTCGCCAGCCGTCAGGTCCTCGCCAGCCAGGGCATGCCCTGCCGGCAATGCTGGATCGTGATCGAGGGGGCGATACGCGTCGACACGATCGGGCTCGACGGGCAATTGCAGCAATTGTCCCACTACGGCCCCGGCGAATTTCTGGGAAGCTACCCCGAGGAAAGCATCGGACGCGCCGAAATCAGCGCAGCGAACCGCTCGGTCCTGCTCGGCGCCGACTCTCCCCGACTTGCGGAAATGATCGAAGCCGATGTGCAATTGGCCTCGGGAATGGCGCGGCTCCTCGCCCGCCAGCTCGATCGGGCGCTCGACCGCATGGTCATGCGCACGACCTACACCGCAGCGGGCCGCGTCTATGCCGAACTGATGGCGCTGGCGGACTCCTCGAGTGTGATTGCCCCGCCGCCCAAGGTCACCAACCTGGCCCTTGCCGCCAACACCACGCGCGAGACCGCATCACGCGCGATCAACGAGTTGATCCGGCGCGGCATCGTGTCGCGCGACGAGACCCGGATGGTCATCCAGTCGCCGCGCATGATCGCCGAACTTATCTACTGATCCGCAGAGCTCTCTCGCGGCCAGCGCGTCACCCCACGCCCATCGGCGTGAAACGGGCGATCGGGATGTCTCCCAGGGGCGTGACGATCTCACCCGCGACTTCGAAGCGTGTCCCGGGCTCAAGCAGCTCGAGGCCGGCCAGTTCAGGCCAAGGTGCGCATATCTCGCTCTCGTCCGCCGCCTGTACCAGGCAGGCGGCAAGCTGGGCGGCTTGCGCGCACGGCCCCGGCTGCGTCGCGGCCATCCAGACGAGGCCGAGCCGGCTCTTGGGCGCATCCGCCAGCGTACGCCGGGCGTGACCAAGGGCAGCCCGTACATCTTCGAAGACAGCGACGAACACCCCTTCGTCGAGTTCGCCGATTTCGCAGGGACAGTCCGGTGCCAGCGCGAACTTCGACGGGCTCGCCAGGATCGCCTGCATCCGGCCCGACGTGAGGGCCCTGCCCTCGTCGCGACCGGGCCAATCACGGCGGATCTCGAAGACCGGCAACCCGCGCTCGCGCCATTTCTCATAGCCATGCGCGGCGCCGTCGCCTTCGCGCCCGACGTGGAGCGCAAGCGCTTCGCTGGCCAGTTGTTCGGCCCGACGCAGTGCAAGCCCCATCGCGATCTCGCACGCCTGGCCAATGCCGGCCTGGCTCAACACGGCCTGGCCAGGCAGTTCGAAAACACTGTGCGCCTCGGCGACGAGTCGATCGAAACGTGCGCCCCAGTGCGAGCCGAAAGGTTCGACCGACACCGCGCGGAACTGCTCGAGCGTGCCCGGCAACACGACATGCAACTGGACCTCGTGTGCCAGGGCCATTTCTGCGACGAGAATGTCGGTGCCGGCCGCCAGGGCGCCGAATGCCGCGCCGGGCCGTTCTCGGATGAACAGATCCTCGACCTGGTGCAGAACGATCTCTTGCGCCTCGCCCAGATCCATGATGCCGCTGAAGTAGAGGCTGGGAGGAGGCGAAAGCCCCTCGAGCAGTTCCGGCCCCTCTCCCGTCGCCAGCAATATCTCGCGCAATTGCCGGATCGTCGCCGCCCGGTCCTCCCAGGCTTCGGGAGCGACCTCCAGCGCATCGAGCAGCGCTGCGCGACACCCTGCCTTGTCGCCCAGAAGGAGGCGCGCCTCGGCAAGTGTCGCATGAAGCCAGTACGAGGTTTCGGGTTCGTGATCCCCGCTTTCGAGAATGGCCAGAATGTGCCGGGCATCCGCCCGCGCCTGCGCGACGTCGCCACACAGATAAGCGATCGTGGCGGCGTTTATCAGCGGGTAGGTCGCGCGTCGGGACCCCGCGCTGGCACGATATGCGGCCGAGGCCGCACGCGCCATCGCGATACGGGCCTCTCCCTCGAGTCGCAGGGCGCGATCCTTGAGCAGGCGCCCCTTGAGCGCAAGGGACTCGGGGCTGTCCTGCGCCCCGAGTCCGGCGCTCTCGAACATCTGCCATGCCCGCACCGTGTCGCCCGCGCGGGCGATCTGTCGAATCCGGGCGAAGACGGAGATGTTCATGGTCAAGCTTCCGTGTCCTGCGCTCAGACTTAGCGCGGCGGCGGGTTCTGGATGTCCGGGTCGATCGACAGGCCCGTCCAGCTCACCGTGCCATCGGCCGCCTTCTGCAGCAGATCGACGTTGATGTTGAAGGGGTGCACCGTGCCGTACTTGCCGCCATCGTTGAACAGCGCCTGGAAGCGCACGGTCTTGTAGCGGTCGAGTTTCTCGTTGTAGTCCTCGTAGACCAGCCCGCCGTAGTAGGAGGACAGCTCCTCCTTGGTGGTGATCGCGTCGTAGGCCTTGGACAAGTAGAGCTGGTCGCCCAGCAGCGTGACGGTGATGTAGCAGTTCTCGGTAACCGCAATGTAGTCCTGGCCGGTCTTGGCATCGACATGGGTCAGGACGATCTGGCCGTCCACCACGCTCAGCGACACTTCGTAGACGACCGAACAGGCGTTCACTTCATCGAGACCAAGGTCGAAACGGGGCGAAAGCCCAAACTGGGTGTAATTGATCGTAGACATTGGAAGGTTCTCTCTATCTCTCGTCCCCTCCTTCAGGGGACACTCTCCATTTTAGTGCACCATGTCCTTCGGCCACGGTTCCGCCAGACGTTTCTGCCAAAGTTTCCAATCGTTGTTTTCGGGGTCCGATGCCACGAGCCTTGCCAGTTCGGCGCGGGCCTCGGCCCGCATGCGCTGCGCCTCGCCCCTGTCCCCCAGCGCGTAGCGCAAGAGCGAGGTCGAATGCTGCGCAAGCAGCCAACTGACCCGGTAGGTCGCGTTCTTAGGGTCGAAGGCACGCAAGTCCTGCGCGATCGCAAGCTGCTTCTCGCGTTCGACGAGCGCCGCGCGGTCGTCACCCTGCTTGTGCAAGGCATCGCCGTACCAGGCATGGCGGTTGGCAAGGTCGGCCTCGATGGCGCGGTTGCCCGGCTCCATGCGGCTGACCTGGAGCATCGTCTCGAGCGCGGCCTTGCATTCGGGCAGCAAGGCCGGGTCGCCACGCTCGTCCAGTCCGACCGAGCATAGATTGCCCTGCGCATAACCCAGTTCGTGGCGGTAGTCGGGATTCTTCGGCGCGATCCGGACCAGCTTGCCGGCTAGCGCGCGATAGGCACGGAAATGCGGCAGGGCTTCGCGTGGATGGAAGCCCATGAAGACCACGTAGCCGAGCCAGAACTCGCTTTGCGCCTGCGCGTAGATCCGTTCGGGATCCTGGGGAGCGGCGGCAAGGAGCGCGGCGGTCACGCGCGAAGCTTCCTCGAACTTGGCCTGGGCACCCGCCACGTCGCCGCGCCGGTGATCGTCCTCGCCCATGGCGTGGAGGATGCGCGCGCGCCGCTCGAGCGAATCGGCGGGCAGGTTGGCAAGGTCGGATTGCTCCGCGTAATAGCCCAGTGCCCGCTCGTTGACCGTCTGCAGAACGTCGAGGCGGCCAACCCCCTTCAACTTGTCCCGCAGATCCGTCAGCATGAATTCGATCAGTCCCTCGGCCTGCCGGCGTTGCTCGTCCGCTTCGCGTTGTGCGCGGATCGCGAACACCAGCATCAACGCCATTGCTAAAGCAAGACAGATGGCCAAAGCCGTGATCCCGATCACGCGTCGCATCTGACGCTGCGCGTCGCGCTGGATAATGTGATCGAGGCCGAGGCCGGTGAGGCCTGCCACGATCTTGAGGCGCGCAAGGTGCCGCCCGTCCTTGTCGCGCCGGAAATCGGCCGCGTTCGGCTCGCGCGGGGTGCCGTCGGGCCCCGGCATGACCAGCGCGGGGGGAAAACTCTCGGCCGGTTCGCCGCGCAGCAAGGCCGCAATCAGCGGGCGGTCGGGATGGAGCCGACGAAACAGCCCGATCTCGGCGTTGACCCAGCGCGAGCTGGCGGCCTCGGGCGAGCACAGCACGAGCAGTGCCCCGGAGTGCGCGAGCGCACGTTCGACCTCGGAATCAAGGCAGCTCGCCGCGGGCAGTTCGGCCCGGTCGCGAAAGATCGGGGAAATGCGAGAGCCGACCGTCCCGCGCTCGGTGCGGGTACCCACCAGACGCGCGGGGATACGATAGCCTTCCAGCCAGCGGTGCAGGTTGCCCGCGGCCACTTCGTCGGCATGGCTGTAGCTGATGAAGGCGTGGTAGTGCCGGCCGGACGCCTCCACGCCCCCCTCCTGCGCGTTACCAGCCTCTGGTGCATTCATCGCAAGCGACCCTCAACCACCGCCGACCCGCTCCCGGCCTACCGCCAGTCGCCGGAATTTCACGCGGTTACCCCCGGGAGGCTTCGTAAACGCTTGTTTTACCAGAAGCCCCCGACGCCGATTCAAATACCACACCCCCGCCGCGACGCAACAGGACGCAAGGGTCAGGAGGTGGGATCACCACCAAGCGCCTGATAGACGGCAATTTGCGCGGAAAGCTTGTCGTAGCGGTTCTGGATCAGGCTGCTGCGCGCGGTGCGCAGGCGCTCCTGCGCGTCGAGCAAATCGCGCAGCGGAATGTAGCCGACCCGGTATTGCCGCTCGTAGAGTTCCTCGGCGTCCATCGCGGCGAGGTAGTTGGCATCGAGCGCGGTCCCTTGCGCAATGTATTGGTTGCGCGCCGAGAGCGCGATCTCTGTGTCGCGCAAGGCGTCGTAGAAGGTCTGGCGCAAGTCCTCGCGCGCCGCGTCGTACTCGGCGCGCGCGACCGAGGTGCCGAGGCGGATCTTCTCGGGGTTGAGCTCGGCCGCCGAAAGCGCCGCGCCCAGACTGGCGGCGGGATTCGAGACGAAGCCGAGCAGCGCCGAACTCGCCGTGCCGAGCGCACCGGTGAGGCTGAAGCTGGGCAAGTAGCTCGCGACCGTCGCGTCACTCGTTGCCAGCGTTTCGCGCAGGCGCAGCTCGGCCGCCGCGAGATCGGGGCGACGCGCGAGCAGGGTCGAGGGCACGCCCGGCGCGATCGCCGGCAATTCGCGTTCGGGCAGGCGGGTCAGTTCGGGACCGGTGTAGTCCTGCTGGCCAAGCAGCGCGGCAATCGCCTTGAGCACTTCCACCCGGGTCTGGCGCAACTGGGTGAGCGAAGCCTGCTGCGCTGCGACGCTCTGCTGCGCGTCGCGCAGTTCGAGCCGCGAGACAGCCCCCGCATCGTACTGGCGCTGGACGAGCTGGAGCAGCTTCTGGAGGTAGGCGAGGCTCTGTTCGCCGATGGCCACCTGCTCGTTGGCAAGGCCCAGTTGCCACCAGGCGCTGGCGGTCGTGCCGATCAGCGCAAGGCGGGTTGCGGCCAGATCCTGCTGCGTCGCGTCGGCTTCCCAGCGCGCCGCGTCGGCCTGGGCATCGAGTTTGCCGAACAGGTCGACTTCCCAGGACGCGCCGAGCGAGAGGCCACTGCTCTTGTCCCAGGCCGAATTGCCCGAAAGCGCCTTGGACGCGCTCGAGCTGGCACTCGCATCGAGGGTCGGGGCCTGGTTCCACCGCGTCAGCGCGGCGTTCTCGCGCGCCTGGCGCAAGCGGATGCCCGCCGCGGCCAGATCGGCATTGGCGGCAAGCACCTGGTCCACGAGCGCGGTCAGCTGCGGATCGGCGAACTCGTTCCACCACGGCGCATCGGCGCTGCGTGCGGAACCGGGCTGATCGAAGGAGAAGGCCTCCTGCGTTGGCAGGACAGGCGCCTCGTAAGGCCTGCGGGTCACCGCGCAGCCCGAGGTGAGAACGAGCGCGGCGAGCGTCGAAAGCGTGGGAAGCGCGGAGCGAAGCGAGGTCATGGAAGCTGCATCCTTAATCGCGCGAGAGGGCATCGACGGGGTCGAGCTGCGCGGCCCGGCGCGCGGGCAGGAAACCGAAGGCGACGCCGATGAGCGTGGAGCACGCGAAGGCTGCGCCAATCGAGAACGGGGAATAGACCATCTCGAAGCCGAGATTGGCCATCGAGAACAGCACCCCGATGCCGAGCGAGATGAGCACGCCGATCACGCCGCCGACCAGACACACCAGCACCGCCTCGATCAGGAACTGCTGGAGAATGTCGGACTGGCGCGCGCCCACCGCCATGCGCACGCCGATCTCGCTGGTGCGCTCAGTAACCGAGACGAGCATAATGTTCATCACCCCGATGCCGCCCACGATCAGCGAAATTACCGCGATCGCCGCGATCAGCAGCGTCATCGTCTGGGTCGTCGCGGTAATCGTCTCGCGAATGTCGTCCGAGTTGGAGATGAAGAAGTCCTTGGTCCCGTGGCGCGTCTCGAGCAGCTTGGTGACCCCGCTCTCGGCGGCGTCGGTCGAGACCTCGTCGCTCACGCGCACGGTGATGCTGGAGAGGAACGACTGGCCGAGCATGCGGCTCATGACCGTGGTGTAGGGCACGTAGACGGTCAACGAATCCGAACCGCCAAAGCCCTGCTGCTGCGTGCCGACGATACCGATGATGCGCATCGGAACCTTGCCGAAGACGACCACCTTGCCCAGCGCCTCCTCGCCATCGGGAAACAGCGTGTCGCGGGTGTTCTCGTCGATCACCGCGTTCTGTTCGAGGCGGGTGACCGCGTCGGCGTCAAACAGGCTGCCCGATTCCAGCTCGAGCCCGCGCACGCGGAAGTACTCCGCGCCCACGCCGTTGACGTTGGCGGTGGCCGAGACGTTGCGGTAGCGCGCGGTCACGCTCGTCGAGACGCTCGGCGTCACGCTGTCGACGTAAGGCAGGCTCGAGAGCGCGTCGGCGTCAGTGTCCATCAGCGTCTCAATCTTGCCCGAACGCATGTCGCCGAAGCTCTTGCCGGGGTAGACCGTCAGCGTGCTGGTGCCCAGGCTCGAGATGTTGGAGAGGATCTTCTCCTGCGAGCCCTTGCCCAGTGCCACCACCGAGACCACCGCGGCGATGCCGATGATGATACCCAGCATCGTCAGGAAGGTGCGCAGCTTGTGCGCCGACATCGCGAGCACCGCCATGCGGAAGGCCTCGCGAAAGCGGTCGACGACCTGCTCGACCCCGCTCCCTGCCGCGGCGGGGCGCGACAGGGGCTCGGTGTGGGTGCGCGCGCGGTTGCGCCGATCGTCGATGATGTCGCCGTCGCGGATTTCGATGATGCGCTCGGCGTGCTCGGCCACCTCCATGTCGTGGGTGACGATGATGACGGTGTGGCCCTCGGCGTGGAGTTCGCCCAGGATGTTCATCACTTCGACGCCGCTCGCCGAATCGAGCGCGCCGGTCGGTTCGTCGGCGAAGATCACCTCGCCCCCGTTCATCAACGCGCGCGCGATCGAGACGCGCTGCTGCTGGCCGCCCGAGAGCATGCCCGGCCGGTGCCCGGTGCGCTCGCCAAGGCCAAGGCGGGTGAGGATCTGCTGCGCCCGCTCGGCGCGCTCGCGCCGGGGCCTGCCGGAGTAGACCGCCGGAACCTCGACGTTGCCGGTCGCGGTGAGGTCGGTCAGCAGGTGGTAGCGTTGGAAGATGAAGCCGAAATGCTCGCGGCGCAGCGCGGCCAGCTCGTCGGGCTCGAACTGGCTGACGTCGCGTCCGTTGACCTTGTAGCTGCCCGAAGTCGGCCTATCGAGGCAGCCCAGGATGTTCATCAGGGTCGACTTGCCCGAGCCCGACTGGCCGACGATGGCGACCATCTCGCCCGCGTGGACTTCGAGGTTGATGTCCTTGAGCGCGGCGAAGACGGTGTCGCCCGAAGGGTACTCGCGCCGCACGTGGGCAAGCGAGAGGAGCGGCGCCCGCGCGCCCGCCCCGGGGGTCTGGTCGGTGGCAGCCTGCACGTCGGTTTCCTGGTTCATCGCCTCAGCCCGATCAGAACGGCGGCGGACCGCCCATGCGGCGTCCGGAAGAACTGCTGTCCGCGCTCGCCTCGCTCACCACGATCGCCTCGCCTTCCTTCAACCCCGAGAGCACTTGCGCCGAGACGTTGTTGTTGAGGCCGATCTTGACGTTGCGCTTGGCGACCTGCTTGTCCTCGCCGAGCACCTGCACGACATAGGTGCCGTCCTTGTTGCGCGCGCCGAGCGCCGAGGAAGGGATCGTCAGCACGTTCTTGCGGCTGTCGAGCAGGATCGTCACCTTGGCGGTCATCATCGCGCGCAGCCGGTTGTCGGGATTGGCGACATCGAACAGCGCGTTGTAGTAGATCGCCGAGTCCGAGCTGCTCGACGAGCTCGAGGAGCTCGACGAACTCGTGCTGACCTCGTCGACGATCGATTCGGGCGCGGGCTCGATCAGGCGCAGCTTGCCGTTGTAGCGCGTGTCCGGGTCACCCAGGATCGTGAAGTAGGCCGAAAGACCGGGGGTAACGTTGATCACGTCGGCCTCGGAGACTTCGGTCTCCACGGTCATGACGTCGAGCTTGGCGAGCACGACGATGGTCGGCGTCGTCTGGCTGGCGTTGACCGTGGTGCCCTGCTTGTTGACGATGGCGACGATCACCCCGTCCATCGGCGCGGTGACCTTGGTGTAGCCCAGCGTCACTTGCGCGTTATCGACCGAAACGCGCGCGGATTCGATCTGGGCGTTCAGCGAATCGACGCTCGCCAGCGCCGCCTCGTACTCCGCCTGGGCGGCCTGGAAATCGGCCTGCGACGTCGCCTCTCCCACGCCCAGCGCCTTCTGCCGCGCAAAAGCGGCGCGCGTCTGCGCCAGTGTCGCCTTCGCGCTGGCGAGCTGGGCCTGCATGTTGGCGACGTCGGCCTGCGCGGTCTTGAGCGTGTTTTCCTGCGTGCGCGAATCGATCTGCGCGATCAGCTGGCCCTTCTTGACCGTGTCGCCCACTTCGACCGCAAGCGTCTCGATCCGCCCCGAAGCCTGCGCACCGACGCTGACCAGCTCCTTGGGCATCAGCGTGCCGGTGGCCTCGACCGTCTTCTCGATGTCGCCGCGCGCGACCTTGGCGGTCGCAACGTCGGGCCCCGCCGGTTCGGTCAGGAAGACCTTCCAGACGACCAGAGCCAGAACCAGGGCACCGAGGACGGCGCCGACAATCAGGGTGCGACGGGATTTCAACATGCTGCCAGCCATGGAACGGATGAATGTCCTTGTGGGTAAAAAGTTCGCAAGTCTCGCGTAAAGTTTATGTAAAGATGCCCTTTCCGGCGCTGACAAGGAAAAGCCGATGCGGCATCTGCGGGCGGTGAACGAAGCAAGCGACGAGGGCGCCAAGCGCATCCTGCTGATCGACGACGACGTCGAGCTGGCCGCGCTCCTGGGCGAATACCTGGAGAGCGAAGGCTTCGTCGTGGATGCCGTCGCGAATGGCGTACAGGGCATCGCGCGCGCGCTCGAAGGCGGGCACGACGTGGTCGTGCTCGACATCATGATGCCGGGCCTCAGCGGCATCGACGTGCTGCGGCGCCTTCGCGAGACGAGCGAGGTACCCGTGCTCATGTTGACCGCGCGCGGCGACGAGATCGACCGTGTGATCGGTCTCGAACTGGGCGCCGACGACTATGTCGCCAAGCCCTGCTTCCCGCGCGAACTGGTCGCCCGGCTGCGCGCCATCCTGCGCCGCCAGCGACCGCTCCCGGGCCAGACCTTCGCGGCCACGCCCACCCTGCGCGCCGGCGCGCTCGAGATCCAGGTCCCCGAGCGGCGGGCGCTGTGGCAAGGGCGCGCGCTCGAGCTCACACCCACCGAGTTCAACATCCTTGTCCTGCTCGTGCGTGGCGGCGAGGCTGTGGCGACCAAGGACGAACTTTCGCTGAGAGGCCTTGGCCGTGCCCGCCAATCCTACGACCGTTCGATCGACGTCCACGTCAGCAACCTGCGCCTCAAGCTCGAGGCGGGGAGCGGGGGCGCGGCGGGGATCGAGACGGTGCGCGGCGTGGGCTACCGGCTGAACCTGTCATGATCCGCCAGCGCCTGTTCTGGAAGATCCTGGTCGCCTTCCTGTTCACCTACTTCGCGGTGTCGCAAGGCATCTGGCTGCTCGTCACGCTGACCCTCGACAAGGGCGAGCCCCCTGCGATCGTGCTGAGGAACGACGTCGCGCCCGGCGTGGTCATGGCCGCGCGCAACGCGCTCCACCACGGCGGCCTTGCCGAATACCGCGCGCTCGAACTCGCCCTGCCCGCCGTCACGCGCAAACACCTCTCGCTCCACCCCGCGCAGGCGGCCGCCAACGGCCAATGGAAGCGGCCCCCGGTCCCGCCCCAGACCGGCGTGCACGATGCCGCCACCACCGCGCCCGACGGGCAGGCCTATATCGTGCGCTTCAGCTTTCCCGACGCGCGCCCGGTTCGGATTCTCAATCTGCCTCCCGTCGTCCTTCTGCCGGGGATCGCGGCGGGACTGGTCTTCGCCAGCCTGCTCGCCTGGTATCTCGCCTCTCCGATCAACCATCTGCGGCGCGGTTTCGAACAGCTCGCGCGGGGTGACCTGTCGGTCCGGCTCCTGCCGCGCATGGGCTCGCGCCGCGACGAGATCGCCGACCTCTCGCGCGACTTCGACCGCATGGCCCGCCAACTCGAGGAGCTCGTCGAAGGGCGCGACCGGCTGCTCCACGACGTCAGCCACGAATTGCGTTCGCCGCTCGCGCGGATCCAGCTCGCGCTCGCGCTCGCCGAGCGCTCGCCACAACGCTCGGGACAGGCGCTCGAACGGGTCGGCCACGAAGTCGCCCGCCTCGACGCGCTCGTCGGCGAACTGCTCACGCTAGCTCGTGCCGAAAACGACGGCTCGGCTGGTGACGATTACTTCGACATCGCCGGGGTCACCGAAAGCGTGGTCGAGGACGTGCGCTACGAGGCCGAACCCGAAGACATCACCATCGCCCTCACCACGGATTTGCGCAACGACGTCCCGCTCGTGCGCGGCAATTCCGAACTCATGCGCCGCGCGATCGAGAACGTGCTGCGCAATGCCTTGCGTTTCTCGCCGTTGCGCGGGCGGATTTCGGTGCGCGTCGCCGAGCCCGAACGCGACCGCGAAGTCCTCATCACGATCGCGGACGAGGGGCCCGGCATCCCTGCAGACAAGGTCGATGCCATGTTCCAGCCCTTCGTCCGCGGGTCCGGACACACGAGCAGCTTCGGCCTCGGACTGGCGATCGCCTCGCGCGCGGTACGCCTCCATCGCGGCACGATCGCCGCGCGCAACCGTACCGACGGCGGGTTCTGCGTGGAAATGCGGCTTCCGACCGAGCCGCTCACGACCTGATCAGGCCGCGACACGCACCCCGTTGCGGCCGGCCTGCTTCATTTCCTGAAGCACGTCGTGCGCCGCCGCGAGGGCGTCCTCGCCCCGCTGCCCGGGGCGTAGGCGCACGATGCCGCAACTGAGCGAGGAGAGCACCGAAACCGTGTTCGAACGGTAGACCGGGCTGTGGCGCACCGCCTCGACGATCCGCTCGCAGATGCCGCGGGCGGTGTTGAGGTCGCAGTGCAGCAGCAACGCGAACTCGTCGCTGCCCATGCGCGCCAGCACGTCGCTGTCGCGCGCGGCGCGGCGGATCCGCCGCGCCACTTCGACCAGCACCGCATCGCCGATGGCGTAGCCGTGGGCCTCGTTGATCGTGTAGAAGCTGTCGAGGTCGATGAGCGCCAGCGAGACCGGGCCGCTGGGAAGCCGCACGGCTTCGGAGAGCTGTTCGCGAAAGGCCGGGCCGTTGAAAAGGCCGGTCAGTTCGTCCGACTGCTCTGGCGAGGCCTGCGACGGTTCAGCCACGCGCCGCTCGGTCACGTCGCGCAAGGTGATCACCGCACCGCCGTGGCCGCCGCCATCCGACGCCAGCAGGCCGACGATGCCTTGCAGGCGCAGCTGTGGGCGGCGGATCGGCGAAAATTCGATCGTGCGCGTGGAACGTTCCTGGTCCGCGACCGGCGCCTTCGAAAGCTCCTGCACCACGCCGTCGATCTCAAGGCACAGCGATTCCCAGGAACGCCCGATGATCTCCTGCGCGGTATAGCCCAGCAAGCTGCGGACGGGCCCCTGCACCCATTTGCACGCGCCCGTCCGATCGAAGCCGAGACAGGCCATCGGCGCGTCCTGGAGCGTCTGGAGCAGCGCTTCCTCGCGCTCCGCGAGCCGGATCACCGCCTGCTTGCGCGACGCCACGAGGGCCGCGATCGGGAGGCAGGTCAGGAGGATCGCGCCCAGGTAGAACTGGAGGAACAACGATTGAACCTCGCTCGGCTCGGGCATCACCGCGACCGGCCCACGGCCCGAGAGCGTGGTGGCCAAGGCCACGAGCGAGACGATGATCACCCCCAGCATCGTCGCCAGCCGGCCGAACCGGAAGGTCATCCAGGTGACCCCGCAAATGGGAACGAACAGCAAGGGCACGTGGGGTTGCGCGAAAACCAGCACGCTCGCGGCCATGAGACCGCCACAGGCGAGCGCGGCGTGGAGCCGTTCGCGCAGCCCCGCGAGGCGCAGCCATTTCAGATAGCTGCCATCCAGCACCGCGGCCAGGAACGGCGTCAGGATCAGCAGCCCCAGCGCGTTGCTGCAATACCAGCGCAGCAGCGATGCCACGAACGGCTCGCCGAAAGCCAGCGAAGTCACCAGTGAGCCGAGCAACGCCCCCACCGCCACCGCGACGGCGATGGCCCGCAAGGCGAACGGCTTGATCGACAGATCGTGGTCGAGTGTCGGCCCGGGGATGTAATGGCGCAGCATGAGCCAGGCGGCGAGCGCGGTCTGCCCCATGTTGATGGCGCCATAGGCGATCAGGATCGGCGACCAGTCACGGGCCAGCACGTTGGCCGCGAGGTTGGCGACCCAGCCCGCACCCAGCACCCAGGCCCAAGCCCAGGCCGAACGCGATTCGCGCAGCAAAAGCACGAGGATGAGCGCATCGGCAGGCCAGATCGCAGCATGCGCATGGCCCGGTCCGGTCAGGGCGATGGCGAGAGTGGACAGCAGAAAATAGCCGATGGCCGCGACAACTGCCGCATCGGCGCGCCGCTCGAGTGCGGCACGTAGATCAAGCCCATCTTCCACCATTACGACACAGTCATAGCGGCGGATGGTTAATCAGGCATGTAGGTTGACATTTTTGTAAGACCTGGGTCATTTCCGCTAATTCGCGGGTGAATCTCAGAACTTGCGCACTTCGATGTCGTACTTGCGGATCGCGTAGCCGATCTGGCGCGCGGACAGGCCGAGCCGGCGGGCGGCCTTGGCCTGGACCCAGCCCGAGCCCTCGAGCGCGTCCAGCAGTTCGGTGCGACTCACCTTGACGTTGTCGATGGGGATGTCCCGGTCCGCCTCGCGTTCGCGCAACGGCACCGCCGGAACGTTCTCGGCGAAGGCCTCGCGCGGCGTCTCGCCTCCGCCCGGCGGCGCGAACAGGCGGTCGCGAACGCGTGGCTGGATGATGGGGAACGGATCGGAGACGGCGGTTTTCCAGAGCGTCGCCGAAAGGCACTCGTCGTTGCGGCAGGCAAAATCGGCAGCGTCGATACGGTCGTCGAGCGAAAGCGTGGCGGTGCGCCTTATGCAGTTCTCCAGCTCGCGCACGTTGCCGGGGAAATAGCAGTTTTCCAGCACGCCAAGCGCCGAGGGGCTCAGTTCGTGCTCGGTGTGATGCTCACGATCGAAGCGACGCAGGAATTCACGCGCGAGCTGGGGAATGTCCTCTCGCCGGTCCCGCAGCGCGGGCAGTCGCACCGAGACGACGTTGATGCGATAATAGAGGTCGGCGCGGAACTCGCCCTTGGCGACGGCCTCTTCCAGATTGCGGTTGGTGGCGCATACGAGCCGCACGTCAACCTTGATCGTCTGGCTTCCACCCACCCGCTCGAACTCGCCTTCCTGGAGCACGCGCAAGAGCTTGACCTGGAAGGCCTGCGACGTATCGCCGATCTCGTCGAGGAACAGCGTGCCGCCATCGGCCAGTTCGAAGCGACCCTCGCGCTGCGCGACGGCTCCGGTGAAGGCGCCTTTCTCGTGTCCGAAAAGCTCGGATTCAAGCACCGATTCGGGAAGCGCGGCGCAATTGAGCTTGATGAAGGGTTTCTTCGCGCGCGGGCTGAAATCATGCGTGGCGCGCGCGAAAAGCTCCTTGCCGGTGCCCGACTCGCCGCGCAGCAGAACCGCCGAATGGCTGCGCGCGACGCGCTGGATCTGTTGCAGTGCCTGGCGCAGCGCGGGACTGGTCCCCACGATCCCGGTCTTGCCGACATCCCCCTTACGCTCGCTGGGCCCGCCCTGTGCGCTGCCCTCGCGGCGGGGCGCGCCATCGGCGAGGCCCTTCTCGAGCAGGCGCTGCTGGTCCATCAGCCGTTCGCGATCGCGCTGGACAAGCGTGAGCAGGCGCATCGTCTGGCCGATCAGGTTGGCCACCATGGTCAGGAAGCGCACGTCCTCGTCGGCCGCGTGGTATGTCGTCGTCTCGTCCCAGATCTGCTCGATGGTGAGCGTGCCCACCACCCGCATCTGGTCCTTGATCGGAACGCCGATGAACGAGACACGCGCGTCGCGCGGAAGCGGGCCGTCGAACGACCAGTCGGGGAACAGCGCGCTGCGTTCCATGTTGTGGACCACCACCGGCATGCCCGTGCTCGTGATCTGCGCGACCGCGCGCGCGGGCTGACGCCCCATCCAGGCGTGCGCCCGCTCCTCGCTCCAGCCGATACCGATCACGCTCATCGGCGTGCCGCCCTCGTCGAGCATGGTGACGAGCCCATGACGCATGTCGAGAAAGCTCGACAGGAGTGTCAACACGTTGTTCAAGGTCACTTCAAGGCGCCCCGGCACCGCCAGGACCTTGGAAATTTCGTAGACGCCGCGCAGCGCGATGTCGCTGCGCGTGTGGCTGGGGCCACGGTTGTAGCCGCTCACGGCGTGACCTGCAGCGCTTGGTTCGATTGTCGAGGCATGCGCGGGCATGACAGAAACCTTTCTGCCTTCAGCGCGACCCTCTCCCTATCCTGTTCCCAACGCCGCTGCATCGTACAGTCGGCCCGCCATTTCCTGCGGTAGACAAACGTCTCAAATTCAGCGCGATTCGACAAGGGGCGAGATGCGAAAATCTGGCTTCCCGTCATTGAGATTTAACAAAGACGCAACCGAACATGGTCTTATCCGAACTTGTAGAGGACACCGAATCCCCCGCGCGGATAGTTCCATTCGACTTCGCCGGTAGCCTTGGTGATGATGCGGCAGGTCCCGCATTCAAGACAACCGTCGGCCGCGACTTCGACCTGGCCCGATTCGGCGAGCGCGTAGCATCCCGCCGGGCACAACGTGGTCATGGCCAGCAGGCTCGCCGAGGGTACCTCGTGCGGCCGCACGCGGATATGGGGTTTGCCGGCGTCGACCAGGTAGCGGTTCTGGAACAGCTTCTCCTCGACCTTAGGTCCCGGAGCGATGGCAAGATCTGTCATATGCGCTTCTCCTCAGGTTCGTTGGTTCAAAAAAGCCTGGTACCCCTTCCCTCACCGCCAGGCGCGCGCGACACGCCAGGCGTCGCCGAGCATCCCCCACACGCTGCGGGTCTCGCGGAAATTACGGAAGATGGCCTTTTCCTTGGTCTTCTTGTCGATCCCGTCGACGCGAAACCAGGTCTGCATGGCCTGGCTGATAAGGCGCGGATAGGCGCCGAAGAACGTGCCCTTGTTGGCGTGAAGCAGGGCGGGGATGCCCTTGTACTTCCGAAGATCCTTCATCACGAAGGTGGCTTCCAGGCGCCGCTCATAGTCCTTGAGCGCAAGCGCATCCATCTCCTCGCCGCGGCGGTGGAGCGCGACCACAGTCTCGGCCGCGACGCGCCCGGTGGTCATCGCCAGATTCGAGCCCTCGCGGTGCACCGCATTCACGAACTGCCCGGCATCGCCGACGACGATCCAGCCATCGCCGGTCAGCCTGGGAATCGCCTTGTACCCGCCCTCGGGGATCAGGTGGGCGGCGTATTCCTTGACTTCGGAACCCTCGAGCAACGGCGCGATCGAGGGATGCGCCTTGAACGCCTCGAGCAATTGGCTCGGCGTCACGTTGCTTTCGGCAAAGTCCGAAACGATGCAGCCGATGCCGACCGAGATCGATTCCTCGTTGGTGTAGAGGAAGCCCGTGCCGGTCATGCCGCGCGTGATCGTGCCCATGGCCTCGATCACCACGCCCTCGTTGCCCCTCAGGTTGAAGCGCGCCTCGATGGTTTCGCGCGGCAGGAAGTGCATTTCCTTGACCGCCAGCGCGACGCTTTCCGGCGCGATCTCGGGCCGCAGCCCGGAGCGCTGGCCGACAAGTCCGTTGACCCCTTCGGCCAGGATCACGACGGGCGCGAAGATCGGGTTGCCCTGGCGGTCGGTGCGCACACCGATCACCCGGCCTGTGAGGTCCTCGACCAGTTCGGTCACGGTCGTCTCGCACAGGACCAACGCGCCCGCCTCCTTGACCTTGGCGGAGAACCACTTGTCGAATTGCGCGCGCAGGATCGTGTAGCGGTTGGGCTTCTCCTCGTTGAAGTCGCCCGAGCGGTAATGCATGCCCGTGTGCGACGTGTCATCCATCGACCACATGCGCTGCTCGATCACGTGGCGTTCCAGCGGCGCTTCCTCGCGGAATTCCGGGATGATCTTCTCGAGCGCGTCGGAATAGAGGATTGCGCCCTGCACGTTCTTCGAGCCCGCGTACTCGCCGCGCTCGATCTGGAGGACGCTCAGCCCCTCCTTCGCCAGGGTATAGGCCGCCGCATTGCCCGAAGGCCCGGCCCCCACGACAATCGCATCGAACGTGTCCTCCATCTCGGCCATGGTCTCTCTCCTTCTCAGCTGGCCATCCGGGTGACGCGCAGGCGCCGCGCAAAGGCCTGTGTCAGTGCGGGCAGCAGCGTGACCGCGTCGGCAACGATACCCAGGTGCGCGAACTCGAAGATCGGCGCATTGGGGTCGGTGTTGATGGCAAGGATCAGGTCGGCACCTTCCACCCCGACCCGGTGCTGGATCGCGCCCGAGATCCCCGCCGCGATGTAGAGCCGGGGCCGGATCGTCTTGCCGGTCTGGCCGATCTGGCGGTCCGAGGTGATCCAGTCCTTCTGCACCAGAGGGCGCGAGCCGCCATATTCGGCGCCCAGCACCGCGGCGAGCTCCTTCACCAACTGGAAATTCTCGACCGAGCCCAGCCCCAGGCCGCCAGCCACGACGACGTCGGCATAGGGCAGCGCGGCCGTGTCGCTATCGCGGTCGTCGATGAAGTCGAGCACCTTGGTGACAACATCGTCCTCGACGATGTTGGGCGCAAACTCGACGATGCGTCCGCTGCGCCCTTCCTCCCGCTCGGGCATGGCCATGACGCGCGGGCGCACGGTCGCCATCTGCGGGCGGAAGTTGAGCGTGAAAATGGTGCACAGGAGCGAGCCGCCGAAAGTGGGCCGCGTCGCGGCAAGCGAGCCGTCCTCGTCGATGGCAAGCTCGGTCGAATCCGCGGTGAGGCCGGTCTTGAGCGTGGTCGCCACCGAACCGGCCAGATCACGGCCAAGGTTGGTCGCGCCCAGGAGCAGGATCTCGGGCTGGTAGGTGTTGACGATGTCGGTCAGGACCTGCGTCGAGGTTTCGTTGCGGTAGTGCTTCAGGGCCGGGTCGCAGGCGATGTAGACACAGTCCGCGCCGTATTCGAAGCAATCCTGCGCCGCCTGGCCCAGCGCCTCGCGGTCATCGCCCATGAGAACCGCGGCCAGTTCCACGCCGCGCTTGTCGGCCAGCTTGCGCCCTTCCCCCAGAAGCTCGAAGGAGACCGAATGGACACTCCCATGCTCGATCTCCACCGCCACCCAGACGTGCTTGTACGCCTTGAAGTGCTCGGGCAGTTCCTTCTTCGTGTTGGCACGGCCTCCCTTGGCGGGAGCGGGCTTTGCTGCATCGGCCATCGGTCCGGCTCCTTCTCTCAGACGTAGTGGTGGAGGGCCTGGGCGGTGAGGTCGTCCTCGACGCCCGGCGCCCTTGCAAAGATCGCGTCGATGACGGCGCGCGCCTTTGCGTCCATGGTGCCTTCGGCCGCGATCATCTCGGCGGCTTCCGAGCGCGCGGTGGGCGCAAAGACCTTCTTCACGATGGTCGGCGAGCCGCGCAGGCCGCATCTGGTGAGGTCCTCGATGCCGACATCGGACGCATTCCAGGTGATGATTTCGGCGCGCGCGGCCTCCAGTGCCTGCGCGATCGTGCCGCGCCGCATCTCGTTGGTCGCCTCGAGCATGGTGATCAGCACTGGCAGCCTGGTGGCCAGCACCTGCGTCCCCGTCTCGGCGCGGCGCTCCACGGTGATGCGTCCGGCCTCAAGGTCGGTCGCGACGATCTTGGAGATGTAGGTCAGCTGGTTGAGCTTCAAGCGGCTGGCGATGCCCGGCCCGACCTGCGCGGTGTCCCCGTCGATGGTCTGCTTGCCGGTAAAGACGATCTCGGGCGTGCCGAATTCCTCGCCGATTTTCGTCAGCGCCATCGAGAGCGCATAACTCGTCGCCAGCGTGTCGGAACCCGCAAAGTAGCGGTCGGTCAACAGCACCGCGCGGTCCGCCCCGAAGGTCAGCGCCTTGCGCAGCGATTCCGAGGCCGTGGGCGGGCCCATGCACAGCGCCGTGACGGTCGCGCCAAGGCGGTCCTTCAGGCGCAGCGCCTCTTCCAGCGCGAAGAGGTCATAAGGGTTGATGATCGTCGGCACGCCCTGGCGCATGATCGTGTTCGTGACCGGGTGGACACGGATCTGCGCGCTGTCGGGCACCTGCTTGATGCACACCACGATATGCATTGTCTCAGCCTCCTGTCAGGGCGTCGAGCGGCACGAAGGGCCGGTTGGGTTCGGGTTTGGGCGCGACGGCGTCCTTGTGAACCTTGAACAGGCGCTCCGCGATCGGCGAGGAGGCCACGAAGTCGGCGTAGGCCTGCGCAAGGTGCTCGCCGCAGAGCGCGTAAAGTTCGGTATCATCGGCGCTTTCCAGTGCGCCCTCGACCTCGCTGCCGCGCAGGTACTGGCCCATGCGGCGAAGGATGTGGAGCCGCGCGACCTGAACCACCTGCGGGTCGTAATCGACGCCGAGCAGTTCGAAGAAGTCCTCCGCGCTCGAGAGCTGGTGCAGTTCGTCAAGCAGGCTCATGGCTGTCCTCCTGAAGAGCAAAATCGGGGCAGACCGGGGCTCGCCCGTCCCTGTGAGCAAGGCGCGCCTCCAGGAACTCGATGCGGTCGAGCAGTTCGGACACCGCCTCGCCTACGGGATCGGGCATGAGGTGATGGTCAAGGTCGATCCGGCCCGACACGCGGCGCCGCTCGGTGGCCCCGCGCACCACGCGCCCCGGAATGCCGACCACCGTCATTGCGGGCGGCACGGGATCGACGACCACGCTGTTCGCCCCCACGCGCGCGCCCTTGCCCACGGTGATCGGGCCCAGGATCTTGGCGCCGCAACCCACCAGCACGCCGTCCTCCAGCGTGGGGTGGCGCTTGCCCGGCGCCCAGCTTGTCCCGCCCAGCGTGACGCCGTGGTAGAGCGTCACATCATCGCCGATCTCGGCGGTCTCACCGATGACGACGCCCGCGCCGTGATCGATGAAGAAGCGCCGGCCGATGGTGGCGGCAGGGTGGATGTCGACATTGGTGAGGAGGCGCGCCAGCCAGCCCAGGAACCGGGCCGGGAAGCGCAGACCCACCTGCCACAGCGCGTGGGCCAGCCGGTGCCAGATGATCGCGTGAACGCCCGGATAGGTCAGCAGGACTTCCAGCGCCCCGTTCGCCGCCGGATCGCGCGCGGCCACGCACCCCACGTCCTCGCGCAGGAGGACAAGGAGCGAGGGCCGCGCCCTGGAAGGCCGTGCGCCAAGCGTATCGAAGGGCGTGGCGACAGGCATCACAGCGCCCTTTCGACCATGCCGGTGCGGCAGTAGATCAGCGCGAGATCGGCCAGTTCCACGCCCTTCTTGGTGTCGAGCGCCTTGGCGCGCACATCGGCCAGAATGCGCCCCAGCCGCTCCTGGTCGGCCTCGAGGCCAATCGAGCGCAGGCTGGAAGTGATCGCCGCACGCCCCGAATGGCGCCCCAGCATGATCCGCCGCTCGCGCCCGAAACGCGCCGGGTCGAGCGCCTCGTAGGTCTCGGCATCGCGCAGGAGGCCCGAGACGTGGATGCCGCTTTCATGGGTGAAGACCATCGAGCCGACGATGGGCTTGTTCTCCGGGATCGGACGCCCGGCGGCAAGCGCCACCGTTTCGGCAAGGCGGGCGAGCTGGAGAAAGTCGATGCGCGTGGTGCGCCCGAGCGTTTCGCCCAGCGCCGTCACCACTTCTTCAAGGGGCGCGTTGCCTGCCCGCTCGCCCAGCCCCAGCACGCAGACCGAAACGTGGGTCGCGCCGCCGCGCACGGCGGCGAGCGTGTTCGCGGTGGCTAGGCCCAGGTCGTCGTGACCGTGGAATTCGAGCTCGATGTCAGTCTCGCGCGCGAGGTCACGGAAGATTTCGTGGGTGCCGAACGGGTCGAGCACGCCCAGCGTGTCGGCGTAGCGGAAGCGGTGCCCGCCCGCCTCCTCGATGGCGACGACCACGCGCTTCAGGAAATCGAGGTCGGCGCGGCTGGCGTCCTCGCCGCCGATGGAGACGCGAAGGCCCCGGTCGAGCGCGTAGCCCACGACTTCCTCGATGCGCGCGAGCACGTCGGCGCGGCCGGTGCCGAACTTGGCGCGGATCTGGCGGTCCGAAACAGGGACCGAGAGGTGCACGCGCTCCACCCCGGTGCGCGCGGCGGCGTCGACATCGCTGCGCGTGGCGCGGCACCAGGGGATGATCTGGGCTGTCCTGGCCTGCTGCACCATCGCGCGGATCGCGGCTTCGTCCTCCATGCCCATGGCCGGGGTGCCCGCCTCGATCTCGTCGACGCCAGCGGCTTCAAGTGCGGAGGCAATCGCCATCTTCTCGGCGAAGCTGAAGGCCACGCCCGGAGACTGCTCACCATCGCGCAAGGTGCTGTCATTGACGACGACAGGCGGGAAATTGGGCAGGAAACCGGACATGGCAGTCAACTCCAGTAAGGGGGAATGGACAAGATCAGGCGTAGGTCGGGTTGAAGGCCCCTTCCTTCTCGCGTTCGCGCCAGAAGGGGCTCATGTCGCGCAGGCGCACGATGATCTGGGGCATCACCTCCAGCACACGATCGACATCGGCCTGGGTATTCTCGCGGCTGAAGGAAAAGCGGATCGCGCCATGGGCCGCGGTATAGGGCACGTTCATCGCGCGCAGCACGTGGCTGGGTTCGAGCGAACCAGACGTGCAGGCCGACCCCGAACTTGCCGCGATGCCTTCCCGGTTCATCAGGAGAAGGATCGCCTCGCCCTCAATGTACTCGAAGGCGACATTGGCGGTGTTGGGCAGGCGGTTTTCGACATCGCCCGTTGCAAAGGAATGGCTGATCGCGCCGAGCAGCCCCTCCTCCAGCCGATCGCGCAGCGCGGCGACGCGGGTCTGCTCCTCGGCCATGTATTCGCCCGCAAGCTCAGCCGCGCGGCCAAGGCCGATGATGCCCGGCGCATTCTCGGTCCCGGCACGCCGGCCGCGCTCCTGGTGGCCGCCGCGCACGAGCGGACGTAGCCGCACGCCCTTGCGCACGTAGAGCGCGCCCACGCCCTTGGGCCCGTGCAGCTTGTGACCCGAGAGCGAGAGCATGTCGATCTCGGTGGCCTTCAGGTCCATTGGGATCTTGCCGACCGCCTGCACCGCATCGGTGTGGAACAGCGCGCCAGCTTCGTGCGCCATCTCGGCGAGCTTGGCGACAGGGAAGATCGTGCCCGTCTCGTTGTTGGCCCACATGATCGAGACGATCGCGGTCCGGGGCCCCAGCGCCTTGCGGTAGGCCTCCATGTCGAGACGGCCCTTGGCATCGACCGGAATGATGTGGACCCTGGCCTGCCCGGTCTTTTCAAGATGCGCGACAAGGCTGAGGACCGCCGGGTGTTCGACCGCCGAGGTGATGACCTCGTCGCGCCCTTTTTGGGTTTCAAGCGCGGAGAGGATCGCCATGTTGTCCGCCTCGGTCCCGCCCGAGGTGTAGACGATCTCGTGGTCGAACTCGGCGCCGAGCAGGTCCTGGAGCTGCTTTCGGGCCTTGGCGAGCGCCCCGCCCACCTCCGAGCCGAAGGCGTGCATCGAGGAGGCGTTGCCGAACTGCTCGGAAAAGTAGGGCATCATCGCCTCGACCACGCGCGGATCGCAGCGGGTGGTGGCGTTGTTGTCGAGATAGACCGGGTCGTTGGCCATGGTGGGGGCTCCTTCGCGTCGGTTCGTGTGCTCAGTGGACGGGGGCGGCGGGGATGACGAGAAGCGGCACGCCAACGGCTTCGACCAGCCGTGCCTGCACGCCTTCGATGGTCGCCCCGGAGAGGTGGCAGCCCACGCACGCGCCCGTCAGCTTGACGATGACGCGGTTGCCCTCGACATCGATGAGTTCGCAGTCCCCGCCATCGCGCTGGAGCGAGGGGCGGATCGCTTCGATGGTTTCCTCGATCAGCCGGATCTTCTGGAGCGTCGTCAGCGGCGCCTTGCTTTCCGTGGGCTTGACGACGACCTTCTTCGGCTTGGCGAGCACCGGCACGGCGCCGGGCACGAAGGCCTCCTGCGTGGCAAGGATGCCTTCCTCGACCATCTGCGCGTTCACGCGTTCGAGTACCGCCTCAATACCTTCGGCGCAGGTTGCGCACGAGCCGCCCGCCTTGGTGAAGTTGGTGATCTCCTCGACTGCGGTCAGGGTGTTGGCGCGGATCGTGCGCTCGATCATGCCTTCATCGACGCCAAAGCACTTGCAGATGAGCGCGCCTTCCTCGTGGTCATCGACCCATTCCTCGCCGCGGTAATTGGCAACGGCCGCCTGCAGTGCCTCGTAGCCCATGACCGAGCAGTGCATCTTTTCGGGCGGCAGGCCGCCGAGGAAATCGGCGATGTCCTGGTTGGAGATCTGCATCGCCTGTTCGATGGTCTTGCCGATGATGAGCTCGGTCAGCGCCGAGGAGCTGGCAATCGCCGAGCCGCAGCCGAAGGTCTGGAACTTGGCCTCGGTGATGACCTGGCTGACGGGTTCGACCTTGATCATCAGGCGCAGCGCGTCCCCGCAGCTGATCGCGCCGACATCGCCCACGCCGTCCGCGTCCTCCAGAACCCCGCTGTTCTTGGGGTTGAAGAAGTAGTCTTTGACCTTCTCGCTGTATTCCCACATGTGCCGGTCTCCCTCAGCCGAATGACTTGCCGCACGAGCAGCTGTTCGATGCGTTCGGATTTTCGAAGGTGAAGCCCGATCCCTCGAGCGCCACGACGAAGTCGATGGTGGTGCCTGCCAGGAGCGGCTGGCTGACGGGGTCGATGAAGACCTTGAGGTCCTCCTTCTCGACCACGGCGTCGTCGGCCTCGGGCTCGGCGACGAGCCCCATCATGTACTTGTAGCCCGCGCATCCCCCGGCCTCGACCTGGATCCTGAGGCCGGCCGGCGCGCTGTCGGCCTTGGCTATGGCGCAGCGCACGGCGTCCTGGGCACTGTCGGTGAGAACGATCACAAGGCTTCTCCTCGCAGATGTTGCGAAGGACCATCAGCAAGGCGCGTGCCAGTTGCGCAAAAGCCCGCAATTGCAGGAAGGGCGGACACACGCAGGCGTCCTCAGGGGCCCGTTCCTGTCGGTTTCGTCACATTCCGGACAGCGCCGGTGTTGCGTTGCACACAAAGGGGGCCGGGCGCGCGCCTTCGCGCACACGAAACGGCAAACGGCCCGCTTCGTGCATGACGCGAGCGCCCCCTTTCAAGGAGTGAAGTCATGTCGACGCTTACGGCCCCCGCAATCAGCGATACCCCCTTCGGCGCGCTTGCCGCGCAGCACCGCCTCCACAACGCCGTCCTCAAGGAGCCGATGTCCGCTCTGGGCACTTTCGGCTTTCGTGGGGACATTGCCCTTGCCTTCCAGGACCAGGTCGCCGACGAGGCGCGTCCACCCGCCTATTCGCTCGAACAGGTGCTGGCGGTGGGCGATGCGGCCCGCGCGAAGATCCCGGTGCTGGCCGGCTACCTGCACAACTTCGCCTGGCTCAAGGACGCGGGCGAGGTGCTGGCTGACTATCTCATGCCCGAGGGCACCTACGTCTTCTTCGTCAACAACATCGACTTCCTGAAGACCTACAGCGTGGCCCTGCCGGGCGGGGCCACCGCCAAGGTCCTGCCCCTCGACGAGTCGACGGTGTGGAAGGAAGTGCTGGAACTGGCCGGCGTCGAAAAGACCGACGTCAAGAAGATGAGCGGGCCGGAAAAGCTCGAATACGTGCTTGCCCAGCTGGCGGCCACGAAGATGGACTACCCCGCGATTTCCTACGAGGACGGGGTCGCCGCGATGGAGCCGGTGCGCAACCGCAACGAGAACCGCCCCGTCTGACGCCCGCCCCGGAACGGGCGGGCCTCCCGGGCCGGATGCGGTGTCCCCCTTATCGCATCCGGCCCGGGTCGTGGTAGCCTAGAGGGGCGAATCGCAAGGGAGAGAGGCGATGGCATCCACGGTGTCCCATCTTGTCACGGCCGAGCAGGCCGAACTGCAAAGCGCGCCCGCCAAGGCGCTGCGCGCGCCCATGACCGCCTCGCTCCTGGGACTGGAATGGCGCAACGCCGCGCTCGACGCGCTGTTCTACGACATCGAGGGCCTGGAGAGCGAGGACGTGGCCAGGCTCGCGGCCTGGGATGCGCCCGAGGGCGCGCTGCTGCTCGTACCACCTGCGGGCAAGGGCGAGGTACAGGTCTTCAGCGAGCTTCAGGCCTTTCTCGACGCGGGCGGCGGCGAAGCCCGGGCGCTTGCTGTTGCGGGTGTGGGCAGTTCGGCCATCGGCTCGGCCGCCTTCGCGCGCGACATTGCCGAGGCTCTGGGCGGTTCGGTGGCGGCGGTCGTGTCGGGCTACGGCCTCTCCGATGCCCTGACCGAGGCGCTGGGCGGCTTCTTCTGGTTCGGCGCGCTCAATTCGATGCGCCACGCCTTCGAAGGGCTCGACCGCGCGGCGCGCACGCTCTCGGACCGTTCGCCCTCGCTCACCTCGATCGAGGCGGACAGCTTTCTCAGGCTGTCGAAGGACACCGCGACGCTGATCGCACTTCTGGAAAGCCCACATTGCAAGATCCCCATGATGGTCGGCCACTCCAAGGGCAACCTCGTCCTGTCCGAAGCGCTCTACGCGCTGCGCAAGCAGGAGAAACTGGGGCCTGTCGCCAAGCGCACGCAGATCGTCACGATCAGCGCCAAGGTCGGCATGCCGCGCGAATTCATCGGCAAGGTCTTTGACGTGATGGGCCAATTCGACAGCTTCGGCGCACTCAATTCGCGTCCCGACATCAAGGCCGACTACCTGGTCCCGGGTGCCTGGCATTCGACCAACCCGAACTTCCCGATGGGCATGGGGATCGACGTCACCAAGGTCCTCAAGACCGTCCTGCCGCTGCTGGATACGCCAAGACCGCCCACCAACACGAACGCGCAGGCCGCGACCGTGCTCGACCTGCCGCAATGGCTGACCGGCACCTTTGCGACCGCGCCCTGGATGCTGGCGCGGCCGATGACGCTGTAAGGCGCGGCACGCGGCGCTATTCCAGACCCTCGCCGCTGTCGACATCGTCGTCCTCGACAAGGCCCGGTGCGCGAAGACAAATGTCCTCGTCGGCATCGATCTCCACCTCGATGGCGGTGAGCCGCTCACCAAGACAGGGCCCCGCCACGCATTCGCCCGAGCCCAGGTCGAAGAGCGCGCCGTGCTTGCCGCACTGGATACGCGTGCCCTCAGCATCGAGAAACTCGCCCTCTTCCCAATCAAGGTTGGTGTTCTGGTGCGGGCAGCGGTTTTCAAAGGCGCGCACGTTGCGCCCCCAGCGCAGGACGAAGATCGGCCAGGGTCCGACCCGCCCGTCCTCCTCACGCCGGGCCAGCACGAAAGGCACCGCGCGGCGGTTGGGAATGTCGGCAACCGCGCAGATTGCGAAAGGCGGCAGGGTCATCGTCTCGGCTCCGCCGCTCATGGTGCACCTGCCGGCCGGGCGACGGGCTTGGGAAGTGGCAGCATGCCCATCTTGAAGCTCTGCGTCATATGCGCGGCGCGCTGCATGGCCGCCGCTGCCAGTTCCTCGGGAAGGCACTCCTCCACCGCACGGCCGAAAGCGGCCATCCAGCGCGTGAAGTCCTCTTCCTCGACCCTCAGCTTGAGGTGATGGCTGTAGGGTGTGCCGCGCTGGTAGCGGTCGGTGCCCAGCAGCGCGTGCGACCAGAAATCGCGCACGAAGCCATAGTGCTCGGGAAAGTCCGGGATCATCGCGGCAAACATCGGGCCCAGCCGGTCGTCCTGGTTGCACAGCGCATAGAAGCGGCGGACCATGGCATCGATCGCGATCTCCGCGCTCTCCCCCTTGGCGAGGGCAGGTCCGATATCGCACCCGCTCATGCGTGCCCCATCTGCTGGGGCGCCGTCTTGCCGTTGGCGATGCGCGCCAGCAGCGCCTCGCCGTCCTCCGGCCCGAAGCAGGCGTCGAAATCGTCGCACTCGGCACAGACCGGCACCGAGCAGAGCCGGAAGCCCTCCGACGAGCACATCATGCGGTAGAAGAACTTCTTCCACTTCATGTCGTTCGCGTTCTTCAGGGCAAGGCGCGGGAAGTGGAGCTGCATCAGCATCGAGAGTTCATCCCGGCTGGCAAAGCCCAGGTCCTGCCACAGGTGGTTGGGGCGCTGGCAGCGCCGCGCGACCAGGCGGGTGAGGAGCAGTTCGAAGACCGAAGCCTCGCCGCAGTTCATCCACAGGATGTCGCGCAGCGCCTGCTCCTCCTTGGCGACCACGGGCGTCCCCGCCTCGGGCAGCGTCACGTGGGGAAAGGCGATGCGGCACAGCTCGGCCAGTTCCTCGCCGTCGAGCCCGGTCGCCTCGGCCAGCGCCAAGCCGCCGCGTTCCGCCTCGAAGAAGGATAGGGCCAGGATCGAGGCGGCCAGGTGCACGTCCACCGGCGGCACGTCCGAGCGTGCGCCCTGCCAGAGCAGTTCGGCATAGATCTCTTCGCCACGTCCCATCGTCTGTGTCTCCTTCTCGTCTGGTTGTCCGGTTCTGCTCCTGTTGTCGGCCCCCTCTCCCGGGGTGAATGAACGCTGGCGTGCTCTCAGGCCGCCTTGGCGTGGGTCTGGCAATTGGTCGGGCATACGCGCGCGCAGGCGCCGCAGCCGATGCATGCGTCTTCATCGTTCATCGCCATGACGCGCTTCTCGATCTCGTCATCGTCCTCGTCGAGCTCGACCACATCGCCGTCCTCGTTGACGCCCTTCAGCGTCATCACGTTGCGCCCGCAGACCTTGAAACAGCGTCCGCACCCGATGCACAGGTCCGGGTCGATGGAGAGCAGGTAATCGGGCACCCACGCGCGTCCACCACGGGTCAGGGCCGGGGCGCTCACGAGGCGCTCTCCAGCGCCTTCATCTCGGCCTTCTTGGCGGCGAGCGCAGCGTAGCTCTCGCACACGCGGCTGGCCGTCGCCATGACGTTCTCCAGCCCCACAGGCAGCTCCTCGGACAGATCGTGCAGGTCCATCCTGGCCTGCATCGCGCGCGCCGAGAGCTTCTTCACCTCGGCCTTCATCGCTTCAAGATCGGACATGGGCCCTGCGCTCCTCTTCAGTAGTCGGCGACTTCGGGAAACTTCCCGATCATGTCGCTCGCCTGCACGATCAGCTTTTCCGCCTCGGCGTTGAGCTTTTCGAGGCTGTCGAAGCCGAAGCGGTGCACGTCGCGCAGCGACTTGTTCACGACGACCAGACGTCCAGCGATGAGGACCATGCGCCCGAACCCTTCGTGGCTCATCTTCATCATCGGCTGGACCATGCGGCGGGTGCGCCGCTCGATCTCGAGACACAGCGCGCCGTAGTAGAGTTCGAGACGCCAGAGCGTATCCGGGTCGGGATCGCCGATGATCGGGATCGCGCGGCGCGCCTCCTTGTCGAGGATGTAGGGCGCGAGCAGTTCCACGTCCGACTTCTTCTCCCAGTGGCCGTGCGTGTCCTGCGCGCGCACCTGGCGCACCAGGGCGGGGGCAAAACCGTCGATTGCGGGGGCGTCGATCAGATCTTCAGGCATCGCTCAGGCCTCCTCTTCCTCGAAATCGTCTTCCAGATCGGCGACGCGCTCGCCGGTCTTCGCCATGACCTTGCGCAGCCAGGGCGGGGGCGTGCCCTTCAGCACCTCCTGCAGCCTGGCGAGCATGCCCTCGATCGGCTCGGGCTCGGCCACCTTCATGGGGTGGATGTTCTGCACCACGACCCGCGCCGCGCCCGACCCGCCGATGGCCGCGACGACCAGGATCGCGACGCCCTCGAGCGCCTTGAGCTTGGGTTCGAGCTTGTCCTCGTTGCCGTCCTCGTTGAGTTCGCCGGAAAATTCCTCGACCCGGTCAAGCGACCAGCCTTCGGGCGTCAGGTCGTAGATCGCGATGTTGCGGGCCCAGCCGAAGTGCGCGTCGATGCGCACAAGGTCCTGCGTGGCGAAGGCGACTTTCATGGCACGAGCTCCTGTACGGTTTGATGGGAGGTAGCGGATGGTTCGGGCCAGGCATCGCGCCAGTCCTCGGGACCGGGTGCGTGGCTCTGGTGGTGGTGCATCACCATGTTGCCGACCGCGAAGAGCAGGTCGCGCGTGCCGCGGTAGCCCACAGTCACAAGGTGCGCGGCGCCCAGCGTGTCGAACATGGGAATGCCGATGCGAAAGTGCGGGATGTGCAGCCGGGCCGACGCTTGCCGGCCGTGGCTGTGGGTGATGAGAATGTCGGCACCTTTTGCTCCGGCTTCCAGGTCTTCGAGGTCGCCCAGGAGGACCTCCTCGCACGGGACCTGCGCAAGGATGGCTGAGGTCGTGGTGGTAACCGCGCAGGCGACCTCGCCGCCCACTTCGCCCAGCGCCGAAACGAGCGCAAAGAGCAGGTCCGGTTCGGCCCCGATGGCCAGTTTGCGCCCGCCGATGTGGAAGTGCGCATCGAGCATCGCATCGACCAGCTGGCCACGCTGGCGGCGGTAGCGCACCGGCACCGGCTTGCCCGAAATCTGCGAGAGGAAGGCCATCAGTTCATCGCACGGCGCAAGTCCGGTGAGGCGTTGAAAAAGCCGGAACGGCACGCCCGCGCGCGCTTCCAGCGCCTCGGCAGCGCCGCGCATCTGTTCGCCGATGGCAAGGGTCCAGCCCGCGAGCGCCATTGCGCGCACCTCTTCGGGGCCCGTGCCGCCCAGCGTCGTGGGCGTGAAATCCTCGGGGATATGCCCGTCGAGCGAGCCCGAGAGGTCGGGCAGGAAGGTCGGGACAAGGCCGAAGTCCTCGAACAGGGCGCGCAACTCGTCGATGTCGCCCGGCGTCACATGGCAGACGGGCAGGACGTTGATGCGGCGCGGATCGCGGATCGCAGGCTCGGGCGAGACCACCATCTCCTCGATCATCGCGGTCACCGCCTTGGCCCAGCCGTCCTGAAACGCCCCTGCAAAGTCCGGGGTCGCGCACGGCACGATCTCGACACCGCCCAGTTCAGGATGGCGCGTGCGGATCTGTTGCACGAAGCCCTTGAGGTCATCGCCCTTCACTTCGGTGACGCCGGTCGAGCAGATGCCGATCAGTTCGGGCTTCGTCTTCTCGACAATGTTGAGCACCGCCTGCTCGACGTTCTCGAAGCCGCCCAGGACCGTCGCCACCTCGGACATGGCGGTCGTTTGCAAGGGGATCGCCTCGCGGAAGTGGCGCACGAAGAGGACAAGGCCAAAGCTGGTGCAGCCTTGCGAGCCATGAAGCAGCGGCATCGCGCCGCGCATCCCCATGAAGGCCAGCGCGCCGCCGATGGGCTGGCTCATCTTGAGCGGATTGACCGTGCAGGCCTTCTTCGACTTGATGAGCTGGGCCATGGCTATGCGGCCTCCCGTCCGGCGTGCTGCGGCACCTCCACCTCGTCCCAGGGGGCGGGGCGACGCACCTCCTGCCAGACGGGGTTGGCCAGCGTGCGGTCGATCTCGGCCACCATCGCAACCATGCCGTGGTAGCCGGCAAAGGCGACGTGGCGCTCCTGGTTGATGTCCATCCAGGGCATCGAGGCCTTGAGCGCGATGAACTGCGAGCGTCCGCCCGAAAGCATGATGTCGGCCTCGGCCTCTTTCAGCTTGCGGTACATCTCGCGCGGGGCGAGGTTGTCGAACATGTGGGCTTCATCGCCCATCAGCTTCTTGATCTTGTCCTTGTCCTCGCGGGTGGACTTCTTGACCGACGTGCCCACGATGCGAAGCCCAGCCTCCTGCAGCGCAGCGACGACCGACCAGCTTTTCACGCCGCCGGTGACAAGCAGCACTTTCTTGCCCGAAAGGCGCGCGCGGTAAGGTTCGATGGCGGCCCAGGCGCGCGCATCCTCGCGCGCGATGACCGCCTCGGTGCGCGCCATCAGTTCGGCATCAGCGCCTTGCTGGATCAGCAGCCGCGCAATCTCGCGCAGCGTGTCCGACATGTCCTCGATGCCGTAGAACGAGCCTTCAAAGAAGGGGATGCCATAGCGCTCCTCCATCTTGCGCGCGACGTTGATCATGGCTTTCGAGCAGACCATCATCGCCGCCTTCGCGCGGTGCGACCAGGCCACTTCCTCGTAGCGCGCGTCGCCCGAGATGCACGAGAGGATGCGGATGCCCAGTTCATCCAGCAGCGGCCTGATCTGCCACAGCTCGCCCGAGAGGTTGTATTCGCCGATCACGTTGATGTCGTAGGGCGTGGTGTATTCCGGCTCCTTCGTGCCGATGACGTGCTTGAGCATCGCCTCGCCCGCCAGCTTGTTGCCCAGGTTCTTGGGGCCCACGAAGCCGGGCGAGTGAATGGGGATGCAGGGTGTACCGAACTTCTCGGCGGCCTTCCTGCACACCGTGTCGATGTCATCGCCGATCATCGCGGGCACGCAGGTCTCGTAGACGAAGACCGCGGGCGGGGCGTACTTCTCGACAATCTCGCGGATCGCCTTGAAGAGGTGCTTCTCGCCGCCGAAGACGATGTCGTTCTCGGTCATGTCGGTGGTGAAGCCGGTGCGGTAGAGCGTGGAGCCCGAGGACGCCGCGCCGCGGTTGTCCCAGGAATTGCCCTCGCACGCGATGGGCCCGTGAACCAGATGGGCCACATCGGTGATCGGCTGGAGCGCGATCTTGGCCCCGTCGAACGCGCAGCCGCCCGCCGCCCCGCCGGGCTGGAGCTGCTTGGTGCAGCCCTTCTTGCGCTCCTTCTCGGACTTGGCCTGGTTCTTCCCGCAGGCCGGCTCGTTGAACACGTCCTGGATCGTCTGGTTCAGGCTGGTCATGGCAGGCACTCCGGCGGGTGGGGGATGGGGAAAAAGGGGGCTCCCCGCGACATGGCGCAGCGGCGGGGAGACCAAGGGACCTTCAGCGAATGATGTCGTAGCTGTAGTCCGTCTTGCTGGGCACGTTGGTGGTCGCGTCCATGTGCTCGAAGATCCGGTCGAGGATCGTGACGAGGACATTGAGACCACCCTGGTAGCCCCACACCGGGTAGCGGTGCTTGTGGTGGCGATCGAAGATCGGGAAGCCGATGCGGATCAGCGGCACGCCGGTGTCGCGCTCCAGGTACTTGCCGTAGGTGTTGCCGATCAGGAAATCGGGCGCCTCGGTGAAAAGGAGCGAGCGCATGTGCCACAGGTCCTTGCCCGGATAGGCCTCGCAGTTGGCCCCGAAGGGCGAGCTGTCGAAGAGCTCCTGCATCTTGGCCGCCCAGGCCTTGCCCCCGTTGGTCGAGAGCACGACCACCGGCTCACCGCCCAGTTCCATCACGAACTTGGCGAGGCCATAGGCAAGGTCGGGATCGCCGTAGATCGCGAACTTCTTGCCGTGGATGTGGGCGTTGGAATCGGCGATGGCATCGACCAGGCGGCCGCGCTCCTTCGCCAGTTCGTCGGGGATCTCTACGCCTGCCATGCGCGCCACTTCCATCACGAAGCTGTCGGTCGCCTCGATGCCGATAGGGTGGTTGAAGGCGGCGGTTTCCTGCCCGTGCACAGCGATGAAGGGCAGCGTCTTTTCGGTGCAGTATTCCTGCATCGAGATCGTCCCCTTGGCGTGGATGGCATTGGCCGCATCTTCCAGCGTCGTGCCGCCATCGTACATGCGGAAGGTGCCGTCCGTCGGCGTGTCCCACACGTCCGACTGGTCGCCCAGGATCGTGTACTCGACCTGCATCATGTCGAAGATGCGCTTCACCTCGCGCAGGTTGCCGACCGCGTAGCCATCGAACCCGTTGAGGAAGTTGATCGAGCCGTTGGGGACACGCTCCAGCTTGGGCGCGGTCTTGGCCTTGCCGTCCCAGAAGTGCTCCAGGATGCCCTTCATGGCGTTGTCGTAGCCGGTGATGTGGCTGCCCACGAAAGCCGGAGTGTGCGCGAAGGGAACGTCGAATTCCGCGGGCAGCGATTCCTTTTCCTTCGCCGTCTTGATGAAGGCGTTGAGGTCATCGCCGATCACTTCGGCCATGCAGGTGGTCGCAACCGCGATCATCTTGGGCTTGTACATGGAGTAGGCGTTGGCAAGCCCGTCGACCATGTTGGTGAGCCCGCCGAACACCGCCGCATCCTCGGTCATCGAGGAGGAGACGCACGAGGTCGGCTCCTTGAAGTGGCGCGAGAAGTGCGAGCGGTAGTAGGCCACACACCCTTGCGAGCCGTGCACGAAAGGCAACGTCGCTTCAAAGCCGACCGCAGCGAAGACCGCGCCCAGGGGCTGGCAGGCCTTGGCCGGATTGATCGTCAGCGCCTCGCGCGAGAAGTTGAGGTCCTTGTATTCCTCGGTCTTGGCCCATTCCTTGACGCGCTCGATCTCGGCGTCGGGATGGGGGTTCTCGAACTCGGACCGCTTCCTGGCGAGCATGTCCTTGTACTCGTCACCGCGGAACAGCTCGAAGTGGTCTTTTACCTGGTCTGCGTCCTGGGGCATGGGTGCCTCCCTTGAACTGGATGGGGTTGGAAAAAGCCGCGGTTATTCCGCCGCGATGGCCATGGTGTCGCTCTCGCCGGCCTTCCACGGCGTGGGCGCCATCGACCAGACCGGCGAGTTGATCGCCATGTCCATGTCGCGCGCGAAGATCGCGAAGCCATCATAGCCGTGGTAGGGGCCCGAGTAGTCCCAGCTGTGCATCTGGCGGAAGGGCACGCCCATCTTCTGGAAGACGTACTTTTCCTTGATGCCCGAGCCGACGAGATCGGGCTGGATCTTGTCGACGAACTTCTCAAACTCGTAGCCGGTGACATCGTCGTAGATAAGCGTGCCGTCCTTGACGTAGTGCTGGGCGGTGCGCTGGTAGTCGTCGTTGTGGCCGAACTCGTAGCCGGTGCCGACCACTTCCATGCCCAGGTCCTCGTAGGCGCCGATGACGTGGCGCGGACGCAGGCCGCCGACATAGAGCATGACCGTCTTGCCCTGAAGGCGCGGCTTGTACTTGGCGATGACGGCGTCGGTCAGCGCGCGGTACCTGGCGATCACCTTTTCGGCGTTTTCCTGGATGGACTCGTCGAAGTAGCTGGCGATCTTGCGCAGGGATTCCTCGATCTTGGAGGGCCCGAAGAAGTTGTATTCCACCCAGGGAATGCCGTACTTCTCTTCCATGTGGCGCGAGATGTAGTTCATCGAGCGGTAGCAGTGGAGGACGTTGAGCTTGGCCTTGGGCGTCGCTTCGAGCTCGGCGATCGAGCCGTCGCCCGACCACTGCGCGATGACGCGAAGGCCCATTTCTTCCAGCAGGATGCGGCTCGACCAGGCATCGCCTCCGATGTTGTAGTCGCCGATGATCGCGACGTCATAGGGCGAAGGCTCGAAGGTCGGTTCCTTGTCGCCCACCTTGTCGAAGACCCAGTCGCGCACCGCATCGTTGGCGATGTGGTGGCCAAGCGACTGCGAGACCCCGCGAAAGCCCTCGCAGCGCACGGGCACGATGGTCTTGCCGCCGTATTCCTTGCTCTTGGACTTGGAGACCGCCTCGATGTCATCGCCGATAAGGCCGATCGGGCATTCGGACTGGACCGTGATGCCCTTGTTCAGCGGGAACAGCATCTCGATCTCGTCCATGATCTTGGCGAGCTTCTTGTCGCCGCCAAAGACGATGTCCTTCTCCTGGAAATCGGAGGTGAACTGCATGGTCACGAAGGTGTCGATGCCGGTCGTGCCGATGTAGTAGTTGCGGCGCGCGGCCCAGGAATACTGGCCGCAGCCGACCGGCCCGTGGCTGATGTGGATCATGTCCTTGATCGGGCCCCAGACCACGCCCTTGGAGCCTGCGTAGGCGCAGCCGCGGATGGTCATGACACCGGGGATCGACTTGATGTTGGATTTGACGCCGCAGTCGCTCTTGCCCTCTTCGGAAACGTTGAGGTGCTTGGCGCGGCGCTTGGCGGATTTCGCCGGATAGACTTCAAGGACTTCCTGGATCAACGCCCGGTTGCGTTCCTTGACTTGTGCGATGTCGGTAGGGGTTGAGACGCTCATTTGGATGCACTCCTGGTTGATCCGTCCCTACTCAGATTGAAATGGACTCAGATCAGTGGGCTCAGATCGAACTGGGACCGGTTGTCCGGTCCTCCCCCGCTTCGCATGCCAACAAGAGGCGCGTAGGAGGACCGGACGTTCGGGGGACTGGCGCGAAGGCTCAGGTCAGACGGCGAGATCCGCGGCGGTGAGACCCACCTGCGATTCATCGACCGCCTTCATGATCCCGTGCTCCATCAGCATGTCCTCAAGCTCGTCCATGGTGATGGGGCTGGGGATGATGCCGTTGCCCGAGTTGTTGTGGATCTTCTGCGCGAGGTTGCGGTATTCCTGCGCCTGATTCGATTCCGGGGCGTATTCGATGACCGTCATGCGGCGCAGTTCGGCATGCTGCACGATGTTGTCGCGCGGCACGAAGTGGATGAGCTGCGTGCCCAGCTTGGCGGCCAGGTTCTCGGCCAGCTCCAGCTCCTTGTCGGTCTGGCGCTCGTTGCAGATGAGCCCGCCCAGGCGCACGCCGCCCGAGTTGGCATACTTGAGGATGCCCTTCGAGATGTTGTTGGCCGCGTACATGGCCATCATCTCGCCCGACATGACGATGTAGATTTCCTGGGCCTTGTTCTCGCGGATCGGCATGGCAAAGCCGCCGCAGACCACGTCGCCGAGCACGTCGTACGAGACATAGTCGATGTCCTCGTAGGCGCCGTTCTCTTCCAGGAAGTTGATCGAGGTGATGACGCCGCGGCCCGCACAGCCGACGCCCGGCTCAGGGCCGCCGGATTCCACGCAGCGGATGTCCTTGTAGCCGATCTTCATGACGTCCTCGAGTTCGAGGTCCTCGACCGAGCCGGCCTCGGCCGCGAGCGACAGGATGGTGTCCTGCGCCTTGGCGTGCAGCATCAGGCGGGTGGAGTCGGCCTTGGGATCGCAGCCGACGATGAGGATGCGCTGGCCAAGGTCGGCGAGCGCGGCAAGGGTGTTCTGCGAGGTGGTGGACTTGCCGATGCCGCCCTTGCCGTAGAAGGCGATTTGACGAAGTGACATTGCTTGGCTCCTAAGCTGTTAAAGCCGTGTGCACCGGATCGGACAGGGGGTCGGCCCGGACCGGTTCTCTCCCCGACGCGTCCTCTCTCGTTGCGGCGGGCCAGCAGGATGTGCCCGCTGTGCCGACCTCTTTGCACGGGGCGTGCCAAACGTGGCGCAACCACATAAAATCGCATTAAATAGGTGACTTGGTGCGAATGTCGGAGCCCGCACGGGCATGTGGCAAAGCGAACAATGGGGCGTTGCATGTCGCAAAGGACACACGTTCGCCCGGCCCCGCCGGCGGCATGTCCGCGCATTTGCGTGCTAGATCGGGATGGAACGCTTCTTGCGTGGGAGGGATGAGTTCCCATGCACAGGAGAAGCCCATGCAGATCGGTGTCGAAACCGCCAAGGCCGTCGACCAGCGCCGCATCTTCGTTGTCGACGAGGACGAGATCACCCGCGCCGCCTTGCAGTTCATGCTGCACGACGAGATCGAAACCCACGAACTGGCGAGCCTGGAGGAAGCCTACGCCAAGGGGCAGGACTGGCTGCGGCCTGATGTACTGATCCTGGGTCTTTCGATCCTGCGCGCGCACGGGCTGGAGGTGCTGGCCGAGATCGCCGCGCGCTACCCGGCCGCGCGCGTGCTCATCGTCGCCAGCCCGGAGGAAGAGGAACTGGGCATCGCCGCGCTGAAAGCGGGCGCCCACGGCGCGCTCATCAAGCCGCTGCGCATGGAGGCGGTGCGCCAGAAGGTCGACACGATCCTCGGGCGCGCGGGCGGCGCGGCGCTGATACAGCTGGGAGGGTTATAGGAAAGAGGAGTGTTCCGAGGGCCATTGCCCTCGGGCTCCCCGAACTGTCGACCTCACCTTACGCCCGCTGCCCTGGCTGAGACTGGTGAGGTCGCCCATTTTGGGGTCAAGGGGCAATGGCCCCTTGAAAAAAGACTTAACTTCTTCCCTCAGGCAGCCGTCGCCTCGGCGTCCTCGCGCTTGACCACCTTGTGGCTTTCCTCGTCGAGGCCCTGCTTCCAATAGCTGGAGATGTAGAGTTCGGCGGGCGTCAGCGCCTTTTCCTCGCGCAGGTAGGTGCGCATAAGGCGCATGGCCGAGAATTCGCTCGCCGCCCAGGCGTAGACCCGGCCTTCGGGCCAGCCGTAGGCGCGCAGCGCCTCGACCAGCCACTGGGGCTGCTGGCCGGGTTCGGGGTTCACGACCCAGCGGATCTCCACGCCTTCGGGCGCGTCGATCTCCACGCGGTCGTCCTCCTGCTGGATCTCGATCACCGCGTAGCCCTTGGCCTCGCGATCCAGGGCTTCGAGGTTCACCGAGATGGCGGGAATCGCGGTCATGTCCCCGGCCACGAGATAGAAGTCGAAGCCTTCGGGCAGCGGCTTGGCCGCCCCCGGCCCGCCGACCTCGATGGTCGAGCCGATCTCGGCGCTGACCGCCCAGTTGGTCGCCGGGCCCGAGACGCCGTTTTCCACGCCATGGAGCGCGAAATCGACATCGATCTCGCCGGCACGCTGGGCGCGGATGGTGTAGGTGCGCAAGGTCGGCTTGGCCTTGCCTTCCGCTGGCGGAAACATCAGCTTCACATAGCCGCCTTCCTGCCCGTGCGGGAAGTCGGCGAGCCCTTCGCCGCCCAGCGTCAGGCGGATCATCGAGGGCGAGACCTGCTGGCGGGCGAGGACGGTCAGCGTGCGCGACTGGGGCTTGGCCATGGCGGGGGCTTCCTTATTGCGATAAACTTGCAAGAAGGAATGTAGGCGCCCTGTCACCGATTGCAATGGGGCATACCTATCACAGGTGCCCTGGCCCATCCGGGCACGTTACCCGTCGAGCGCGCAGACGATGATGTGCGAGGCCTTGAAGCTGGCGAGGATCTGGCGCCCGGCCTCCAGTTCCAGCGCCCGCGCGCTGTGGCTGGTCACCAGCACCGTCAGCTCGCGCCCCTCGCCGATGTCGAGCACGCATTCGGCCTCGACCGGCCCTGTCAGCACGTTGACGACGGTGCCCCCGATGAGGTTGCGCGCCGAAAGCGCCAGCCCCGGGACATCGTCGATCAGGGTGATGAAGCTGGGCTTGATGAGCGCAACCGCGCGCCCTCCCGGTTTCAGCCCCAGCGCGGCGACAGTGGAGTTGGGCACCAGCGCATCGATCACGATCCGCTCGTTGACGAGCAGGCCGACTTCGGCGCTCACCGCGCCGTGGACGATGGCGGTCACGATGCCTTCCAGCATGTTGCGCTCGCTCGCGCGCAGGCGGCGCCCGCCCGGCGGTACGAAAGGAACGATGGCGGCTCCGGCCGCTCCCGTCGCGGAGGCCATGCTCATGCGCTTTGCCCGGCGAGGAGCGCCTGAAGCTCACCTGCCGCGTACATGTCGCGCACGATGTCGCAGCCACCGATGAACTCGCCGCGCACGTAGACCTGGGGCAGCGTGGGCCAGTCGGAATATTCCTTGATGCCTTCGCGCAGGAACGGATCGTCGAGTACGTTGACCCCGACATAGGGCCGCCCGATAGCGTCCAGCACCTTCACCACGCCTGCGGAAAAGCCGCATTGCGGGGCGGCGGGCACGCCCTTCATGAAGACGACGATCTCGTTGTCGGTGACAAGCGCGCGGATACGGTCGGACGTGGCCATGGCCATTCTCCTCAGGTTGCAGGGGTGGTGGGGGGGACGGCAGGAACGAACGTCTGGAGCGCCAGCGCGTGGAGTTCATGCCCCATGTCCGCGCCGATCGCGGCGTAGACCATCTTGTGCTGGACGATCCGGCTCTTGCCCGCAAAGGCGGCGCAGGTGACGCGCGCGGCCCAGTGGTCGCCGTCCCCGGCCATATCGACCATCAGCACGTCCGCGTCGGGAAAGGCCGCGGTGATGCGGCGTTCGATCTCGGTGGCATCCATGGGCATAGGCTGTCTCTCCTTGGCACGTCGTCAGACGAAGCTCAGAACCTCGACGGTCACGTCCTCGGTGCCGGTCAGCGTTGCCTGGCAGGCAAGGCGCGACTTGGAACCGACGCCGACGATGGTGTCGAGAATGTCGTTCTCCGCGCGGCTGATGCGCGAGAGGCCCTTGCGCCCCTCGATCACGAAGAGGTGGCACTGGCCGCAGGAGGCTTCCCCGTCGCACTTGTGGGCGACCGGTGCCCCGCTGGCGAGCATGGCGGCGAGCAGGCTGTCCCCCTCGGCAACGGCGATGGAGGTGGCGGACGGCAGGATGGTGAGCGTAGTCATGGCGTTCTTTCTGGGTCTCTTTCGGTGGTCAGTAGATGGCGGCCCCAGCGCCTGCGTTGATCGAGGCGTCCTTGAGACGCGCGACCATGAAGGCGATCTGTTCGGGCGTGAGGTGGGCGTGAAAGGGCAGCACGACCGCGCGGTCGGCGACCTTCTCGGTCACGAAGAGGTCACCGCGCGTCCAGCCCAGCGCCCGGTAGGCGCGCTGGAGGTGGAGCGGGCTGGAATAGGCGTGGGCCTCGACGCCCTCGGTGCGCATGTCCTCCAGGATCGCGTCGCGCGACCCCTTGGTGAAGCGCGTGCCCAGATGCACGGTATAGAGGAACCAGTGGACCTCCTCGACATCGGGCGAGATGTAGGGCGGCTTGATCCCCTCGAAGCTCTGCATGAAGCCATCGTACATGGCCTGCACCCCGCGGCGGCGTTCCAGGAGCACGTCGAGGCGGCGCAGCTGCGCGAGCGCAAGCGCGGCCACCATCGCGCCCATCGCGGCCCCGAAGGGCGCATCCACCCCGGCCGAGACCGAAGTGCGGTCCGAGAGGCTGCGGCTGCGCAGGCGCCGCAGGGCCATGGCCAGCTGCGTATCGTCGGTGAGCGCGATGCCCCCCTCCCCGCAGGCGATGACGCCGGGCTGGGCGAAATCGAAAAGCGCGACATCGCCGAAGCTGCCGACCACGCCCGCCTTGTGGCGCGAGCCGATCGCCTCGCTCGAATCCTCGATCAGGAAGAGGCCGTGCGCATCGGCCAGCGCGCGCAGGCCCGGCCAGTCGGCGGGGTGCCCGCAGGTGTTGCCCGCCAGGATCGCGCGGGTCCGGCTCGTCACCTTGTCCGCGCTCTTCGTCGCCGAAAGACAACCCGACCAGTAGTCGATGTCGGCAAAGACCGGGGTCGCCCCGCAGCGCAGGACCGCGTGGCCCAGCTCGTGGAAGGAGTGGGCCGAGAGGATCACCTCGTCGCCCGGCCCCATCCCCTTTGCCGTCAGCACCATGACCAGCGCCATCGCCGCGCTGGAGGCCGCAACCCCGCGCGCACGGCCGCACTGGGCGGCGAAGGCCTGCTCCAGTTCCTCGACCAGCGCGCCCTGCCCCAGCTGCGCGCCGCGCAAGACCTGCTCGACCGCGACCACGTCCTCCAGCGTCAGGTCGGGGTCGCTCATCGGGATCTGCAGCACCTCGCCCGTGGCGATCGAGACGACCTGCCCGCTCATGCCGGAGCCCTCCCTGCAACCAGAAGCCCGCTCGCCTCAGCCGGATCGCCGGTGACGCGGATGCAGTGGGCGGAAACGTCGAGCAGATGCAGGTCGCAGGCACCCGCCGAGCGGTAGGGTTCCTCCAGCACGTCGCCCGCATCGCACTGGCGCAGGGCGAGATTTGGGACGAGACGCCGCAGCGCGACGCCCAGGGTCTCCGGGAGCGCACTGTCGCCCAGCGCCTGTACCAGCGCGTCGATGCGCGCGAGATCGATTTCGCTGAGCGGCATGGGCCTTCGTCTCCTTCCTCTATTGCCAGAAAACGCGGGCAGGATCGGCGTTGAGCCAGCCCATGAGCTCACCAAGGCGCGCGAACGGGCCGTCCTCGATCCAGCTGTGCGTGCCATGATCGCGCCGGTAGAGCCTCCATTCGCGCGCGCGCTCGTCCCAGAGGAGGCGCGCGATGTCGATTTCCCCGCCTTCGGGATCGACGGTGCGTGAACAGCAGGGCGCGCGCACGAGGTAACCGTCCTCGATGGGCACGACCACGGGCTCGACGTAGCGGTAGCGCCGCCGCCGAACGAGCAGGCGCTCGATCCGCGCCAGGTCGAACTCGTTGGGCTGGCGGGCGAGAAGCGCCCGCGACGCGGGGGCCTGGGCGGAGGCAGCGGCAAGGCTCATGGCAACGTCCCTCCCGCTTCGGCGCGTTCGATCTCCTCTTCGAGGCACCCGACGACACGCGGGGACCCGGCCCCCTCGCCGCGCGCAAACTCGACGAGGTAGACCGGCTGGTTGCTCTCCTCGTGGTGGCCCACGTTGACGATTTCGCCGCGCGTCCCGCGCGGGGCCAGGATCGCTTCGGGCGGGGCGCCCGGAAACGAACCGTCGTTGACAAGGTCCACCACGGCGCGCACGGCCTCGCCCCAGCCGTAGACGGGCTCGCGAATGTCCATCATGGCGCCGCACTCGGAAGGGGCGATGCAGGGCGCGGCGCACGCGCGACAGGCAGTTCGTCCTCGTCCTCCTCGCTTGCCCAGACCGGGTCGAGCTCGCGCCGCTTCATGCCCACGCGGTGGCCGCTCTCGAAGAACTCGATGCCATAGATGTAGAACTGCTGGAGGAAGGTGCCAATCGAGACGACGACGCCCTCTTCGCCCTTCTTGACCAGCAGTTCGCCGATCTCCTTGCCCGCGTAGGTGCCGTCGTTGCGCACAAGACGCCGCGCGCGCACGCGTTCTCCATAGCGGAAGGCGGGCGGGCCATTGAGTTCAACGACCTCGCTGTCACGAACGATGTTCGCCATCGGCCTCCTCCTCATCCTCCATGCGGTTCAGGACATCGATGAGAACCTGCGCCCCGATGCGGTCGCGCGGGTCGAGTTCGAGCAGTTTCTCGGCCGCCTCCCGGCCCGCTTCGAGATGGCCGGTGCGCAGCGAGAGGTAGGCGTAGCCCTTGAGGCTAAAGAGGAAAAAGCGCGGCAACAGCGCCTCCCACTCCCCGAAGGCGGCATCGCCCGGCTGCACCCGCCGCCAGTCCTCGCCCAGGACGTTGAGGCGCAGGGCCTTGGCAACGCAGGCGCGCGCCACGTCCAGCGCTTCGTTCAGCCGCCCCTTGTAGAAATAGAAGCGGTAGAGCGCGATCAGGACGGCGGCATGGTCGGGCGCGATCTTCTCGGCTTCGAACAGGTGCGTCTCGGCCACATCGGTCAGGTGATAGCGCGTGGCCGCACGTTCGAGGTGAGCGCGCGCCTCCTCGGGCAGGCCCCCTCCCAGGAGGGGGCTGGCGAGGATCGAACGCTCGAACGCATCCGATGCCCCGCCAAAGCCCTCGAACGGCAGCGTTTCACGCGCCCCGCTCATGCCGGCTGGTACCGCGGCACGCTGGCGTCGAGCACGCAGGTGTCATCGACCGGGCAGATCGCGACGCACTGCGGGTCCTCGAAGTGGCCGATGCACTCGGTGCAGAGCGCCGGGTCGATGACGAAGGTGCCCTTCGCCTCCGAGATCGCCATGTTGGGACACAGCGCCTCGCAGGCCGTGCAGTTGGTGCACTGGCTGGCGACGATCTTGTAGGCCATCGCCGCTCACCCCGCCTGGCTGAGCAGCGCACCCTGGCGGATGGCCGCATCGCCGCGCTGCTGGTGGACGATCTCGCCGCTCGCGATACGTTCAAGGTAGTCCTTGAACCAGACCAGCGCGGACTGTTCGATGTACTCGTGGGCGTACTGGTCGACCGGCTCGACGCCCGCTGCCTGGAGGTCGGCCTTGGGACAGCCGCCGATCTTGGCGACGAAGACCGCGTGGCAGTCGTTGATCGCCGCGATCACGGTGTCGAGCGCATCCTCCTCGCCATAGCCGCCTTGGCAGTAGAGGTCGACGCGGCGGTGGCCGACGAACTTGGCGCCCTTGGCGTTCAGTTCATAGACCTGGAACTCCTTGGCGTGGCCGAAGTGCTCGTTGATGATCCCGTGGCCCTTGGTGGCAACCGCGACCAGGACCGAGATATCGCCCGCCTTTTCAAGGCCATCCAGTTCGCTCGCCTTGGCGGCCACCTTGGCCTGGCGCTCGCCTTCGACCGCCTGCTGGTAGGCCTTGCGGCCTTCGGCGTCGTATTCGATGTCCATCGCCATGATCTTCTCGGTGGTAAACTCGGCCGAACGATCTTCGCCGAGCAGCCCGACCGCGTCGGCGCGGCACTGGCGGCAGTGGCGCATCATGTTCATGTCGCCCTCGCACGCGTCCTGAAGCGCCTTGAGCTCCTGCGCGGAAGGGCCGCGCTGGCCGTTGAGACCGAACACGGTGCCATGCTCGGGCGCGGAAATGAGCGGCATGATGTTGTGCAGGAACGCGCCCCGGCTCTTCACCGCCTTGTTCACCTCGACGAGGTGCGCATCGTTGATGCCCGGGATCATCACCGAGTTGATCTTGGCAAGGATGCCCCGCTCGGTGAGCATCTCGAGGCCCAGCATCTGCCGCTCGGTCAGGATCTTGGCGGCTTCATAGCCCTGCAGGCGCTTGTTCTCCCAGAAGATCCAGGGGTAGATGTGCTGGCCCACTTCGGGGTCCACCATGTTGATGGTGATGGTGACGTGGTCGACCTTGTACTTGGCGATCTCGTCGACCCAGTCGGGCAGCGCGAGGCCATTGGTCGAGAGGCACAGCTTGATGTCGGGGGCGACCTCGCTGATGAGGCGGAAGGTCTCGAAGGTCTTGGCCGGATTGGCGAGCGGGTCGCCCGGTCCGGCAATGCCCAGCACGGTCATCTGCGGAATGGTCGAGGCCACCGCAAGCACCTTCTTCGACGCCTGCTCGGGCGTCAGGCGTTCGGAAACGACACCCGGACGGCTCTCGTTCGCGCAGTCGTACTTGCGGTTACAGTAGTTGCACTGGATGTTGCAGGCGGGCGCGACGGCCACGTGCATGCGTGCGTAGTGGTGGTGGGCTTCTTCGGAATAGCACGGGTGGTTCTTCACCTTCTCCCAGATCTCGGGCGGCATGTCGGCCGGCCCTGCGCTCGATCCGCAGCTCGCCTTGCCCGAACCGCCTTCGGTCCCGCAGCCCTTGTGTTCGGCCACCTTCTGCATGACGTCGGAAATGTCGACGACGCCGTCTGCGGAACTGGCCTCGCGTGTGCTGTCCGGATCCTGGCTGAAAAGGGTGTCGGTCATGGAAAACTCCCCAAGTCGCAGCCGGCGGAGGGGGCACCACCGGCTTTCTGCTGATGGGAGAGGCTCAGCAACCTGCGTGCCAGATATCGGAAACTACCGATTTTCGGCCACTTCATGCCGCATCGCAGCACAGGGTGCCCGAAGGCCCCTGTCGCGATTGTCACGCTTGGTACGCCCGCTTTGTCCGGCTCGCGACACGACAAGGTGCAGTTCGTGCACGATCAGGCACCTAGGCAAGGCGGAGAATCCCCGTTACCAGAACGGGTTCGCGCACACTCGCGCAACGGAGTACGAATAGCCGCATGGCCTTGCTGGTCTTCTATGTCGCCCTGGCGCTGTGCGTCTCGTTCCTGTGTTCGCTGCTCGAATCCTCGATGCTGACGCTCACGCCCTCGCAGGTGCGCACCTTCGAGCAGCGCGGCACGCCCTGGGCGCGCAAGCTCAAGCGGCTGAAGGACGATGTCGACCGCCCGCTGGCCGCGATCCTCACCCTCAACACGATTGCCCACACGATGGGCGCGGCAGGTGCGGGCGCGCAGTACGCCAAGCTCTACGGCAGTGGCAGCGAAGCGGTGTTTGCCGCGCTGCTGACGGTCGCGATCCTGATCCTCACCGAAATCATCCCCAAGACCATCGGCGCGCGCTACGCGACGGGGATTGCCCCGTTCTGCGCCTGGATCCTGCCGCCGATGATGGTTGTGCTCGCCCCGCTGGTGTGGTTTTCGCGCCAGATCACCAAGCTTATCGCGCTGGGGCGCACCGCGGAGACACCGCGCCACCGCGAGGAACTCCTTGCCGTCACCAGCCTGGGCCAGGCCTCGGGCCAGATCGACACGGCCGAAGCCCGCTTCCTCAATAACCTGCTCCAGCTCGACCGGATCAAGACGGCCGACGTGATGACCCCGCGCACGGTGGTCTTCAGCCTGTCGCAGGACATCGCGCTGGACGAGTTGACCGAGAAGGTGCGCAAGTCCCCCTTCACCCGCATTCCCGTCTCGGGCGAGGGTGTCGATGAAATCCGCGGCTTCGTCATCAAGCACGACGTGCTCGACCTGCTCATGGACGAGGACTGTGACGAGCAGGGCTTTGCCGAACTGATCCGCCCGCTGCCCAGCGTGCTCGACCAGCTGAGCGTTGACCGCCTGTTCCACCGCTTCATCTCCGAGCACCACCACATCCTCATGGTGGTCGACGAATACGGCAGCTTCCTGGGCCTGGTAACACTGGAGGACGTGCTGGAGACGATCTTCGGCTTCGAGATCGTGGACGAACTCGACGCGGTCGACGATCTGCAGGAATACGCCCGCGAACTCTCGCGCCGACGCGCCGAGGCCGCCACGCGGATGAAGACCCCCGCGCCTGCCGCCGCGCCCGAACGCCGCGCCGCGCGCGACTGAGAGCCTCTGCGTCTTCAGCCCATCAACTGACCCAGCGCCTCGCCCAGAGGCTTGGCGATGGGAGAGATGTTCTGTTCCTCCAGGAAGCGTCGCTCGTTGCGGGTGAGCGTTTCCACGTCGAGCACGGCATAGTGCCGCGCGGACGAGCGCTTCATGATCTGGCGGGCATAGGTGCGCAGGAGCTGGTCGTCGAAGCGGCAGCCCAGAAACACGAAGCCAAGACCTGTCCGGCGATGCCGGACCTCCTCGGGGATCGGGGTCTGGATGTCGATTTCGGTGAGGACCTCGACGTAGTCCGCATCGGTGATGAGGAAATTCGCATCGGGCGCGATGCCGCCATGGGGGGTGTAGAGCAGCGTCGTCGCGGCCTCGGCATCGTGCGCCTTCGCCGGATCGCCACCGGGCGTGTAGAAGCGGAACCAGCGGTCCTCACCAATGTGCGCGCGGGTGATCCCCTGCACTTCGGCCCAGTCCTCGCGGCCTGCGGCAAGAAGCGCGGTACGCATCTCGCCTGCATACCAGGCATCGACGACAAGCGGCAGCGGCAGGCCCGCCAGCCAGCGGTGGAAGGCCGAGGGCAGCACGCCCTGCGCAAAAGCCTCCTTCATCCAGGCCGTCACGGTATCGCGAAAGCGCGTGCTCTCGATGTACTGCGCGGCAGCCCAGCAATTGCCCTTCGCGCGGCGTGGCAGGGTGGTCTTCGTCGCGAAGAAGTCGGCCAGTGCGCCGGTCGAGAGCGGCACCGCATGCGCGCCCAGCGCCGAGATACCCGGCCCCACGAAAGGCACCAGTTGCCCGGCCCGCAGCCCCTCGCCCACTTCATCAAGCAGCACCTCGGGATTTTCCAGAACATGTGTCGCCATCACGCTCAGTCCTCTTCCACGGTGGCGCGCTTCTTCGCCTCGACAGTGATCGGCAAGCGCGTGTCCTCGGCCAGCCAGGGCAGTTCGAGCACCCATCCGTTGGCAAGGCGCACCCAGCCGCCCCACAGGCTTTCCTTCTCGACCTCCACGATCGGCTCCTCCAGGTCTTTCTTGGGCACGTAGGCCGAGAGCTGTCCCTCGGCGCGGCGGATCATGACTTTCACAGGCTAGGTCTCCTTTCCGGGATCATGGGGCGCGGGAAAAGCCACCACGGCGGCACCGTCATGCCCGGTATGGTCCGCGAGCCGGCCCGCCAGTTCGGGCACGGCCTCGATGCGCGTGCGCGCCAGCTCACGAATGGCGGGTTCCTCGTCATCGAGCAGCGCAAAGAGATCCTCCTCGGCCAGCCGCTCGGCCACGGTGAAGCGCACGCGCATGTCGCTGTCCTCGACCAGCAGGCGCAGCGGATCGGGCGGCAACCGCCCGGCAACCTCGCGGCGCACCAGCGGGTCGGGGTCGAACGCCATGTCGGGCAGCGCGCGCACATCGATGCGCCGGGCGACCCAGGCGCGCACCTCGGGGTCCGGGTCGTGGCGTACCAGTGGCAGCATCTCGACCGGCATGCGCCGCACCGCGGTGATGCGCACCATGTAGGCCTCGTCGCGGATTGCAGGCACCAGGTCCGCCCCGGTCAGGCGCGAGGCCGCCGCGATGCGCACGTCGATGTCCTCGTCGTGGATCATGTCGCGGATCCTTTCTGCAGGCAGGCGCAGCGTCGCCATCGCGCGGACTTCGGGTTCGGGATCGTCCAGCAGGGGAGCGAGCCGGAACACCGTGGCGTGGCGCGCGGCGCCTGCGCGCACCTCGAAATAGGGATGGTCAAGGTACTGGTCGGCAAGTTCGGGATTGGCGCGCAGGAACGTTTCCACCCGGCGCGCGCGGCGGTCGCGGATGCAGGCGCGCCCCTTGGCGCACAGGCCCATCGCGTTGATCGCCTGGTGGTCGCACTCGCGGCAGCGCACCGGGCGCCCCTTCCAGTCGAGCGCGGCACCCAGGTTGTCCTCGAAGGCGTTGTCCTCGAAGGCCACGGCCCGTCCCATGCCCCTTGCGCGCCGGTCAGGCCGGCACGCAGGTCTTGGGGACGGGGCAGACGGTGTCGCACTGCGGATGGTCGTACTCGCCCGCGCACTCGGTGCACTTGGCGGGATCGATGATGAAGGTATCGCCCTTCATCGAGATCGCCGCGTTGGGGCATTCGAATTCGCACGCGCTGCACCCGGTGCACTGCGAGGCGATGATCTTGTAGGCCATGGTAGTCCTCCTGCCTGTGTCCGCTCGAGTGAAAGCAGGAAGCGTGCCAGCCAGAAAGGTCAGGACTTATAGTACGTTAGGATTACAGCGTGTTGTCCGGGACCCGACAAACGTGTCCGTTTTCGTCCATCGTTCCGGCGCGTGTCAGAAGTGGACGGTCGCGCTGGTATAGCCATAGAGCGTATCGCCCCAGCCGTTGGCGCCGCTTGCATTCTTCAGGAAATCGCCGCGAAACAGCACCGCCCCGCCGGTGTCGATTTCCAGCACCCTGGGCACCAGCCAATAGCCCGCGCGTGCCTCCAGCTGGTAGCCCGCGAAACGGCCCGCGTTCCCTTCGGCGTCCGAAACACCGGTCGCGGAAAAACTGTCCTCAAGACTGTCCGCCCAGTTCGCCCGGCCCATCGCCGCCAGAGAAAGGCGCTTGGCCGGGCTGGCCTGGACCAGCGCCCCCACCGAGCGGATATTGGCACGGCCCAGCGCTCCGTAGAGCGAGGTCGGTCCGAACTCGAAGCGGCGCGCGCCGAACAGCGTGTCGAAGCGGTTGTAGGAACCTCCCCCGTTCTCACCCGGTTTGTCGCCCGAGACGAGATCAAGCTCCAGCGCCACGCGCGGGCTCCAGCCGCCGGCAAAACGGTAGCCCACCTCGGCGTGCGCAAAGTAGGCCGAGACGTCGCGCTTCAGCGCGCCCGGTGCCGTCGAATTGCGGATATTGCCGAACTGGTAGGCCCCCTCGACGTCGAAATCCAGGCGCCCCGCCGTACTCTTGCGCGACAGCCGCGCCCCGGCCGTGCGCAGATGCCGGTTGCGCGTGGCACGCGAGGGCGTGTCATCCTCGTCGAGGGCGTAGAAATAACCCTCCAGCGCTGCCCCGCGAAGGCCGATGGGCGTGCGCGCAAAAGCGCCCCAGAAGGTCTCGTCGAAACCCTGGCTATCGGCGTGGACGTGGTTGTCCAGGATGCCATCCCGGTCGCCGGGCAGACGCCGCACCGGCATCGTGTAGAAGGCCGAGACGGACTCTCCGCCCTTACCCGTCCAATCCGCCCGAAAGCCGGTGAAGGCGTTGATTGTGTTGCGAAAGCGATTGCGCGCGACAAGGCGGCGCGAGCCCATGTCCATGGTGAAGCGCCCGGCCTGGAGCCGCGCGGACGTGCCCTCGCCCAGCGCCGTGCCGAAATCGAAGGCCAGATAGGCCTGCGTCACCGCCAGCGCGTTGACCTCGGTGGTGCCGAGCGAACTGCCCTCACCCCCACCATAGGCACGCGAGTCGGTGATCTCGCCGCCCACCTGCACCGGCCCTGCGTCATAGGTCACCTGCAGGTCGCTGCGCAAAAGAAGCGCATCGCTGCTGCGCGCACGGCCGGGACGAAACTGGTTGTCGATCGCCTCGTAGCGCGCCCGCACATGGCCCTCGACCGTCAGCCCCTCGGGATTTCCCAGAGCCTTCTGAAGTGTGGGGGCATCCCCCTCCCCGGCATGGGCCACTCCTGGAAGAAGGGGCAGGACGGGCAGCATGGGCAAGACCAGCGCGCGCAACACGCCCGCGCCACGGGCGCGCACGGCGCCCTGCAATATCGTCGTCATGGGAACTCCCTGGAGCATGCGCACGACCTGTCCCTGTGCCTGGCACGGGACAAACGTTGGGGTCGCGGCACCGTTTTCTATATCCAAGTGTATATTAATGTTGCTGAGAGTCCAGACCACGCCCCACGCGCTCTTGCGAAAAATATTCTTCACTCGCAATAAGCAGCTTGAGGAACACGCCTATTTCTCGTGACTTAGAGACAGATCGCCCGCCAGAATCGGATGATGCAACGCATCATGACGCCCGCTGCACCGCAGCAAATTCCTGTTTCACATCTTTTCCGCACAGCCATTTCAATATACAGATGGATATAGCAATTTCCGGAGGGATCATGTTGAACCGAATCGGCCGCGGGTGCGCGGCCCTCGCGCTGCTGCTGGCCATCGGCCTTTCCGGCCCGGCCGCATGGGCGGCAGGCCCTACCGTGCTCGCGGCGGCAAGCCTGCGCGAATCGATGAATTCGGCGGCCGATGCCTGGGCCGCGAAGGGCCATGATCGCCCGGTCATCTCCTTCGCCGGTTCCTCCGCGCTCGCCCGCCAGATCGAGGCCGGGGCACCCGCCGACATCTTTGTCTCGGCCGACGAGAAGTGGATGGACTATCTCCAGACCCGCAAGCTGATCCGCACGTCCACGCGCCGCTCCTTCCTTGCCAACGACATCGTTCTCATCGCCCCCAAGTCCAGTGCTCTGAAACTGACGATCAAGCCGGGCTTCCCGCTCGCGCGCACGCTCGGCAACCGCCGTCTCGCCATGGCCGACACCAACGCCGTGCCCGCCGGACGCTACGGCAAGGAAGCTCTGCAGAAGCTGGGCGTGTGGAACAGCGTTTCGGGCAAGGTTGCCAGCGCCGAGAACGTGCGCGTCGCGCTCGCCTTCGTCAGCCGGGGCGAGACCCCGCTGGGGATCGTCTATGCCACCGATGCCAAGGCCGATCCGGGCGTGCGCGTCGTCGGCACCTTCCCGCGCTCCAGCCACACCCCGATCAGCTATCCCGTCGCGCTGACCGCAAAGGCCGCCAACCGGGAGGCCGAGGCGTTCCGAAAGTTCCTGATTTCCAGCCAGGGCAAGGCCGTCTTCGCCCGCTTCGGGTTCCGCACGAACTGAGCATGGCGGGCCTCCTCTCCCCCGAGGAATGGCAGGTCGTCGTCCTCTCGCTCAAGGTGAGCGGCGTGGCGATCCTGATCGACCTGCCACTGGCCTTTGCGCTGGCCTGGCTACTCGCGCGCGGGCGCTTCCCCGGCAAGGTGCTGCTGGATGCCATCGTCCACCTCCCGCTCGTCCTGCCGCCGGTGGTGACGGGCTGGATGCTGCTGCTCGCCTTTGGCAGCAACGGGCCGGTCGGGCGCTTCCTGCTCGATACCTTCGGGCTCGGTCTCATCTTCCGCTGGACCGGCGCAGCGCTTGCGGCGGCGATCATGGCCTTGCCGCTGATGGTGCGCGCGATCCGGCTCTCGCTCGAGGAAGTCGACCGCCGCCTGGAAAGCGCCGCGCGCACGCTGGGCGCAGGGCCCTGGCGCACCTTTGCCAGCGTCACGCTGCCCCTCGCGCTTCCCGGCGTGATGGCCGCGCTTGTCCTGGGCTTTGCGCGGTCCATCGGCGAATTTGGCGCGACGATCACCTTTGCCTCGAACATTCCGGGCGAGACCCGCACGCTGCCGCTCGCGATCTATACCGCGCTGCAGATCCCGGGCAGCGAGGGCGACGTGGCGCGCCTCGCGATCATTTCGGTGCTGCTCTCGCTCGCCGCGCTGGTGATCTCCGAGACACTGACCCGGCGCTCCGGACAGAGGAAGGCCGGCCATGCCCTTTGACGTCGACATCGCCCTCCAGCGCGGCAGCGCGCACATCGCGGCCCGTTTCCGCGTCGGGCCGGGCCTCACCGCCCTGTTCGGCACCTCGGGGGCGGGCAAGACGAGCGTGCTCAACGCCGTCGCCGGGCTGATCCGCCCGCAGAGCGGCCGCATCGCGGTGGGCGAGGAGGTGCTCTACGATGGCACTACGCGCCTGCACCTCGCGCCCGAGAAGCGCGCCTGCGGCTACGTCTTCCAGGACAGCCGCCTGTTCCCCCACAAGACCGTGCGCGACAACCTGCTGTTCGGCTGGAAGCTCGCGCCCGCCGCCCGGCGCTGGATGGCGCTGGAGGAAGCGAGCGAATTCCTGGGCATCGCGCATCTTCTGAAGCGCATGCCGCGCACGCTGTCGGGGGGCGAAATGCAGCGTGTCGCGATCGGCCGCGCGCTCCTTTCCGGGCCCCGCTTCCTGCTCATGGACGAGCCGCTCTCCTCGCTCGACGAGGAACGGCGCGGCGGGGTGATGCAGGTGATCGAACGCATCCGCGACGAACTGGCCCTGCCCATCCTCTACGTCAGCCATGACCGGCGCGAGGTGGACCGGCTTGCCGATCATGTCGTGACGCTGAGCCCCGACGGCACCGGGGTGACGCCCGGGATCAGGACTTCTGATGCGCCAGCGGCGCGTCGCGCAGCGCTGCGCCCAGTTCCGTCCACTCCGCACAATCCCTGAGATCGCGGCTCTCCTCCTGGAGGCTGCGGTAGAGCTGGAGTATGCCCCGTCCATAGGGGGTCATCCGCGCACCGCCGCGCGCCGAACCACCCGGCGCGGTTTCCACCAGCGGTTCGTGCCAGCAGCGGTTCATCGTATCGACCAGGAGCCAGGCCCGGCGGTAACTCATGCCGATCTTGCGCGCCGCGGCCGAGATCGAACCTTCCTCGCCGATGGCATCGAGCAGGTCCGCCTTGCCCGGCCCCATGGCGATCTCATCCCCTGAATAGATCTGCAACTTGATCTTCAAGACTGGTGCGCTCTGGCTCATCTGCCCGTCTTGGCCCGGATCCATTCGCGTGGCAAGCCATGGCCGCAAAGCGCGTTGGAACACTTGTCTGTACCACTAAGAGACACTCTGGCGCGCAACGAATGGCCACTTGCCTAGCGTTGAATCGATTGCAATATAACGCTGGGGCCTTTGGGCGCGATACGAAACAGAACAAGAAGAAGCGGGACCATAAAAATGAACACTCGTCCGACGGAGACGCCGCAGCCCGGGGCACAGAGGCCACGTCGCACCATCAAGCGCCAGCAACCCGGCGTGCGGCGGCAGGATCTGCTCCAGGTGACCCTCGAATGCCTTTCCAGGTTGGGGCCACGGGGCACCACGGGGCGCGAAATCTGCCGACAGGCCGGGGTCTCGCATGGCCTGTTGCGCCACTACTTCACCAACCCGCAGAACCTGTTGCTCGAAACCTACGAAGAGCTCTGCAACCAGGTCATCACGGGCCTCGCCGCCGAACTCACGGTGCCCGACCGCGACGCCTGGGTCTCGCTTGACGCCTTCTTCGACAAGCTGTTCTCCGACGAATGGGCCAACACCCAAAGCCTGGGCGCCTGGCTGGCGTTCTGGTCGCTGGTGCGCAGCGACCCCGAATTCGCGGCGCGCAACGATGCCCTCAACAATGAAGTCCGGCGCCTGCTGGCCGATGCGATGTCGCGCCTTTCCGAGCGCCCGCAGGCCTCGTCGATGGACGATGCCGTCGCCATCATGGCCGCGACCATGGACGGCCTGTGGTTCGAGTTCTGCCTCTCGCCCAACCGCCTCTCGCGCGAGCGGGGCATGGAATTGTGCAAGCGCACCTTGCGCATCCTGATCCCCGAAGCGGCCTGACACGGAGGACCGAAGCGCCTCAATCGGCTGTCGGCGCGTCGGCCTCGTCGCGCACCCAGGCCACGAACCGGCCGAGCGGCGATCCTCCCTCGGGGTCGCCGCGCCAGACGAGATGGTAGGCATCGCGGGTCGACAGCGCGGTCTCGAAAGGAACCACCAGGCTGCCCGCGGCCAGTTCGGGTTCGATCAGGAAGCTTGGGATGAGCGCCACACCCGCGCCCGCCGCCGCGGCCTGCGCCAGCATCAGGAAGTGGCCGATGCGGGGCCCCTCGCAAGGACGCGCCAGTTCCACGCCGCACGCCGCGAACCACTGGTCCCAGGCCCTGGGGCGCGAGGACTGGAAGAGCAGCGGCTTGTCCGCCAGGTCAGCCGGGCGTTCCAGCGGGTTCGCCTCCAGCCAGGTGGGCGCGCAGACCGGGACCGCTTCCTCCTGAAACAGGAAGGCATGGTTCATCCCCGGCCAGGGCGGCTGCCCGAAATCGAAGGCGGCATCGAACTCGCCCGCCTCCTCGTCCTCGCCGAAAGGCCAGCTGCGCGCCGCGATATTGATGACAAGCTCGGGGTGCCGGGCCGAGAGCCGGGGCAGGCGCGGCGCCAGCCAGCGCATGCCCAGGCTGGGCAGGCAGGCAATCGTGAGGCTGTTGTCCCCGCGCTGTTCGCCCAGCCGCGCGCTGGCCCGCGCGATCTGCGCGAGCGCAGGCTCCACCGCCTCGGCATAAGCGCGCCCGGCCGCGTTCAGCTCCACACGCCGCCCGGCCCGCACGAACAAGGGAACACCCAGCCGCGCCTCGAGTTGGGATATCTGACGGCTGATCGCGCTCTGGGTCAGCCCGACCGCGCGCCCGGCCTCGGAAAAGCTGCCATGGCGGGCCGCGGCCAGGAAGCTGCGCAAGGATTGCGAGGAAGGCAGATGCACGCCGGCGAGGTCATTCCATTTCATCATGCATTGATGATAGCTTGTCGTTTGCAGGGCAAGAATTTCGCGTGGTAAGCGCAAGGGCAGAGGAGACAATCGATGCAGGATCTGCACACATCGACCGTTGCACGCCTGGTTCGCGCGCACCTGGGTGACGAAATCGGCGCCGTCACGCTTGCCGCACTTAATATGACGCCTGCGCTGCTGAGCGACGAGGGCGAGCGCGTCTCGCGCGCGAGCATGGCTACCGCACTTGGCGCGGCCCTGTTCCGCACCGTTCTCGACGGCGTGCCGAGCGCGGCGGGCTATGTCGGCGAGCGCCTGGAAATCGACACACGCATCACGCTCGACCACGGCGCGCTGCGCACGATCCTCTTTCCCGATGGCCCCACCGGTGCCCTTCCCGGCGGGCAGGAGGCCTTCGCGCGCATCCTGCGCCCGCTCGGCTATGTCGAGGCCGCGCAGTATCCGTTGCCGCGCCTCCGGATGACCGGCCACGCCTGGTGCCACCTCGACCATCCCGAGGACATCCTCCAGTACTTCGTCAGCGAGCTTCATGTCGACCAGTTCGACGCCGAGTTTGCCGCCGCCGCGCACCGTGTCTTCGACACGTCACTCGATCCGCTGAGCGCACAGGCCAAGGCCGTGCTCGACCGTTTCGCGGCCGAGGGCAGCGTGCCCTTTGCCGAGGCCGAGGCGCTTCTCCCCGTCCTCGTCTCCGCCTTCGACCGCGCGCATGAACCCGCCTTCGAAGACGACTACGAAACGCTGCTCGCCCAGTCGAAGGAAGCGGCCTGGATCGCCACCGAGGGCAACGCCTTCAACCACGCGACCGACCGCGTAGCCGATGTGGGCGCGCTTGCCGACGCCCTGCGCGCGGCGGGCAAGCCGATCAAGGACAAGGTCGAGCACTCCGCCTCGGGCCGCGTCCACCAGACCGCCTTTCGCGCCGACATGGTCGAGCGTCCCTTGCGCCGCGCCGACGGCGCGCCGGTCACTCGCACGGTGCCCGGCTCCTTCTTCGAATTCATCACCCGCGACACCCTGCCCGGCAGCGAGGCCCTCGACCTCGGTTTCGACAGCGGCAATGCCACGGGCATCTTTGCCATGACACGGACCCCATGACCCTTTCCAGCGACGCCCGGATTGCCCTTGAGACGATTGTCGGCGAGGCCAATGTCCTCAGCACCGAAACCGACATCGACGCCTACGCCGAAGATGGACGCGGCACGCGCGGCGCGGCGGCCTGCGTGGTGCGCCCCGCCAGCGCCGGCGAGGTACGTCAGGTCCTGGAAGCGGCCCATGCCCATCGCGTGACCGTCATTGCGCAAGGCGCGCGCACCGGCCTCGCCGCCGCCGGGCTTGCCGCCAGCGCGGAGGACCAGATCGTGCTCAGCCTCGAGCGGCTGAAGGGCGAGATCGCCATCGATCCGGTCAACCGCTCGGCGCGGGTGGGCGCAGGCGTACTCCTCTCCGAGCTCAACGCGGCGGCCGAGGAACATGGCCTGTTCTTCCCCATCGACCTCGGCGCGGACCCTTCCATCGGCGGCATGGTTGCGGCCAACACCGGCGGGGCTCGGCTCTTGCGCTATGGCGATGTGCGCCAGAACCTGATGGGCCTCGAACTCGTCACCTCCGAGGACGCCCCCCGCATCCTCTCGCTCGGCTCCGAGCTCTGGAAGAACAACAGCGCGCTCGCGCTTCAGGACCTTGTCGCGGGCAGTTCGGGGACGCTGGGCGTGGTGACAGGCGCGACGCTCGCGCTGAGCCCGAAGCCGGTCAACACCGTGACCGCGCTGCTCGCACTTCCCCATCCCGAGGCCGCGCTCGATGTCCTGGCGCGCATGGAAAGCGCCTTTGGCACGCTGCTCACCGCCTTCGAGGGGATCTCCAAGCCCGCGCTGACCGCAGCCATCACCCATGTCTCCTCGCTGCGCGATCCCTTCGCGGGCGAGATCCCGGGCTATTGCGTGCTGCTCGAGCTTTCGGGCGGCGCCGCGATCGAAGCCGAATGGCTGGAGGAAAAGCTCGCCGAAACGCTCGAGCCCCTGTTCGAGGACGGCACCATCGCCGACACCCGCATCGACCGCGGCACGGCGCTATGGGCCGTGCGCCACGCGGTGCCCGAAGGCCTGCGCAAGTCGGGCAAGGTCGTCGCCTGCGACATCGCGATGAAGCGCGGCGATGTCATGCGCTTTCGCACCGATATTGCCGCGCGTCTTGCCAAGGTCGCCCCGCAGCTTGAACTGTGCGACTTCGGCCACATCGGCGATGGAGGCCTGCACTGCAACAGCGTCTGGCCCGAGAGCGCAGGCGCGTTCGATCCCGCCATTGCGGACGCCGCGCGCGAAACCATCTTCGCCGCCGTCGTCGAGGATTACCACGGCAGCTTCAGCGCCGAACACGGCGTGGGGCCTGCCAACGCGGACTGGTACGCGCGCTTCATTCCCGAAGACGTGCGCGCGCTGTCCGGACAGATCCAGGACCTGATCGCCCCGCGCCCGATGGGCCGGGTGCGCTTTGGCCCCACGCGCTGAATTTTCCGGGAGAGAAAACATGACAACGCCCCACAACGGCCCCACCTTCACCTCGCTCGATCCGGCCACCGGGGAGGTGGTCTGGGAGGGCGCAAGCGCCACGCCCGCCGATTGCGAGGCCGCCATCGCCAAGGCGCGCAAGGCCCTTGGCGCCTGGCGCGCTGCGCCGCTCAGCGAACGGATCGCCGCCGTGGAGCGTTTCGCCGCCGCCATCGCCGAAGACGAGGAGGGCCTTGCCGAAACGATCTCGCGCGAGACCGGCAAGCTCCTGTGGGAGACCCGCACCGAGGCCAAGGGCATGGTCGGCAAGGTCGCCGTCTCCATCCGCGCGCAGGCCGAACGGGCGGGCGAGCGGCGCCAGGACATGCCCTTTGGCGAAGCCGTACTGCGCCATCGTGGCCACGGCGTGATGGCGGTCTTGGGCCCCTACAACTTCCCCGGGCACCTCCCTAACGGCCACATCGTGCCCGCCCTGCTTGCGGGCAACACGGTGGTCTTCAAGCCCAGCGAGATCGCGCCCACGACCGGCGCGCGCATGGCTGCGGCCTGGGACAAGGCCGGGCTTCCCGAAGGCGTCTTCAACCTGGTTCAGGGCGGTCGCGAGACCGGCGAGGCGCTGGTGGCGGGCGACATCGATGGCCTGCTCTTCACAGGCTCGGCCCACGCGGGCCGCGCGCTCAGGCACGCCACCATTGACCGCCCCCACCTGATCCTTGCGCTGGAACTGGGCGGCAACAACCCGCTGATCGCCTGGGACAGCCCCGAGGAAGCCGCCTCGATCATCGTCCAGTCCGCCTTTGTCACCTCGGGCCAGCGCTGCTCGTGCGCGCGGCGCCTGATCGTGCCGGAAGGCGCGATGGGCACGGCCATCATCGAGGCGCTCGACGCGCTGACCGGGAAGCTCGGCATCGCCGCCTGGAACGAGGAACCCACGCAAGCGGCCTTCATGGGCCCGCTCGCCTCCACCGCGGCCGCGCAGCAGGCCCACCGTCAGGTCGGCGCGCTGATCGACCATGGCGCCACCTCGATCCGCGCCTTTCACGGCATCGAGGGCCGCGCGCCCGCCTTCGTCGCGCCCGCGATCCTCGATGTCACCGGGATCGAGGTCCCCGACGAGGAAATTTTCGCGCCGGTCCTGCAGGTGCGCCGCGTGCCCGACTTCGACGCGGCACTGGCCGAGGCCAACGCCACGCGCTTTGGACTGTCCGCCGGGCTTGTCAGCGCCGATGCAGCGCTGTGGCAACGCTTCGTGGAGGAGAGCCGCGCTGGCGTCGTCAACCGCAACCGCCCGACCACGGGCGCGGCCGCCAACATGCCCTTCGGAGGCCTTGGCGATTCGGGCAACCACCGCCCCAGCGCCTACTACGCCGCCGATTACTGCGCCTATCCGATTGCCAGCTTCGAGGCCGAAACGCCCGGTGCGGTCGCGATCCCCGGGCTGTAATCAAGCTTCGCGCAGCGCCGCGACCAGCGCGTGTTCGGAAGGGGACAACCGTCCTTCGGGCCGGGTGAAGAGGCCGGTCGGGCGCTCGTAGCGGGAGAGGCCGAGGTCGAGCGAGACCAACTGGCCCGAGGCGATCTCGGCGGCGAAGCTGCTGCGGTCGCCGAGCGACACGAAGGGCCCTTCAAGCAGGCAGCCCTTGACCACATGGAGCGAGGAGGTGCGCAGCGCGATGGGCGGCTCGGTCAGTTCGGAGCGCGCGAACATCTCGCGCCAGCCTGCAACCAGCGCCGGGTGGTCGGGCACGATCCAGCGCTCCTGCGCAAGGTCGGCGAGCCCCACCTGCGCGCGTGCCGCCAGCGGATGGTCGGCGCGCATGATGACGCCTGCGCTTTCCATGGCGAGAGTCTCGAACGCCAGGCCTTCCAGATCGACATAGGGCCCGCGCGCGCCGAAGACGAGCCGCACCGCCCCTTCGCGCAAGGCGTCGAGCAGCGCGCCGAGCGGCCCCTCGCGCACCTGCACCTGGACCCGAGGATGGCTACGCGCGAGCGCGGCAAGCGCGCGCGGCAGGCGCTGCATGGCAAAGGCGGCGTCCGTGCCGACATGCAAGGTCTCGCGGCCTTGGCCTGCCGCGGCCCGCACCGCTTCTACCGCCCGGTCCCGCTCGGCGAGGATCAGCCGCGCGCGCGGTAGGAGTTCGATGCCGTGCGGTGTCAGCTCCACACCGCGTGGCCCCCGCGTGAAGAGGGCTGCGCCAAGGCTCTCCTCCAGCATCTGCAGGCTGCGCGAGAGCGAGGGCTGCGACACACTGAGAGCGTCCGCCGCGCGGTTGACGCTGCCCAAGCTCGCGACTTCCACGAAGCGTTCGAGTTGCCGGATATCCATCGCGCCTGCGCTCCTCCCGAATGATCGAGAGAAACTATAGCAGGCACACGCTGATCGCCATCTTTTCGATAGCTCTGTCCGATCAGGCGGGCAGCAGTTCCTTCAGGGGCTTTGCGGGATCGGCGAGGAATTGCGCCGGAACCTGGGCGCCGGCCTCGACCAGCTTGCGCCCCTGCACGAAGTCCTTCGCGTTGTTCACGCAATCGACCGCAACGACCTTGCCTTCGCGCAAGTACACGACCGAGAACTTGCGGGTTTCCGGATCGCCGCGCAGCACGGTTTCGTCGTAGCCCGCGTTGATCCCCGCCGTCTGCAGGCGAAGGTCATACTGGTTCGACCAGAACCAGGGGAAGGCCTTGTAGGGGGCGGGATTGCCGCAGATGGCCTTGGCGACGCAGGTCGCCATGTCGGTCGCGTTCTGGACCGATTCCACGCGCATATCCGCGCCGCCCGCATAGGCACAGGCGAACTGCGCGCAGTCGCCGATGGCGTAGACGCCGGGCAGGTTTGTCTGGCAGTGGTCATCGACCGCAACCCCGTTCGCGCCCTCGGCGCCCGCGCTCAGGAGCGGCGCGACGGCGGGCACGATGCCGATGCCCACGATCACCGCGTCGGCGGGCAGGACCGCGCCATCGGCGAGGCGCACGCCCGTCACCTTGTGCCCATCGCCTTCAAGGCACTCGACCAGGGTTCCGGTGCGCAGGTCCACGCCGTGGGCGCGGTGCTCGGCCTCGTAGAAGGCGGACAGTTCCTCGCCCGCAACACGCGCGAGCACCCTGTCCTGCGCTTCGAGCAGCGTAACTTCAAGGTCGAGCTTGGAGAGGACAGCGGCGGCCTCCAGACCGATGTAGCCGCCGCCGATCACGACCACGCGGCGGATCCCTGCGTCGACTTCGGACATGAGACGGTCGCAGTCCTCACGGGTGCGCACCGCATGAACGCCCGCCAGGTCCGCGCCCGCACAGGTCAGGCGGCGCGGATCGCCGCCCGTCGCCCAGACGAGGTACGTGTAGTCCAGCGTCCCGCCATCCGAGAGCGCCACCGTCTTCGCCTCCGGGTCGACCCCGGTGACTTCGGTGGAGAGGCGGAAGGTCACGTCCTTTTCGGCCCAGAAGGTTTCGGGGCGAATGTAGAGCCGGTCGAAGGTCTTCTCGCGCGCGAAGTACTCCTTGGAAAGCGGCGGGCGCTCATAGGGGAGTTCGGGTTCGCGGCCGATGACGGTGATCGCGCCTTCAAAACCGTTCTGCCGCAGCGCAATGGCGCACTGCGCGCCCCCGTGTCCGGCTCCGACGATAACGACAGACGACTGATCCGTCATGCGACCTCTCCTTCTTGTTTTCGCGTGGTTTTCGGGTGGGCGGCGCTCAGACGCGCTCGAGCAGGACCGCCAGGCCCTGCCCGACGCCGATGCACAGGAAGACGAGCGCGTAGGTGCCGCCCGTCACATGCAGTTCCTCCACCGCGCTCATCGCGATGCGCGCGCCCGACATGCCGAGCGGATGGCCCAGCGCAATGGCGCCGCCGTTGCGGTTGACGCGCGGGTCGGTGAGCGGGTCGATGTCGAGCGCGCGCAGCGTGGCGATGGCCTGGCTGGCAAACGCCTCGTTGAGTTCGATCACGTCGACCTGGTCCATGGTCATGCCCTGACGCGCGAGAACACGGCGCGCGGCCTCGATGGGGCCAACGCCCATGACGCGCGGCGCGATGCCCGCGGCCGACATGCCCAGAACGCGCGCGCGCGGGGTCAGGCCGTGGATCTTCGCGGCCTCTTCGGAGGCGACCAGCATGGCCGCCGCGCCGTCGTTGAGGCCCGACGCGTTGCCCGCCGTCACCGTGCCGCCCGGCTTCACCACGCTCTTGAGCTTGGCAAGCACGTCAAGACTGGAGCGGCGGGGATGCTCGTCGGTGTCGAAGACGATCGGGTCGGCCTTGCGCTGCGGGATCGTGACCGGGACGATCTCCTTCGCCAGTCGCCCGCTCGCCTGCGCGGCGGCGGCCTTTTCCTGGCTGTTGAAGGCGAAGAGGTCCTGGTCCTCGCGGGTGACGTTGTAGTCCTCGGCCACGTTCTCGCCGGTCTGCGGCATCGATTCGACGCCGTAGAGTTCCTTCATCTTCGGGTTGACGAAGCGCCAGCCGAGCGTCGTGTCCTCGATCTTCTGGTCGCGCCCGAACGCGCTGCCCGCCTTGCCCAGAACGTAGGGGCTACGGGTCATGTGCTCGACCCCACCCGCGATCATCAGGTCCGCATCGCCCGCCTTGATCGCCTGCGCGGCCATGCCCAGCGCGTTGAGACCGGACGCGCACAGGCGGTTGACGGTGACGCCCGGCACGTTCTCGGGCAAGCCTGCCAGCAGCGCCCCCATGCGCGCGACATTGCGGTTGTCCTCGCCCGCCTGGTTCGCACAGCCCAGGATCACGTCATCGACGCGCGCCCAGTCCACGTCCGGGTTGCGCTCAACCAGAGCGGCCAGCGGCACGGCGGCCAGATCGTCGGCGCGGATGCCCGAGAGCGAGCCGCCGAGCTTGCCGACGGGGGTACGGATGGCATCGCAGATGAAGGCTTGGGTCACGTCAGGTCTCGGTTTCAGTTCGTAAGGAAGGACGTCATGCCCGCGGCCAGCGCCTCGGGCGCTTCGAGGGGCGCAAGGTGCGCGGCCTCAAGCGCGAGATGCTGCGCGCCAGGGATCGTCTGCAGCAGGGTTTCACCGTGGCCCTCCAGCGGGGTCGAGGTGTCGCGCGTGCCGGTGACGACCAGCGTCGGGCAGGCAATGGCGGAAATACGGCCCGCCAGGTCCATGTCGCGGATTGCTGCGCCGCAGCCCGCGTAGCCTTGCGCATTGGTCGCGATCAGCTGGCGCAGCACGGCGTCATAGACGGCAGGCTCTTCGGCGCGGAATTCGGGCGAGAGGAAGCGGCCCATCGCCATCTCGGCAATGGCGACCATGCCCTTTTCGCGCACCGTCGCAATGCGCTGGGCCCACGAGGCCGCGTCCATGGTGGCCGAGGTGCAGACCAGCACCAGCTTCTCCAGCACGCCGGGGTGGGAGAGGGCGATCTCCATGCCGATCATGCCGCCCAGCGACACGCCCGCAAGCGCAAAGCTCTCGACACCCGCCTCCTTCGCGACCGCGAGGATGTCCTCGGCCAGAAGCGAGAGCGTATAGTCGCCCGGCTCGGCCTGCGAGGCGCCGTGGCCGCGCGTGTCGATGCGCAGCAGGCGGAACTGATCGCGCAGATGCGCCAGCGCGGGGTCCCACAGGTCCATGTCCGAACCGATGGAGTTCAAAAGGACGAGGACCGGCGCACCTTCGCGCCCATCCATCTTCCAGTAGATCTGCGCGCCCGAAACCTGGGTAAAGGGCATCAGGCCACCTCTTCCAGCGCGGAGGTATCGAAGGGCACGGCGGTCTTTTCGCGCACTTCGTCGAGGGTGACGCCCGGTGCCAGTTCCACGAGGCTGAGGCCACCCTTTGCGCGGTCGACGGCAAAGACGCACAGGTCGGTGATGATCATGTCGACCACGGCCTTGCCGGTCAGCGGCAGGGTGCACTCGGGCAGGATCTTGGATTCGCCCTTCTTGGTGCAGTGATCCATGACCACGACGATCTTCTTGACGCCCGCGACAAGGTCCATCGCGCCGCCCATGCCCTTGACCATCTTGCCCGGGATCATCCAGTTGGCCAAATCGCCGTTCGCGCTCACTTCCATCGCGCCCAGCACGGCCATGTCGATGTGGCCGCCACGGATCATGGAGAAGCTGTCGGCGCTGGAGAAGAAGCTGGACGTCGGCAGCGCGGTGACGGTCTGCTTGCCCGCGTTGATGAGGTCCGGGTCTTCCTCGCCGTCATAGGGAAACGGCCCGATGCCCAGCATCCCGTTCTCGGACTGGAGCGTCACCTTCATGCCCTTGGGCACGTAGTTGGCGACGAGCGTCGGGATCCCGATGCCCAGGTTCACGTAGAAACCGTCCTTGAGTTCCTTGGCCGCGCGCGCGGCCATCTGGTTGCGGTCCCAGGTCATTTAGACGGCCTCCCTTTCGCGCACGGTCTTCTTCTCGATGCGCTTCTCGTTGATGGTGGAGAGCACCACGCGGTCGACGTAGATGCCGGGCGTGTGGATGCAGTCGGGATCGAAGGTACCCTCGGGCACGATCTCTTCCACCTCGACGACGGTCACCTTGCCCGCGGTCGCCATGTTCGGGTTGAAGTTGCGCGCGGTCTTGCGGAACATGAGGTTGCCCTCCGGGTCCGCGCGCCAGGCCTTGATGATCGAAAGGTCGCTGCGCAGCCAGGTCTCGCGCACGTAGTCTTCGCCCTCGAAGGTTTCGACCGGCTTGCCTTCGGCGACCACGGTGCCCACGCCCGTCTTGGTGTAGAAAGCGGGAATGCCTGCCCCACCGGCACGGATGCGCTCGGCAAGCGTCCCCTGCGGGTTCAGTTCCAGTTCCAGCTCGCCCGAAAGGTACTGGCTTTCGAAGAGCTTGTTCTCGCCCACGTAGGAGGAGATCATCTTCTTCACCTGGCGGCTTTCCAGGAGCATCCAGAGGCCAAAGCCGTCGGCGCCCGCGTTGTTCGAGACGACGGTGAGGTCTTTCACGCCCGATTTGCGGATCTCGGGGATCAGGCTCTCCGGGTTGCCCGAAAGGCCAAAGCCTCCCGACATGATCGTCATCCCGTCGAACAGCACGCCGTCCAGCGCGGCTGCGGGGCTCTCGTAAATCTTGCTCATGGTCTTCCTTATCCCAGGTCGCCGCCCGCAACGGGCAGGACGGAGCCGGTCATGTAGCTGGCCTCGTCGGAGGCCAGGAACAGGATCGGGGCGATCTGCTCATCCAGCGTGCCGTAGCGTTTCACGAAGGTCGAGGTGGTCACCTGTTCGACCGCCTCGGCCGTCCAGGCCTGCTCCTGCGCGGTGTCGCCAGACGCGTTGCGCGGCACCTTGCGCGGCGGCGCGGACGTGCCGCCCGGCGCTGTGGCGACGACGCGGATGCCCTGTTCGCCATATTCCATGGCGAGGCTCATGGTGAGGCCGTTGACCCCGCCCTTGGCCGCCGAATAGGGCACCCGGCGAATGCCGCGCGTCGCATTGGACGAGACATTGACGATGGTGCCCGCGCCCTGCTCCAGCATCGCGGGCAGGACCGCGTGGCAGCCATAGAGCGTGGGCATGAGCGAGCGGCGGATTTCCGCGTCGATCTGCTCGGGCTCGAACTCGGCGTAAGGCCGCATGCGGATCGCGCCGCCCACGTTGTTGACGAGGATATCGATGCGGCCGAACGCGGCCACCGCGGCCTCGGCCGCCGAACGTGCGCCCTCGTAGGTTTCAAGGTCGCACACGACCGAGATCGCGGTGCCGCCCGCCTGCGTGATTTCCGCCTCGACGTCCGCGACGAACTCGGCGCGGTCGACAAGCACCACGCGCGCGCCTTCGGCCGCGGCGCGGGTGGCGACACCCGCTCCGATACCCTGCGCCGCCCCGGTCACGATCATGACCTTATCGGCAAAACGTCCTTCGAAAATCACGGGGAGCCTCCTCAGACGTGGTAGATGTCGATGATCTGGTGAATGTAATCGTCCTTGAGAACGATCTTCTTCTTCACGATCTTCGGGGTCTCACCCGAGACATCGAGGGTGAGGAAGGTGGTGCCGAAGAACTGCAGCGTGGTCTTCGAACGGTGGCTGAGCGTGTGCCAGTTGTAGCGCAGGTCAATCTCGCCCTCGCGCGTTTCCAGCTCCTCCACATTGTTCACCGAATGGGCCGTGCGCGGCTGGGGCATCGAGGCCGAGGAGCGCTCGGTGCGGATGCGGTAGACGCGATCTTCCAGACCATTGCGGTTGGGGTAGTAGATCAGCGAGATCTGCGTCTGGGGATCGGTGCACAGTTCGTCATCGTCGGTCCAGGCCGGCATCCAGTACTCGACATCGGGCGAATAGCATTCGAGCCATTTCTCGTACTCGCGATCATCGAGCAGGCGCGCCTCGCGGTAGAGGAACGCGCAGATGTCCTGGTAGGAAAGCGTGGCGGTGTCCTTTTCGAGCGTCATGGTCATTCTGCCGCCTCCATCATTTCTGCGGGCGTTGCATCCTTCTCGATCCCGTCCAGCATGATCTGGGCCCAGAACTCGTGCTGGCGCACGAAGAGACCTTCGTCTTCCGAACGTTCGCTGGAAAGGAGCGGGTTCATGCCCATGGCCTTGGCGTTCGCGTCGGGACCTTCGATCCAGCGGGTCGCGCCGCGGCTGAGGTCGTTCCAGAGCGAACCGGCGCCTTCGTAGGCGTGCTGGCAGCTGCGGAATTCTTCGAGGTCATCGGGCGTTCCCATCCCCGAGACGTTGAAGAAGTCCTCGTACTGGCGGATGCGGTGTGCACGGTCCTGTGCGCTCTCGCCCTTCGGAGCGTAGCAGTAAATCGTCACCTCGGTGGTGTGCACGTCGAGCGGGCGCACGACGCGGATCTGGGTCGAGAACTGGTCCATCAGGAAGACATTGGGATAGAGCGCAAGATTGCGCGTCTGCTCCATGATGAACTTGGCCTTCTGTTCACCAAGCCGGGCTTCCAGATCGTCCTTGCGGTTCCAGATCGGGCGCACTTCGGGGTTCATCACCTGCGTCCAGAGCAGGATGTGGCCATGCTCGAAACCGTAGACACCGCTTGCCGGGGCCTTGGACCAGCCATTGGCGTCGACCGCCTTGGTGCCGCCTTCAGCGCGGCGGCCCATGGTCGACTGGTAGTTCTCGTGGACCGAGCTGACGTGGTAGCCGTCGCACCCGTTTTCCATCTGCATCTTCCAGTTGCCATCGAAGGTGTAGCTGGAATTGCCGACGAGGACTTCCAGGCCTTCGGGCGCCTGGTCGACCATCTGGTCGATGATGACCTTGGCCTCGCCCAGGTGCTCCTCAAGCGGGAGCACGTCGTGGTTGAGCGAGCCGAAGATGAAGCCACGGTAGCTTTCGATCTTCACGCGCGTCAGGTCGTGCGAGCCATCGAGGTTGAAGCTTTCGGGATAGGCGCCGGTGCTGGCGTCCTTGGCGCGCAGCAGCGAACCGTCGTTCTTGAAGCTCCAGCCGTGGAAGGGGCACACGAAGAGCGGCTGGTTGCCGCGCTTCTTGCGGCACAGCTGGGCACCACGGTGGGCACAGGCGTTGACGACGCAGTGGAGCGCGTCCTCCTTGCCCCGGGTCAGAATCACGGGCACGCGGCCGATGAAGGTCGTGAAGTAGTCGTTCTTCTTTTCGACCTGGCTTTCATGGGCGAGATAGACCCAGTTGCTCTCGAAGATGTACTTCATCTCCAGTTCGAACAGTTCCGGGTCGGTGAAGACGTCCCGGCGGCAGCGAAACTCGCCGGTCTCCGGGTTGTCGACGACGGCGGTCGCCACCTTCTCTTTCAAACGATGCGTCATGATCCTGTCTCCCGTGATCGTGGTGCCCGTGTGCGGGCTATTCTCAGGCGGCTTCGGTTTCCGCCTCGGCGCTGGCGCGGCGGCGGGTCGAGAGCTGCTCGTCGTCCTGCGAAGTTGCCTTCTGCAGCTGGAAGTCGAACGCGAGGTCGACACGGTCGCCCTGGCGGCTCGGCACCGGCAGCAGGCCTTCGCGGGTCCCGAAGGCAAAGTCGTCCTTGGCGAAAGGATCATCGCCAAAGTTGATCTGCGTGGTCAGCGTGCGGTAGCCCGGCGCTTCCACGAAGAAGTGGACGTGCGCGGGACGGCTGCCGTGGCGGCCCAGCGCAAACATGAGCGTTTCGGTCGCGCCGCCCGGGGGGCACGAGTAGCCGCTCGGCATCTTCGAGTGGAAGACGTAGGTGCCATCCTCGCCCAGCTTGATGCGGCGGCGGTTGTTGAACGGCGTCTGCTCGGTGGTGGGGTCGAAGTGCGAGTACCACCCCTGCGAGTTGGCGTGCCAGACATGGACGATGGCGTCCTTGACGGGCTCGCCGTCCGGGCCGGTAATGGCGCCCGTCATGGTGAGGTTGTCCGCTTCGGGATCGGGGTCGCTGGTGAGGTTCGCGCCGTTCTCGACGAGCGGGGCTCCCGAGACGTAGAGCGGGCCCTCGATGGTGCGCGGCGTGCCGCCCGAAAGGCCCGCTTCGGCGTCCTTGGCGTCCATGTAGAGGTCCATGAAGTGCTCGAGGCCCGAGCCCGGAGCAATCAGGCCGAGTTCACCCGCGCCATCGGCGAAGAACTTGATGGCGCCCCAGAATTCGTCTTCCGAGATGTCGTGCTTGACGATCACTTCCATGATCGACTCGGTCAGGTCGCGCACGATGCCCTTGAGGCGCGTGTCGCCGCCCTCCTGGCCGATGCCCGCCGCGGTATCGAGCAGCTTCTGAATTTCCGGTGTTCTTACAAAGGTCACATCCATGGTGAACTCTCCCGATTATAGAAATTGGTTGGGCTTTGGGCGCCCTCAGGTGTCGTCGTCGCGAATGGCCGAGGGGTGGCGGTTGAGCGGCGTCACCTTCATCACCATGAAGGGGTAGAGCGGCAGCGCCATGAGCACGTCGTGAAGCGCCTCGTTGCTCGCGACATCGAAGATGCTGACGTTCGAATAGAGCCCGGTCTTGCGCCAGATGTGGCGCCAGGTGCCATCGGCCTGCAGCTTCTGCGAGTAGGCCTTCTCCTCGGCCTTGAGGCGCGCGGCTTCCTCGGCGTCGAAGTCGAGGGGGATGTTGACGTCCATTTCAACCATGAAAAGCATGGGGGATCAGGCTCCTGTAGTGACGGCGTGGAGGCGCGGACCATCGCGGTCGCGCCGGAAATAGGCGATCTTGTCCTCGTCGAGCGCGATACCCAGGCCAGGGCCGGTCGGCACGCTCAGCGCGAAGTCGGCATAGTGCAGCGGCTCGGCCAGAATCTCGTCGGTCTGGAGAAGCGGGCCGAACAGTTCGGTACCCCAGTCGAGCTGCGGCAGGGTCGCAAAGACATGGGCCGAGGCGGCCGTGCCGACGCTGCCCTCCAGCATCGTGCCACCGTAAAGGCCAAGGCCCGCAGCCTCTGCGATCGCGGCGACTTGCGCGGTCGCAAAGAGACCGCCCGACTGCTCGATCTTGAGCGCGAAGACCGACGCGGCGCCCGCCTCGGCAATGCGCAGCGCCGAACGCGGCCCGTGCAGCGCCTCGTCGGCCATGAGCGGAATGGTCTGCCCCTGCGAGAGACGCGCCATCGCCGCGATGTCATCGCCCGCGGTGGGCTGCTCGACGAGGTCACAGCCCACATCGTGCAGCATCGCCATGCCAAGCCGCGCCTGGGGCTCGCTCCAGTTCTGGTTGACGTCGACACGGATGCTCGCGCGGTCGCCCAGCGCCTTGCAGATCGCGCCGACATGGGCGACGTCATCGCGCACGGCGCGCTTGCCGATCTTGAGCTTGAAGATGTTGTGACGGCGCTCGGCCAGCATCTGCTCGCCCTCGGCGATGTCACGGGCGGTGTCGCCGCTCGCCAACGTCCAGGCCACGGGCAGCGTGTCGCGCACGCGCCCGCCGCCGATCAGCTCGGAGACGGGAACGCCCAGGCGCTTGCCCGCCATGTCGAGGAGCGCGCTTTCCACGGCGCACTTGGCAAAATGGTTGCCGCGCACGCAGGCGTTGATCCGCGCCATCGTCTCGCCCACGCGGGAGATGTCGCTCGCTTCCAGCACGGGCAGGATGTAAGTGTCGATCGCGGACTTGATGCTCTCGGGGCTCTCCTCGCCGTAGCTGAGACCACCGATGGTGGTGCCTTCCCCGAGGCCCTCCACGCCATCACCGTCAACCAGGCGCACGATCGTCATCGCCTGCGAATGCATGGTGGCCATGGCCAGAACATGCGGGCGAATTGTCGGCACATCGACAATGAAGGTATCAGCGCGATCCAACGCAGCCATTGCAGCCTCTCTCCCGTGTGATTACGTTTCGAGGGAAATTTAGTACTCCCCGTGCCCGCATTCAAAGATCAATCGGGTCATGGGATTATACCTGAGAGGTATCTTGAATGGACCTGCGCCTCCTTCGCTACTTCGTCGCAGTCGCCGACGAAGGCAATTTCAACCGCGCGGCCGAGCGGCTGCACATCGCCCAGCCGCCCCTTTCCCGCGCGATCCAGCAACTTGAGGCGCATGTCGGGGCAACCCTGCTCGACCGTTCGAGCCGCCCCCTCCAGCTGACCAAGGTCGGCCGCCTGCTCCATTCGCAGGCGCTCCAGGTGCTCGCGCGGATCGAGGACGTGGAAGCGATGGTGCGCGCGGCCGCGACCAGCGAGCGGCGGCGCCTTGTCATCGGCTTCGTCGCCTCCACCATCTATGCGCGCCTGCCCGAGCTCATCCGCGAATTCCGCAAGGTCGCCAAGAACGTCGAACTGGTCATGGTCGAGAGCACCACGCTCGACCAGCTGGCCGCGCTTAAGGACGGGCGCATCGATGTGGGCTTCGGGCGCATCCGTTTCGATGATCCGGCGGTGCAGCGCGTGATCCTGCGCCACGAGAAGCTTGTCGCCGCCTTCTCGCCCGACCACCCCATGGCGAGCGGGTCCGGGCCGGTGTCGCTGAGCGACCTCGCGCAGGAGCCGCAGATCATCTACCCGCGCCAGCCCCGCCCCAGCTATGCCGACCAGGTCCTCTCGCTCTGGCGCGACTACGGGATCGAGCCAAGGATCGCGCACGAGGCGCGCGAACTGCAGATCGCCATCGGCCTTGTCGCGGCCGAGGAAGGCATCGCCATCGTGCCCGAATCGGTGCGCCGCGCGCGCAGCCACGACGTCGTCTACCGCGAGCTTGCCGAGACCGCGACTTCGCCCATCATCATGAGCCACCGCCCCGGCGACCACTCGCCCGAACTGGCGCTGATGATTGCCACGATCGCGCGCAAATACCGCGACTGGGGCTACGACGTTCCCACCGCGCTCGACGCGCACGAGGCCGCAATCGCGAGCGGTTAACCCCCTGAGCGCCTTGCGCAAATTCCACCCGAATACTCCCAGCGTATCGACCTGGCACTCAATCGGTATTTGGCACCCCCTACTAAATCACTCAGTCTCCTGAAAAATACAAAATCACAAACCGGGAGAGTATCGATATGCAAGGTATCGATGTCGGCCGCCTGATCGAGCAGGCGCCTCTGAGTTCACTGCACAAGAAGATCATTGTCGCCTGCGCCATCCTGCTGGCTCTGTTGCAAAAATCGTGAAGCTTGAGCATGCTTGGCGGAGATTGGACGGACGGAACGATGACGGATTTCAAGTGGCGCCATTTCCAGGGTGATGTGATCCTGTGGGCGGTGCGCTGGTATTGTCGCTATCCGATCAGCTATCGCGACCTTGAGGAAATGCTGGCGGAACGCGGCATTTCGGTCGACCATACGACGATCTATCGCTGGGTCCAGTGCTACGCCCCGGAGATGGAGAAGCGGCTGCGCTGGTTCTGGCGGCGTGGCTTTGATCCGAGCTGGCGCCTGGATGAAACCTACGTCAAGGTGCGGGGCAAGTGGACCTACCTGTACCGGGCAGTCGACAAGCGGGGCGACACGATCGATTTCTACCTGTCGCCGACCCGCAGCGCCAAGGCAGCGAAGCGGTTCCTGGACAAGGCCCTGCGAGGCCTGAAGCACTGGGAAAAGCCTGCCACGCTCAATACCGACAAAGCGCCGAGCTATGGTGCAGCGATCACCGAATTGAAGCGCGAAGGAAAGCTGGACCGGGAGACGGCCCACCGGCAGGTGAAGTATCTCAATAACGTGATCGAGGCCGATCACGGAAAGCTCAAGATACTGATCAAGCCGGTGCGCGGTTTCAAATCGATCCCCACGGCCTATGCCACGATCAAGGGATTCGAAGTCATGCGAGCCCTGCGCAAAGGACAGGCTCGCCCCTGGTGCCTGCAGCCCGGCATCAGGGGCGAGGTGCGCCTTGTGGAGAGAGCTTTTGGCATTGGGCCCTCGGCGCTGACGGAGGCCATGGGCATGCTCAACCACCATTTCGCAGCAGCCGCCTGATCGGCGCAGAGCGACAGCCTACCTCTGACTGCCGCCAATCTTTGCAACAGAGCCCTTTTCTGCTATGATTGTCTTCCCCATCCGAACGGCATTGGGGGATCGATATGACATCTCTTGCCAAGTTAGGGGCGTAAGTTGTGGAGCTCGCCCAAGGCGACGAGCTGCAGAGGGACTATGTGCCTCTGATCCTGCGGGCGATGGCTTGCAAGAAAGCAACTCAACGCAAACTCGCCCACCTGACCGGTATCAGCAAATCGAGGCTGGGCGTTTTGCTGCACAGCAAGCCCGAAAAACGCGTCACCATGACGCTTCCTGAATTTGAAACAATATTGCACGCGCTCGGCATGAATCTAGTGCACGCATATGTGTGCCTGAAAACCTTCAAAGGTCTCGATGAATATTATCAGAAATGTTATTCGACGGCTGTCTTCATGCTCTGCGACATATGCGTGCGCGCGCCTGAGCGAATGATTGATGTGCTCGAGGAATTGGGTGGCTTCGATGGAACCGAGATCAGGCTGGCCTGGAGCCCGTCGCTCCAAAACGCATTGATCAAGAAGGTGACCGAGGAGGTCCAAGCTATTCATGAGCGCAGAAATCGCCTCACCCATGGCGACGATTTCGACCTCTAGCCGAACTGTTCGTGGACATGGATCAGCAAACCATGCGGCTAGAATGTCGAGACGGACGCCTTCCTTCCGATTGTTGGGCGCAGCTGCGTGTTAGGGCCGGCTGTCGTCGAAATGATTGTCGCCTGGCGCCCGATCCCGCTCAATCGCGACCAGTTGAGCAGAACATTGTCCACATAGGCTTGCGTTTCAGGGATCTGCGGGACCAGGCCATTCCGAATCCGCCCCGGTCCTGCATTGTAGGCGGCGAGCGCGAGATGATAGTGGCCGAAACGGTCGAGCTGCTGGCGCAGATATTTCGCGCCCCCGCGCAGGTTCTCATTGATGCTGTAACGGTTGACGCCCAGTGCAACTGCCGTGTCGGGCATCAACTGTGTGAGCCCGAATGCGTTCTTGCGCGAGAAAGCGTCGGGCCGATACCGGCTTTCCCGGATGATCATGGCATCGAACAGGCCAACCGGAATGCCATATTGGCATGCGATGTTGCTCATCATGTCGTAGTAACTAGCCCGGCGCATCTCGGCATCGGACGTCAGAAATCCGGTCGGCCGGTAACCCGGCGAAGAGCAGCCAGGCACATAATGATAAGCCGCCGACGCGAACATGGCGCCGCCTCGCATCCAGAGCGGGACAGGCACGCTGGATGCAGGCGGGAGCTGTGCTTCGACCGCCATCGCGCCCAACTGCGCGACGCCCACATGGGCGAACGGATCTTCGGCATCGGCAGGCGCCGACCGGGGATTTGTGTCCATGAAATTGTTCGCCATCTGGAATTCCACCCATTGCCGACTGAGGTCATGCACCCGAAAGTCCCCAACCGGCGGCAACAGTGTCGCATCTGGCAGATCCCGAACTGGCGCAGCCGGCGCCGCGACGTCTTGCTTCACCGGGGCGCCCATCGCGATGAGCTGGACGCTTCGGACCGCGTGTTCAGGCCTCGAGACGGCGGGCGCTTCGACGGAACAGATCAGGCCGACGGTGGCGACACCCAAGAAAAAAGCACGCATGACGACCTCCCCATTCTTGAACCGAGGAAAATGGACGCCAGCCGAGTCCATCTTGTCAATCCGCCCCGAGACACTCTGACGGCCGGCCGCACAGCTCTTGCGAGAGCGAAATGTGGCTGATCGCGCGATACAGCAATGGCTGCGGAAAGGGCCGAATTCCTCTTCCAGAGGCCGTTCGGAATGCCCTGGTTCGCTGGTACATCGGCCAAGGTGCCCGGGCCGATGAAGAAGCGGGGATCATGCTCGTCCAGCAAGCGCGCATCGGCGAAAAGTGGATCGCCTGTGACTGCTTGCCGCCAGGTGAACCGCCGCCCATCCTGACTCCCGCCTTCCTCTCGGAAGCTGAAACCTACTACCTGCGGCGTCTTACGAGCACTGATCGGCCCGAGCATCAACCCGATTGCCCGTTTTTCCGCGAACAGGCAACAAACCGCATCACCGAAGTGTGGACACAGGAAAGCCCTGCGGAACCGCCCGCCGGCTATTTCGAGGTTCTGCGCCCCGCGCCCGAGAAGCTTGCCCAACGTCCCGAGGAGGACAGCACCGATGATCGTACCCGTCAGGCATCGATCCCGCGCCTGGCGCGGTTGCTTTGGCGGCTTCTTGCTCTTTCCGGCTTGAATCGTTGCCTGCCTCCATCGTTCGATACGGCCGAGCGTTCCATCAAAACCGAATTCCGCGTGCTCTCCGTTGCGGCCGGAAAAGTCGAAATCGCGCCAGGCATTGAACTGGGTCGCGCGTTCTGGACGCATGCTCAGGCGCTACACAGCCGACGCATGTACGCGCGTCTGCGTGAACTTGCCCGAGGCTGGCCCCGCGGCCATGCTCCGCAGGCGTTCCTGGCCCTATTTGCTCAGGATGTCCGCGGCTCCACCATATATGTGCCGGGAAGCGATCCGGTTGTCCTCGCCAATCGCGTCCAATCGCCGTCGATCCGTGGAAACCAGATCAAGGGGCCTTACCTGACGATCGTCGTTGCTGGGGAATATCCTGAAGCCCATGGGTATGCGCCGCTCCGTGCCTACGCCCAGCCTATTTTCTCAGGGAAACGCTTCGTTCCGGTAGATTCCGAATTTGAACGCGCAGTGCTCCGCGAATTGATCAAACTCCAATGGACGTTCGATCGCATCGGAATCGACCTCACCATTGAGAAACCGGTTTTCGACACACTTACGCCGATCGGCGCCTGCCGGCCTGACTTCATCCTGGAACTGCGCTCTCGCGAAACCGGCGAGATCAGGTCGATCATCGTGGAAGCCATGGGATCAACTGATGAGACGTATCTAGCCGCAAAAGCTGTCACTCATCCGCGCATGGCGCAAATTGGTCCACTCGTGTGTGTATCACCGGCGGATGTGGAAACGGGCCGCATCGGCGCTATCGTCCGTCGCGCGGCGGGCGCCTAGCTCCAGCGCATCGATGTGGCGAAGAGAATGACGATGCCGAGCGTCACAGGCATGGAAGTCAGGTACAGCTTTTGCCAGCGCCACCATATTTTCGGGACAAACAGGATGGCGGACCGAAGGGAATTGACGCTGGACCAGCCGCGCTCGCGAACCACTTCCACCATTGTCGTCGCGCAGGAGAGCGCCATGGCGATCACGCAGCACGAACCGGCAGCGACATAAAGCGCCATCCAGTTCGCCAGTTCGATCGCCGTCAGATATCGCATCTCAGCAACCTGTATAGCCGATAATCGTGCACAAAGGCTAATCGGAGTATCAGGTACCGCAAAATTGGAACTTGCCTCATCTGAGATGCACAGATGCCAAAGGTCGGCGTTGCAACGCGATGCAGAAGATGCGTGCGCGTCAGTCCGGGTCCGACCGCAGTAGTACCCGCGCTACGAGGTCGTAGCGCGTCGGGTGTATCCGATCCCGCGTCGGAAAGCGCAGCAGATCGATCGTCTCATCAGCATAGGTCGCAGCGACCGAGTTCACAATGTAGGCATGTTGACGACTGTAAGGAAGAAGCCAAATGACCCGATGGCAGATGGTCCGGATACGGATACTCGTCAGCCTGGCGGCGAGATCAGACCTTGCATCGTCGTTGGATCCGACCGAAAAGACGCATGCGCCGTACTTCTTCGTTGGGAAACGCCATCCAAGTATCTGATGTGCATGCACACGCTCGGCCGCTAGCACATCGCACTGGGGGGCATATTTCGCGTTGATGGCGCGTGCGGTCCCCAGCCCGATGCTGTCGCCCAATATGAGGCACTCAAATACGGACCTGCTCCCCGGCATCGGGAACGTTGCTGTCTTGGTCTTCGATTTGTTGCCGGATTTCCGATACGTCCACCTTGCCGATCAGGTAATCCCCCTCATCCTTGAAAAACGCCTCAATCCGCTTCGTTTCGTCCAGAGGTGGCAAAAGCGAACCGAAGCGGGCCTGCCATTGCTGCTCTACAAAACCCAGGAGTGCCTTCCAGGAAGCCGCCTCGCTTGCGTGGACCTGGAGCATCTTATGACCCTCATGCAGGATGATAAGGACGGAGGCGTGCATGATGCTATCCATCGTAAGCGGCAAATCAGTACGGGCAGGCACGACCTGCCTTTTCGTCGCAAAACATGCAATTCCGGCCACCCGAAATCAAAAATACATATCAACTATGTCTATGTACTGCCAAACTGATTCTAGAAAATACAAGAAAAACCTTCACATGTGTAAAGAGAAAGTTTCAGTTAATTTTGTATATACTCAGAAATTTATCAGAATTGTTATTATAACAACAGTTCTATCAACTCACCAAAAGTGACTTGATAGGAATCTCAGGGTTTGCAAGTACAGATTTATCAGGAGTGGCCTGCGTGATAACGAGTGCCTTACCCTGAACATAGTCCTTCACAGAGTTGACGCAGTCAAGGGCCAGCACCTTACCCTTGCTAAGATATACGAGCGTGAAGCTGCGCGCTGCGCTCTGGCCCCGCACGACGACTTCATCGTATCCCAAGCTAAGCCCGATAGTCTGGAGCTTGAGATCATATTGGTTCGACCAGAACCAGGGAACGGCGTGGTACGGCGCGGCGTCACCAGCAATATGCCTGGCGGCCGTTATGGCCTGGTCATTGGCGTTCTGAACTGACTCCAACCGGATCCGCTGACCGCCAGCAAAGGGGTTGGCATGGATCGCGCAATCGCCGATCGCGTAAATGTTCGGCAACGAAGTCTGACAGAATTCATCGACTTCTACCCCGTTCCCGCTTGCCGCACCCGCCGCGATCAATGGCTCTACGGCCGGAACGATCCCGATGCCGACGACAACCATGTCTGCGGGTAAGACCGAGCCGTCAGACATCCGGACACCCGTTACCCATCCATCATGTCCAATCAGGCAATCCATTTTGGCGTTCAAATGGATCTCAACGCCATGCGCCCGATGTTCAGCCTCATAAAAACGAGAAAGCGGTTCACCAGCGACCCTTGCCAGCACACGATCCATCGCTTCCAGCACCGTCACTTGCTTGCCGAGCTTGGCGAGTACCGCAGCCGCCTCGAGGCCGATATACCCGCCACCGATCACCACGACATTCTGCACTTTCGGCGTCTCGGCCAGCATGCGGTCAGCGTCAGCACGAGTGCGGACGTTGTGGACACCCATGAGATCGCTTCCCGAACAGCTCAAGCGACGAGGCGCACCGCCAGTTGCCCAGATCAGCTTGCCATAGCCAATGCGGCTTCCGTCGGAGAGCACAACATTTTGCTCCGCCGGATCGACGGCCACAACCCGTCGCAGGAGCTGCAACTCGATATCGCGCTCGGCCCAGATTGCCTGAGGTCGAATGAGAATTCTTTCGAAGCTCTTTTCGCCTGAGAAATATTCCTTGGAGAGCGGCGGGCGTTCATATGGCGGATCTGGCTCATCTCCCAGCAGTGCCACACTTCCCGCATATTTATGCTGGCGCAGCGCGAGCGCGGCTTGAGCTCCCCCATGCCCGGCCCCAACAATAAGAACATCGTACCGCTCGCTCATGGGATAGATAGCTTCCTTACAGGATTACATAAGCCGTGCTTTGCTTGTCACGCCGTCGGTTAACGGCAAGAGCCTGATTGAGCTCTCTTTGCGAACTCAAGTGCCCTCAATCTTCCGGCGCAATCGTGATGCAAAGTCCGTCCAGAGCATCAGAGATAGTCAACTGACAGGATAACCGAGATCTTGAGCAACGGTGCTCGGACGAGTCCAGAAGATCGTCCTCATCCGTACTCATGGGTGGCAAGCGATCGAGAAACGCTTCATCGACCTGGATATGGCAGGTTGCGCAGGAGCAACACCCTCCGCACAATGCAAGCAACTCGTCGATGCCTGCGTCGCGGATCGCTTCCAGTAACGTGGTTGCGCCATTCGGTGTGACGGTCACGCGCTCGCCAGTGCGCGTTGTAACGGTAATCTCCATTAGTCCTCTAATTTCCAAATATGCTTTTTGGCAGTCTGCTATCGACTGAAAAACCTCCACGCCGCCTTGGCGCGCAAGGCTCATGGGGAAAGCGCGTAGTCCAATCCGATATCGGCCGCGGGAGCACTTTGGGTGATGCGCCCGACTGATACAAAATCGACGCCAGTCGACGCGATTTCCCTAATCGTATCGAGCCGCACGCCGCCTGACGCTTCGATGGGGACGCGGCCGCCGACAAGGGCGACGGCCTCTTTGAGCTTGGCAGGAGACATGTTGTCGCAAAGCAGACGATCCGCCCCCGCCATCAGCGCAGGCTCGATTTGTTCGATCCCGTCAACCTCGACCTGGACTTCCAGCCCGGTATTGGCGGCTTTCGCAGCCTTGACCGCTTCGACAATGCTGCCAGCGGCGGCGATGTGGTTGTCCTTGATCAGGATACCGTCATCCAGACGCATGCGATGATTCCGCGCCCCGCCCACCTTGGCGGCATATTTCTCGATCGCCCGAAGACCGGGAATTGTCTTGCGCGTATCGAGAAGGACGCAATCCGTACCGGCGATCGCTTCGGCATAAGATCGCGTCACCGTCGCGATGCCGGTCAGGTGCTGGAGCGTATTGAGAGCGGACCTCTCGGCCGCGAGCATGAGCTGCGCGCTTCCCGCAATTCGCATGAGGGGCTGCCCAGCGGCAACATTGTCCCCATCCTGCACCAGGAATTCGATAGCGACCTCGGGGTCGAGCTTACCGAAAAACGCGGCTGCCAGCTGGAGCCCGGCAACCACTATCGGTTGCCGGGCAGCCAGAACGGCGGAAAAGCGCGCGCTGGCGGGGACTGACACACGGCTCGTGACGTCTCCGCTCCCCAGATCCTCACTCAGAACATAATCGACGAAGTTGTCGAGTTGTTGCTGATCCAGGCCCGCGATCAAATCCGACTCACGCATCAGGAAACCGCGTCCGCCAGATCTTCAACTTCTTCCTTGTCGGCGAAGACGCCGGTCAAGCGCCTCTCCTCCTCGGAGACGTTGATCAGCCGCCAGTCATCGCCCTTGGGGACCATGCCCTCGAACGACATGAGCTTCGCCAGTGGCACGCGCGGTTCTACAGCACCCAGTGCCGGCTCGCCTTTCTGAACAGCCTGGGCGGCGCGATACATCTGGGTGCGGAAGGTGAAGATCGCCTTGTCGCTCGAGCCGAGCAGATCCTCGCTGCGGTCGGCGATCGGCCCCATCGATTCCCACATCGCCATGTCCTGACAGGGAATGCCGTAGATGCCGGTAAAGTCGCCGGCTTTCATCAGGGCCCGGTCCTGCAGATAGTTGTTTTCGGCGTTGCGCCGCTTTTTGAAGGTAACGGGCTCGACGTCCTTGCCAATCTCCGCCCCGCAGAACTTGCGCCAGGCATCCTGACTGATGCCCTTCGTCGGATGCCAGGCGATCCAATAGAACATGGTGTTCACATCGTCGATCGGAACCAGCATCTGTGACAGATGATATTGGTCGTTGGACGGGATGTGCACCGTGAACGGAGCCTGGAACAGAGTCATGCGTACATAGTCCTGCTTGTCCGCATCGATGATCGGCTTGCGGATAGCAGCATAACGAAAGCCGAACGGCGTTTTCTGCACTTCAATCTTGGGCGCCTTGTCGGCCGACGGGCGAAGCCACGCGGTGTCCGTAGCCGTCGAGCCGCTTACTTCGGTGGCCGTCGGCATGTTCGATGAATGCAGGCTCGAACTGTGCGCCGAATCGATCGACCCTTCGAGAACCTGCGCCCAGTTGCAGCCGCCATGCATTTTCACGATGCTGATCTTCTCAGCCGGCGCGGCCGACCAGTTCGGCGGGCTGAAAGGGATGACATTTTCCGGGTCACCCATCCACACCCAGACGAAACCAGCAGATTCTACCACCGGATATGCCTTGGTCTTCATCGTGCCGCGTAGCTTTGCATCGACCGGCTCGGAAGACATGTCGACGGCATTGCCGTCCACATCGAATTTCCAGCCATGATAAAGGCAACGCAGGCCGCATTCCTCGTTGCGACCGAAGGCAAGGGAAGCGCGCCGGTGCGGGCACAGCTCGTCGAGCGCACCGATGCGCCCCTCCGTATTGCGGAACACGACCATGTTCTCACCCAGCAAGCGAACACGCAACGGCGTGCCGTCTGGCTCGGCGACGTCCTCGATCATGCAGGCGGGCAACCAGTGCTGCCGCATCAGCTTCCCCATTGGGGCCTCGCCCTCCACACGGCAAAGCAGATCATTTTGTTCCGGAGTCATTAGCTACCCTCCTCATTTTGGCTTGGCACGAAGACGAATCACCCTCAGGATGCGCCCTTGAAATTACTTCTATATCGTAGTAATGGCTTTTTCAAGCCTGATTTTCGGGTTGAAGGGAGCGGCAGGCAAAGAATGGCAAATGCGTTGCGACTAGGAATCATTGGGCTCGGCCGGGGTTTCATGCTCACTCTGCCCGCGCTGAAGGCCGATTCTCGCGTAGCGCTTGCCGGGGCTTTCGACCTGCGCCGCGAAGCTCGGGAACGCTTCGCGGACGAATTCGGCGCGCCGGCGTTCGATACGCTCGACGCGCTCTTGTATTCGCCGGTTATCGATGCGGTTTATATAGCCACCCCGCATGAGTTGCATGCCGAGCAGGCCATCGCCGCTCTGCGGGCTGGAAAGCATGTGCTGGTCGAAAAGCCGATGGCGACAACGCTTGCAGATTGCGCGCGTATAGAGCGCGCCGCCGCCGATGCCGGCAAGGTGCTCGTGGTCGGACCCAGCCACGGCTTCGATGCACCCGTACAGGCTGCCGCGCAATTGGTTGCCTCAGGCAGGTTCGGTGCCGTGCGGATGGTCACGGCGCTCAACTTCACCGATTTCATGTTCCGGCCCAGGCGTCCGGAAGAACTGGATAGCGCCCGTGGCGGCGGCGTCGTCTACAGCCAAGCGGCGCACCAGATCGATGTCGTGCGCCGCCTTGTCGGGCAGCCCGTTTCATCTGTTCGCGCCGTCGCCGCCAACTGGGATAGCAGCCGCCCGAGCGAAGGCGCCTATACGGCGCTGGTGACATTTGAAGCCGGTGCTGCAGCGTCGCTGACCTATAGCGGATATGCGCATTATGACAGCGACGAACTGGTGGGGTGGATAGCGGAGCTTGGCTATGACAAGGACCCGGATCGCTACGGCGAGGCGCGTAAGAGGCTTGCGACGCTATCATCGCAGGATGAAATCGAAGCCAAACTGAAGCGCACATACGGCGTCCCGGCTGTCGCTGCCGACACGCCAGCGCCGCATCATGAGCATTTCGGTTTCATCATCGTCAGCTGCGACCGCGCGGACCTGAAACTGTCGCCCAAGGGGCTCTCAATTTATGGGGACACCGAACGCGATTTCCAGCCGATCGAGCCCCCTGCCCTGCCGCGCAAGGAAGTCATCGACGAGTTTGTCGGCGGTTGCCTAGGCATTCGCCGCCCGATCCATGACGGGCGCTGGGGACTTGATACCATGGCCTGTTGCGTCGCGCTCCTCGAATCGAGCCGACGCAATACGGACGTAGCGCCCAACCAACTTCTCGACACTCTATCGGAGAAACCGTGACAATGACCAGACTGAGCCTTTCCCTCGCCTGTTGGGGCTATGACCGCACCGAAGCCCTCCAGACGGGCGCGGTCCGGCCCGACGGCATCGACCTCAACTTTCAGGTTCTGGATGTCGAGGAAACCTTCTTCCGCATGCTGCGCAATCGAGAATTCGATGTCGCTGAACTGTCGATGTCGTCCTATTGCGTGACCCTGGGCCGCGAGAATCCTGGCTTCATCGCCATTCCCGTCTTTCCTTCGCGCTTCTTCCGCCACTCCTGCATTTTCGTCTCCGCCAAAAGCGGCATCGAAAAGCCCGAGGATCTCGTCGGCAAGCGGATCGGCGTGCCTGAATATCAGATGACGGCTCCGGTCTGGATCCGCGGCATCCTGCAGGACGAGTATGGCATTGATCCTGCGTCGGTCACCTACGTCACGGGTGGTGAAGAGGAGCCGGGGCGCGAGGAGAAGCTGAAGCTCAATCTACCCGACAAGTTCAAGGTCGAGCCGATCGGACCCACCCAGACCTTGAAGCGCATGCTGGCGGATGGAGAGATCGATGCGCTGCATACTGCGCGGGCGCCGTCGACCTTCTATTCGGAGCCGGGCAAGGTTCGGCGCCTCTTCCCCAATTTTGTGGACGTTGAAAAAGCCTATTTCGCGAAGACAGGAATCTTCCCGATCATGCATGTCGTGGCCATCCGGCGAGACGTGTATGAGAAGAATCGATGGATTGCTCAGGCGCTTTACAAGGCATTCGTAGAAGCCCAGCGGTTGAGCTATGAACAATTGTTGGTGTCGGCATCGCTGAAAACGATGTTGCCATGGCAGATCGCCGCAGTGGAGGACACTATTGCTACGATGGGCAGGGAATGGTGGCCCTATGGCATCGAAAAGAACCGCCACGTCATCGAGACATTCACGCGTTACCATCACGAGCAGGGCCTGTCGCCCCGCCAGCTCACCATAGAAGAGATGTTCGCGCCCGAGACTTTCGCCGAGTTCCGCATCTAAGAAACCATCCTGCACGAGGCCAGTCTACTGCTCACATGATGGTCCTCGGGACACGTTTAATATCCCGAGGACCATCATAGGAATATGGGTTTCGGGTGCCGGGTACGGTTTTGCGATGCGTTCGTGCGGCGTCTGTGCGAGTGGAGGATCGGTTGAACCCGTCAGGAGTGAACAGATGTCGAAGCACGCCCCCAAACTCGATCCGGAACTGAGTTTGGGCTATCAGGTTCGGCGCTGCCACCGACGGTTCGATCGGCTCTTGAGTGCCTATTTGGCCAAGCACGAACTCAAAACCGGTTTCTGGTACTATCTTCGTGTCCTATGGCTCAGGGACGGGGTGACCCAAAAATATCTGAGCGACATGACTAACGTCACCGAAAATACGACGGTCGCCATGATAAACGCCATGCTTCGGCAAGGGCTGGTGCAACGCGCCAAGGACAAGGATGATCGTCGAAAATTGCGGATTACTCTTACAGATCATGGCCGTGCGCTCGAAAAGGAGCTGATGCAATACGCGATCGACATCAACAAGGTCGCTGTTGCTGGCATCGAGCCGCGCGAAGTTGAAATCTGTCGATCGGTCCTCGAGCGCATATCAGCCAATCTCGCTGCCGAATTTGATAGGCTGCCTGCGAAGCCTGCTGACGAAGGATGACTCCTCCACATCATCCCTGGATCAGGGGCAACAGGCCATGAACAGGGAGGGACGTGTGCGCCATGGCTGAACGGGAAGGCCTCACGGCCACTCCAACTCCCGATAGAGGGAAGCCTTGGCGCAGCCTGACCGACCGTTTCGGCCGAACGATCACTTATGTCCGCCTGTCCGTCACCGATCGGTGCGACCTGCGCTGCCGTTATTGCATGGCCGAGCGCATGGAGTTCCTGCCGCGCCAGGACCTCCTCACCCTGGAGGAACTGGCGGAACTGGCCGATGCCCTGATCGCGCGAGGTGTGCGACGCATCCGCCTGACCGGTGGCGAGCCTCTGGTCCGTCGCGGCATCGTCGGGTTGGTGGAGGCGATCGGCCAACACATCGGCAACGGCCTTGATGAGCTGACGATGACAACCAACGCTACCCAGCTCGCCACAGTCGCGCGCGACCTCCATCGATATGGCATTCGCAGACTCAACATCAGCCTCGACAGCCTCGACCACGAGCGCTTCCGGGCGATCACCCGGCGCGGCGACCTGGACCAGGTGTTGGCCGGGATCGCCGCCGCGCAAGACGCGGGCCTCGCCGTGAAGATCAACATGGTTGCGCTCAAGGCGCTCAACGAAGATGAAATCGGAACAATGGTTGGCTGGTGCGGCGAACGGGGATTCGATCTCTCGCTGATCGAGACGATGCCGTTGGGTGCGGTGGAAGAAGACCGGACCAATCATTATCTGCCCCTCGACCTCGTGAAACGTCGGCTGGCGCGCGAATATGTCCTGATTCCGTCGCTCCACCGAACCGGCGGACCGGCGCGCTATTATGACGTTGCCGAAACCAGTCGGCGGATAGGCTTCATTACGCCCCTCACCGACAATTTCTGCGCCGGCTGCAACCGCATCCGCATATCGGCTACTGGCACCATTTTTGGTTGTCTCGGCCGCGACCAGCGCATCGAACTGCGCGATGCGATGCGTGTTGGTGGCCGGGATGCGATCGACGCGGCGCTGGATGCCGTAATGACCGCCAAGCCACTCCGCCACGAGTTCGACATTGCGCGATCACAGCCGGCTGTCGAACGCCATATGAACGTCACTGGCGGTTGAGCGCCTCCATGATCTTTTGTTCGCCGACGCAGTATGGCCGTTACTTTTTGCGCGGCTGGTCGATTGATTTTCATAAAATTGGTCTGCCTTGAGAAAATTGGTCCATTTCTGAAGAGAGCCCGAGCGGGCGAAAGGAATGGAGAAATATATGGGACGTCAGCGATTTACGCCGGAACAGATCATCGCGAAGCTGCGTGAGGTTGATGTGATTGTCGGGCGAGGCGGGACCACCGACGAGGCCTGTCGTCAGATCGGGATTGCCGAACAGACGCTATATAGGTGGCGTAAGGCGACAGCCGCTGCTTCATATTCGTTGATAATGTCGGTCTTCTTCGCCATGATAAGCTCGTACGCACTACGTTGTTCGACTGTCGCACGAGCTTAATCGCGCGGTCGATTCAGCTACCGTAGTAACGGCCTGTCATCAACAGCCAGCGCGTTCGTTTTTTGCCGTTTCTCTTTGACAATCCAGTTCTAAAGAAACGCTTGGAATCGGATGCGTCCTAACCGATCTGATGACAGACGAATTTCAAATTGAGATACTCATCGATCCCATATCGTGATCCTTCCCGCCCGAGACCGGATTCCTTCACCCCACCGAAAGGCGCGACCTCCGTCGAAATCAGGCCGGTGTTGAGCCCAACCATCCCATATTCAAGAGCCTCACTCACCTTCCAACTGCGCTCAAGGGATTGCGTGTATACATAAGCCGCCAAGCCGCTGTCCGTGGCATTCGCCAAATTGATCGCCTCATCCTCTGTCTGGAAACGGACGAGGCCGGCAAGGGGGCCAAAGGTTTCCTCCCGACATAGGAGAGCATCCGGCGAAACATCTACGAGAACGGTCGGCTCGAAGAAATGGCCTGCCCCGGGCACTCGTCGCCCTCCGGTCAATATCCTGGCACCATGTTTGACGCCGTCTTCGATATGGCTTTCGACCTTTGCAACGGCACGTTCATCGATCAATGGCCCCTGATCCGCGCCGGTCGAAAGACCCGGCCCGACGGCAAGCGCGCGAACACGTGCCGCCAGCTGCCGGGAAAAGGCTTCATAAACGCCGGATTGGACCAGAATGCGATTTGTGCAGACGCAGGTCTGACCTGAATTCCGGAACTTTGATGCTATTGCGCCTTCAACCGCATCGTCGAGTTTCGCATCATCAAAGACAATGAACGGCGCGTTTCCACCCAATTCGAGGGAAACCTTCTTCACGGTGCTCATACAACGGGCGGCGAGCATCTTGCCAACGCCTGTCGAACCAGTGAAGGTGAACTTGCGAACGCGCTTGTCAGCCGTCAGCACATCGCCGATCGGCGCGGGCTGACCGGTCACGATATTGAAAACTCCCGCCGGCACTCCGGCCTGGTCGGCCAGCCACGCCAAAGCGAGCGCTGAAAGCGGCGTCAATTCCGACGGCTTCAGCACCATGGTACAGCCGGCAGCCAGAGCTGGCGCTGCCTTTCGGGTGATCATGGCGAGCGGAAAATTCCAGGGTGTTACAGCGCCTACCACACCCACGGGTTCGCGTCGCACCAGGAGACGGTGGTCGGCCGCATGAGGTGCTAAGACATCTCCGTTCACACGCTTCGCCTCCTCCGCGAACCATTCGATGAACGATGCCGCATACACCACCTCGGCCTTGGCCTCGTGCAACGGTTTGCCTTGCTCGGCCGTCAGAAGGCGCGCCAGATCATCCGTATGGACGAGCACCAGATCATACCAGCGCCGCAAAATCGCGGCCCGCTGCTTGCCTGTAGCTTTTCGCCAATCGGTCAAGGCACGATAGGCCGCGTCGACGGCACCTTCGGCCTCGCGATACCCGAGATCCGGGACCGAGCCGACCAAGGAGCTGTCTGCCGGATTCAAGACGTCGATTCGCGCTTCGCCGTCGATCCATGCGCCATCGACAAAAGCTTGCGCCCGGAGCAGTTTTGGCTCCGCAAGGCTAAGATTCACGTTTGCTATTTCCCTGAAATCCAGTTTGGCATTCCCTAACAAATCCGGCCGATGGATGCCTTCGCGGTATGGACACTCTCATTTGATGAGAAGCCATCCATTCTGATAGCTGATGCATGTAAACGCCCGACGATACTCGCGGAATCTTGATTGCGCGAAACCAGATGAGAAGCGTTAGTCCGGCGTGATAGCGACCAGTTTCGAGACACGCACCGCGCTTCGAGGGCGTCGCGCACCGCTCATCAAGGCATCGTCTGCGATCGCATGGATGCTATAATAGATCAGCGTTGATAGCGCGTGGGGATCATCCACACACCATGCGCCCTCCAGCGTTCCTTGTGAAAGCAGATCGCTGATATAGCCCACAAGCCCGTCGTTCACGGCCACGGATCTGAGCGGCGTATCCCCACTGAAGAAGATCACATCCCGCAACTCGGGCGTGTCCAGATAACTTTCCACCGCCGTCTCGACCAGAAGATCGATCCGCGTGAAAAAATCGTCGGATTCGCAAAGACTGATCCTGCTTTTGACACGGTTCAATATCATGTTGCAGAAGTTGTCCCGAAGTGCCGCACGCAATTCGGTCTTACTTGAAAAATAATGGTAAAGTGTGCCCTTAGCGAGGCCAGTTTCAACGCAAACGTCATCCATCGTCGTCGCGTCATAGCCTCGCTCAACAAACAATCGCCTCGCCGCTTCCAGAATTTCGACGCGCCGAAGCTGAGCCTTCCTCGGACCGGGCGGGGCACCGGCCGGCCGGCGAACTGCGGCCGCGACCCTGCGTCGCCGGTCCCGAACGACCCGTTTCACCTGAACAGTCTAGCTGGCAAGCGGCTCACCCTCCCAAATCTCGGTACCAATTTGCGATTGGGCTTCCTTTGAATAACGAGGTCCCGAAACGGCGCCAAAAGCGAAAAGGGCGTCCACTTGGTCAAACACGACCTCGGAGATGGTCAACGACAGGGTATCCAGAATTTCATCGAGATGATCAATGTTCGTGGTCCCGGGGATCGGAACGACGAAGTCGCGCTTTGAAAGCAGCCAGGCGAGGCAGAGCTGCGCCGGAGTGCAATCTGCAGCCCGGGCCAACCCAGCCATCTGATCATAAAGCCCGAGGTTCCGCGTCAAATGAGGTTCCTGGAACCGCGGCATCGCGGCTCTCAGGTCGCCTTGCTGGAAACCTGCCGTACCCACACTTCCCGCCAACAAGCCGCGAGCCAGAGGCGAGAAGGCGATAAAGCCAATCCCGAGCTCCTCGCAGCAATCGAGTACGGCAAGTTCCACATTGCGCGTCCAGGGCGAATATTCGGTCTGGACAGCTGTCACCGGATGGATCGCATGTACCGCGCGGATCGTTTCTGCCGATACTTCCGACAAACCGATCGTGCGAATTTTTCCTGCCTCCACTGCCCGCGACAGGGCGCCGACCGACTCTTCCATCGGTACCTTCGGATCGAGGCGGTGAAGATAGTAGAGGTCGATGACATCGGTCCTCAATCGTATCAATGCTTCATCCAATGTCTGCGTGATCGCCGCCGCCGAACCGTCGAGACCGCGTTTTCCATTGATCTCGCCAAGCGCGCATTTGCTGGCAAGGACGAAATCCTTGCGGCGATGTCCCAAGGCACGCCCGATCAGCGTCTCATTTGCTCCGAACCCGTAGAGAGCAGCCGTATCGAAGAACGTGACGCCTCTATCCAACGCATGTAACAGTAGCCGTTCAGCTGCTTCAGCCTCGGGACGCGGCTGATACCCATGCGAAAGGTTCATGCAGCCAAGACCAATTGCTGACACGGAAAACGGGCCTAAAGCGCGCTTTGGAAGGGTCGCGGTCATACTATGCTCTTCCTGCCTGTGGTAGCGCGAAGGGATCAGCGGACAAGCTGCGCTTCCAGTTCGCCAAGCACGCGATAGCAATCGAATACGCCGGCGACTGAGGAATTGGGCTCGCGACCCTCGCGGATGGCCGCGACGAACTCACGATCCTGTAACTCGATGCCGTTCATCGACACATCCACCTGGGAAACGTCGATCGGCTCCTCCTTGCCGTTCACCAGGTCGTCGTAGCGCGCGATGTAGGTGCCGTTATCGCAGATATACCGGAAATAAGTGCCGAGCGGTCCGTCATTATTGAACGACAGCGAAAGGGTGCAGATAGCGCCGGTTTCGCTCTTCAATTGGATCGACATATCCATCGCGATCCCAAGTTCCGCATGGATTGGCCCCTGCAGCGCATGTGCCTCGACGATCTTTCCGGCCTGATAGGCGAAAAGGTCCACCGTATGCGCGGCATGATGCCACAGCAGATGGTCCGTCCAGCTACGCGGCTCACCCTTCGCGTTGATGTTCTTGCGGCGAAAAAAATAGGTCTGGACGTCCATCTGCTGGACGTTCAGTTCTCCGGCCCGGATCTTGTTGTGCACATATTGGTGCGACGGATTGAACCGACGGGTGTGGCCCACCATGCAGACCAGACCCGTTTCCTTCTGCTTGGCCAGGACCGCTTGCGCGTCTGCCCAGCTGTCCGCCAGCGGAATCTCTACCTCGACATGCTTGCCTGCCTCCATGCAGGCAATAGCTTGCTTAGCGTGCATCTGCGTAGGCGTGCATAGAATGACCGCATCGACGTCGTCGCGGGCAAGCGTTTCATCGAGTTCTGTAGTGACGTGGCCGACACCGTATTTCTCGGCTATCGCCCGGGTCGGCTCCAGCTCGCGGCCGACCAGCGAAGTGACGGTCACGCCATCGATGTTCTTGAGGCCATCCAGGTGCTTCTCGCCAAAGGCGCCCGCACCAGCCAGTGCAATCCGCATATGTGACATTTCCTTATGTTGGGTTGCTTCGCGAAGCAGCCAGTTGCAGTTCAGCGAGCCCCTGCTCGAGGTCATCAAAGGCCTTGCGTATGCGTCGAGTAGACGCCTGAAAATCAGTCGCTCTCTCGTCTAGCGCCACCGCCGGCCAGCGAGCTTGATGCTCAGCCAGCGCGGCGCGCAAGACCGACAGGTTTTTGCGAAACCGCGACCAGGCAGCCGAAGCACTCGCGTGCGCTTGCCAGTCATTCGTAGAATTGCTGACAAAGCCCAGCTTGCGCGACAATTCGAGCCTCAAACGAACCACTTCCTTCCGCCAGTCAGGCGGTTGGTCCTGGACAACCGAGGCGATCGATTGTTGCGTCTCACGCAGTTCGATCACTCTGGCCTTGAGGTCTTCGAAGTCCACTAGACCTCCGATGACGAACTCTCAGCCGGCCTCAATATGAGATGTCCGACCGCGGTATTGGACGCCGGGACGTGATAGTGCCGATGCAATGGCTTGACCATGCGGCCCAGCGCCCCGCGCATGATGAGCCACATCACCATTTCGATGCCTTCGGAGCCCGTCTCGCGCAGATATTCGATATGGGGAATGGTACGAAGCGTCTCCCCGTCATTTGTGCTCATCAAATCGAGGAAGCGGTTGTCCCATTCCGCATTGATCAGGCCCGCTCGAGGCCCCTGCAACTGGTGGCTCATACCACCCGTACCCCAGACCTGCACGTTGAGATCTTCGGGGAAGCTCGCCACTGCCCGCGCGATCGCCTCGCCCAATTGCCAGCACCGGTTGCCCGATGGCGGCGGATATGTGACCACATTCACGGCAATCGGAATGACCTTTACCGGCCAGGCCTCGGGCTGACCGAACATGAGACTGAGCGGAACGGTCAAGCCGTGGTCGACGTCCATCTCGTTGATGATGGTCATGTCGAACTCGTCCAGGATCAGGCTTTGCGCAATGTGCCAAGCAAGGTCTGCATGCCCGATCACCTCCGGCACCGGCCGCGGTCCCCAGCCTTCATCACAAATACCGTAGCGATCGGCGCAGCCGATCGCGAAAGTGGGGATTATCCGCATGTCGAAAGCCGACGCATGGTCATTGTAGACAATGATGACTACGTCGGGCTTTTCTTCGGCGATCCATTGCTTCGACCAGTCATAGCCGGCAAATACCGGCGCCCAATAAGGCTCGCCCGTCTTGCCGTTGTCGATCGTGGCGCCGATCGCGGGAATATGGCTTGTCGCGACGCCGGCGGAAATGCGGGCCATCACCTTTTCTCCCGAATCGAGCGGACGCCTTCAGGCGAGCGGCCGCCGGCAATCATCATCGCCTGATAGTCCTGGGGGCTCATGCCGGTCATCGTGCCGACGGCCTGTAGGAAGCTGAGCCCATCCGTCGAGAAGACCTTGGCCAGAAAATAGATATTGCCGCCGAGATCGAGGCAGCGATTATAGTCCCGATCCAGAACGGCCTGCTTCTGATCCTCGGTCATCGGCCATTCATCGATATAGGCACGCTCATCGGCTTTCCAGCGCTCACGGTTTTCGGCTTTCATCAGGCTCATCGCGAACTGGTTCATCCAATAGCCCTGCCGGGCACGTTTTGCCGTATAGACCCGCGTGCCGGGGATATCGTCGAACTCGGCCAAATAGGCGTGAATATCCCTTGTTCGACCAGTCACCGCCCATCCTCCCAGGTATAAGACAAAGGGGCTTCCCGAAAGGCGAACCTGTCGAGATGGCTCTCGATTACCCCCCGCAGGGTTTCAGCCTCTTCCGCGCCTGATGTGCGCAGGACGATACGGATACCCTCCGGATCGCTGGTAAAGCTCGCTGAAGCCACGTCAGAAAAGGGGACTAGGCCTTCTCCATCGGCATAGGACGTCTCGAACCGGTGGCTCCAATGCTTGATGAGCTGCTGGACATATTTGTCACCGGAAGCAGTCGAAACGAAGGCTTTCGAAACGAAGCTCACAGCCCTCTCTCCTTCAATCGGGAATCGAGCCGCGGAAAAACCCGGCGGGCGTTCCCTTCGAAGATCGCATGACGCTCCGCGTCGCTGATCACGAGCGCGTCCACATAACGCTTGGTATCGTCGAAATAATGGCCGGTGGTAGGATCGATGCCGCGCACCGCACCGACCATTTCCGAACCGAACAGGATATTCTTGTTGTCGATCACATCGGCCAACAGGTCGACGCCTGGCTGGTGATAGACGCAGGTGTCGAAGAAGATGTTGTTCATCAGATGCGCATCGAGGGCCGGCTTCTTCAGCATGTCGGCCAGGCCCCGGTAACGCCCCCAATGATAGGGGACGGCACCGCCGCCATGCGGGATGATGAAGCGCAAGGTGGGGAAATCCTTGAACAGATCTCCCTCGAGCAACTGCATGAAGGCGATCGTGTCGGCCGCGATGTAGTATCCGCCCGTGGCATGCATCGCGGGATTGCAGCTGCCCGACACGTGGATCATCGCCGGAACGTCCAGCTCCACCATCTTCTCGTAAAAGGGATACCAGTAACGGTCTGTCAGCGGCGGATGCTGGAAATGGCCGCCGCCCGGGTCGGGGTTCAGATTGCACCCGATAAATCCCATATCGACGCAGCGTTCCAGTTCCGCGATGCTGTTCACCATGTCGGCTGCGGGCGATTGCGGCAGCATGCACACGCCAACGAAAGTTTCCGGATAAAGGCCGACCACGCGCGAGATCAGGTCGTTGCAGCGGATCGCCCATTCCTTCGCGACACCGGCATCACCGACATGCGGGGCCATCGCAGACGCCCGGGGAGAGAAGATCGTGAGGTCGGCGCCACGCTCTTTGATCAGGCGAAGCTGGTTGGATTCGATGGTGTCACGGATTTCATCGTCGGAAATCTCCGGATAGGCCGGCGCAGGCACGCCCGCTTTGAAAGCCGCCTTCTGCTCCTCTCGCCAGGCATCGTGCCCCTTGGGCAGCACGGTATAATGACCATGGCAGTCGATAATCAGACTCATGCGGCGTCAACCCTCCCCACTAGTTTGGATTCCAGATCGGTGATTTTCTCGATTTTCGCGGAAAGCCCTTCCGGCGGAGGTGTGACCCCCAATCGACCCAGACGGCGATGCAGCGCGACAGCCTCGCGAGTCATCCCGCTTGCTGCCCCCAACCCTTCGAGCGTGAGCGCAACTTCTTCCATCTCGGCGGCGCGGCGCAGGCCATGAACCATCATCCGGTCGAGATTATAGTCCGCCTTGGCATCCCATTCGGGGCCGAGCGAGCCGAGCACTTCAGCCGTGACCCCTGCCCTTTCCGCCGCGAGCACGCATTCTGCGGTGAGGGCTTCGATACCTTTCACCATCACCGAACGGATCATCTTGATCGCCGAGGCCTGACCGACCTTGTCGCCCACTACCCGGATATTCGTGAAACCGTACCCATCCGGTGAAGGCCGCAGTGGCCGTGGCTAGGTCGCCTTTGGTTTGATGATGCGCTTTGCTGCGGCGTTGCGTCTGACAGCGATACGAGCGAGCCCCGCTTCGATCGGCAAGATGTCGAGTTCGTCCGGGTCGTAGCCGTCGAGCCAGTCGTTGATTTCGATATGCTGCTCGTGCGTGGGATCAGACCTGATCTCCAGCATCTCGTAGAAGCCGGAGATCCCGCCGCAATCCTCGGGTGGACACTCGCGCTCGCCGCCGATGAAGCGGGGATAGGCGAGAGCCGGATCTCCCTGCCGAACGTCGCTCAAGGTGAGCGTGTGCTGCCAGTCGTCACCAAAGTCGTAGGAATACGCGATCGTGGTCGCGCCGGGAGCGAGTACGTCGCGCAGGCGGATGCGCGCGGCAATCTTGCGCGGAGCGGTTCCCCAGTCGTCTTCCATCGGCAGGCCATAAGTCTGGTCGTCAATGCGCATCTCCCAGAGATGGTAATCGAACCATCCCATCGCGGCCTGCACGATGTCGTGCAGGACCTTGAGAGTGACCGAGGTCGGCACTTCGACCAGGCGCCAGATTGGCGGATCGCTGTCCTCAAGCTCGATGCGCAGCCTTGCGATCTGCAGGAAACTGTCGGTGGCTGTGGGCCTGTCTGTCGATCGGGCGGTCATGCCACCTGCGATAGCACTCCGGGCCGGACTTGCCAGTTCCAGGGGAGCAGTTCGTCGATCCGGTTGACGGGATGCTCGGCAATGCGCGCGAGGACATCGGCCAGCCAGGCCTGCGGATCGACATCGTTGAGCCGGGCGGTCTGGATCAGCGTATAGAGCACGGCGGCGCGCTGTCCGCCGCGATCGGAGCCGCAGAACAGCCATGCCTTGCGCCCGAGGGCGCAGCGCAGCGCCCGCTCGGCTGCGTTGTTCGTGAGGCAGATCCGGCCATCTTCGAGGAAGCGGGTGAAGGCCCCCCAGCGTCGGAGCATGTAGTTGATGGCCTTGGCCAGATCGTGGCTGCGCGAGAGCTTCGCGAGCTGGGCGGTGAGCCAGGCGTGCAGATCCGCCATCTGCGGTGCGCTGAGGTCCTGCCGGACGGCGAGGCGCTCTTCGGTGGCCTTGCCGCTGATGCCACGCTCGATCTCGAACAGGGCATCGAGGCGCTGCACAGCTTCCAACGCGATCGGATAGATCATGCCGGTACGCTCGCCGCGGCTCTTCCTGCGTGCGGCGGCCTCGACGTCGGCGAGTTCGAAGAACTTGCGCCGTGCATGCGCAAAGCAACCCGCCTCGGTCACGGGTGCGGGCTGACGGCCGGGCGCGTAGAGCTCGTTGTAGCCGCCATAGGCATCAGCCTGCAGAATCCCGCCCGGGACGCCAGATGCGCCCGAGGATGCTCGCCGCGCCGGTCGCGGGAATAGTGGAACAGGGCTGCGGGCGGATCGCTGCCGGCAAAGGACCGGTCATCGCGGACGTAAACCCACAGGCGCGCGGTATCGGTCTTGCCCTTGGCGAGACCGGCACGGTTGTATCGTCGCCATGCAGCCGCCGGGCCGCAAGCACGTGCGCCTCGATCCGTCGATAGAGCGGCATCAGGGCGAAGGCCGCCGCGCCCACCTGGTCGGCCAGCGTCGAGGTGCTGAGCGCCACGCCTTCGCGCGCGAAGCGCTCGGCACGGCGGTTGAGGGGCTGATGCTGGCCATACTTCTCGAACAGCAGCATGGCGAGGAAACTGGGGCCGGCCCATCCGCGCGGCACGACATGGAACGGCGCTGGAGGCTGCGTGATCGCCTCGCAATCCCGGCACGAGAACTTCTCGCGTACCGTTTGGATCACCTTCCACTGGCGCGGGATCACTTCGAGCGTCTCGGTCACGTCTTCGCCCAGCTTCGACAGGCGCACGCCGCCGCAGGACCGGCATGAACACGGTGCGGGAATGACAACGCGCTCGCGCGGGAGGTGTGCGGGGAGCGGCTTACGGCTCGGCCGCTTGCGCGCGAAGGCGGCAACGTCGGCTGTCCTGGCGGCGGCAACTTCGGCGGCTAGGTCATCCTCGCAGGCATCGGCCTCGAGGTCTTCCAACTGAAGCTCAAGCTGGTCGAGAAGTCGACGGCTGCGCTCGGCACTGGCGCCATATTGCTCGCGGCGCAGCGGCGATCTGCAGCGAGGTGGGCGATCATCGCCTCGGTCGCGCTCTCGCGGGCCCTGGCATTGGCGAGGCGCGCCTCGGCCTCGTCGGCGCGTTCAAGCGCGGCGGACAGCAGCGCCTTGAGCGCTTCGACGTCGTCCGGAAGGGGCGATGCGGCCGTGTCCATGACGAGCATGGAATCACAGATCGGCGCAGCATTGAAGCCGAAAATGCGCCGGAAGGCGAAGAAAGTGGCTGGTCTATCCGGCGCTCTGCGGGCGCCAGGAATACTGCGGGTTACGCCAGTCGATCCCTTCCAGCAGGCAGGACAATTGCGCGTTGGTCAGCGAGACGATCCCGTCCTTCGCCGAGGGCCACACGAAGCGTCCCTTCTCGAGCCGCTTGGAATAGAGCGACATGCCTATCCCGTCGTGCCAGATGATCTTGATCAGCGATCCCGTCCGTCCGCGAAACACGAACAGGTCGCCCCCATGCGGATCGCGCTTCAGGCCCTGCTGGACCTGCAAGGCCAGCCCTTGCATCCCTTTGCGCATGTCCGTGTGCCCCATGGCGATCCACACCCGCGCGCCCGCTGGGATCACCGCAGCGCCTTCAAGGTCGCGGTGACCAGTGCAGCGGGAGCTTCGGCCGAAATGCGAACGCGCCGACCTTCGCCCAGTTCGACGGTGATCACGCCGCAGCGATCACAGCCGTCCACCTTCTCGTCCTTAGTGAGGACCGCCTGGGCAAAGGCTGCCTCCACCATCGGAAGGGATGCCCCTTTGGCTTGTTCGCGTCGCAGATTGCGCCGCCAGGTGTAGATCAGGCTGGTCGATACGTCCCGCCGCCGGGCTACGTCCGCGACACATGCGCCCGGCGCGAAGGCCTCGGCCAGGATCTTGAAGCGCTCCTCGTCCCGCCACCGACGCCGCCGCTCCGGCCCCGTCATCACCGTAATCTGCCCCATGCTGCGCTCCTAAGCTCGCTCATACGAGCGCTCTTAAGACCGGTCGTTCACTCACCGGACAAGGCGGGGCTCACCGGATGGGTACGTGAAACCCAACCGCTCCAGTGCCGCCGCCGCGTCGCTCCCTCTGACGCCGCTCAGCAACAGCGGTACGGAGAGCTTGGCGGGATTGACCGGCGCCATGACCGCCACGTCCACATACCACCCGCCGGCAGCTTCAATCGTTTGTGCGGCGATGCGCTTGGTTTCAGGCGCCACGCTGTTCATGTCACAGAACATCGCAGCAGGAGCGACCAGCGAGGCGGCGGCGCGCGCGGCCACGACGGCTTGATCTGCCGTCACCAGCGAAAGCACCAGCGGCGAGCGGCTCACCGCATCGGCAAGCGTGTCGCTTCCCGCAACGCCAGCTGCCAGATACTCACGACGCTTGCGGTCGGCGCTGGCCGGATCATCGGTCAAAACGTCGAAGACACGCGCCGAAGTCGACCAGGACCCTGCTTCCGCAAAGCTGCGGCCCGCTTCTCCGAAACCAATCAAAGCGACAGCAATCTGATCCATTTGCCGAGATTAGCGGCAACCGTCCACGCACCGCCAATCGGATTGGCACCTAATGCATTAGAAATTACGAAGTGTGTTCGTCGCGCAGCACTGCGGCCTGTTCCTCGATAACCTCGATCAGAGCAGCCTGTGCCGGCGTAGGCCGCCAATCCGATCGGACGGTCAAACCGATGGTGCGCGACATCGGACGCACCGGGCCTGCAATTCTCACGAGCCACCCCGCCTCCAGTTCCACACTGACCTGATCGGGCGACAGCAGAGTGAGGAAATCGCTTTCGACAAGAATTTGCCGGACGATCATGACTGAGCCGCATTCCATCGGCACGCGTGGTGGCGTAACGCCGACCTCCTCGAACATCGACTGCCAATGCGCCCTTAACGGCGTACCAGCCGCGGCCACGATCCATGGATACCGCGCGAGCGCCGCAATCGTCGGGGGCCGGCGGGCCTGCGCCAGCGGGTGGTGCGCGCCGGCAAGAATGATGAGCGGATCGTCGAAAAGTTCTCTCTGTGCCATATCTGCCGATATATTTGTCCTCGCCGCACCGACCATCATATCGATATCGCCGTCACGCAGCGGCCCCGTCAGCTCGGCATAGGAGCCCTCCATGATGACGATATCGATATCCGGCTTCGCGCGATGAAACGCTGCGACGGCGCTCGGTAACAGGCGCGCACGCGAAAGCGGCATCGCTCCGATCGTGATGCGCCCTCTTTCGTGGCCTCGCAATGCGGCCAGCTCAATATCCGCCGATCGAAGCTCGGCAAGCGCGAGCCGGAAATTGCGCGCCATCGCCAAGCCGCGCGCCGTCAGGACAACACCCTTGCCGCGCCGCCTCACAAGATCCTGTCCCAAAGCGAGCGAAAGGTCGCTCACCGCCCGATGCAGCGATGCTTCGCTCAGACCCATGGCCGTCGCAGCATTTGCATAACTTCCCGCTCGCGATAAGCCGAGAAAAGCGGAAACCTGCGCCGCCGTCGCGCGCGTTTGCCCCAGAAGCCGAATGATCGCGGTAGCGCGCGGCGCCAGGATTCGTGCCTCATCCGTGGGGATCATGCGGCGCGGCTGCCGTTCGAAAAGCGGCACCCCGAACCGCAACTCCAGCTTGGCGATTCCCTGCGTCACTGCAGGCTGGGTAAGGTGAACCTCACGCGCGGCTGCCGTCACGCTTCCACTTTCCATGATCGCCAGAAAGGCGCGCAGATGCCGCAGATTCACGTCCAGCCGTTCCATGCTGCACGATTAGCAAATTCTTATTCATCGGGCAAAGAACGGATTTGCTGCAAGGACGGAACGGCGCGCATTCTCCCAGTTATCGTTGCCAAGGAGAGCGTTGTGTCGGGTTTAGTCGTCCAATCTATCGAGCGAGCGGAAGCGCCGGTAATCGACGCCCTCGCCTCTTGCGGCGTTGCGACGGTCCATGAAGCGCAAGGCCGCACAGGGCTGCTCGCCTCCCGCATGCGCCCGATCTATGCAGGCGCCCGTATCGCGGGCTCGGCGGTCACCATCTCCGCGCCTCCCGGGGACAACTGGATGGTGCATGTCGCCATCGAGCAGCTGCAGCCCGGCGACATTCTCGTGCTCGCCCCCACCTCGCCTTGCGAAGACGGCTATTTCGGAGACCTTCTCGCCACCTCGGCGATGGCACGGGGTTGCCGGGGGCTGGTAATCGATGCGGGGGTACGTGACGTGCGCGATCTGACGGCCATGGGCTTTCCTGTCTGGTCGAAGGCCATCTTCGCACAGGGTACGGTGAAGGCGACGCTGGGATCGGTCAATGTCCCCGTCGTTTGCGCAGACGCCGTGATCCGTCCCGGTGACGTGATCATTGCAGATGACGATGGGGTCTGTGTGGTCGAGCGCGAACGCGCCGCCGACGTGTTGGCAAAGGCCCAGGCACGCGAAGCCAATGAGGAAACGAAGCGTCAACGGCTCGCTGCCGGGGAACTCGGCCTCGACATTTACGATATGCGTGGCCGCCTCGCCGAAATGGGCCTGAAATATGTCTGACCCCACCCGCGTCATGTGGATGCGTGGCGGCACATCCAAAGGGGGCTATTTCCTCAAAGATGACCTCCCTGCCGATATCGCGGCACGCGACGCCTTCCTGCTCCGCGCGATGGGATCGCCCGATCCCCGCCAGATCGACGGGATGGGCGGGTCGGATCCCTTGACAAGCAAGGTGGCCGTGATCTCGAAATCCGAGCGTCCCGGCATCGATGTCGACTATCTGTTTCTTCAGGTATTCGTCGACAAGCCTATCGTTACCGATGCACAAAATTGCGGCAATATCCTGGCCGGCGTCGGTCCGTTCGCGATCGAACGCGGATTGGTGCCGGCACAGGACAGCGAGACGCGTGTCACCATCTACATGATGAACACCGGCCAGATTGCCGTGGCGACAATCGAAACACCGTCAGGGCGCGTGCGCTATGACGGGGCGGCAAGGATCGACGGCGTACCGGGCACGGCGGCTCCGATCCCGCTAGAGTTCCGCGAAACGGCAGGCTCATCCTGCGGCGCGCTGCTGCCTACCGGAAATGCCTGTGACATCGTGAACGGCGTGCCGGTCACGTTGATCGACAACGGCATGCCCTGCGTCGTGATGAAGGCCGAAGACGTCGGTGCGGCCGGCTACGAGAGTCGTGACGAGCTGGACGGCGCCAGCGATCTCAAGGCACGGATCGAGGCGATCCGCCTTGCCGTCGGCGAACGAATGAACCTCGGCGACGTGCGCGAGAAATCCGTACCCAAGATGATGCTGGTTGCACCACCGCGCGACGGAGGCGCCGTCACGGTACGCAGCTTCATCCCCCACCGCGCACATGCCTCGATCGGTGTTCTCGGCGCGGTCAGCGTCGCCACCGCCTGCTTGATCGAGGGATCGCCCGCCGCGCAGGTCGCGTCAATCCCAGGCGGTGCCCGCAAGACCCTGTCGGTGGAGCATCCTACCGGCGAGATGAGCTGCGTCATGGAGACGGATGCAGACGGCCAGGTCACCAGCGCCGCCATCTTGCGTACCGCGCGCAAGCTTATGGATGGAGAGATTTTCGCATGAGTCGTATCGTAAGCTGGCACGCCGATCCCTCACGCCCGCGGTTTGTACCACCCGCCGGCGCGGTCGATGCGCACTGCCATGTCTTCGGACCGATGGCGCAGTTCCCCTTCAGCGCGAAGGCCAAATATCTTCCCGAAGATGCCGGGCCGGACATGTTGTTCGCGTTGCGCGACAGGCTCGGTTTCTCCCGCAACGTCATCGTGCAGGCCAGTTGCCACGGCACGGACAACAGTGCGACGCTGGATGCAATCGCAAAATCCGATGGACGCGCGCGCGGGGTAGCGGTTGTCGATCCAGCCATCAGCGATGCCGAACTTGAAAACCTGCACCAAGGCGGCATTCGCGGCGTGCGGTTCAACTTCCTGAAACGGTTGGTCGACGATGCGCCCAAGGACAAATTCCTTGAGGTCGCCCGTCGCATCCAGGGCCTCGGCTGGCATGTCGTCGTCTATTTCGAGGCGGATATCCTGGAAGAACTCCGTTCGTTCCTCGACGCCATCCCTACGCTGATCGTCGTCGACCATATGGGGCGGCCCGATGTCACGCAAGGACCGGATGGACCGGATATGCGTGTCTTCCGGGCACTCCTCGACAGCCGCGACGATATCTGGACCAAGGTGACCTGTCCCGACCGCCTCGATGGCAGCGGCCCGCCATGGGATGCTTTCGCACAGGCCGTGCGCCCCCTTGTCGAAGACTATCCGGATCGCGTCCTGTGGGGCACCGACTGGCCGCACCCGAACATGCAAGATGCAATTTCGGACGATGGCGCGCTGGTCGATATGATCCCCCGCATCGCACCGACGCCTGAGTTGCAACATCGCCTGCTCGTGGACAACCCGGCCAGACTCTACTGGCATGATTAAAGCATGGATGCTGTCACCGTCGAAACGGGGGCATGCGCTTCATTGGCATGGAGATCGATAGCCGCCAACCAGTCTGAACCAGGCTGCGGCGGTTCCGCAGTTGAGTTCACGCAGACGGAGGGCGGGCATAGAGGGGGATACCTTATGACCGTCACGACATCGAAAGCCGAAAGCGCAGGCTGGGGCTCAATCTTTCTTGTCTATTGTTACGGTCTGCTTGCCATAGCGTCCGCCGGCAAGATGGCGCCGATCGCAGCGGATATGGGCAAGGCGCTCGGCTCTTCTCCGCAGGAGATCGGCTGGATTATCGGTCTCCTGTTCATTGCTCCCACACTCGGCTCAACCCTGGGCGGGTCAGCAGTCGATAGGTACGGTGCTCGGCCCATGCTCGCTGGCGCATGTGTGCTCATCGTGATCGCAAACGCCATTTGCTACATAAGCGACAGCTTGGGCCTGATCGAAGCGGCACGTCTGATCGAAGGTATCGGCTTTGTAGCGATCACCGCTGCCGCTCCTTCGCTCCTCATCATGACTACATCGGGAAAACGGCAAACCGGGGCCATGGCGCTCTGGTCGACCTATTTCGCCGCAGGCATAAGCGCCGGTCTGCTCCTTGCCGCTCCATTCTCCGCAACCGAACACTGGCGTCTGCCATTCGTCATTCATGGTGCGGCGGCAGCCGGCCTTGCCCTTTCCGTCGGCTTGCTCCCGGTGCCTGGACAGACGTCCCGCGGAACCGCTGGCAACGACGACGCCTTGCGGGCGGTGATCGGAGAATCGGGCGTACTCCGGTTGGCGGCCGCATTCGCGATACTCACCATCGCTGGTTTTGGCGTCAATATCGTCATGCCTCAATACATGGCCAAGACTCTTGGTGTTTCCGTATCCATGGGATCTGCTGCCGTAGCGATCTCGAATATCGCCAGTATCTGCGGAGGGATATTGACCGGCTTTCTTCTCTCCCGCGGTCACTCGTTCAAGCTCGTTGCCGCAACCATATCCGTCTTAGCCTGTATGGCGAGCATCTCTCTTTTCCTGCCTCAATCGAGCGTAACCTTAACGATTGTGAGCTTGATGGTCTGGGGTTTCGCCACGCCTGGTACGATGGTGGCGGTGGTCATGATCATGATTCCACGCGTTCTCAAGAACACCGCTATTGTTGGCCTGGCTAACGGTGTTGTCGTCCAGAGCGGCTCTGCCGCCGCGTTCTTCGTACCCGCAATTTACTTCTCTTTACTGGCCAATGGTATCTGGTGGTACTTTGCCCTTCTCGGCCTGGCCTGCGTCATCTTTGCTTTGATAACACTCCTTACCATCCAGCCGACGGGCGGCATGATCGACGATGGTGCAAATATCCACTAACGCCATCTGAACACATGAACCGCCAGTCGCGGAAATGGTGGGGAGGATTGGAGATGGCTGTGCGGGAATGGGACGGGAGTATGATCGGAAAGGGTAGCGCACCCCTATACGAACCTATCCAACCGCTGGGCGCATGACGTGCTCTCCGGCAATTACTAAAGACGAATGCACATGTGCGTGCGACCGATAGTGCTGGCCGCCGGCCGTTCGAGCCGGATGGGCTTCGACAAGCTCCGGACCAATCTGGGCGGACGGCCAGTGCTGGCGCATATCGTCGATACAATCGAACAGGCGGGTTTACCGCCGCCTCATATCGTAACGGACGCGGATGCCGCTGAACTCAGGGATATCCTTGGGAAGCGCGAACTATGCCAGACCCGAGCTTCCGACGCCCGTCGGGGAATGGCCCATTCATTGATCGCTGGGATCTCCGCGCTGCCGCAAGATACGCGTGCTGCGATCATTTGTCTGGGCGACATGCCATTTGTCCCGGCAAGCCTCTTGCAAAGGATGGCTCAGCAAGCGACCCCATCGACGATTTTGGTTCCTATAAGCGATGGGCGAAGGGGGAATCCGATCACATGGGGTTCTGATTTTTTCCCCGCGCTGCTGAATCTCTCAGGTGATACTGGCGCACGCTCACTTCTCGAAAAATATCGCGCGTCTGTCGTTCCCATCCATATTGACGATCCCGGTATTCACTTTGACCTGGACACACCGGCAGCGTTGGCGGCCGCACAAAGTCAATGGAATCAGAGGCACGATGGTTTAACCAGACTACCGACCAAGCTTAGCGATCAATCACCGGATCGATGAGAATGGCCCGGAAATCGTTGACGTTCGTGCATGTGGGTCCTGTTACGACGAGATCGTCCAGCGCAGCGAAGAAGCTATAGGAATCGTTGCGGCGCAAATAGGCCGCAGCATCCAGTTTCTTCCCGGCAGCGCGCGTCAAGGTCGACGCGAACGCAACAGCTCCCGCATTGTCGCCGGCGCCATCCAGGCCATCGGTATCGACTGCCAGCGCCGCAATCCCTTCCTGCCCCGCTGTCGCCAGCACAAAGCCCAGAAGATATTCGCTGTTCCTGCCTCCTCTGCCTCGGCCGGAGACGGTCACGCTCGTCTCTCCGCCGGACAGAATGCATGCCCTACGCCCCGCTCGAAGCGTTTCGAGCGCCAGCTTTGCATGCGCGGAACCCAATTCACGCGCCTCCCCCTCCAGGTCATCCCCCAGAATGATCGGCTTGTAGCCGACGCTTTCGGCGCACCGGGCTGCTGCAATGAGAATATCGCCCGGCTTGACGATCAGGAACGCACTATCACCTGCCCGTCTTGATCGATCGTCAGGTGAGGGATTATCCAAACCCTTCCGCAGGTGCCGGTTGATGGATTCCGGAACATCTATGCCATATCGCTCGAGAATCGGTGTCGCCGCAACGGCTTCCGCCGCATTGGCAATCGTCGGACCAGACCCGATCTTGCGAATGTCGTCTCCCGGTATGTCTGAGACGGCAAGAGTGAGCAGGCGCGCCTTACCTACCGCATGCGCCAGTCGGCCGCCCTTCACCGTGGAAATCTGCTTGCGCACCGCATTGATTTCGGAAATTGTTGCCCCGCTTTTCAGCAAGGCCTTGTTCAGTCCTTGCTTATCTTCAAGGCTGACGCCTTCGGGCAAGCCGACAAGAAGCGCCGAAGCCCCGCCAGACATCAGCGCGATGACGAGATCATCGTGAGAAAGATCTTTGACCAACTCCATCATGCGGTCCGCAGCCACCACGCTGTTCCCGTCGGGAACCGGGTGACCAGCCTCCAAAATCTGAATTGGACCGGAATAGGAAGGCGATTGATGGCCGTAAGGCACAACGACGGCGCCGGAAAGCGGGGCCGGCCAAAGTCTGGCAAGCTCATTCGCCATCGCTGCCGCGGCCTTGCCCCCTCCGATGACGACGGTTCGACCGAGAGGAACTGAGGGGAGAAAGCGCTCAAGCTTGCCTTCGACGCCGGCAGCGTTCAATGCTGTCGACAGGAGAGCATCAAGCTGTACCCTTTGCCTCGCCTCGAGATCAACGAGCGCGCTCATTTCGAGACACCTACGCCATTTTCGACCGGCCGGCCGGCAAAGAAAGCGGCGATATCGCGCGCCAAGCTTAAGCCCATACCTTCCCTTGCGCGTCTCGTCGCACTTCCGAGATGCGGCAGGAGGAAGGTGTTAGGTGCCTCTACAAGATCGCGGCGAATATCGGGCTCGCCGACAAAAACGTCGAGCCCGGCGCCGCCGAGCTTGCCGGATTGCAACGCCGCAATCAGGGCTGTTTCATCGATCAACCCTCCCCGTGCCGTGTTGATCACGATCGCACCAGATTTCATCGAAGCTATGCGCTCTGCATTGAGCCAGTTTTGCGTCTCCTCGGTCAATGGCAAATGCAAAGATAGAAAATCGCTGCCAGCCAGGACTTCCTCCATCGATGAACAAATGATCGTCCCGGGAGGGGGTGGATCACCCGCGGACGATGAACGGACCGAGGTCAGTATGTTCATGCCAAACCCTGCCGCTCGGCGAGCGACCGCGCGGCCGATCCGGCCAAAACCGAGAATACCCAAGGTCGAGCCGTGAATATCCGTACCGACGAGCTGGTTCGGTTCCCAACCGGTCCACATCCCCGACCGCAACAAAGCCTCCGCTTCGCTTGCGCGCCTGGCCGCTCCGAGGAGGAGGAGCCAGGCTATGTCCGCCGTGGCTTCGGTGAGCACGTCGGGCGTGTTCACCAATGCTATTCTCCGAGCTTGCAGCGCCCTGAGATCGATATGGTCGATACCCACGGAGTAAGTCGCTACAAGCCGGATGGAAGGGGGTAACCGATCGATAAAATCCGCGGTCACCTTGTTCATCAAGGTGCAGATGAGAGCGTCAAAACCGTTGCAATTCTCAAGAACGCGCTCAGGAGCGGACTCACCGGGAAGGATCGAAAGATCGGCGAAAGATTGAATTTCCCCGACAACCCTGGCGGGCATTGCATATGTCGCCAGGACCCTCGGACGAGCCTGCAGCGAACCAACCTCTTGCGACAAGGAAATCCCCCCAACTACTGTGGAATGGCAGCGTAATGCCAACGGCTTGACCACCGGCTAAAGACCGGAAGGAATTGTCCGCCGCATGCCTAATTCTTGCTCTTCACAACATACTTCGATATAGAACCGTTTACAAGAAGGTTGGCCTTTCGCTCGATCGTTTTCAGCCGCGAAATGGAGACGGAAACCGGAAAAAGAAGCAACTGCTCGCTTCGATCGGTGGACCAGCATTCCAGAGCGCGGCGATGCGATCGCCATGGCGTTCAAAAGAGTGTAATCGAGTGGATCAGGCGGATGCCAATGCTGTTTTATCGATCGGACAAGATGGGGTTTTCATAGAAAAGTGGGGAATTCCATCCGCCGAGTTTGCCCCAGCTTCAGCGGCGGGCGCGATCACATCGTTGCGCACCGTTCGTACCCATGCTCTTCATAGCTCCCCCATCACCGGTCCAAGCGGCCGAGCATATCATAGGGGGCTCCTGCGATGGCGGCGTTGGGCTGCGTCAAGCAGAGGGCTTTGGAGGGACCGATACAAGCAGCCATCGGCTGTCAAAGGACCAAGAAGTATAGCGCGTGAATCCTTGGCACGGGGAGGGGCGCATGCAGCTTGAGGGCAATGATTGGCCTACCTTCGGTTGGATTTCCGATATCCGCCCGTGCCTTGAGAGCGCCCGCCGGCAGCATCGCAATGTCGTCCTGGGAACGATCACACGCCTCGTCGGCTCTTCGCCGCGTCCAGCAGGAACACAGATGGTGTTCGATCAGGATCGGGCCGGCGGCTATTTTTCCGGAGGATGCCTGGAAGCGGATGTGGCCAACCATGCCGCTGAAGTGCTCCGCGATCGCACTCCCAAGACACTGCTTTACGGACAGGGAAGCCCCTGGATCGACATCAGGCTTCTTTGTGGCGGAACCATAGAAATCCTCCTCGAATCCATCGATTCCGAGGAACCCGCGGTCGCCGAATTGCTGCGCCTTGAGGTAGCTCGAATACCCGCTCTGTGGCGTAGTGACGGCTATGCCCGCACAGTCGAACCAGCTCCCCCCGATTGCCCCACCTGGGCCGCGGATGGGACGAAATATAGCCTTCGCTACGACCCCAAAAGTCGCCTAGTCGTTGTCGGCGGAGATCCGACCGCACTGGCTCTGGCAAAGTTGGCTTCCGATGCGGGTTTCGAAACCTATCTGATTCGCGGAAACGGACCTGGGACCACGCCTCCAATCGGCGGGTTGACCTATCTGAGAACCGCTCCTGCGGCCACGTTGCACGCGATGAGCCCGGATCCCTGGACCGCTGTGGTTTCGGTCACGCACGACGATGTCGTCGACGACGATGTCGTAACTTCGGCCCTGCGCTCCAGCGCCGGGTATATCGGTGTCCTCGGGGCCCGCTCAAGAATCGGATCGAGACGTGACCGATTGATAAAAGCGGGTTTCGGCGAACATGACCTAACCCGGATCCACGCGCCAATCGGTATCGCTGGTTGCGGGAAGACGCCTTGGGAAATCGCCGTTTCGATCGTTGCCGAGATCATGCAGTCGCGCAATCTGAGCGCGCGTGCACCGGAAAGCCAAATCAACCCGGCAGCCTGATGTTTCGGAACTGCCGGGAGGCAGAGGGTCAGCTTGCGCGCTCCATAGCGCATTATGCCGGCTCGCTTAGGACCCTTTGCCGATATATGCTATGGTCACGCCTTACGGCCCCGAGGCTTCAGCTTGATTGCACGAGGCTGTGGGGCGCAACGAGCACAAGACGCCTTCCATGAGGAAAGAAGTCTGGCGGGAGCAATCGATGAAAGACCATCGGAGCATATGGGAGACTCCCGGGGAGGAGCGACACGCGAACCTGAATTTCTGGCAGGACGCGGTGCTAGCCACATTTTGCCGGGTCAACATTCATTCCCGGGCGCAAGATGATTTTCTCGGTCGGATCGAAAGGCATTCATTCGATGAATTCGACCTGCTCGACATAAAGGTTTCTCCCCATACTTTTGAGCGCACCCCAGAATATATCGTCGATGACAGCTGTAACGATATTCTGATTAACACGATCAAAAGCGGTTATCTCAAATTCTATCAATTTGGCCGTGAGGATATCGTTGGGCCAGGGGACATGTTCCTCAGCGATAGCGCTTCGCCATTCAGCTATCTCTTCAACGACCCCATTGCGGTCCAGACTTTCAGAATTCCACGTCGGTTCCTTACGAGCCAAATCCCCAATGTCGAGGATGTAAGCGCGCGCAAGATCGATGCCGAGGGCCACTGGTCCAAGGCACTGGCTGCCTATATCGGCGCCCTGCAGGCCTCCGGCCGGGACCATCTGAGCCTGCAGCCGGCCTCGCAGTTCGCCGAGCAGATCGTAAGCCTCGTTCGCCTCGCAATCGGTCCTTCGATTTCGGATATTTCGCATCACCAGGCAAAAACGCTCACACGGATCCGCCAGGCGATGCGCGAAAGATTGAACGAGGAAGGCTTGTCGCCCAGGGAGATCGCGAATGACGTGGGCATCTCGAGAAGTTACCTAAATCTCCTGCTTGCCAAAGCCGACACCTCGTTCCGGCGTGAGTTGGATGGCATGCGGATCGATCTGGCCATGCGGATGCTGGGGCCATATGGCCGTCGATTGAGCATCAAGGAAGTCGCCCTGCAATGTGGCTTTGCCAACGGCGCCCACTTCTCACGCAAGTTCCGAGCCGCCCGCGGCATGCCGCCAAGCGAATACCGACACTTTGCTCTTGCCGCCGAACCCGAAGATGCCTGACCTGATCGGCAGGACGCTGCCGTGATCCCGTCATCGAGGCGCTGGCGCATGACGAGCCATTGGCGCCGCGCCACCGCGACCATGCGCTGAACAGCGACTGGCACGACCACCGGGATTGCCATATTACGCCTGACGATGAAACCTTTCAGCTTGTGCGCTTGGGATCGCACGCGGAATTGGGATGGTGATGCCCGCGTATGGCGGGAGTCATCCAACTCCCGTTACAATTCCCTGCTTTCCCGAAGATGATAGTTTTAGGAATGGCGCAGGCAAATCGCTGATACTCTAATAACACTGACTGATCGGGGAGGCACAACATGACGACCGACCATTCCGCTGGCTGGGATGCCGTCGCTGAGCGGTTCATGGCTATCCGTTCGGAGATCGGTGTGACATTAGTCCGATCTTGGGCGCGGGACAGTCTGCCTTCATCAGCCGCTATACTCGATATAGGGTGCGGGTCCGGCGTGCCAATTGCCCAAGCATTGGTAGACGATGGCTTCTCTGTCTGGGGGATCGATGCGTCGCCTTCACTTATCTCGGCCTACCGGCGTCAGCTGCCTGACATGCCTGCCGCCTGTGAACCAGTGCAGAACAGTGACTTCTTTGGCCGCACCTTTGTCGGTGCCGTATCGATCGGCCTCGTCTTCCTGCTTCATGCGGCCGACCAGCGGAAGCTTCTCAGTAATGCGGCAAGCGTGTTGGAACCGGGCGGACGATTTCTGTTCAGCGCCCCGCGCGAGGTTTGCGAATGGAGTGATACACTGACCGGCCGCACATCAATGTCGCTAGGAGCGGACGCCTATGCGGCGCATCTCGCCATAGTAGGACTCAGTTTGGCACACTGCCATTCCGATGAGGGCGGGAACAACTACTACGAGGCGGTTAAACCCATTTAACGCGCCCCCAACGATCTCGAAGGCGGGCTCCGCTTTTCCCAAACCGGTTCACAATTGCCAATTCCCAAAATGTACCATCGAACATGGAGGAACGGGAAAACTCAAGACGCCGGCGAACACATCAATTCCGTCCCATGTCTGACCTACCCCGGCGGGATGGCGGAGATCGCACGACAAACGCTGCCGGATTGGCAAAATGCAAGACAACGCCGATCACCGGGTTTTCCGTCACCCCCTCGCGGTTCCCTGTTCCGCCTCGAACGTGCATTTGCCTCTGCGATGCCACAGAGCCAGCGCATTGGCGCGATCATCGTCCGGCAGATCGACCAGCCCGCCTTGAAGATATGATGAGAACATCTCTCCATATCTAACTTCTCGAGCCCTTAGGCACGTCCCGCAACTCCCAGCTATGAAAGGATTGCAGGCGCTCGCCATGCTTGCGAGAAGGGAAGTCTCACGGCAGCAAAGATTTAAGTGTGACGCGCTCGGGTCGTCAGACGAAGACACTCAGGTTGGGCGTGTGCAAGACGGTGTCAATAGGAATTGCCCGACGGCTCAGCAGCAGCGGCCTTTCCGCTCCCAGTGAAATCCTGTCGGATCGCCGTACGGCGATTGTATCGCATGGACGATCAGAGTTGCGCTGGCGGCAAAGCAGAAGGGCGCTATCGACCTCAAATATCGCCTCCTCATCCGTTGGATTGACGAGGACACTCCCGACAACACGCAGCGTCCGCGATGCCGGGCGTTCCGCCCAGGCCTCCCCACAATGGAAACGCGCGACGCGAAGCTTCAGCAACTCCTTGTTGTCGCAAATATGGTAACAGCCGCTCTTGGTTTCATCGACAAACTCGCGGCGTGAAAGGCGGATCGGGACCTCATATGTTATCTGGTCACCGAGCATGTCGAGCCACTCATCGTAACGGCGTTCATCCAGCAGCTTCGCCTCCAGCGAAAGAAACCGTGAAGCGAGATGAGACATTTCCATCGTCGACCCAACCGACCTTTCCATGAGCATAGTTTTCATGTCGACCTCACCCGTTCCGCATCATTTTCAGCCACTGTTTCCAGAAGCCGGCCTGGAGATACTCACCATAATAGGTGTCGAAGAATTGCCCTGGTCCCTTCCAGTCCGGATTCGGTTCGGGACGCTTCTGTTGATAGTTGAGTTCTGCGCCCACTTTGCGGTTCCACGGACTCTGTGCGGCTTTGGACGCGCCTTCCCAGATCGTCATATCGTCCTGCTCGAAGATGCCGCCGGCGCCGAAGGTATATTGACCGGATAGGTAAGCCTTGCGCTGATATTCCTCCGGCATGAAGGCAAAGTTGAACTGCCAGTGCCAGACTTCCATTACGCCGGGTGCGATCGGGCTCCACACCCGGATGTCAGTATTCGGTATCGGAAACTCTCCCGGCCCCGGTGGTTCGGGCATCCGCAAATAGCTGAAGTTAGGAAAGATCGTCCCGACAGAAGGAGGAACAGTCACGAGCAGCTCTCTTTGCGTCTCATCCAAGGCGCTAAGGTCGAACTGGCTGGCGAGTTCCTCGGGAAAACCCCAATATTTGAAAGGAGGACCAAACCATTCGGGTAGCCGGTAACCGAGAAACTCATGACCGTTTTCAAAGAGGAAGCCGTGCGCATATTGGCCGCCCTCGCGCACGTCGCCAGGCAGATAGCCCGTCAATGTTACGGAGTGATGCGCCGTGCCGATATGGTAGGTGTCACCCACGAAATTTTCGGCACCGCTCTTCCAGTCGGCGTGCAGGATGAAGCGCTCCGGGGGAGCAAGGGCTTTGACGCCGTCGGGATGAAGGCCAAAGATCGCATCGAACATCCAGGCGGCACCGCCTAGATAGTCTCTCAGGCTCTCGGCCTCTTCCGACAGACAAGCAAATATGAATCCGTGGATGCTGTCCACCTTGGGCGCACGCCGCAGGCCCCATTCAGAAGCATTGAGCCGGCCTCCATAGGCAGCTTGCATTTCCGGAGCGCCGACGAAGCTGCCGTCGTTCTTGAAAACCCACCCATGATAGGGGCATTTGAAATGGGAGGCGTTGCCGTAGTCTTCCTGGCACACATGGCTGCCGCGATGCGGGCAATGGACTGCCCGCGATGATTGGTCCGGTTGCATAGTTAGCTGATCTGGATTTCTGATGCCAGCCTGGGCGGGAGGCGGAGCGTAGCGGAGCCGAGCGGCCAGGCTGGCATCTTGACTGTTTCCGGGGCTGGAGGGCGGTAGCCGAGGCTGCTGTGTGGGCGCAGTCGGTTGTAATGCTCGCGCCACCAGCCCGTGACGCAGCGGACCTCCTCCAGGCTGTAGAAGATCTCGCCATTGAGCAGTTCATCGCGAAGGCGGGCATTGAAGCTCTCGATATATCCATTCTCCCAGGGGCTGCCGGGTTCGATGTAGAGGGTGGTGACACCGAGCCGACCCAGCCACTCTCGCACCGCATGGGCGACGAACTCGGGACCATTATCGGACCGGATATGTTCAGGCGGCCCATGCTCGATGAACAGGTCGGCCAACACGTCGATCACGTCGTTGGACCGGAACCGTCGCAGCGGCACCATCGCCAGACATTCGCGGCTGAACTCGTCGATGATATTGAGCATCCGGAACTTGCGTCCGTTGCGCGTCTTATCCTCGACGAAGTCGTAAGACCACACATGCCCGCGATGCTGTGGCCGCAACCTTATACACGACCCATCGCCCAGCCAGAGCCGACGTCGTTTCGGTTGCCTCTTCGGCACTTTAAGACCCTCCCGCCGCCAGATGCGTTCCACTACCGACAAGCTGACCTGCCAGCCTGCATGGCCGAGCAAGGCATGGATACGGCGATAGCCGTACCGGCCATAATCCCTGGCCAGCGCGATGATGTCGGCCGTCAGATGCCGTTCGTCGGCATCATCCTTGGGACGATGTCGCTGCGCTGAACGATGCTGAACCAGAACACGGCAGGTCCGCCGCTCCGATACCGGAAGAACCCGGCGGACCTGCTCGATCGCTTCACGGCGACGGGAGGGACTCAAAAAGTCAGCTTCGACGCCTCTTGCAGGATCGCCTTGTCCAGCGCCAGATCCGCAACCAGCTTCTTCAGCTGCGCATTTTCCCGCTCCAGATCCTTCATCCGACGCACCTGGTCGACCTTCAGGCCACCATATTCCTTACGCCACCTATACAGCGTCTGTTCGGCAATCCCGATCTGCCGACAAGCCTCGACGGCGGTCCCGCCTCGACCGACAATCACATCCACCTCACGCTGTAGCGCGACAAACAGGATGAGGATTGCGCGTCAATCAGGATGAGAATGTGATTGTCGCGGCGCGTCATTCAGTGCCGATTTTAATTGTCGCTGGCAAGGACCTCGTTCTCATCCTGATTGTCGCGGATGGTCTCGAGGACTTTCGGAGTGGTGTAGGCGGCAGGACGTCCAGCCCCGGTGCGGCGGGCCTGAGCCGTGCGCCGGCGATAACTTTCGACGTTCATCTCGAAGATCGTGGCGTGATGCACGAGCCTGTCGACCGCAGCGAGCGTCATTGCCGGGTCCGGGAAGACGCGATTCCATTCACCGAAGGGCTGGTTGGCGGTGATGAGCAAGGATCTGCGCTCGTATCGGGCACTGATCAGTTCGAAGAGGACGGAGGTTTCCGCCTGATCGCGTGAGACGTAGGCAAAGTCGTCGAGAATGAGCAGATGATATTTGTCGAGCTTGGCGATTGCGGATTCCAGCGTCAGTTCGCGGCGAGCGACCTGCAGACGCTGGACGAGGTCAGAGGTGCGGGAGAACAGCACTCGCCAGCCATTTTCCACCAACGCCAGGCCGATCGCCGCCGCCAGATGGCTTTTGCCGCCGCCTGGCGGGCCGAACAGGATGAGATTGGAACCCTGGTCGAGCCAGCCATCGCCGGCGCACAGGGCCATGACTGGCCTTGAGATCATCGGCACGGCCTCGAACGCAAAGCAGTCCAACGTCTTGCCTGCCGGCAGGTGGGCTTCAGCCAGATGACGCCCGATCCGGCGGCGATCGCGTTCGGCGAGTTCATGTTCGGCAAGGGCTGCAAGGAACCGGCTCGCGGGCCATCCTTCCTTGTCCGCCTGGGCCGCAAAATCTCCCCAGATATGCTTGATGGTTGGCAAGCGCAGTTCATTGAGCATCAGGCCCAGGCGCTGTGCGTCGATCATAGGAGCCGTGCTCATGCCGCTTCTCCCTGTTCGATCAGCCCGTCGTAGATCGAGAGCGAGACCATCTCGACCACGACTTCGGGCAAAGTGGCGGGATCGGGGCTGAAGCGGGCCCGTAGTGCCGACAGGCATGGGGTCCTGCGGATTGCCAGGTCCTCCTCCAGGATATGGGCGAGCTCCGCCTCGCAGGCGCGCTCGTGGGCCATGGCCAGAAGCTCGACCATGATCCGGCAGGCTTCTTTCTCGCCCACAGCTTCCAGCAAGTGCTCGAACATGAGGCGGTAGGGCGCGCGGGGGAACAGGCTGTCACGATAGACCAATCCCCGTAGCGCCATCGGCTTGCGCCGCAGGGAATGAATGACATGGCGATAATCGACGACGTGGCCGTGCTTACCGTTCACACCGGCGCGGCCGCGCTGCAGGGTCATGAGCCTTGTGCCGCCGATGAAGACATCGAGACGGTCGTCGTAAAGGCGCACGCGCAGGCGATGTCCGATCAGGCGCGAGGGGACCGTGTAGAACACCTTGCGCAGAGTGAAGCCGCCCGAGGACGTCACCGTCACGAGGACTTCCTCGTAATCGGTAGTCCGTGCGTTCGGGAGGGATTGCAGCGCCTTGCGCTCAGCATCGATGCCGGGACCGTGGCGCCGGTTCCTTGCGGTCACGACTTCGTCGATGAAGCGGCGATAAGCGGCAAGGTCGGTGAAGTCGGTGGTCCCGCGCAATAACAGCGCGTCCTTGACTGCAGCCTTGATATGGCCGTGGGCGCTCTCGATCGCACCGTTCTCGTGGGCAATGCCTGTGTTGTTGCGCGTCGGCTCCATTCCATAATGGGCGCATAGGGCGTCATAGCGCTTGGTCAGGTCGGCCTTCGCATCTGCGTCCAGGTTGCGGAAGGCGGCCGACAAGCTGTCGGTACGGTGGAGCCTGGGCGCTCCGCCAGCAGACCAGAGCGCATTCTGCAGCCCTTCGGCCAGGGCGACGAAACTCTCGCCGCCCAGAATGACGTGCCCATGTTCAAAGCCACCGCAAGGCAGGCGGAAGTGATAGAGCAAGTGATCCAAGGGGGCCCCGGCGATGGCGACGTCCAGATCGTTCATGCACGTAAAATCGGACATGCCGAGCCGTCCCGGTTCATGAACCTGCCTGAAGATGACTTCCCGATCCTCGCCGTTCAGAGCGCGCCAGTCGCGAATACGCCTCCGTGGTTCGTCGTGAGCCGAACTCGGTATCCGGGTACCGGCGGCGCAGTTCCTCGAAGATCGCGACAGGACGAAGACCGGGGGCGGCCTCCAGCATCGGCACGACGACTTCTTCGAAAATGCCTGATAGCGGATCAGGCCGCCGTCGGCCGCGCGGCGCCTGTCGCTGAGAAGGCAGGCGCGCATCCTGCAGCACCCGGTAGCCTGTCGCCGGGCTGAAACCGGCCTTGGCCGCCGCCAGGGCGACGGGATCGTTACGTCTGTGGGTCATGAAAAGTCTCACCTGATGATCGTTGATGTGTCGGCCCGCCACACGTCAGGTCCTCCTCCCTAGGAAAACCCAATGCATAGCGACCACCACGACCATCACAGGCACCCTTCAAAAGGCGCCCCCTGCGTTCCGGCATCGGCTACGGGCTACGCCCTTCGCCAATCCCGGAACGCAAGATTCTCATCTTGTTTGTCGCGCTTTCTCAACCTGAATGTCGCGCGACATCACGCAGCTTCGCGATGATCTGCTCCGGCGTAAATCGCTGACGTCCCATATATTTCTCCAATTCTTATGCCCTCTCGGGCTCTCTCCAGAATTGGACCAATTTTCTCAAGGCAGACCAGCAATGATTGAGCAGGACGCTGAACTCGCCCTTCGAACTGCGAGTTACGATGACATTGTCGAGCCCGATTTTGCGCAGCACATAATCACCGTTCTTGGGCAACTCGCTTTCATGCGCCACGAACACCCAGGCGCGCGTGAAAATGCGGTCTACTTCCGCGCGGAACACCGCATCGTCCGCAAACACTTCCACGGGCAAAGTGCCACGCTCCAAGCCTCTCTCGACCCGGTCGCACAGATCCTCCAGCACCGTGCCGTCATCGCGGGGTATCGTTCTTTGATGTATGTTCACGCGGCGTCTCCCTGCGCGATGCCCACTTGCGGGCACGAATTGTTTCATGCTTCCTCCATGCCGCAGAGCCTGTCTCCAGGGACTGACCCGGCTCTCCAGGACCATGCGGAGGGAAGTACGCGAAGACGCTTATATCAGCAGTCGCGCCAGCTATGTTATCCGAGCGGCCTTCCAATTATGTCCCGGTGCCCAATCCAGCTGGAGACGGGGACCATGAATTGCTATATTCTCTGGAATATATTGATCGCGCATTCGAAAGCGAATTATGAACCGCAATCCTGGAATTGGTCTGCCTTGAGAAAATTGGTCCAATTCTGGAGAGAGCCCGAGAGGGCATAAGAATTGGAGAAATATATGGGACGTCAGCGATTTACGCCGGAGCAGATCATCGCGAAGCTGCGTGAGGTGGATGTGATTGTCGGTCGAGGCGGGACCGCCGTCGAGGCTTGTCGGCAGATCGGGATTGCCGAACAGACGCTGTATAGGTGGCGTAAGGAATATGGTGGCCTGAAGGTCGACCAGGTGCGTCGGATGAAGGATCTGGAGCGGGAAAATGCGCAGCTGAAGAAGCTGGTTGCGGATCTGGCGCTGGACAAGGCGATCCTGCAAGAGGCGTCGAAGCTGACTTTTTGAGTCCCTCCCGTCGCCGTGAAGCGATCGAGCAGGTCCGCCGGGTTCTTCCGGTATCGGAGCGGCGGACCTGCCGTGTTCTGGTTCAGCATCGTTCAACGCAGCGACATCGTCCCAAGGATGATGCCGACGAACGGCATCTGACGGCCGACATCATCGCGCTGGCCAGGGATTATGGCCGGTACGGCTATCGCCGTATCCATGCCTTGCTCGGCCATGCAGGCTGGCAGGTCAGCTTGTCGGTAGTGGAACGCATCTGGCGGCGGGAGGGTCTTAAAGTGCCGAAGAGGCAACCGAAACGACGTCGGCTCTGGCTGGGCGATGGGTCGTGTATAAGGTTGCGGCCACAGCATCGCGGGCATGTGTGGTCTTACGACTTCGTCGAGGATAAGACGCGCAACGGACGCAAGTTCCGGATGTCAACGGCGGAGCAAAAGTCGGCCATTCGGCGGCGTAAAACCAGGCCATCGTGTTACATGCCGGGGGGAGTGGCGTGAGGGCGTAGCCCGAGGGCCACTCCCCCCGGCATTGGTGTAATTTTCAGGGTCTGGTTTTGGCCTTGCGGGCCCGGCTGTGCGCGAGGCGATAGCTTTCGCCGTTCATCTCGAGGATGCTGACGTGATGGGTCAGGCGATCGAGGAGCGCGCCTGTGAGACGCTCAGATCCGAAGGTTTCGGTCCATTCGTCGAAGGGCAGGTTGCTGGTGATGAAGGTGGAGCCGCGTTCGTAACGCTGGGAGATCAGCTCGAACAACAGTTCGGCGCCGGTCTTGGAGAGCGGCACAAAGCCCAGTTCGTCGATGATGAGCAGCTTGTATCCGGCCATCTGCTTCTGGAAGCGCAGAAGACGGCGCTCGTCGCGGGCCTCCATCATTTCGCTGACCAGCGCTGCCGCGGTGGTGAAGCCCACCGACAGTCCTTTCTGGCATGCTGCCAGTCCGAGCCCCAACGCTACGTGCGTCTTTCCGGTGCCTGATGGCCCCAGAGCGATGGCGTTCTCACGCCGCTCGATCCACTCGCAGCGCGCCATCTCGAGCACCTGCATCTTGTTGAGCCTGGGGATGGCGGCGAAGTCGAAGCTGTCGAGGCTTTTGACGGCGGGGAAGCGCGCGGCCTTGATGCGCCGCTCGACCATGCGACGCTCCCTGTCGATCATTTCCATCTCGACGAGGCGGGCGAGGAAGCGGATATGATCGACGCCTTCAGCGGCACATTGCCGCGCGAGCTTGTGATGCTCACGCAGGCACGTAGGCAGCTTGAGCGCCTTGAGATGGTGAGCGAGAAGGATCTCCGGGGCCTGATCGCTCATGCGGCCTCCTGCCGGTCGGAGAGCAGGCTCAGATAGGCTCTGGCAAAGGTCTTCTCGACCGTGGTGCGTGGCAGGAAGGGATAGACGTCCAGGTCCAGCCTGGGCGGTACGCGTTCGATCCGGCACAGGACGAGGTGCTTGACGGCATCGAAGCCGATGGCGCCAAGATCGATGGCCTGTTCGACCGCCGCCTGGAGATCGGCGAGGGTGAACGTTTCCAGCAGGCGCAGTACCTGCACATATTCGCGCCTGCCATGTTTGTGCATGCGCCCTTCCATCAACCGCTGCAGTGTCGTGAACGCTTCGGGCAGGTCCCAGCCCTGCAAAGGCGCAGCCTGGTCGAATGCGTTGATCTTCTGCTCGATCAGCGGGAGATAATGGAGCGGGTCGAAGACAACCTCCTCGCGGGCATAGCAACGAGGATGACGGGCGATGACTTCGCTGCGGCAGCCGATCACCACCTCATCGACATAGGCCCTGATCCAGACCTCCTGATGGCCCCAGGCCACCGGAACCGAATAATCGTTGGTCCTGTAGCGCACCAGGGATTGCGAGGAGACCCTCCCGCCTTTCTGATCGCAGGCCTCGAAGGGTGTAGCGGGCAGAGGCTGCATGGCCGCGAGATCGCGCTGCAGCCGCTCACCGATCGTCTCGCTCTGCCCGCGCACCTTGTCCTGCTGGCGCTTGCGGCATTGCTCCTCCAGCCACAGGTTGAACGCCTCCCAGGTCGGGAACTTCGGGATCGGCACCATGAAGTTGCGCCGGCAATAGCCTACCAGCCCCTCCACATTGCCTTTCTCGTTCCCCTTGCCCGGGCGAGCATAGCGGTCGCGGATCACGTAATGTGACAGGAAAGCGCTGAACAGCGTGGCACGCTGCCGCGTGCCGTCGGGCAGGATCTTCGTCACAAGGCAGCGATCGTTGTCATAGACGATCGAGCGCGGTACCGCGCCGAAAAACGCGAAGGCATGCACGTGTCCGTCCACCCAGGCCTCCGCCACCGCCGCCGGATAGGCCCGCACATAGCAGGCATCACTGTGCGGCAGATCGAGCGCGAAGAAGTAGGCCTTCTGCTCCACCCCGCCGATCTCCACCAGCGCTTCCCCGAAATCGGCCTGCGCATCTCCCGCAGGGTGCGCCAGCGGCACGAACATCTCCCGGCTGCGCTGTTCGCGCTCCCGGATGTAATCCTTGATGATCGTATAGCCGCCGGTGAAACCATGCTCGGTGCGCAAACGGTCGAATACCCGCTTCGCCGTATGGCGTTGCTTGCGCGGGACACTGCGGTCACCCTCAAGCCATCCATCAATGATCGCCACAAACCCGTCCAGCTTCGGGCGCTGCGGTACGGACTGGCGCCGGTAACCCGGCGGCGATGAAAACGACAGCATCTTGCGTACCGTTTCGCGCGACACATTGAAACGCTTCGCCGCCGCCCGTTGGCTCATGCCATCCGCGCAAGCCAGACGGACCTGAAGATAAAGTTCCACGCTGTAGATCCCCACACCTCCCTGACTCGGCAGAAAGGCTTCAAGGTGGACGACTTTTACGCCGCCCGCAGCAGGACTATCCCGCCGCTACCGTGGTCGAATATTGCTCCGCCGTTCTCACCCATCGAATGAAAGCGTCCATGTGCCTTCGCCCTCATTATAGTCCGCCTTCGTCACTGCGGTGCGAAGGCGGACATAAGGCATGAGCCCGTGCTTTTCCGCAAAGCCGGAAAAATACGCCAGAAGCTCATCCCTGCGGGGAAAAGTGGAGCTCCAGTTAGGGTTCCGATCGAATGAATAGCTGTAGATATGGCTGTGAACGTCACAGCACAATCCGGGATAATTGTGACGCTTCCAGGTTCCGCCGACCGCATCGTCCTTCTCGAAAATTGTGAAATTCTCGAAGCCCGCAGCTTTCAGCTTGTAACCCATCACTAGTCCGGCGGCGCCAGCACCCAGAACCGCGATGCTGGCGCTTTTCTTCATATCCACTGCCATTTCATCCTTGTTTTCTACTCGGAACTTTCTGCCGAGTGGTTCTAATTTCCGTAGCGCACGGTAAGCGAGACGCCGTAAGTGGCAGGTCGCCCGGTGTAGCGGTAGAGCACGTCGCTGCCGGAGAAGATCGTGGTGGCATATGTCTTGTTGCCCACGTTCCGGCCGAACACCGACGCCTTCCAGCTCCCGTCAGCACTTTGAATACCGGCTCGCAGATCAAGCAGCGCATAGGCCGGGATGCGATACTCGTCCGCCTTCAGCACCGCCGTTTCAAACGTGGCATTCGTCTTGTCCTGGTAGGTCAAGGTGCCACCGAAGAACGTCTCCGTGCTGGCCGAAACCGGGAACTTGTATTCCGCATCGACAACGGCCGAATACTTCGGCGTGAATGGCAGAGTCGAGCCGTTGTAGTCCCCCTTGTAACCTGCCTGGTTGTAGATCGCGAGGCCGGCAATCGTCTTGTCGAACTTGCCGTTCACCTTGGAGTCGAGATAGGAACCGCTCAGCGAGATGTTCAAACCGTCGACGGGGTAGAGCTGAAGTTCGGCCTCGACCCCAAGGACCTTGGACTTAGGCACGTTGAGAATGTTCTCCAGCAGTCCGAACACTGGATCCGAAGTTTTAGCACGAACCTGCTTGTTAGCGTAGTCGTAGTAGAATGCCGCGGCATTGAACTGGGCACGGCGGTTAAGCAGAGGTGCCTTGAAGCCGAACTCATAGGCGCGCAGGCGCTCCTGCTTTGCCGGCTGGAACTGCGATTGTGCAGTAGCCGCAGCATTGCCAAAGACGCCGGCTTTGTAACCCTGGCTGGCACTGACGTAAACCAGGGTTCCGCTGTCGAACTTGTAGTTCGCGCCCAACCGCCAGGAGACATTGTCTTCATTAAGAGATCTCTCAATCGGGGTGATCGCCGGACGAAAGAGGTCGGCCCCCGCCGTCGGACTATCATTAAGCGCGATGCACTGCCCCGGCTGCACGACCACGTGACCGGCCGGATTGAGTCCGAACGCTGTCTGCAGATCGTAGAAGCCGAAGCCCGGAACCACGTCTGCGTTACCGAACGTCTTCGAGAACAGCTGCTCCGGCGTCAGGTCATAACCGCAATAGGCGGCATCGCGCTTCGACTTGGTCCAGCGGGCGCCTGCCTGCAGGGTCAGGTTGGGCGCAACCTCGATATCGGCATTTCCAAACACCGCGAAGTTCGAGATCTTCTGCTTAAGCTCATGGCTGTTTTCAGTGAAGCGCAGGCCTGGCAGTGCTTCACCCACGGAAAGGTCGAAGGCACTGAGGGACCGCTGGGTGTCGTCGACGCTGGCGTGGTCATAGTTGACACCGCCAACGAGGTGGACACTCTCACTGTCGTGGGCCAGCCGCAATTCCTGGCTGAAGAACTCGACGCCGCCGAACACCCGCACCGGAAGCGCCGTGGCCAAGGTCGCATCATTGTCCTGCGCCCTGTTGATCTTCTGATCAATGTAGGAAGTCAGCGAGGTCAAGGTCAGCGTATCGCTGAGATCGACTGAAGATCTTAGCGCAGCCTGGAACATGCGATCGTTCATCTGATGCGGCCACTCAGGGCTCCACTCTGCCACTCGCGCGTTGTCGCCAAGGCCGATCGGCGTCATGCCGAGATAGGAGTTCGTGCCCGGCTCGCCGATGCGACCGGCGACCTTCGCCTGCCGAGCAGCCAGGCTCGCGTCGAAGTTCGGGCTCGCCGGGTTCGTGAACGCGGCATAGGCGGCCGGATTGACCACCTCGAACGGATTGCTCCGCGTGGCTCCAGCCGGGATGAATCCAGCTGTCGGGACAATGTTGAGCTGGTTGGAGATGAATTGCGCCTGCTGGGTATCCGACTTGTCCTGATAGCCCGAAAGCGTGAGCTCGAACCTGGCGTTGTTCGTCGGCTCCCAATCGAGAATGGCGCGCCCGATCAGCTGCCGGCTCGCACCGTTCTTGTCTTCCCGGCGAGAAAGGCTGTACTGCCAGTCGCCGCCCTGAACCGCGCGGACCGCGATGCGGCCCTTGAGTGTGGACGACAGCGGGCCGCTGACAAAGCCGGAAACGTCGAGCTTGTTGAACTTGTCATAGGACAGATCACCGCCGGCAGCCAGCGTGTCGGTCGGTTTGTTGGAGATATAGTTGATGGCGCCGCCGGTCGAACTTGCACCATACAATGTGCCCTGCGGTCCCTTGAGCACCTCCAGGCGCTGCACGTCGAGCCCGAGGCCAAGGCTCATGGTCGGAAAAGGAATCGAGAATTCGTCCTGGTACAGCGCCACGGACGGCGACGCGCCGAAGCTGTACTCATACAAGCCGACGCCGCGCAGCGTATAGACCGGCGTCGCATAGCCCGAAGCGGTGAACGTGAAGCCCGGAACAACACGCGTGAGGTCAGCGGGGCCGGTCACGCCTCGGGCTAACAGGGTGTCGCCGGACGCAGCCGTGATCGACATGCCCACGGAATTGATAGACTGTTCGCGCTTCTGCGCGGTCACGACAATTTCGTTAGAGGGCGCACTATCGGTCGCCGGCTGCTCGTCCGCAGCGTGTGCGGTGCCTGCAAGTAGCGCAACAGTAGCCGCTCCGCAAAGTAGTTGATTAAAAGCTTTCATTTCACACTATCCCCTCATGTTGATCATTTGTGATCATGCCCAAACAAACTTGTTCTTTTATTTTTGGAAACATAATGCATTCAGCGCAGGAATTTAGCAATCTCCACGCTTGCCTCTTCTGCTTCGGGTAGAAAGTTCGCAAACAAATGCCACACGTGCGGCAGGTCCGGCCACACACTCAGCGTCACGCGCGCGCCGGCGGCGGCTAGACGATCCGTAAAGGTCTTCGCATCCCAGTAGAAAAACTCGGCTCCGCTAGCCTGGATCAGGGTGGGCGGGAATTTTTCGAGCAGCTCGGCCGGGGCGTGCACCGGCGAGACCATGGGGTCGGCAAGGCGTTCTTGATCGATCCCATAGATCTACGGCACGTAGATGACGCCGGCGTTGCTACCCACCGGGTCGCCTTCGCGGTCATGTCGATCAGGATTGCACGACGCCTCCAGCATCGGCGAGATCAGCACCACCTTGTCGGGCAGGCGCCCACCATGCTTGATCAGGTGAAGACAAGTGGCTGCGGTCAGGTTTCCGCCACAGGAATCACCGGCGAGGAAGATACTTGCCGCCTTTGCGAATCCTTCCGGAGCATTGGTCTCCGCCCACTTTAGCGCCGTGACGCAGTCTTCCAGACCGGCGGGATAGGGATTCTCCGGAGACAACCTGTACCCGACGCTCAGGATGGGCATGCCGGTGGCCTTGGCGAGAACCGAGATCATAGGGCGATGGCTGTTGAGCGAACCTGCCGCCCATCCGCCACCATGGAGATAAACCGTGATAGCGTCGGACGTAGCCCCGTCCGGAACGATCCACTCGGCTGCAACGCCGCCCGCGTCGACGGATATGCAATTTACGCCGGTCATTGGCGTGCGTGGCACTACGTCGCCGTAGGTCTCGGTTGTGCTGCGCAGAAGATCGATCATTTCCCCGATAGACTGGGGCGGGGGATCGACGTTCATGCTAGCCGACAAATGCTCGAACGCCCTTTGAATATCCGCTCTCATCGTCCGCTCCTGTTCTAGTGACCGCACTCGTTCGGGAGGCGGGACAGACTTGATGCGCGCACGCGTCTCTCCCGCCCAGCCTGTATCAGCCGAGGTTCATCGTGACGTTCTTCTGATAAAGGAAGCCCTCGATCTGATCCGGGCCGCCTTTCCAGCCGTACCCGCTCATCCGGTAGCCGCCGAAGCCGACACTGGGATCAATGATGCCGTAGCAATTCACCCAGACGGTCGAAGATTTGATCTTTTCGCTCATCGTCATTGCCGTTGACAGATCGCGGGTCCAAACTGCTCCGCCCAGGCCAAAGCTGGTGTCGTTGGCGAGCTTCAGCGCCTCTTCCGCATCTTCAAAGCCGATCACGGAGATGACTGGGCCGAAGATTTCCTCGCGGGCTATGCGCATGTCGTTGTGCACATTCGAGAAGACAGTCGGCTCGACAAAGTTGCCATCGGCGAGGTTTCCTCCGAGGCGTTTGCCTCCGACGACCAACTGGGCACCTTCCTGGGTGCCGAGCTCGAAATAGCCGGTGACGCGCTCGAGCTGCTTGCGGTTGACCAAGGGGCCCAATTGCGTTGACGGATCGATGCCGGGCCCAACCTTCAGCGTCTTTGTGAAGGCCTGCAAACGCTCAAGGAATTCTTCCTGAATGGACTTCTGCACGAAGAGGCGCGTGCCGGCAAAGCAGACCTGCCCGCTGTTCGCAAACACAGCCATCGCCGCTCCGGGCACTGCCTTATCCAGATCGGCGTCGGCAAAAATGATGTCCGGAGACTTGCCGCCAAGCTCCACCTGCACGCGCTTGATGTTGGTGGCCGAGGCCCGGATGATCCCCTGGCCAGTCTGTGTGGAGCCAGTAAACCCAATCCGATCGACGTCGAGATGCTCGGCCAGCGCCTGCCCCGCCGTCGGGCCAAATCCTGTGACCACATTCAACACGCCCTTGGGAAGGCCTGCCTGTTCCAGCAGTTCCGCCGTGCGGAGCACCACTAGCGAAGCATCTTCGGCGGGCTTCAGGACGAGCGTGCAACCCGTAGCCAACACCGGACCAATGAGCCACCATTGGCTCAGGATCGGGCTGTTCCAGGGTATGATGCCGCCAACCACACCGACAGGAGCGCGCAGCGTGAACGTGCGAAAATCGCCAGGCAGGGAGTTCGGGCGAGTATTGCCGGCGGTGTTGAAAACTTGCGATGAATAAAACCGGATCGCCCCGACAATCATCTGCTTCATGAATGGGCCCCGCGAAATGGGAGCTCCCATTTCCAGAGTGTCGATGGTGAGGAGTTCTTGAAAATGGCTTTCGATCAGATCGGCGGCACGCAGCAGCAGCGCCATCCGATCCTGGGGTGTCCACTTGGACCACTCGCCTTCAAATGCCTTGCGCGCGGCGCGGACCGCACGGTTGATATCTTCTAAATCGCCCTCGGCTATATGGCCAAGCAAATCGCCGTTTGCGGGGTTACTGGTCTCGAAAGTTTTGCCCGAAGCCGCTTCGACCCATTCACCCCCAATGAACATCTTTTTCGGCTTCCCATCGAACATGTGGGAAACAGATGCATAATTACGCACGTCTTCAACGGCTGCCATCGCTTGATCTTTCCTCTCGTGCACCCGGAGATTTCCTTTTCGGCAGTTGCCTCGACGATAGCGCCGAAGCGAAGTCTCCGATTCAAAACTCTGCCGATCGTCTCATTTTACAGGACGCAATTCCGCTTGTCAGAACGGGTTTTACTGCACCGCGCTTTGCTTGACAAGGGGGGCTTTCAGTCCGCACGGTAAAGTCCGGTTCGACATATAGGCGTCGTGACAATCGGGGTGAACGCTTTGGCACGCCACTTGCTTTGCCGGGCAATTTTTATCGACACGCAATCCCGTATCGGCACCCCGATGGCACGTTGCGAGTGAGTGATTCATTAGGATTTCTGCCGCGCGTCTGTGCTGGCCAACCAGCGATAATGTCTCGGACAGCCACGCCATTTGGGAATTGGAGGCTCGTAAAATACCTGACGGAATCGACGATGTCCGGGAACGGTATGCAAGTGAACGCAAGCGTCGGATGCAAGGCGGGGCGGGCCGCTACATGGAACTGGAAGGCCGCTTCGCCGAAATGTTCGCGGACCCGTATGTCGACTTGGCTGCACGTCGCGATCCGATCTCGCGAGACGTCGATGTTCTAATTGTTGGCGGCGGCTTTTCCGGACTGCTTGCGGCGGCAAACCTTCGCCGATCGGGAATTCAGGACTTCGTCATAGTCGACAAGGCCGGCGACTTCGGCGGAACCTGGTATTGGAACCGTTACCCCGGGGTGATGTGCGACGTCGAATCCTACATTTACTTGCCGATGATTGAGGAAATTGGAACAATCCCATCCAAGCGCTACGCTCCGGGTCACGAAATCCTTGAACATAGCCGCGCCATTGGTCGTCACTTCGAACTCTACCCCAATGCCCTGTTTCAGACCCAGGTCACGAGTCTCAAATGGGCTGAAGACCAGCAACGTTGGTGCGTCGAAACCGCCCAGAACGATGTGATTCGCGCACGCTTCGTGATCCTTGGCAGTGGGCCGCTCAATTTGCCCCGCCTGCCAGACATACCGGGGATCGAGAGCTACACCGGTCACATGTTCCATACCTGTCGGTGGGACTATGACTATACCGGCGGCAGCCCGACCACCTCGATGGACCGCCTGGCCGACAAGCGCGTTGCGATTGTTGGTACCGGAGCGACTGGCGTACAGGTAGTCCCCGAACTCGCGATCGCGTCGAAGGAGCTTATTGTCGTGCAGCGCACCCCGTCCGCCGTCGGGGTGCGCGACAACGCGCCGACAGACATGGCGTGGTTCAAGAGCCTGAAGGCCGGATGGCAGCGCCAGCGCATGGAAAACTTCGATGCGATTCTAGCGGGCATACCTCAGACCGAAAATCTGGTGGGCGACGAGTGGAGCAATATCTGGTCACCGGAACCAGTCATGCTCGAGGGCGAGGATGCGGGTGCAATGTCGCTGGCCGAAGTCTACGAACTGACGGACTTCCGCCGCATGGAACGCGTACGTCAGCGCATCGACGCGGTTGTGAAAGACCCCGTAACCGCAGCGGCCCTGAAGCCCTATTATGGCCGCTTCTGCAAGCGACCGTGCTTTCATGACGAGTACCTCGAGGCATTCAACCGTGAGAACGTCACTCTGGTCGACACGGGCAGTCGCGGCGTTGAACGAATCACGCCGACCGGCTTGGAGCTTGCGGGCAGGCAGTATGAGGTCGACTGCATCATCTTCGCGACTGGATTCGAACTTGCGGCCCGGGCCGACAGGTCAGGCGGGTTCACGCTCGAAGGGGTCGGGGGTCGAGCGCTGTCCGATAAATGGGATCAGGAATTCCGCTCGCTTCATGGAATGAGCACTCGAGACTTCCCCAACTTGTTTGTTATCGGTACCTTCCGCCAGTCAGCAGGGACTATCAATGTCCCCTACTCGTTCGGGGATCAGGCCGAGCATGCCGCTGAGACTATCGCGATATTGCTGCGATTGGGGGCCACTCGGATGGAAGTGACCCAGGCCGCAGAAGATGCATGGACCGATCAGTGCAAGCAAAAATCCCGGCGTGATCTGGCCTACCTGAGGAACTGCACTCCCGGCTCCTACAATGGCGAAGGCAACACCGAGAACCTGTCGCTGCTTGTCGACCCCTACGGAGGCGGCCCCTTGGAGTATGCGCAATTGATCCGGGACTGGCGCACCAATGGTGGCATGAAGCGCGACCTGGACCTCGCCTGATCTACGAGGCAGTCCGCTTCGACAAGGTTCAGGCTGCCGCTGATCTCATCCTGGAGTGGGCTGTGACCCAGTGAACCAGATCGACCGCTGCATGCTCTTGTTTTACCCTATTTGCACTGCCACCTTCCAAAGGCCAGGTCATTTCATCTCAGGTGGAACTGTCTAAGTCGGAGGCAACTCCCACACGAGAACCACTGATCCGAATCTTCCATCTTGTAGGATGATATTCTGCTAAGTAGAATGGCTCACCTAATCAGAAAGACTGCCCGCCAAGTGCCCCCGGCTCTTGCTACGTGGTAGCCCGTCAGAGGAACCCGAAATGCCAACTGAGATCAGAGCCGCGGTGCTGCATGCGCCCCATGAGCCAATCCGTATCGAGCGCCTTATCCTTGACGATCCTGACGCGGATGAGGTGCTGATCGAGATCCGCGCCGCCGGGCTGTGCCATTCCGATCTTCACTACATCGAAGGACACATCGGGGGGACTTTTCCGATGGTGCTAGGCCACGAGGCCGCCGGAGTGGTGGTGAAGGTTGGTGACAAGGTCACCGGATTGAAACCGGGCGACCACGTGATTCCGCTGTTCAGCCCTGAGTGCCGTCAGTGCGTTAATTGCCTGTCAGGCCGGACCAACTTCTGTCTTAGGCCCGCGACAGTCCCGGGACGGTCGCGGATGAAGACGCTCGACGGACAGCCGGTCTATCGTGCCTCGCTCGGGACCACCGCGACCCATGCCGTGCTGTCCGAACACGCCGTGTGCAAGATTCGCGACGACGCGCCGTTCGACAAGGTCTTCTACTGCGGATGCGGCATCACCACCGGGGTCGGCGCGGCCATGTTCCAGGCCAAGGTCAAGCGCGATGACCGGGTCATCGTGTTCGGCGTCGGCGGTATCGGTCTGAACGTGCTGCAAGGTGCGCGCCTGGCCGGCGCGAAGCAGATCGTCGCGGTGGACGCCAATCCCCTTCGAGAGGAATCCGCGCTCAAGTTCGGCGCCACCCATTTCGTCAACGTCCACGACCATGGCGACAAGATCGTCGAGCACCTCCAGCAGATCACCGGCGGCGGTGCCGAATACTGCTTCGAGTGCATCGGCAATGTCGAGGTGATGCGCCAGGCGCTTGCCGCTACGAACCCTTACTGGGGTCGCGCCATCGTCGTCGGCATCGCGCCGGCCGGAAAGCAGGTATCGTTCGATGCAATCAGCCTGATCCTCGGTCGGGGCATCTCTGGTTCCGTGTTCGGCGGCGCCAAGGGCAAGACCGACCTGCCCAAGGTCGTCGACTGGTATATGAACGGCGACATCATGGTCGATGAACTCGTAACCCACACCATGAAGCTTGAGGATATCAACGAGGGCTACGACCTCATGCGCCGTGGTGAATCCATCCGCACCGCAATCGTCCTGTGAATCGGCTCACGCGATGAGCAGGATCTACGAGCCGACGGTAGAGGCGTTTCTCGAAGCCTTTCGCGCAGCTGGACTGCGGCCCTTCATCGAATGCACACCGGAACAGGCGCGCCAGCAACTCGCGGCCCTGCGCCAAGCTTCGCCGGTTGGTCCGGACATGGCGCGGATCGAGGATGTGCTCGTGAAAAGCGGCGAGGCGGAAATTGGCGCGCGGGTGTATGAACCGGTCCCGTCGTGCCGGAGCACAGTGGTCTACCTCCACGGCGGGGGCTGGGTTGTTGGCGATGTCGAAACGTCGGACTTCGCGGCTCGCCATCTCGCCGCGCGCACAGGTGCGCGCGTCGTCTCGGTCGGCTACCGGTTGGCGCCTGAGTACCCGTTCCCGACTGCGGTCGATGATGCAGAAGCGGGCTTGCGCTGGACCGCCGATTTCGTCCGGCGGCACGAGGGGGAAGGGCATCCGATCGTCATCGCCGGAGACAGCGCCGGCGCCAATCTGGCGACTGTCGTCTGCCTCAGGATGCGCGACTGCTCTGGTCCGCGGATTGACGGGCAAATTCTGATCTATCCGGTCACGGACTGTGATTTTACGACCGGTTCGTACATCGACTATGAGGCCGACAAGCCGCTCAGTTCGAGTGACATGCGCTGGTTCTGGTCACACTATGTGAAGGATGAATCCGCCCGAACTCACCCCGAGGCTTCGCCGCTGCGCGGAGACCTGAAAGGTCTGCCGCCGGCTTTCGTGGTCACGGCGGAACATGACCCGCTGCGCGACGAAGGCGAGGCTTTTGCCGCAAAGCTGGCGGAAGCAGGCGTGCCGGTGCGCTACAAGCTTTATCCTGGCACGGTGCATGGTTTCTTTTCGCTCCCGCACGTGGTCGTCCCGGCCCAGACCTTGCTGTCCGACTGTGCCGACTTCATCAACTCGTTGACGCCTGTGGAGTAAACCCAGCTCCCGGTGCCGGCAGGCGCCATTGTTCAATCCGTATTGCCGGGACCCAGGCATCGACCCTTGTCGTAGAGTATGTGGCGCCAGACAGGCACGATTGTCAGCGGCGTTGAAAAGCCGGTGACCTTCGTGCGCGGATCGGTCAGATCCGTGACTGTCCGGAAGGCGGCCGAGGCGGCCTTTAGGTCATTGAACCCCAGTTCCATGTATAGGTCATACTGCCACTCATCATTGATGACCTTGCCGATGTGGATCGAAACGGCGGGAATGCGCTCGACGGCTTCAAGCAAGGCGGCCGACCAGTCTGCCGGGCCCTTCACCGCGTCGAAAGAGTGGAGCAGCCAGACACCGATAGCCGCCTGTCAACGGCGGAGCAAAAGTCGGCCATTCGGCGGCGTAAAACCAGGCCATCGTGTTACATGCCGGGGGGAGTGGCGTGAGGGCGTAGCCCGAGGGCCACTCCCCCCGGCATTGGTGTAATTTTCAGGGTCTGGTTTTGGCCTTGCGGGCCCGGCTGTGCGCGAGGCGATAGCTTTCGCCGTTCATCTCGAGGATGCTGACGTGATGGGTCAGGCGATCGAGGAGCGCGCCTGTGAGACGCTCAGATCCGAAGGTTTCGGTCCATTCGTCGAAGGGCAGGTTGCTGGTGATGAAGGTGGAGCCGCGTTCGTAACGCTGGGAGATCAGCTCGAACAACAGTTCGGCGCCGGTCTTGGAGAGCGGCACAAAGCCCAGTTCGTCGATGATGAGCAGCTTGTATCCGGCCATCTGCTTCTGGAAGCGCAGAAGACGGCGCTCGTCGCGGGCCTCCATCATTTCGCTGACCAGCGCTGCCGCGGTGGTGAAGCCCACCGACAGTCCTTTCTGGCATGCTGCCAGTCCGAGCCCCAACGCTACGTGCGTCTTTCCGGTGCCTGATGGCCCCAGAGCGATGGCGTTCTCACGCCGCTCGATCCACTCGCAGCGCGCCATCTCGAGCACCTGCATCTTGTTGAGCCTGGGGATGGCGGCGAAGTCGAAGCTGTCGAGGCTTTTGACGGCGGGGAAGCGCGCGGCCTTGATGCGCCGCTCGACCATGCGACGCTCCCTGTCGATCATTTCCATCTCGACGAGGCGGGCGAGGAAGCGGATATGATCGACGCCTTCAGCGGCACATTGCCGCGAGAGATTGTGATGCTCACGCAGGCACGTAGGCAGCTTGAGCGCCTTGAGATGGTGAGCGAGAAGGATCTCCGGGGCCTGATCGCTCATGCGGCCTCCTGCCGGTCGGAGAGCAGGCTCAGATAGGCTCTGGCAAAGGTCTTCTCGACCGTGGTGCGTGGCAGGAAGGGATAGACGTCCAGGTCCAGCCTGGGCGGTACGCGTTCGATCCGGCACAGGACGAGGTGCTTGACGGCATCGAAGCCGATGGCGCCAAGATCGATGGCCTGTTCGACCGCCGCCTGGAGATCGGCGAGGGTGAACGTTTCCAGCAGGCGCAGTACCTGCACATATTCGCGCCTGCCATGTTTGTGCATGCGCCCTTCCATCAACCGCTGCAGTGTCGTGAACGCTTCGGGCAGGTCCCAGCCCTGCAAAGGCGCAGCCTGGTCGAATGCGTTGATCTTCTGCTCGATCAGCGGGAGATAATGGAGCGGGTCGAAGACAACCTCCTCGCGGGCATAGCAACGAGGATGACGGGCGATGACTTCGCTGCGGCAGCCGATCACCACCTCATCGACATAGGCCCTGATCCAGACCTCCTGATGGCCCCAGGCCACCGGAACCGAATAATCGTTGGTCCTGTAGCGCACCAGGGATTGCGAGGAGACCCTCCCGCCTTTCTGATCGCAGGCCTCGAAGGGTGTAGCGGGCAGAGGCTGCATGGCCGCGAGATCGCGCTGCAGCCGCTCACCGATCGTCTCGCTCTGCCCGCGCACCTTGTCCTGCTGGCGCTTGCGGCATTGCTCCTCCAGCCACAGGTTGAACGCCTCCCAGGTCGGGAACTTCGGGATCGGCACCATGAAGTTGCGCCGGCAATAGCCTACCAGCCCCTCCACATTGCCTTTCTCGTTCCCCTTGCCCGGGCGAGCATAGCGGTCGCGGATCACGTAATGTGACAGGAAAGCGCTGAACAGCGTGGCACGCTGCCGCGTGCCGTCGGGCAGGATCTTCGTCACAAGGCAGCGATCGTTGTCATAGACGATCGAGCGCGGTACCGCGCCGAAAAACGCGAAGGCATGCACGTGTCCGTCCACCCAGGGCCTCCGCCACCGCCGCCGGATAGGCCCGCACATAGCAGGCATCACTGTGCGGCAGATCGAGCGCGAAGAAGTAGGCCTTCTGCTCCACCCCGCCGATCTCCACCAGCGCTTCCCCGAAATCGGCCTGCGCATCTCCCGCAGGGTGCGCCAGCGGCACGAACATCTCCCGGCTGCGCTGTTCGCGCTCCCGGATGTAATCCTTGATGATCGTATAGCCGCCGGTGAAACCATGCTCGGTGCGCAAACGGTCGAATACCCGCTTCGCCGTATGGCGTTGCTTGCGCGGGACACTGCGGTCACCCTCAAGCCATCCATCAATGATCGCCACAAACCCGTCCAGCTTCGGGCGCTGCGGTACGGACTGGCGCCGGTAACCCGGCGGCGATGAAAACGACAGCATCTTGCGTACCGTTTCGCGCGACACATTGAAACGCTTCGCCGCCGCCCGTTGGCTCATGCCATCCGCGCAAGCCAGACGGACCTGAAGATAAAGTTCCACGCTGTAGATCCCCACACCTCCCTGACTCGGCAGAAAGGCTTCAAGGTGGACGACTTTTACGCCGCCCGCAGCAGGACTATCCCGCCGCTACCGTGGTCGAATATTGCTCCGCCGTTCTCAGAGCGCGCCGTCCGCCGCGGCGATCTCCATCAGCGACAGTGCGTAGGACACATAGTCCGCGCCCGCGCCGCCGACTGCTTCCGGCGCGGTCATGCCCAGCAGGCCCAGCGCTGCCAGTTCTTCGAACAATTCGGGCGGATAGGCCTTCGCCGCTTCATAGGCGGCGCTGTTCGGGCGAATCTGTTCCTGCGCGAAATCGCGCACTGCGTCGCGGATGGCGGACTGGGTCTCGGTGAGAATCATGAACCTCCTCCAAATGGCACATCGCTAAACGACCTCGCTTTTCGCTCGGAGCAACTGCCAAATGAAACGTAGTCCGCGATGAGGAGGGTGCCGTAACTAAGCGTCGCAACAGGCGCGCTGTCGTTCGCCAACGATCCCATCATCAGCGAAAAGGAAAGTGGCGATCTGACGAATATCGCCGAAGCCTGTCGACCTTGAGGGGATGTCGATCTGCGAAAAGAAGTACTGTCCTGCATCAGCGTTCGAAGCGCGCGCTTGTCAGCGCCTCGATCGTTTCGAGATCCACGCCGGGTGCGATCTCGACGAGGCGAAACGGCCTGTGATGATCGGGTCGCTCGAACACCGCGAGATTGGTGACGATCATGTCGACCACATTGAGCCCGGTGATCGGCAGCGTGCAGTCGGGAATGAATTTGGGCGTGCCGTCCTTCGCGGCATGATCCATCACGACGATGATCTTCTTCACACCCGCGACCAGGTCCATGGCGCCGCCCATGCCCTTCACCATCTTGCCGGGGATCATCCAGTTGGCGATGTCGCCATTTTCTGCTACTTCCATCGCGCCCAGGACCGCGAGATCGATATGGCCACCGCGGATCATCGCGAAGCTGTCGGCGGACGAGAAATAGGATGTCTGGGGAAGCTCGGACACGGTCTGCTTGCCCGCATTGATGAGGTCGGCATCCTCCTCGCCCTCGTAGGGAAAGGGACCGATGCCGAGCATGCCATTCTCCGATTGCAGCGTGACCTCGACGCCCGGCGGCACATGGTTCGCAACCAGGGTGGGGATGCCGATCCCGAGATTGACGTAGAATCCGTCCCGGAGCTCGCGCGCGGCACGCGCCGCCATCTGGTCCCTCGTCCAGCCTTGCGAACTGCCGCTCATCATGCCTCCTCCCGCGCGCGCACCGTGCGCTGCTCAATTTTCTTCGTGTAAGGTGCGCCGCAGATCAGGCGATTCACGTAGATCCCCGGCAAATGAATCTGATCGGGCTCGAGGGTGCCGGTCGGCACGATCTCCTCGACCTCGGCGATGCAGATGCGCCCGCAGGTCGCGGCCGGCGCGTTGAAGTTGCGGGCGGTCTTACGGAAGACCAGATTGCCGCTTTCATCGGCTTTCCAGCCCTTGATGATCGACAGGTCGGCCGTGATGGCGAGCTCCAGCACATAATCATGCTCGCCGAACCGCCGGACCTCCTTCCCCTGGGCCACGAGAGTCCCGACTCCGGTGCGGGTATAGAATCCGGGAATGCCCGCGCCTCCCGCCCGCATACGCTCGGCGAGCGTCCCTTGCGGACAAAATTCGACCTCGAGTTCGCCGGTCAGATATTGTCGCTCGAACTCTTTGTTCTCGCCGACATAGGAGGCGATCATCTTGCGCACCTGACGGGAGCGAAGGAGCTTGCCGATCCCTTCATTATCGATGCCGGCATTGTTCGAGGCGAAGGTCAGATCGCGCACGCCCGAGGTCTCGATTGCGTCGAGCAGCCGCTCGGGGATGCCGCAAAGCCCGAAACCGCCGCTCGCGATCGTCATGCCATCGGTCAATAGACCGGCCAGCGCCGTATCGGCGTCGGCATAGATTTTTCTCACGCAATCTCTCCTGCTGTCTGAAGGATGCGCCGAGCCTGCTTGAGGTGCGGCGCATCGATCATCTGTCCTTCGAGCTGAAGCGCACCGGCGTCAGGCCGGGCGGCGAACGCCGCGACGATGGCGCGGGCCCGAACGAGCTCGTCCTCGTCCGGCGTAAAAGCCTGGTTGATGATCGCGACCTGCGCCGGGTGGATCGCCATTACGCCCGTGAAGCCGTCGCGCCGCGCGCGGCGCGCATAGTCGGCAAGGCCGTCGAGGTCGCGAAAGGCCGGGAACACCGTCTCGATAGCGGGCACATCGGCGGCGTGCGCGGCGAAGAGCGTCAACGACCGTGCGAGCTCGTACGGCGGGGTATAGCGGCCATCCTCCTCGCGAGAGGTCGCCGCGCCGATCGCGGCGGGCAGGTCTTCAGCGCCCCAGGTCAGACCGAGAAGATGGCGCGAAACCTCGGCATAGCTGCCGAGCCCGAAGATCGCACGCGGCGTCTCGGTCGCGATCGGCAAAATAGGTGCTGCGCCGATGCGCTGCGCGAGCGACATCACGCTTAATGCGCCTTCCGACTTGGGCAGCAGGAAACCATCGGGTGCGCAATCCAAAACCGCCGTCAGATCGTCTTCGAGCAATCCGCTATCCTGAGGATTCACGCGAACGAAAAGTTTCACCTGACGGTCGCCCTGTTCGCGCAGGAAGCGCGCCGTCGCCTCGCGCGCGGCGAGCTTGGCCGAGGGTGCCACCGCATCCTCCAGGTCGAGAATGAGCGCATCTGCACCGGTTCGTAGCGCCTTCTCCATCCGGTCGGGACGATCTCCGGGCACGAACAGCAGCGAACGCAGCCTCATGCCTCCCCCTTCCGATGCAGCAGCGCGGATCGCAGGCATCTGCACACGATCTCGTCGCGCTGGTTGAGCAGCCTGTGCTCGAACGTGACGATGCCGGCTGAGGGACGCGAGCGGCTATCCGTCAGCTGCGCGACGTCGGTTTCCGCGCGCAGCGTGTCGCCGATGAACACCGGGGCCGGCATGGCCAGCTTGTCGTAGCCCAGATTGGCGACAAGCGTGCCGAGCGTCGTGTCACCGACGGACAGGCCGATCATCAGCGCAAAGGTGAAGGTGCCGTTGACGAGGATCCGGCCAAATTCACTGGCCTCAGCTGCCTCCCGATCAAGATGGAGCGGCTGCGGATTATGGGTCATGCACGAGAACAGCAGATTGTCGGTCTCGGTCACCGTCCGGCGGATGTCATGCGTGACGCTGTCGCCAACCTGCCATTCGTCATAATAGCGACCAGTCATCAGGCCTCTCCCTCGACGCGGACCAGCAGCGTGCCTTCCGAAACCTGCGCGCCCTCGCTGGCCTTGAACTCGGCAACGATCCCGTCGAAGGGCGCGAGTAACGCCTGCTCCATCTTCATCGCCTCGATGACGACCAAGCGCTGCCCCTTTGTGACGGCATCACCCTGCCTCACCGCGACCGCGATCACGCGGCCCGGCATGGGCGATAGGATCGCTCCGTCGCCTCCTGCCGCGCCGGTCGTCCCTGGCTCGGCACGCCACGGCTCGAAAGCCCAGGCTTCGCCGTCGACGAATATCAGGCCGTCCTCCACCCGAGCAGTCGAAGGGTTCTTGGACAGACTGACCAGATAAGGCTTGCCGGCAACGGCGACCTCGATCTCCTGCGAAGCGTGCCGGTTGGCGCGGAAACCCTGCAGTGCCGTCCACGGATCGTCGCCATCGCTCGTGAGCAAGGCGCGCGCCGCCGCATCCAGCACGGATGCTCCCGGTTCGGCAGACGGGATCAGCGTTTCAGCGTGACGTTCGATGAAGCCGGTATCGATATGCGCGGCGAGAAAATCGGGATGGCTTGCCGCGCGCGCCAGAAAGGCTGCGTTGGTGCGGACAGGCCAGACCTCGACCTGGCGGACCCCTTGCGCAAGTTGCTGTGCGGCCTGTTCGCGTGAAGGCGCATGAGCGATGATCTTGGCGATCATGGGATCATAATAGGGCGTGACCTCGCCGCCCTGCTTGACACCGCTGTCGATGCGCAGATCGGAGGGAAAGCGCAGATGATCGAGCGGGCCGGTAGACGGCAAAAAGCCGGTGGTCGGATTCTCGGCATAGAGGCGGGCCTCCATCGCCCAGCCGTCGATCGTGAGATCCTCTTGCCGCTTCGGCAGCGGCTCGCCCGATGCAACGCGCAGCTGCCATTCCACCAGATCCTGACCCGTGATGCTCTCTGTCACGGGATGCTCGACCTGAAGCCTGGTATTCATTTCCATGAACCAGATCCGGTCGGCGCGCAGGCCCTCGGAGCCATCGGCGATGAACTCTATCGTGCCCGCGCCGACATAGTCGACCGCCTTGACTGCCCGCACCGCCGCCTCGCAGATCGCGTCGCGCGTCGCGGCGTCCATTCCAGGTGCAGGCGCCTCTTCGATCACCTTCTGGTGGCGGCGCTGAAGCGAGCAGTCGCGCTCGAACAGATGGACGACATGGCCATGGGTGTCGCCGAATACCTGCACCTCGATATGGCGGGGCGAGAGGATATATTTCTCGATGAGAACGCGGTCGTCGCCAAACGATGCCGCCGCCTCACGCTTGCAACTGGCGAGCGCCTCGGCGAAATCCGGCGCCGCCTCGACCCGCCGCATCCCCTTGCCACCGCCACCCGCGACCGCCTTGATAAGGACGGGATAGCCGATCGCATCGGCTTCGCGCTGCAGATGATCGGGCGACTGATCGGCGCCGAGATAGCCGGGCGTCACCGGCACGCCTGCGGCGATCATGCGCTCCTTGGCGGCATCCTTGAGACCCATGGCGCGGATGGCCGCCGGCGGCGCGCCCACCCAGACCAGCCCGGCCGCGATCACTGCCTCGGCGAACTCGGCATTTTCGCTCAAGAAACCATAACCCGGATGGATGGCCTGCGCGCCCGTGGCACGCGCGGCCTCGAGGAGAAGATCCTGGCGCAAATAGCTGTCCCTCGCCGGCGCCGGTCCGATGCACACCGCCTCATCGGCCTCACGCACGAAGGGCATTGCCGCATCGACGTCGGCATGCACCGCGATGGTGCGAATGCCGAGCCTGCGGGCCGTGCGGATGATGCGCCGGGCGATTTCGCCGCGATTGGCAATGAGGAGGCTCTCTATCATGGACGTCCGGCCTTTCATGCGGCCGCCTCCTGGCCGCCATCTTGTGTGTCGAGGGCGAAGAGCCCGAGCTTTGCGAAAAGGGCCGCGTCGCTGTTCGCGCCGGCATTGCCGGCTGTCAGCAATCGGTCGCCCGTGAAGATGGAATTGGCGCCCGCCATGAAGCACAGCGCCTGCATCGTCTCGGACATGCTTTCCCGGCCCGCCGACAGGCGCACCACCGACCTCGGCATCAGGATCCGGGCAACCGCGACGGTACGGACGAACTCGATATCGTCGATCCGGGCCGACGGCACATCGCGTAGCATGTCGCCCAGCGGCGTTCCCGGCACCGGTACGAGGGCGTTGAGGGGAACGCTTTCCGGCGGTTCGGGCAGGTTGGCGAGCGCGTGGAGGAAGCTCACCCGATCCTCGCGGCTTTCACCCATGCCGAGGATGCCGCCACAACAGACTGCCATGCCGGCGGCCCGCACCCGCGAAAGCGTGTCGAGCCGATCCTCGAAGCGGCGCGTCGAGACGATCGCCCCATAATGTTCGGGCGAGGTGTCGATATTGTGGTTATAATAATCGAGCCCCGCGCCTGCGAGGCGCTCTGCCTGATCGTCTTCCAGCATGCCGAGCGTCATGCAGGTCTCAAGACCCAGTGCCTTCACCCGCGCAATCATGTCGAGCAGCGCCGGCATGTCGCGCGCCTTTGGGCTGCGCCAGGCCGCCCCCATGCAGAAGCGCGATGATCCCGCGGCTTTCGCGACGGCGGCGGCGGTGACGACGTTGTCGACATCGACGAGCTTGCCAGCCTTGAGCCCGGTCTTGTGGTGGGCCGATTGCGAGCAATAGCCACAGTCCTCGGCGCAGCCGCCTGTCTTGATGGAGAGAAGCGTCGAAAGCTGGATGGCATTAGCGTCATGGTGCCAACGGTGGATCGCCTGGGCCTCGCCCAGGAGATCGAGCAATGGTCGCTTGAAAAGGGCCGCGATCGCTGGCCGGGTGATGGGTGTCCGCATCGCCATCACATCCGGAAGATGCCGAACTGCGCCCGATCCGGGATCGGCGCGTTCAGCGTGGCGGCGAAAGCGAGGCCGAGCACGTCGCGGGTCTGGACCAGATCGATCACGCCATCGTCCCATAGCCGCGCCGTCGCATGATAGGGATTGCCCTCCTCCTCATATTTCTGGCGGATCGGCGCCTTGAACGCCTCGGCTTCCTCATGCGTCCACCTGTCAGCATCCCTGTGGACGGTGGCGAGCACCGAGGCCGCCTGCTCGCCGCCCATCACCGAGATCCGCGCATTGGGCCAGGTGAACAGGAAGCGAGGCTGGTATGCGCGCCCGCACATGCCGTAATTGCCTGCGCCGAAGCTCCCGCCAATGAGCACGGTGATCTTGGGGACGCTCGCGGTCGCGACCGCCGTCACCAGCTTGGCGCCGTTCTTGGCGATTCCTTCCGCTTCATATTTGCCACCGACCATGAAACCGGAGATGTTCTGGAGGAACAGGAGCGGCACGCGGCGCTGGCAAGCCAGTTCGATGAAATGCGCGCCCTTGAGCGCGCTTTCAGAGAACAGCACGCCGTTATTGGCGAGGATCGCCACCGGCATGCCCCAGATGCGCGCGAAACCGCAGACCAGAGTGGTGCCGTAGAGCGACTTGAACTCATGGAGTTCCGATCCGTCGACGATGCGCGCAATGACCTCGCGCACATCATAGGGCGCGCGCACGTCCTGCGGCACGATGCCATAGAGGTCTTCTGGCGCATGGAGAGGCGGGCGCGGCGCCTGCAGGTCGATGTCGAGCGCCTTGGGCCGATTGAGGGTCGCGACGATGTCGCGCACGATCGTGAGCGCGTGCGCGTCACTCTCTGCGACATGATCGACGACCCCGGATTTGCGCCCATGGGTTTCGGCGCCGCCCAGATCCTCGGCCGAGATGATCTCGCCGGTCGCGGCCTTCACCAGCGGCGGACCGGCGAGGAAGATCGTGCCCTGGTTTCGCACGATGATCGTCTCGTCCGACATGGCGGGCACATAGGCGCCGCCCGCCGTGCAGCTGCCCATCACGCAGGCGATCTGGGGGATGCCCTGTGCCGACATCTGGGCCTGATTATAGAAGATGCGCCCGAAATGATCGCGGTCGGGGAAGACGTCCGCCTGATGCGGCAGGTTCGCGCCGCCCGAGTCCACGAGGTAGAGGCACGGCAGCCGGTTCTCGCGGGCGATCTCCTGCGCCCGCAGATGCTTCTTCACCGTCATCGGGAAATAGGCGCCGCCCTTCACCGTCGAATCATTGGCAAGGATCATGCACTCGCGACCCGAAACCCGGCCGACACCGCCGATCACCCCAGCGCCAGGCGCCGCGCCCTCATACATATCGCCGGCAGCGAGCTGCCCGATTTCAAGGAAAGGCGCGCCGGGATCGAGCAACCGCTCCACCCGGTCGCGCGGCAGCAGCTTGCCCCGGGCCACATGCCGTTCGCGCGCCGCATCCGATCCGCCCCGCGCGGCGGCCGCGACCTTCGTGCGCAGATCCTCGGCGAGAGCACGGTTATGCCCGACATTGTCGCGAAATATGTCGCTTTCGCGCGAGATCGCCGTTTGGATGACAGGTCCGCTCATTGCGCCACGCCGATCAGTTCGCGACCGATCAGCATACGGCGGATTTCATTGGTGCCTGCGCCGATATCCAGAAGCTTGGCATCGCGCATATAGCGTTCGACAGGCCAATCCTTCGTATAACCGGCGCCGCCTAACGCCTGCACCGCCTCCAGGGCGACGCGCACGGCATTTTCGCTTGCCAGAAGGATTGCGCCGGCCGCATCGAAGCGGGTGGTCCTGCCCGCGTCACAATTGCGTGCCACGGCGTAGACATAGGCGCGCGCTGAATTGAGCGCGACATACATATCGGCGACCTTCGCCTGCATCAGTTGAAAGGAGCCGATCGGCTGGCCAAACTGCTTGCGGTCCCGGACATAAGGGATGACCGTATCGAGGCAGGCTTGCATGATGCCCAGCTGGATGCCCGCCAGAACCGCACGCTCATAGTCGAGGCCGCTCATCAACACTTTCGCGCCGCCATTGAGCGGTCCCATGACATTTTCGCGCGGGACTTCGCAGCCGTCGAACACCAGCTCTGCCGTCGGCGAGCCGCGCATTCCCGTCTTGTCGATCTTCTGCCCGATCGAAAAGCCCGCCATGCCCTTCTCGATAAGGAAAGCGGTGATCCCCTTGCTGCCTTCGCCGGTCCTAGCATAGACGACTAACGTGTCGGCATAGGTGGCATTGGTTATCCAGAATTTCGTGCCATCAAGAACGAAGCCGACACTCGTCTCTCGCGCCTTCAACTTCATCGACACGACGTCGGAGCCGGCTCCCGCCTCGGACATGGCCAGCGATCCCACATGGTCGCCGGAAATCAACCGCGGCAGATATTTCGCCTTCTGATCCTCATTGCCCCAGCGGCGGATCTGGTTGACGCAAAGGTTGGAATGGGCGCCATAACTAAGGCCGATCGAGGCGGAGGCCCGGCTGATCTCCTCGCAGGCAAGAACATGCTCAAGATAACCGAATCCGAGACCACCCCATTCTTCTTCCACAGTGATGCCGTGCAGGCCCAGATCTCCCATCGCGGTCCACAATTCGTCGCGCGGGAACCAGTCCTCGGCATCGATCTTCACTGCCAGCGGAGCAATGCGTTCGGTCGCGAAGCGTCTTGTCGTCTCGCGAACCATATCGGCGTTGTCGCCGAGTCCGAAGTCAAAATCAGCAGCCAAATGCCCACTCCATTGTGCCGGGTCTACCCCAGGCATAGCATCGGGCATTCCCCTAGAAAAATTGACCGGACCGCAAGCATTTGATAGATGTCATCTATGATAGAGCGCTACCTCATCCATTATTTTCTGGCAGTAATGGATCAGGGAAATTTCTCGCGTGCAGCACAGCAGTGCCGCATTTCCCAGCCCACCCTGTCAGTCGGGATAGCCAAGCTCGAGAGCCTCGTCGGGCATATGCTTTTCCAGCGTACGAACAGGCGGGTCGAACTGACCACTCATGGCGCGACTTTCGCTCTCCACGCACGCCGCATCGAAGCCGAGTTTGCCAAGGCGACATTGGCAATGGCCGTGGATCAAAAGCGAACACTTATACGGCTCGGTCTCGTTTCGACCCTGCCCGCGCTGTGGATCGAAAGCGCGACGCGTGAAGCGAGCATTGCTGAAGGCGAAAAGCTGGAGATCGTCGAAGGACGAATGAGCGAACTCGCGCCACGCCTGGAGCGAGGGCGATTAGACGTGGTCATCGGCATCGTGAACGGGGACGTCGATGATGAACGGCTTCTCTTTGAGGAGCCCTACAGTCTCGCGCTCTCGGACAACCATCCTCTCGCGACGCGTAGCAGCGTCGATCCTCAGGAAATCGCAGATGCTGACATGATCGTTCGTCGAAGCTGCGAAGCCCTGTCCGATGTCAGTCGGTTTTTCACGCAGCGCGGCGTCAGACCTTCTTTTTCCGCCCGCACATTCAATGACGACCGTGCGGTCGTCTTTGTACGGGCGGGTCTTGGCATGACGGTAATGCCACGCTGCTTCCGGCAGCCAGGTATCGCAATGCCGGAACTTTCAGGCTTTCATATGCGCCGGAAGATCGGAATGCTGATCGATCCTGTGACGGCCGGCAGGGTAAAAGACAGTCAAAGCCTCAAATTCTTCGCCGAGACTCTTCGTTCCGCGGCCACGACTGGGTAATCCTACAATCAGCCCTTGAAACTGACGCCGATCCACAGCGTGCGCGGCGTGCCCAGGTCCATCGATCCGCCGGTGTTGCGCGTCACCACCTTCTCGTCGAACAGATTTTCGCCCCGCGCCGTCAGCGCGACGCCATGGCCCAGCGGCAAGCGCGCGAGCGCATCCACGGTCAGCGCCCTGGGCAGTGTGTCGATCTGAAGATCATCCTCATATTGGCTCGACACATAATGGACCGACGCGGAGAGCGTCGGCCCCTGCGCCGGCGTCCAGGCCAGCGTCGCGCTGGCGCTGTTGCGCGGCGTCTGCGCGGGCGCGAAGCCGTCGAACGCCTTGCCTGGCGCATCGACCTCGCTGTGGCTGTAGGCATAGGAGGCCGACAGGCCGAAATCGCCCAGACGCGCGCTGGCCGTAAGTTCGATCCCCTTGGCGACGATGCGGTTAACATTCTGGCGCTGGCGGGTGTTGGTGCCGATGGTGACATTGGCGATCGCATCGTCCAGCCGGTTGTAGAAGGCGGTCGCGCCCAGGGTCACGCCGGGCAGCGGGGTCAGGTCGAAGCCCGCCTCCACGCCCTTCAGGCGCTCGGGCTTCAGCGCCGCGTTCGCCTGCGTCGTGATCGGGAAGACCACGAATGGCCGGTACAGCTCGTTCAGCGTCGGCAGGCGAAAGCCGGTATAGCCCGCCCCGCGCAGCGCGAGCGCGCCGCTCAGGCGCAGGATCGCGCCCGCCCGCCCCGAAAACTGCCAGTCGGACCGGTTGGCGTAATCGGTCGCTGTCACTGCACCGGTGCTGGCGTTGGCCTGATGATAGAAGCCGTCGCTGATCGTCCAGTGATCCGCCCGCACGCCGCCGGTCAACACCAGGCCTTCTAGCGTCCAGTCGTCCTCGGCGAACAGGCCGGTCGTCACCTGCTGCCCACCGGCATGGCGGCGGAAGGTGACGGGATTGCTGGCGATATTGGCGTCATAGGCGTCCTCATACATGTCGCCCAGCGCGAAGCGCGTATCCGCGCCCAGCCGCAGTACATGATCCGACCCGACCGGCGGGCGGATCTCGATCTTGCCGCCAAGCCCCATGGACGGCGTGTTGCGCTGGTCGAGCGACTTGCGGAAGGTGGAGGCGGAGATCACGATATTGGAAAAGTTGCGCGCCTGGATATAGGCGAGCGCATCAACCTGCCAATCGCCGCGCGAGATGAAGCGAACACTGGCGTCCTGCCCTTCGTTCGCGGAGTCCGCGCCCTTGAACCGCAGCGTCCTGTCGTCCTGAAAGATCGTGGCGCGGAACTGCAATTCGGACGTCACGGAGAGCGGCGCGACCGCGCGTAAATTGGTGGACCAGCTATCATAGGCGGCGGGCACGGTCGCCGCGACGCGCTGCGACTTTGGCGTGGTCTGGAAGCCGTTCCCCCGGTCCCAGCGCCCCGACAGCGAAACATAGCCGCCGCCTAGGTCCGGCGTGACGCTGGCCGACATCTCGGCGGCGTCATGGCTGCCATAGAAGGCGCTGGCAGCGAAATCCGGCAACTGGTCGCGCGTGGCGCTGGCCAGCTCGATCGTGCCGGCGACAGCGCCCGCGCCGAACGCACCCGACCCGCCGCCGCGCGTCACCCGCACAACGGACAGACGGTCCGGAACCAGCGCGGAGAAAGGAATATAGCCAAAGAAGGGATCGGCCACGGGCACGCCGTCCAGCAACACCAGCGTCCGGCTGGATGCATTGCCACCCAGCGCCCGCAGGGTCGCGCCCTGGTTGGACGGGTTCGACGCCCGGCTGTCCGACCGACGAAACTGCTGGGAGCCGGCGACGTTGGCCAGCACATTCTCCAGCCGGCCCGACGCATTGTCGAGCAGCCGTTGCCGGTCGATCGCCACCGATCCATAGGCGGGCGTACCGGGTGGCAGGCCCAGCCCCTGTCCCGTTACGATGATCGAAGGTGCATCGGCGCCTGCATCATCGGGGGGCTGCGCCAGCACTCCGGATGGCACCAGCAGAAGTATCAGCAGCAGATAGTCTTTCATGATGCGTCCACGCCCTCTGGAGTTTGGAGCTTTCGTTGATTGGGCCATCGCGCGTCGCACGCATGTGCCGACGCCGCGGAAACCCGGGCTTAACAGAGCTGAGTTAGATCACAGCATGCGCCGGCATGAGATGAGCAGGATATCACTCAACATTGCCCGAGCAAGTCGCAGATGCAGATCAAATCTACGTAATGATTCTCATTTATCTGTTTCGCGCAAATAACCGAAAAACCTTGCGGTAAGGCTAATGCGCAACCAACTAACACGTCATGGAGAGTTAAAATATGGTCTTAACGCCCTGCACTTCGATATTATACTTACGCATCTTACGATAAAGCGTCGGCCGGCCGACCCCCAATTGACGAGCCGTAGCGGCAATATTTCCCGCACATTGATGGAGCGCCATTAATACCGCATCCCGCTCCGTTCGTTCGAGCGAAGCCACCTCGCGCCCCACATTCGAACGAGTTTGCCTCATCTCCTCTGGAAGATGCCTTGGCGCGATCAGCGCGCTCCCGGCAGCGAGCGCGATGGCCCGACGAAGAATGAGGCTCAGTTGGCGGATGTTCCCGGGCCATGCGAAGGACCGCAGACATTCCAGTGCGTCATCCGAGAGGGAAAGTGTCAAACGATCGCCGATTTCGCGATCGACGATTTGTCCTATGAGTTCCGACAAATCCGCTCGCTCGCGTAAGGGGGGCAAGGTGACGCAGAGTCCATCAATGCGGTAGTAAAGGTCTTCCCGAAATTCGCCCGTGGCGACGAGCGCCTTGAGGTCACGATGGGTCGCACAGACCAGAGAGATATCGATCGGCCTGTCCTTCGATCCGCCCACCGGCATGACGGCCCGCTCCTGCAGAACCCGCAGAAGACGAGCCTGTAGCGAGAGCGGCATGTCCCCGATCTCATCCAGGAAGAGTGTTCCACCATGGGCCTGCTCAAATTTACCCGGAGCGCCTCCCCGGCGAGCGCCGGTAAACGCCCCTTCCACATATCCGAACAATTCGGCCTCGATCAGTCCGTCGGGAATGGACGCACAATTTACCGGCACGAACGGCCCGTTTCGCCGCGGCCCTGAGGCGTGCAGCTCCCGCGCAAGAACCTCCTTTCCAGTTCCCGTCTCGCCGGTTAGGAGAACAGGAATATCACGAGCGAACGCCAGCTTCGCGTCGCCAATGGTGTCCAGCAGGGCGGGATCGGAACAGAACATGTCAGAAGAGGCATGAGACGAACGCTTGCCCGAGGGCGGCGGCAAGAGCGCCTTACCAACCCGCATAACGTCATCTGCATGGCGGGCGAGACTGAGGTGGACGCGGATGCCGGCCGGCGTGTCTGTCACGATCGGTTCGGCATTGCGGCCGCTAAGCTCGTCAACCGCACGCGCAAAAGGCAGGTCGAACATGTGATCGAACTCTGTCGCCGAACGCGTATGCCCAAGCAGCTTGCGCGCGATCTGGTTCCCACCGAGCAATTGCCCATGTTCCGAGAAAGCGAGAACGGCAGCCAAGGGCGTGCGAAGCAGGTCAGGGTGATAATGTAACGAGACGTGCAGAGCGCCCGGAAGGTCAAGCAGCATATGATTTTCTATGGCTCGGGCGGCAACCCGCAACGCCTCGCAAACTGATGACAGATCCCTGCCGCTGCGGCAGGTGGCATTCAAGACGCCGATCAGGTCCCCGTTAACGTCGAACAGAGGAACGGCCGCGCAAGAATAGCCATGAATCTCGTCAAGGAAATGCTCGTTGGCGTGGACAATAAAGGGTTTCTGTTCCACGAGCGCGCATCCCGGCGCTCCGGTGCCGATCGCACTTTCGCTGAGGGAAACCCCGTTCCGGAAAAGACTCTCCAGTTCGCGGCACGGCCCTTCGGCGTCGCCGATCGAGCAAATGACAAATCCGCTGACGTCAAGGCAGGCCAGCACCCAATCCTGCGTGTGAAACGCTTTGTAAAGCCGTGTCATCTCCGGCATCGCATAGCGAATGAGCCGTTCACCCCTTTCTGTGGCGATCCGGCGTTCGCCAGGCGCCGCCATGTCGAACAACCTCTTGTCGGACGCGCTCAAACCCAGGCGTCTTGATCGCTCCCAGGAACGCGTGATCGGCTCGGGCACCCACTGCGACACGATACTCTCGCCCGAGAAGAAAAGATCTCGTGCCCTCCTTGTCTGGCGGACCTGTTCCAGATTCATGGATTGCCTCTCGTACCGTTGTCTTTCCGAACGGTGGGGTGCCCGGCGCCTGGACCGGACGGCGCTGATCCCTCTCTCCATTCGAACATCTTTATCGCCCGTCATGCTAGCTTGTTCGACGGACGCGAACAACCATCTCTCCTTCTCTGGAAGATCCGATCGTGCCGAAACAGATCGATGCCTGGCGATCACAAAAATGGTCGGCCAGGCGACACATGCGCCTGGCCGACCATAGTGGCTCAAGGGGAGAGGAATACTCAAGCCACCAAGCCCAGTTCAGCTTCCATCGTCTTGCGCATCTCGAACTTCTGCGCCTTGCCCGTGACCGTCATAGCGAAGCCCTCGACGATGCGGACATAGCGGGGAACCTTGTAGTGGGCGATCTTACCCCGGCAGTGGGCAATCACATCGTCGGCGCTCAGCCGATGGCCGGCTCGCGCTATGACCCATGCGCAGACTTCCTCACCAAATTTAGCGTCGCTGACGCCAAAGACCTGCACATCGACGATCAACGGGTGGCCAAGCAGGAATTCCTCGAGCTCGCGCGGATAGATATTCTCGCCGCCCCGGATGATCATGTCCTTGATGCGGCCGGTAATGCGAACATAGCCCCGCTCATCCATCACCGCGAGATCGCCCGAGTGCATCCATCCTTCCGCGTCGATGGCATCGTCGGTCTTTTCCGGATCGTTCCAATATCCCTGCATCACCGCATATCCGCGCGAGCAATATTCGCCCTGTTGGTTCACCTGCAATGTCTCGCCGTTCAACCCTACGATCTTTGCTTCGGCATGAGGGTGGACGCGGCCCACCGTCGCCACTCGCTCTGCGACGGGATCGTCTATCGACGTCTGCGTCGTCAGGGGACTGGTTTCGGTCATGCCATAGCCGATAGTCACCTCGCGCATGTTCAACCGATCCATGATCTGCTCCATCATGGCCGCCGGGCAAGGGGCGCCCGCCATGATCCCGGTGCGCAAGGACGAGACGTCGAACTGATCGAGGTCCGGATGGTTGAGGATCGTGATCAGCATGGTCGGCACTCCGTAAAGCGCCGTACAACGTTCATCTCGCACCGCCTCAAGTGTCATCCGCGCATCATAAGCCTCTCCGGGGTAGATCATCGCAGCCCCGCTCGTCACGGATGCAAGATTACCCAGGACCATGCCGAAGCAATGATAGAGCGGAACCGGAATGCAGATGCGGTCCTTGACGGTGAGATTGATGGTTTGTCCCGAAAAATAACCATTGTTGAGAATGTTGCGATGCGTAAGCGTTGCCCCCTTTGGAAAACCCGTCGTGCCGCTGGTGAATTGTATGTTGATGGCATCGTCCGGTCGCAGACTTTCCGATGCCGCGCCCAGCAGCAGGGGATCCGCCGACACGCGCAGTTGCTCCCAAGGAATGAAACCGTCATGTGCCTGCTCACCAAGCGAAATCACCAGGCGAAGGTCAGGTAAACTACGCGTCCCGATCTCGCGTAGCATGGCGATGTAGTTACTGCTTTTGAAGGCAGATGCCGTCACCAGCACGCTGCAGCCGACCTTTGCGAGCGCATACTCGATTTCGCTGACACGATAGGCAGGATTGATGTTTACCAGGATCGCGCCGATCTTGGCGGTCGCGAATTGAATCACGGTCCATTCGGCGCAATTGGGCGCCCAGATGCCGACCCGATCGCCGCGACGCACCCCATGATCGAGCAGTCCGCACGCGACCCGTTCCGCTTCGCGGTTCAGTTCCTGCCAGCTCCAGCATATATTCTGATGCCGGGAAACCAATGCCAGTTCACTCCCCCAGCGCCGGGCAGCCACCGATAGGGCTTCTCCCAGCGTCATCTCCAGCAGCGGAACATCAGCCGCGCCTTTCGCAATTGAGAGCACGGTCACCTCTTGATGTTGATCACTTGGAGCTGCGTATATTCGGCGAGGCCCTCGACGGACTGCTCGACACCCAGGCCGGAATTTTTGAAGCCGGCCATGGGGATGTGCGGGCCGATCGCGATATGCTGGTTGACCCACATCTGACCGCTTTCGATACGCTCGGCGATCGCCGCGGCGCGCTCGACATCTTTCGACCAGATGGATCCACCCAGGCCGTATTCGGAGGAATTGACGCAGCGTACCACGTCGTCCACATCCGAGAAGGCGATGACCGGCAATATGGGTCCGAATTGCTCTTCATCCACGATCGTATGGCCGTCGCTGATATCCCGGACGATGGTCGGTTGGATGAAATAGCCGGCTCGCTCCATGGCTTCGCCACCGGCGATGATCTTGCCGTCGCGCCGGGCCGCCTCCAGGAATCCCTTCACCTTTTCAAATTGCGCGCGGTTCTGGATCGGACCGATATTCGTTCCCTGCTTCAGTCCGTCATCGACGACGGCTTCCTGCGCCAGCCTTGCCAATTCGTCGCACATCGCCTCGTAGATCGATTCATGCACATAGGCCCGCTTCACCGCCAGGCAGACCTGTCCGCAGTTGAGGAACGCGCCGTTGAAGATCGCCAGCGCCGTCTCACGCACATCGACATCCTCCAGCACGATGGCCGGATCGTTGCCGCCCAGCTCGAGCGTGACGCGCTTGAGCGTATCAGCGCTGCTCGCCGCGATCCGCTTGCCGGTGGCGGTCGAACCCGTGAAGCCAATTTTGGCGACATCCGGATGGGCGGTGAGATGCGGCCCCAGGTCATTATCGTCGGTGATGATGTTGACCACGCCCGCCGGGAAGATGTCTCGGCACAGCGCGCCTAATGCAAGGGCGGTGACGGGCGTGGTAGGGGCCGGCTTCAAGATGATGCTGTTTCCCGCCAGCACGGCGGGACCGATCTTCCAGCAGGCGACGAGCAGCGGGAAGTTCCATGCGATGATCCCGACGACCACGCCTAGCGGCCGATGCTTGACGACGATATGGGCCTGCTCATCGTCCTGTATGACCCGGTCGGGAAGCTCGAGAGTGGCGTAGTGCCGGAGATATCCTTCCGTCCACGCAACTTCCCCCTGGGCCTCGGCAAAGGGCTTGCCCTGTTCTTGCACCAGCAGGCGCGCGAGATTGTCGCCATCGGCCGCGATGGCATCGGCAAGCTCGATGAGCTTGGCCTGGCGCTGCGCGAAGGGCGTCTCGGCCCAGCCGGGATAGGCTGCCTTGGCGGCTTTGATGGCTTCGTCGGCCTGAGCCGCTGAAGCGCGCGGCACGGTCACGAACGCTTCGCCGAGTGCGGGGTTGATGACCTCGAGCGTGCCATCGCCCTCCACGAGTTGGCCCCCAATCAGCAACTTATAATCAGACATGCTTGTCTCCAGCCACATACGTGGGAAAATCGAATATGCAGGGCATCCAGAGCGCCCCATGGTCGCCGGTCTTCAGTCCTGACCGGCGCAAGCGTTTGTCGCCGCCTTTTCACAAAGGATCGGATGACCGGCGGCGGGCGCCGAAACCGCCGGTCATCCTCTCTAAGCGAGCCTATTTTTTCGGTTTTGCGCTCGCGGCAGGTTGTCCGCGCACAGAATCTGCAGTGCCTTGAATGAACGCCTTGAGCTTCTTGACGTCCTCTGCGGTAAGCTTGCCCTTGAAATCGGGCATACCCTGCTCGGCCATCGCACCTTCGAAAACGAACGCTTCAAGATTGGCGATCGCCTCGCGGGGCGCATAACCCAGGTTGGGCAAATTGCCTCCCTTGTCGACGCCAGGAACGCCATGGCAGAACAGACAGTTGCTGACGTAGAGTGCGCCTCCAGGAGCGACGTCCTTCTTGTCATAGGGCACGCCCGAGAGCAGTTCCCCCTGCTCATATTTTCCGAACTGCGGCAACGGCGCCTTGCCGCCGATGACGAAGGTGTAGACCGTACCAGGCGAACTGCGGTCGGTAGCGCGCTGGGACTCACCGAAAACACCGCCCCAACCCACCGCAATCGAGACATACTGCTTGCCATCGATCTGGTAGGTGATCGGAGCCGCGATGACGCCACTGCCTACCGGCGACTCCCACATTTTATGGCCGTTGCGCGCATCATAGGCTACGAAATGCCCATCTGCGGTTCCTTGGAACACCAGATTCCCCGCTGTGGTCAGCGTGCCACCATTCCACGGCGAAACTTGTTCCTGACTCCAGACTTGCTTCTGGCGCACCGGGTCCCATGCGATCAGGCGACCGAAGGGTTTGGCCTTCGTCGCCGCGCCTCCCAGCAAACTGCCTGTGTTCCAACCGATGCCGCTCATGGGCTGGCCTGGAATGTTGGAGCGATATTTCCATTTCGGATCGTCCGCCAGCGAAAGCGGCACATGCTGCGCGGGAATGAACGCCAGCCCCAAAGCCGGATTGAACGACATGGAATGCCAGTTGTGCCCGCCAAAAGGACCGGGAATGATCTCATAGGGCGTGGCCGAGCGGACGCCGGGCAATTCGATAGGCCTGCCCGCCTTGTCATAGCCCGAGGCCCAGTTCACCGGCACGAAATTCTTCGCGGAGATGAATTTGCCGTTTGTCCGATCGATGACGAAGAAGAAGCCGTTCTTGGGCGCATGCAGGATCACTTTGCGCGGCGCGCCGTCGACCGTCATGTCGGCCAGGATCATATCCTGCGTCGACGTGTAATCCCAGTTGTCCCCCGGCGTCTCCTGATAGTGCCAGACATATTCGCCGGTATCAGGATTGAGCGCGACGATCGATCCGAGATAGAGATTGTCGCCGCCCTTGGGACTGCGGCGATTGCGCGACCAAGGCGCCCCGTTTCCGACGCCGATATACATGAGATTGAGCTGCGGATCGAACGCCATGCTGTTCCAGACGGTGCCGCCACCGCCCGCCTCCCAATAGCGTCCGCTGGGGTCCCAGGTCTTGGCGGCGGCTTCCATCGCCTTGTTCTCAAACGGCTTCGATGGATCTCCCGGGACCGTGAACCAGCGCCAGAGCTTCTTGCCCGACGACGCATCATAGGCGGTGATATAGCCACGCAACCCCAGCTCCGCGCCACCGTTACCAATGATGACCTTGCCCTTGTACACACGCGGCGCGCCGGTGATGGTGGCTGGCGAGTCCGGCGATAGTCTGGTGTCCTCTTCCCACAATTTGGCGCCGGACGCCGCATCAAGCGCGATGAGACGACCATCGAAGGCTCCGACGAAGACTTTTCCCTCATAGACGGCCACGCCCCGGTTCACGACGTCACAGCACCCCTTGCCGCCCGCGCTGCGCGGCACTTGCGGATCGAACGTCCACAACTGCTTCCCCGTCCGTACATTGATTGCATGCACGACGCTCCAGGATGCTGTCACGTACATGATCCCGTCCACAACAAGCGGCGTTGCCTCTACGCCGCGGGTCGAGCCCAGATCATAGGTCCAGGCCAAACCCAGTCGGGCGACATTGTCAGTGGATATCTGGGACAGCTTGCTGAAGCGCGTTTCCGAATAGTCGAGGCCGTAGCTGGGCCATTCCTCGGAAGTCGCAGCGTTCTTGACAATAAAGTCACCGTTAATTTTCCCGGCGATTTTCGAGGTATCGACGGGTGCCCGGTTGCTCGCTTCGTTCGACCGCGAGCAACCACTCAGTGTCGTACCCAGCAAGAGGAAGCCCGCCCCCACAAGGGCCATTCGCCCCGGCTTTCCCCGCCCGAAAAAGATGATCGACATGTCTTTGTTCTTTCTCTCAAATACTTAGAAGACCTTCAGAAGACGCAAATTGAGGCGGTTCGATTCCCGAAATCCGCTCCTCACCGAAATGTCGCGGCCGTAGGTGGCGAGCAATTGCACGGTCTTCGCCGGAAACCAGGCCATTCCGACATTGCCCTTCCAATTGCTCGCTTGATCCTGCTGCCTGATGCCATCGATCCTCGTCTCGCCACCCGTGACGAACGAGCCGCCGACGCGGAAATCGAGGTTCGGCTTGAGCTGATAACGGGCGAAAGCCTGGAACTGCCCGCTTGCGGATTGCGTCAGACGCGCGGAAGACGAGCCGAAGTCGTTATTCTTGCCATAGAAGGTCACGTCGCCGACGAGGTCGATCGAGATCTTGGGCGTGACCCCCTTAACGAAGCCGCCCTGGAGCACGAACTTCCAACGGTTCTCGCCCAGGTTCAGGGGGGCGGGTGCGATCATATGATCCTGTCGGCACATAGACGAATGGCGTGATACCGAAATAGGTATTGCTCTTGGGCTTGTTCACCAGCCAAACGGTGGCTGCGAGGATAAGATCGCCGGCCGCGCCGCCGCTTTTACCCAAAGCGTGCGTATCGCCCTTCCCTTCCAGCTGACCGAGCGGAAGCAGAAACTGCGGGTCGACCGTCAGGCCGGCAATGTCCATATAGTGAACGCCGCGCAGAATGAATACGGTCGAGTCCAATCCGGGATCACCCGGCTGCTTGTCGCCCTTGGCATAGATGGCGTCGCGCTCGGCAAATTGCGCATAGACAATGGCCAGATTGGATCCCGGCGGCAGTGCGACATAGTCGCCGGCATCAACGTCGGTCGCCCATGCCGCCGTGCTGGCCATCGGCGTACACAACGCAACGCCTCCCCACAGGGCCGCCTTCAAAAGCGAACCTTTATTGAGATTACCCATTATCCTCTCCCTCCATTATATCATAGTTGGTAACCCCTAAGCACAAAGCGTGCCAAATCGGAGATTGTCCAATCTGCTGGAAAATGACCACGGTTGGGGGAACGCGTCTCAGCTAACTGTAACGAAATAGAACAGGTGTATTCGGACACCCGTATCGTCAGGTTTCACCTTGGCAGATGGATCAAACCGAGAGCTTCGGCATCCAGGCCGATCAAAACAGGATTGCTATCTCTCCTGTCATATTTGCGAGGAGCCATCCGCCGATATTCCGCCCGACAAGCAGCACGTCGGACGCGAGCCAAGGCAATTTCGGACTGGCGTGAGCAAATCTTGTTGTTCGGCCAGAGGCTTTCGCAATGGAGATCACGACCACCCACGCGTAGGCCGTTTCTCGACCCCTTGCCGCAGGTCGAGGAACGGACCTATGGATCAGCAAAATGCGCGGACCATTGCGCTCGTGATGGACCTGGACCCACGGACGTGATTATCGATACCTTTTCGTTCGGCATCATCAGCGAAGGCGACGTCGAGCGTTCCCATGGCCACGTTATGGCTTGTCCTACTCGTCGTATCTTCCGTGAGGGTGATGTTCACCGATGGAAATAGAGCTTTAAACTGACGCAGCACATCACCAAACAACCCGCCGGTGCGCGATGATGTAACTCCGATGCGGACTTGCCCCGCCTCCCCACTGTCGACAGCAACTGCGTAACGAGCGGCGAGATCTAATTGCTGGGCGCCGGCCATTGCCCGTTCCAAGAAGGCAGCGCCTGCCGTTGTGGGCGAAACACCAATTCGACTTCGCTTGAACAGGGGAACGCCTAATCGGTGCTCAAGATGCTGAATGCGTCGGCTGAGTGACGATTGGGACAATGCCAGCATCTCTCTCGCTCATCGAAACTGCCAGTTTCCGCCGCCGCGATCGCGCAGCGCAGATTTCGCAGATCCAAGATCATATTCGGCAAACATCACTCCCCCATGCCAATATCCGCTTCGGACGGCCGCGTTTTGTGCCGGAGTTTGGCGTTGCCAACACCGTCTCGGTAGTCCCGCGTCCTGAAAACTCCGTCGCCGATAGGGGAACACTGATGACAGCAGCTGCGCACGCTGAGGAAGCACCTAACTCCACCGATGGCGATTGATGTCGGCGGCAGCGCTCCTGATTATGCAACACAGATGCACGTTCGCCGATGCTACCGGATCGTGATCGGCAGTGCCACATGCAGATAAATTTGCGTTCCGGTCCCAGCAATTCCTACGCAACCGCCTCGGTCCGTCGCGCATCGAAAGGAACGACGATGAAAGCGGCTGTCTACGATCATAACGGTCCACCGGAAGTCCTTCGCTACACGGACGTGCCCGACCCCAAAATTCGTTCGCGGGATGTCCTGATCCAGGTCGAGGCGATATCCGTTGAGGGCGGAGACCTGATCAACCGTCGCAGTTCGCCGCCGGGGCACCCCGCATATGTCGTCGGCTATGCCGCAGCGGGCACGGTGGTGGCGATCGGTGACGCGGTCACGGACCGCAAGCCCGGCGACCGAGTTACCTCATGGGGCTTGGATGGATCCCACGCCCAACTCCGCGCAGTTCCGACAGATCAGACTTGGCTGCTGCCCGCAGGCGCAGGCGTAGCAGAAGCCGCGGCGATCCCGATCGGCTTCGGAACTGCCCATCATTGCCTGTTCGCGAGAGGGCGGCTCTCAAGCGGAAGCTCCGTCCTCATCCAAGGTGCAGCGGGGGGTGTCGGGGTCGCGGCAGTACAGCTCGCCCGCCAGGCCGGCGCGACCGTAATCGCCGTCGCTAGCGGTGAGGATCGCGTCCGCAGCGTCATCGAGCTCGGTGCATCGCGTGTAATCGACCATAACGTCGAATCGGTCGTGGACGTGGTCCGTGACCTCACCGGCGGCCGAGGCGTTGACCTCATCGTCGATCCGGTAGGTTCCACCTTGGCGACATCCCTCGCCGCGCTCCGCGACGAAGGAGTCTTGGTGTCCGTGGGCAATGCCGGCGGCGGGGCTCTGACAGTGGATTTTTGGCCAGCGGTGCAGCGAAATCAAACGGTCATCGGCGTATTCATGGGAACCGTCCTGTCACGTGCAGCGGTGCGCCAAACCATCGACATGATGCTCGCCGACGTTGCGAAAGGCAGTCTCACCGTGCCAATCGACAGAAGGTTTCCGCTCGCCGAGGCAGGGGCCGCCCATCGGTATGCCGAGGACAACAAGGTCCTCGGCCGTATCGTGCTGATCCCCTGACGCCGATTTCGCGCCCAACCGCTACCGAGCGCCCGCTGTCAGGCGATCGCGCCCGCGTCGGCGGTCAAGGTGGCGCCTGTAATTACACTCGCCGCGGGACTTGATAGAAACACGACCGCATTCGCGATTTCACTCGGCTTGGCGAAGCGGCCCAGAGACGTCAAACTCCGTTGGAAATCTGCCGCCGGGCCGTCTGCGGGGTTCGCGTCAGTATCCACAGATCCGGGCTGCACGAGGTTCACGGTGATGCCCTGCGGCCCGAGTTCACGTGACAACCCGCGAGTGAAGGACGTAAGCGCGGCCTTGGACATCGCATAGGCCGTTACGCCCGGAAATGGGACGCGTTCGCCGAGCCCCGACCCAATCGAGATTATGCGCCCCCCAGCGGAGAGATGCGGAATGGCGGCCTTCGCGAATAGCACTGGTGCTCGCACGTTGACGTCCATCAGCTTCTGATACTCGGCCACATCGAGGTCGGCGATCAGACCGGAATGGCCGATCGCCGCGCTATTGACGAGAATATCAAGACCACCGAGCGCCGAGACGGCCTCGCTCACGGCGCGCGTGATCGCATCCGGGTCTGCGCTATCGGCCTGTATGGCGACCGCGCGACGTCCGACACCATGTATAGCTTGAGCGACCTCGTCAGCCTTTTCGGCGGCGTGCTGGTAGGTGAACGCGATGTCCGCGCCGCTTTCGGCCAGCGCCAGCGCGATCGCGGCTCCGATGCCTCGCGAAGCTCCCGTAACCAACGCACGTTTTCCATTCAGATCGATCATATATTTGTCCTTTTCTACCATTTTGACGCTGCCGGTGGCGCGAGTCCGTATGATGCAAGGCGCGAGCAGTGTGCAGCTCAGTCTCAGCTCGTCATGTTGTGTGAAAGCTATCGCCGCCCGTCACGTCCGCCTCGCGCAAGTGCACGATTGGCGTCGGCAATTTGGTTCGGAGCCTCGTCATCGCTTCGCATTTCCTTGTCCTTGAGATAGGTCAGCGACAAGGAAACGGCATTCCCGATACTACCTTACCCTTGCCTGATCCTACCAAGTGACTAACTAATGGGTATGTTTGATCTCGAGATCGCGACCCGCCGCCTGCTTGACGATATCGCACCCCATATTGCTCCGCGTGGCGGGCTTGTTGGGCAGGCAACACCTGTTCCACGCTTGACGCTATGGACGAGCACGAGTGTCACGCCCCCCACAGCGGCGGTATTTGAGCCTATGTTCTATGCCGTCGCGCGTGGCGCAAAAGTCCTGACGATGGGCGCCAACCGTTTCGAGATGTCGGCCGGCGACTGCGCTGCGTCATCCTTTGGGCTGCCCTATTCTCATCAGCTCATTGGCGCGACGCCGTATGCTCCGTATGTCGGCATCAGCCTCCATCTGGACGTCGATAGGCTCACAAGGGTCGTACTCGACATGCCTAAACATCAGGAGCGATGGACATGCGCGGTAGCGGCGGGCGATCTGGGTGGCGTGGTCGGCGAAGCGTTCACGCAGCTCGTCGGCCTTGTGAACGCGCCTGACGACATAGGGGTGCTCGCGCCACTCTACGAAAGCGAACTCTATTATCGTCTCCTGCAAAGCGCGATGGGCGGTACGCTACGTCAGATCGTGGAGCGGAACGATCGTGTTCGGCAAATCAAGGCGGCCGCAGACTGGCTAGGCGCCCATAACGACGAACCAGTGATCATCCAGGAATTGGCAGCAAGCGCAGGCATGAGCGTGACTTCATTTCATAGGCACTTCAAGGCTGTTACCGGATACAGCCCGCTCGCCTTTCAGCGTCAAATGCGCCTTCTCGAAGCTAGAAAGTTGCTTGTGGCTGGCAGCACCAATGTGGCGCGTGTTGCATTCGAGGTGGGCTATCAAAGCCCGGCCCAGTTCAGCCGAGAATACAAGAACATGTTCGGCAACTCACCGCTGATCGATCTGCAGCGCTGACCTGACCTGATGATGTTCAGCAGGAACAAATGCTGAGAAACCCGGGTCCTCGCGTGCAACGGGACGGTCGAGACACGTATTTCGCCGTCCGTCAGAAATCATTGCGCAAGGAGGTAGAGCTGTTTCTCTCGGTAGTCCCAGACAGTCTTGAAATTCCGCAGGAAGACAAAACCGAGTTCGAGTTCTGTATCTTCGGTAATTCCAACCGGCGCTGCGCTGGCCGACGCGCCCTCTTCGACCTCGATGCCCGGAGCGCTGACGTCGATCCTATCGGCAATCCGAACAGTCGCTAGGTCGAATGTGTCCGGGTTTTCCGTTGAGCTTAGCTGACCACCGTCAAGCAGGCGCCGTCTTTTTTCCTCACCGATATTCAGAGACCCATACATGCCGGTGTCCAGGCTGACGATCGCATCCACATCGCCGATACGCGCCCGTATCAAAGGGATGTTGGGGAGCTTCCGGGTTTCGAACGGCAATGCTGCAACGAGCTTTTCGCCACCCAGAAATCTGTCAGGACCTTCTTCGTAGAAGGTTACTTCTAAATGCTGATAATCAAGTTTCATAGCGTAGCTGGAGAAAAATCCGTAGCCGATCCAGCCTAAAAAATCTGGCGTGATCTTCTCGAGCATACGCGCGTCCTGGCTCCGCACGCTGGTTACGCGCGGATAGTCGATATCCCCGATACGAATCTTCCGGACCTCAGAATGGAGGCGCACATCGTAGGTCTGGCCACTGCCGAAATGACCGGTGCCTATCTTGCTTCCCCCAACTAACGGCACCCGATGATCGTTGATCACAAGGGCATCCTGCATACCGGTGTCGAGCATGAACTTGCCCCTCACACCTGCGATCTCGCCCTCGATGAAGGGAAACTCCCGGACCATGACAAGAGGCAGTGTAACTGTCTTGCCGGCCAGCCGCATTTCCGGAGCGCGGTCTGATTTGGTTGAGATTGGAGGATTGGCGGTCGCAGATAGAGGTGTCACCAACGCTACCAAGAGCGACAGCTGTATCGCTTTACATCGCATGATGACTTTCAGATTGGCCGATAATCCTGATTGAGGGCCCTCATCGGAAGTAGTGATGGCCGCTTTAATCTCCAATTGCATTTTTCTGGTCGCTTTCGTTCGTCGGCATTGTTGGCTGGTTCACTTTCCACGTGAGTGGCCGTCCGGCTCTTACAACACTCGTTCATTCCCGGACTCGCGCGCGAGCGTGCCCACTAGCGGTTCGGGCCGGGGCTGAAGGAGCAGCCGATCGCTTCCTGACATGGCGTCTCCCTGGACCTGCTCGGAAAGGCGCTCATCGTCGCGACGGCGGATATCTTCAGCAACGTCAGCAATCTCAGCCTCGGGAAAGCCCAGCACGCGCAGACCTTCAGCGCCCTGAGAACGGCGGAGCAATATTCGACCACGGTAGCGGCGGGATAGTCCTGCTGCGGGCGGCGTAAAAGTCGTCCACCTTGAAGCCTTTCTGCCGAGTCAGGGAGGTGTGGGGATCTACAGCGTGGAACTTTATCTTCAGGTCCGTCTGGCTTGCGCGGATGGCATGAGCCAACGGGCGGCGGCGAAGCGTTTCAATGTGTCGCGCGAAACGGTACGCAAGATGCTGTCGTTTTCATCGCCGCCGGGTTACCGGCGCCAGTCCGTACCGCAGCGCCCGAAGCTGGACGGGTTTGTGGCGATCATTGATGGATGGCTTGAGGGTGACCGCAGTGTCCCGCGCAAGCAACGCCATACGGCGAAGCGGGTATTCGACCGTTTGCGCACCGAGCATGGTTTCACCGGCGGCTATACGATCATCAAGGATTACATCCGGGAGCGCGAACAGCGCAGCCGGGAGATGTTCGTGCCGCTGGCGCACCCTGCGGGAGATGCGCAGGCCGATTTCGGGGAAGCGCTGGTGGAGATCGGCGGGGTGGAGCAGAAGGCCTACTTCTTCGCGCTCGATCTGCCGCACAGTGATGCCTGCTATGTGCGGGCCTATCCGGCGGCGGTGGCGGAGGCCTGGGTGGACGGACACGTGCATGCCTTCGCGTTTTTCGGCGCGGTACCGCGCTCGATCGTCTATGACAACGATCGCTGCCTTGTGGCGAAGATCCTGCCCGACGGCACGCGGCAGCGTGCCACGCTGTTCAGCGCTTTCCTGTCACATTACGTGATCCGCGACCGCTATGCTCGCCCGGGCAAGGGGAACGAGAAAGGCAATGTGGAGGGGCTGGTAGGCTATTGCCGGCGCAACTTCATGGTGCCGATCCCGAAGTTCCCGACCTGGGAGGCGTTCAACCTGTGGCTGGAGGAGCAATGCCGCAAGCGCCAGCAGGACAAGGTGCGCGGGCAGAGCGAGACGATCGGTGAGCGCTTGGAACGCGATCTCGCGGCCATGCAGCCTCTGCCCGCTACACCCTTCGAGGCCTGCGATCAGAAAGGCGGGCGGGTCTCCTCGCAATCCCTGGTGCGCTACAGGACCAACGATTATTCGGTTCCGGTGGCCTGGGGCCATCAGGAGGTCTGGATCAGGGCCTATGTCGATGAGGTGGTGATCGGCTGCCGCAGCGAAGTCATCGCCCGTCATCCTCGTTGCTATGCCCGCGAGGAGGTTGTCTTCGACCCGCTCCATTATCTCCCGCTGATCGAGCAGAAGATCAACGCATTCGACCAGGCTGCGCCTTTGCAGGGCTGGGACCTGCCCGAAGCGTTCACGACACTGCAGCGGTTGATGGAAGGGCGCATGCACAAACATGGCAAGCGCGAATATGTGCAGGTACTGCGCCTGCTGGAAACGTTCACCCTCGCCGATCTCCAGGCGGCGGTCGAACAGGCCATCGATCTTGGCGCCATCGGCTTCGATGCCGTCAAGCACCTCGTCCTGTGCCGGATCGAACGCGTACCGCCCAGGCTGGACCTGGACGTCTATCCCTTCCTGCCACGCACCACGGTCGAGAAGACCTTTGCCAGAGCCTATCTGAGCCTGCTCTCCGACCGGCAGGAGGCCGCATGAGCGATCAGGCCCCGGAGATCCTTCTCGCTCACCATCTCAAGGCGCTCAAGCTGCCTACGTGCCTGCGTGAGCATCACAAGCTCGCGCGGCAATGTGCCGCTGAAGGCGTCGATCATATCCGCTTCCTCGCCCGCCTCGTCGAGATGGAAATGATCGACAGGGAGCGTCGCATGGTCGAGCGGCGCATCAAGGCCGCGCGCTTCCCCGCCGTCAAAAGCCTCGACAGCTTCGACTTCGCCGCCATCCCCAGGCTCAACAAGATGCAGGTGCTCGAGATGGCGCGCTGCGAGTGGATCGAGCGGCGTGAGAACGCCATCGCTCTGGGGCCATCAGGCACCGGAAAGACGCACGTAGCGTTGGGGCTCGGACTGGCAGCATGCCAGAAAGGACTGTCGGTGGGCTTCACCACCGCGGCAGCGCTGGTCAGCGAAATGATGGAGGCCCGCGACGAGCGCCGTCTTCTGCGCTTCCAGAAGCAGATGGCCGGATACAAGCTGCTCATCATCGACGAACTGGGCTTTGTGCCGCTCTCCAAGACCGGCGCCGAACTGTTGTTCGAGCTGATCTCCCAGCGTTACGAACGCGGCTCCACCTTCATCACCAGCAACCTGCCCTTCGACGAATGGACCGAAACCTTCGGATCTGAGCGTCTCACAGGCGCGCTCCTCGATCGCCTGACCCATCACGTCAGCATCCTCGAGATGAACGGCGAAAGCTATCGCCTCGCGCACAGCCGGGCCCGCAAGGCCAAAACCAGACCCTGAAAATTACACCAATGCCGGGGGGAGTGGCCCTCGGGCTACGCCCTCACGCCACTCCCCCCGGCATGTAACACGATGGCCTGGTTTTACGCCGCCGAATGGCCGACTTTTGCTCCGCCGTTGACAGTGCGGGCCGCGTCCGGTCTGCGAGAGTATCGGGAGAGTTTGAACTTATGAGTTCATCAGCCTTTAAAGGCGCGGATGTGTCCGATCGCCTGGATCGCGCGATAGACAATGCTCTCGCCGACAATCGTTTGGTGGGAACGGTCGTGATCGTCGCCCGGGGCGGCAAGATCGCCTATCGCCGCGCGGCGGGATTTGCAGACCGTGAATCGCAAAAGCCGATGCAAACGGATAGCATTTTCCGATTTGCATCGGTGACCAAACCCTTTGTCACCGCCGCCGTGATGCGCCTGATCGAGGATGGTGTTGTGAGGCTGGACGATCCAGTGACGCGCTTCCTGCCCGACTTTCAGCCGCGCCTGTCCGATGGATCGGTTCCGGTCATCTCGATCCGCCATCTGCTCACGCACACATCGGGGCTCGGCTATCCGTTTCAGGAAGGGAGCGATGGCCATTATCGTCGCCTCGACGTCTCCGACGGGTTGGATCAACCGGGATTGTCGCTATCCGAGAATCTTCGGCGCCTGGCTGCCGCCCCGCTTACCGCCGCACCGGGGTCGGGTTTTCGCTATTCCCTTGGCATGGATGTGATGGGAGGGGTGGTTGAGAGCGTTACCGGTGGTTCGCTACGCGATGCTGTGCGCAAACTGGTCACGGATCCGCTGGGTATCGTCGATACCGGCTTTGCCGTTGCGGATGTTGAGCGGCTCGCGACGAATTACTTCAACAGCGAATCCGTTCCCGTCCGCATCACGGACGGCATGGTAGTGCCTCTGGATGCCTTCAACGGGTCGCTAACGTTCGCGCCGAGCCGTATCCTGGATCCAAACTCCTATCCGTCAGGCGGGGGTGGGATGGTGGGGACTGCGGGCGACGTCCTGCACTTTCTGGAAACCATCCGGCTCGGGGGTGGTCCGATCCTGAAGCCTGAAACAGTCGAGATGATGGCGACCGATCAGCTCGGACCTCAGGCTGCGGCCTGGGGGCCGGGTTGGGGCTTCGGCTTCGGCTGGGCAGTGCTTGCAGATCCGCACGCCGTCCCGTCGCCGCAGTCTCCCGGAACGCTTCACTGGACCGGCGGATACGGCAATAGCTGGTTCATCGATCGTGCAAACGCGCTGACGGTCGTGGCCATGACCAACACGGCCTTTGAGGGTATGTCGGGGAAGTTCGTGTCCGACATCCGGGACGCCGTCTACAACTGATCCCCGCAAGGAATCCGCGACCGGCCGGCGTAAGCCGGCCGCGCCGCAGCGAAAATGCGGAGGCGCCGCGTCGATCGCGGCGGCCAGATCACAAATCGTTGCGGTGGCTCCAGTCGATGATCCCGTCGATACAAGCGCTGACATGTTCGGGCTGGCCCTGGTAGAAATGGGTCGCGCCCTTGATGCTCACAAATTCCTTGTTCGCAACGGTGAGCGCGTTGTGAATGATCGGATTATGGCTCGCGGGAACCGCGTCGTCCGCTTCATTCTCGATCTGCAGCACAGGGGTCCGATGGATCTTTGTCGCGTTAACGGCAGCCTTGGAGTTGGATAGGTCGTAGGACCATTGCGACAGCCACGAGCGCAGGGTTGAGAATCGCGCCAAACCAGCGGGTCCCACGTTCACCGTGCGTGGATTGCCAAGATAGGATGCCCCCGGCGCGCGTCCATTGGGGTCGATCGTCGGATCAATCCAGCGCACGTCGCACATCGTGCGGTGCGTGACGAAGGCGCGTTCGGTTTCGCCGTCGTTGCGACGACGGAGCGTGGCAAGCATTTCCTCGGCCCAGGCGGTAATTCTGCGATTGCGGGCCCGCTGCCTCTCGCGGAAGGCGGCGATGAAGTCAGCGGTGAATGGTGGTTTGTTCGGGCAGTCCGGACTATAGATATCGAATTCGAGATCGCGCGTGTCCGGGTCGAATTCGTCGATGACGGAGGGGTCAAGCCATTCGGTCAGCACTTCCGCCCGGCTGAGGTGGGCGGCGATGAGGACTATTCCGTCAACCCGCTGCAGCCGCGCTGCTGTCAGGTCATAAAGGTCGCCGGCGGGCGTGTGGGTGATTGTCGGATGTTCAGACTGGGCCGCATAAAACAGCGATAGCGAGCCGCCGCCCGACCATCCCACCAGGATCACCTTTTCATAACCCAGCGACTCGCGCGCGTGGCGCACCCACTGGCCCATGTCGTAGGCGACCTTTTCCATAATCAGCGCACTATCGTTTCTCGGGTAGCGACTCGACGCGCAAAGTACGTGCAACCCCGCATCGGCAAGCGCCTCAGGCATTGGGAGCAGCTGGACCGTGGCTGTGGGGTGCATGAACAAATAGACCGCCTTAGATGGCCGCGCTCTCTGCCGGAACAGCTGGCCTTCCAGCTCGGTCGTGCCCTCGGCGCCCGCAAAACTGTAGGTCTCCGTCATCCCCGGTTGATCGCGGAAGCGAACGATTTCGGGAAGGCGATCCCATAGCGCCTTTGTCGGCAATCCTCTCTCCATGGCCATATCCTTAGTTATCCAACTATAATTGCGTATTACCGTACTCCAGTCAAGGTGTCAACGGCGGTCGGATTCCAGGCCATGATGGCGGAGTAAAAGCAGGCCATTGAAGATGAGCGCGGATGATATGCAAAGGGCCCCGATCGGGGCCCTTTGCATATTTGCCGTTTTGCGGCGGGTCAGTCGGTGGCGTGGGCGGGAGTGGCCTGGTTTTGCTCCGCCCCGGCAGCGCGGCGGCGGTGGGCGGACTGCTTGAGGCGGTAGCTGTCGCCGTTCATGGTGAGGATGCTGACGTGGTGGGTGAGCCGGTCGAGCAGCGCTCCGGTGAGCCGCTCGGACCCCAGAACTTGGGTCCAGTCCTCGAACGGCAGGTTGGAGGTGACGATCGTCGATCCCCGCTCGTAACGCTGCGAGAAGGTTTCGAACAACAGTTCCGCGCCCGTGGGCGAGAGCGGAACGTAGCCCAGTTCGTCAACGATCAGCAGCTTCACGGCGGCAAGGTCGCGCTGCATCTTGAGCAACCGCTTTTCGTCGCGGGCTTCCATCAACTGGTTCACCAGCGCCGCGGCGGTGGTGAACGCGACGGTGAAGCCCTTCTGGCAGGCCGCCAGGCCCAGCGCGAGCGCGACGTGGGTCTTGCCGGTGCCGCTGTTACCCAGCGCGATGATGTTTTCCCGCCGCAGGATGTATTCGCAACGCGCCAGCTCCAGGACGAGCATCTTGTTGAGGCTGGGGATGGCCGTGAAGTCGAAGGTATCGAGGCTCTTCACCGCCGGGAACCGGGCGGCACGGATCCGGCGCTCGACCGTGCGGCGTTCCCGGTCGATCAGCTCCAGTTCGATGAGGCGCAGCAGGTAGCGGGTATGATCGACGCCATCACGCGCGCATTCCCGGGCCAGCTTCTCATACTCGCGCAGTACCGTCGGCAGCTTGAGCTGCTTGAGGTGATGCGTCAGCAGAACCTGAGGCGTGCCTGCCGTGGTGCCGGCCGGCATCTTGTCGTCCGTTGCCCTGCTCATGCTGCCAGTTCCGGCAGGAGCGTGGCATAGTCGGCGGCGCGGGTCGTCTTTACCTCCATCTTGGGTAGGTGCGGATAGGAGGCCAGATCGAGCCGGGCGGGTCTGCGCTCGATGCGCGCCAGCGCGATCTGCTTGACCGCATCGAAGCCGATCGCGCCGATATGGATCGCCTCGTTTATCGCCAAGGTGACCACCTCCATCGGGATGGCCTCCAGAAGACGCAGCACCTGGATGAACTCGCGTTTGCCCTTGTTGCCCATCCGCGCCTCCAGGAGGTGACGCAGATGCTGGAACACCTCGGGCAAGTCCCAGCCCTGCAACGCGGCAGCTTGGTCGAGTGCTCCTGGCTTGGTCTCGATCAGCGCCAGATAATGGAGCGGGTTCGCCACGAACATGGCCTCGCCATAGCAGCGCGGGTGACGGGCGATCTCCTCGCTGCCGCACAGGATGACGACCTGATCGACGAAGCCCTTCACCACCACGTCCTGGAAGCCGTAGCGGGTCGGAACCGAGTAGTCGTTGGTCCGGTAGCGCACCAATGCTGTCGACGATACGCGGGCGATCCGCGTCTCGCACGGCTCGAACGTCCCTGACGGCAAGGGACGCATCGCAGCCAGGTCGGCCACGAGCCGCTCGCCGATCGTCTGGCTGTGCCGTCCGGCCCGCTCTTCCTGCCGAGCGCGGCAGCGGCGTTCCAATTCCGCGTTAAAGTCGTCGTAGCTCGCCGCCTGCGGGATCGGCACCATGAAGTGTGTCCGCGCGTGCTTGACCAGCCCTTCGACCTTTCCCTTGTCATTGCCCTTGCCGGGGCGCCCGAAGCGATCGGTGAACAGGTAGTGGCTGACCAGTCCGGTGAAGGCCTGGGTGCGCTCGCGCTTGCCGTCACCGCAGATCTTCGCGACCGCGATCTTCGTGTTGTCGTACAGGATCGAGCACGGCACGGCGCCGAAGAACGCACATGCCGAAACGTGCCCGTCGAGGAAAGCCTCGGTCGTCTCCGCCGGATAGGCCTTCACGAAGCAGGCATCCGACTGAGGCAGGTCCATGCAGAAGAAATGCACCTTCTGCCGGACGCCGCCGATCACCCCCACCGCCTCGCCAAAATCCACCTGCGCGTGGCCCGGTGGATGCGCCAGCGGTACGAACGTCTCGCGGCTGCGCGCTCGGCACTGCCGAACGTAATCCTTCACCACCGTGTAGCCACCGCCATAGCCATGCTCGTCGCGCAAACGCTCGAATATCCGCTTGGCCGTGTGCCGCTGCTTCACCGGCGCTATCCGGTCCTCCGCCAGGATCCGGTCAATCACCGGCAGCAACGGCCCCAGCTTCGGCTTCGCCACCGGCTTCGTGCGCGTGTAGCCCGGCGGCAGCGAGAACCGGCACATCTTGGCAATCGTATCACGGCTCAGGCCAAAGACCTTCGCCGCCTCACGCTGACTGTTCCCTTCCACAAACACAAAACGGCGAACCGCTGCGTAGACCTCCACGGCAAACATCCCTGGCCGCTCCAAAAAGAGCAACCTTATCCAATGGCCGGTTTTTACACCGCCGCGCTCAGCAAAACGCCGGCGCTCCATTGGCCTGGTTTGTCACCGCCATGCACAGCCGTCACTTCGGCCACCACGGGCGTTTTCCACGGCCTCACCATTTCGGGAGGCGGGCTTTCCTGCTCTACCTCGTCTGACGTGCCGTTCACGATCATGAAGAACGGCAACGCTGCAACGTCGTTCTTTTTCAACTCGGTGAACTTCGGAAGCGGCTGCAACTACAACGCCAATCTCAACACGGGCGCTGCTTTGACCGTCACGCCCTAATCGAAGCTAACAGGGGGGCGGGGCAACCCGCCCCCTTCTGCCGCCCGCGCCGATCGCGACGGCAATTCGGTTCAAAAGGCCACACGAACCGATCCTGCATAGCCGGCACGCGCGATCGAGCGCGCCACCCAGCTATAGGACTGACAGTGGATTCCATCGCGGCGCGCGCGAGCCCACGCCAGATCAATCACGAGATCGCCCCACCGTTTAGCGACGTTTTCGATCGCGGCCGTGGCGCGGCGATCATAGGGCAAAAGCCAAACGACCTTGCCGACCTGGAGCTTGCCCCGGATCGCGTTGAGATTGTCGGCGAGGTGCGGATTGCCGGCATCATTCGCGCCGGCCGAGATCACGGCGCTACCATAGGAACCCGCAGGCGTCCGATCGAGGATCGCGGCCGAGCCGATCCCGGCCCTCGCTACGACCGTGCAGCGGTTGCCGAGCGCAGCCCGCACCGCAGCGGCCGTGCCGTCCGCGTGACTATCGCCAAGGATCAGGCAGGACGCGAGCAGCATCACCGAAATTCGCCTCTATTGCCGCCGCAAGCATGTCTTGCGCGGCTATTTCAGCCGACGCCGCTTCCAGATCGATTTGGAAATATTCGGTTGGAAGCGGCATCGTTCGCGCGATCAGAAAATAGCGCAGGACCGCATTAGCTCCCGGCGTTCGCGCCCAGCGCCGCAGTGCCGGCGTATCCTTGAATCCACCCGTCGAGAGCATTTCCAAGACCGCCCGATTGATATCGTGAGCGTCGAGGATCAGTGGCACGTCACCTTCCGTTGCGTGCGGGGGCCAAGAGCCGCCCACCGTCATTCCTCCACGGCCGCGATCGAGCGCGGGACGTATCCGGAGGGATTGTAGGAAACCACCCGGATCGGCGACGAATAGGGGTTCATGCTCCCGGCCTTCGGAGAGGCCCGAGGAGCGCGCTTCGCTACGGCCGCCACCCGAACAGGCGAGGCTTGGGGAGTCGGCCTCGCAGCGATGACAGGGGCGGTTGTGACCGGCGCATTATTCACCGTCGCGATCGTCTGAGGCGTCACGGTCAGAGTGTCATAGGTATGGAAGCGCGACGACAGCCAGCTACCCCATTGGTGTGCATAGACCATGATCGCCGCCCGATAAGGGGCGTTGTGGATCGGCGTTCGCGAGTGGTAATTCGCCACCCGCGTCCAGATATCGCCGCGATCGTTTTTGATGTGTCCGCGCAGCCGCCACGCCGCCAGATCGTAGGAATAGCAGCCCGGTTGCGCCACGTCCGCCGTCCCGATCCCGTAGCGCGCGAGCGTGCGAATATAGGCGGTGTTGAACTGCATCGAGCCGATATCATAGGTCGCGTTGGTGTTGCGGACCCATTGCCCCGGCTTGCCGCCTTCCTTTTGAGCGACGGCAAGGATGATGTTGGCAGGCACGCCATACTTGGCCGCCGCGCCGATCGAGCAGACGACCTTTTCATGGATCGCGGGCGGGATATCCGCTGGCATCATGGATTATTCCCCCGATTCACAAACTCGGAAACTTCATTGCTGGCGTCCACACGAGTTGAGGGGTTGCTACCCCGCTGACTTCCCGAGATCGCGTCGCCGCCAAACCCGCCGGGGTCCGCGCCGATCGCTTCCGAAGGGCCGCCGTCGCCATCGAGCGCGCCGCCGTCAGAGCCACCACCACCGAACGAGCCCGAACTACCGGACGAATAGGAGCCGATCGGCGAGGTTGTTGATCCATACGAGCCGAACTCGCCGCCGCCAGTGCCGCCCGAGCTTCCACCGCCACGCGATCCCCCGCGGGCTCTGTTGCAAAAATCGTGAAGCTTGAGCATGCTTGGCGGAGATTGGACGGACGGAACGATGACGGATTTCAAGTGGCGCCATTTCCAGGGTGATGTGATCCTGTGGGCGGTGCGCTGGTATTGTCGCTATCCGATCAGCTATCGCGACCTTGAGGAAATGCTGGCGGAACGCGGCATTTCGGTCGACCATACGACGATCTATCGCTGGGTCCAGTGCTACGCCCCGGAGATGGAGAAGCGGCTGCGCTGGTTCTGGCGGCGTGGCTTTGATCCGAGCTGGCGCCTGGATGAAACCTACGTCAAGGTGCGGGGCAAGTGGACCTACCTGTACCGGGCAGTCGACAAGCGGGGCGACACGATCGATTTCTACCTGTCGCCGACCCGCAGCGCCAAGGCAGCGAAGCGGTTCCTGGACAAGGCCCTGCGAGGCCTGAAGCACTGGGAAAAGCCTGCCACGCTCAATACCGACAAAGCGCCGAGCTATGGTGCAGCGATCACCGAATTGAAGCGCGAAGGAAAGCTGGACCGGGAGACGGCCCACCGGCAGGTGAAGTATCTCAATAACGTGATCGAGGCCGATCACGGAAAGCTCAAGATACTGATCAAGCCGGTGCGCGGTTTCAAATCGATCCCCACGGCCTATGCCACGATCAAGGGATTCGAAGTCATGCGAGCCCTGCGCAAAGGACAGGCTCGCCCCTGGTGCCTGCAGCCCGGCATCAGGGGCGAGGTGCGCCTTGTGGAGAGAGCTTTTGGCATTGGGCCCTCGGCGCTGACGGAGGCCATGGGCATGCTCAACCACCATTTCGCAGCAGCCGCCTGATCGGCGCAGAGCGACAGCCTACCTCTGACTGCCGCCAATCTTTGCAACAGAGCCCACCAGCTTCATTGACGGCGCCTTCCTTCCGGCCGGGGACGGCTTCGAGCTTCCCGTCTTCGATCCGACCAGTGGCCAGCAGGCGAGCGCGCTGCGCGAGGCCGATGCGGCTGAAGTCGATGCGGCGGTCAAGGCCGCGCGCGCGGCGTTCGGGCCGTGGAGCGCGCTTGGTAGCGAGGCGCGCAGCAATGTGCTCCAGGCCATCGATGCCAAGCTGCGCGCGCACGGCGATGAGCTTGCCGAGCTGGAAGCGCGCACTTCGGGCCTCCCGATCTCGGGCGTGCGCCCGCTGATCGACCGCGCCGCCGAGAATTTCAAGCGCTTTGCCGAGGTCGCCAGCATGATGGCGGGCGAGACCTTCCAGCAGAACGAGAAGTACCTCACTTACACCACCCGAGAAGCCAAGGGCGTTGCCGCGCTCATCGCGCCGTGGAACGCGCCGCTGGCGCTGGGCTCGATGCGCCTTGCGACCTGCATCGCCTTTGGCAACACCTGCGTTCTGAAGCCGTCCGAATACACCCCCCAGTCGACCCTGCGCATGGTCGAGCTGATGCACGAGGCGGGCCTTCCCAAGGGCGTGGTCAATGTCGTCAACGGCCGGGGTAGCGTGACCGGGGAAGCGCTCACCACCCACCCGGACATCGACATGATCGGCTTTACCGGCGGAACCACCACGGGGCGCCGGATCATGGCGGCGGCGGGCGAGCGGCTGACCCCGGTGACGATGGAACTGGGCGGCAAGTCGGCGGCCATCGTCGCGCCCGATGCGGACCTGGAACGCGCGCTCGACGGCACGCTGCTCGCCATCTACGCCAGCAACGGCCAGCAGTGCCTGGGCGGCTCGCGCATCCTTGTCCACGAATCCATCGCCGAGGAATTCATCGCCGCCTTCGTCGCGCGCGCCAAGGCCATCCGCATCGGCGATCCGTGCGATCCGGCGACCGAGATGGGCCCGCTCGCCTTCGAGGCGCACCGCGCGCACGTGCAGCACTACCTGGAAGTGGCGCGCGAGGACGGGGCCGAGATCCTGCACGGCGGCACCGCTCCCGAAGGCCGTACACAAGGCTGGTTCATGGAGCCCATCGTCGCGCGCGCGCCCAGCAATGCGGCGCGGATCTGCCAGGAGGAGATCTTCGGGCCCTTTGCGACGTTCCTCACCTATTCCGACCTCGACGAGGCGATCGCGATGGCCAACGCTTCCGACTTCGGCCTTGTCTCCTATGTCTGGACGCGCGATCTGGCGACGGCCATGGCCTGCAGCGCGCGCATCCGCGCGGGCACGATCTGGGTCAACACGCCGATGATGCGCGAATTGCGCGCGCCGTTCGGCGGCTACAAGGAATCGGGCATCGGCCGCGACGGCGCGCGCCACTGCGCGGACTTCTTTACAGAGGCCAAGACCACCTCGATCCCGCTGGAGGATACGCCGATCCGCCGTCTCGGCGCCTGATCCGCAAGAGACGCAAGAAAAAGGGCCGCGCCCGCGCCGTGTCGAAGGTGCGGGCGCGGCCCTTTTCGTTCGGGTGGCTCAGTAGTCGCCGAACTCGTTGGTGTCGGGAAAGACCGTTTCCTCACAGCGCGCCAGCACATAGGCGTGGCCTTTGGCATAGCCGTTCATGCGCACCATGAGCGCATCCTTGCGCGTGACCCAGATGTCGAGGTCGCCGTCGATGTCGCCCGTGCGCCACAGGAAGCGGTGGCACGCGAAGGTGCCCGCGGGCACGTGCATGTCCTCCTCGCCCAGGTACTCGACCGGCATCTCGACCTTGCGGCCATGGCCCATCGTGCCCCCGTTCCAGGTGAGCGAGGTGGTGAGCAGCTCGATGGTCTGGACGCCGGGTACGCTGCGGTCGAGCTTCATCAGCTTCCAGCCTTCCGCCGCGGTCGGGTGGTAGCCCAGCACCTCGCGCGCGGCCTCGAAAGGGAAGGCGGAGACGTCGATGGGCGCGCCGTCGGGGCCGAGGACGACAGAGGTGACTTCGCCGCCGGTCACCTGGCGCACCACTGATCCCGCATAGCGCCCATCCGCATAGAGGCGCGCAAAACCGTCGCGCGGGGTGAAGTCGGCCTCCACTGTCTGCATGACCTGGCGCACGATGGAATTGCCCGGAAAACGCGAGAGCGTCATCGCCGTGCGCGACCCGTCCGGGTTGCAGGTGAGGATGAAGTCCTCCCAGTCCGCCGTGCGCTCGGGCGCATCGAGGGGATGGGTGACGTACGAGCCGGTGATGCGTGTGAAGGGCATGTGCGCAACAGATCGCGCAAGGGCATGGCGATCAATTCTGCAGCGCGCCGATGTTCGCGCGGCGAAGGAAGGGAGGCATGCAGGAAGCCGATTTCCAAGGGGCCATCGCCCCTTGACCCCAAAATCGGCGACCTCACCTTTCTCGATCCAGGATGGCGTGAGAAAGGTGAGGTCGACAGTTCGGGGAGCCCGAGGGCGATGGCCCTCGGATTCTCGTTCTCTGATTGCCTTGTTATTTCTTGAAGTCTTGGTTGACCGTCTCTCAGGCCGCCGTTTCGCTCGTCGGTTCGGTCTGGCCGGCGTAGGGCACCTCGCGCCCACCGAAGCGGCGCACGCGGATGTTGGCCTGTTCGCCGTGCCCGGCAAAGCCTTCGAGCGCGCACAGGCGCGAGCAGTAGTCGCCGATCAGCGCGGAGGCCTCGTCGGTCTCGATGCGCTGGTAGGTGCAGGTCTTCAGGAACTTGCCGACCCACAGGCCACCGGTGTAGCGCGCGGCCTTCCTGGTGGGGAGGGTATGGTTGGTGCCGATGACCTTGTCGCCGAAGCTGACGTTGGTGCGGCTGCCCAGGAACAGCGCGCCGTAGTTGGTCATGTTGTCGAGGAAGTAGTGGGGATCGGCGGTCATCACCTGGACGTGCTCGGAGGCGATCTCGTCGGCGATTGCGACCATTTCCTCGGTGCTGTCGGCCACGATGACCTCGCCGAAGGTCTCCCAGGCCTTGCGGGCATGCTCGGCGGTGGGGAGGATCTGCAGGAGGCGCTCGATCTCGGCCATCGTCTCGCGCGCGAACTTTTCCGAATTGGTCAGGAGGACGCCCGGGCTGTCGGGGCCATGCTCGACCTGGCCGAGGATGTCGGTCGCGGCGATCTCGGGATCGCAGCCCACCTCATCGGCGATGATCAGCGTCTCGGTGGGACCTGCGAAAAGGTCGATGCCGACACGTCCGAACAGCTGGCGCTTGGCTTCGGCGACGAAGGCGTTGCCCGGGCCGACCAGGATATCGACCGGATCGATCGAGGCCGTGCCGATGGCCATGGCGCCCACCGCCTGGATGCCGCCCAGCGCGTAGATCACGTCGGCCCCGGCGAGCGCCTGTGCGGCGACGATGGCGCGGGCCGGGCGGCCCTGGAACGGCGGGGCGCAGGTGACGACGCGCTTCACGCCCGCAACCTTGGCGGTGATCACCGACATGTGCGCGCCGGCCAGCAGCGGGTACTTGCCGCCCGGCACGTAGCACCCGGCCGAGTTGAGCGGGATGTTCTTGTGCCCGAGGACAACGCCGGGAAGCGTCTCGACCTCGACGTCCTTCATCGAGGCGCGCTGGACCTGCGCGAAGTTGCGCACCTGCGTCTGCGCGAACTCGATGTCCTTGCGCTCCTGCGGGGTCAGGCTGTCGACGCAGGCCTCGATTTCGGCGTCGGTCAGGCGATAGTCCTCGCGGTCCCAGCCATCGAAGCGGATCGACATGTCGCGCACGGCGGCATCGCCGCGCTGTTCGATGTCGGCCAGCGCGGCTTCGACGATATCGCGGACCTTGCGGTCGGCATCGGCCCGCGTCTCGGCGCTTGCGCCGCGCTTCAGATACTGCGCCATCTTCACTCTACCCTTCGTCATGTGTCGTCATGGATGAGGCCGACTTGGCGCGGACCGGGCCGTGCGGGAACGCTGCGTGGCGCAGATGTCCATATCGCGAAAAGATGGACCGTTCGCGGCATGGAAGGGGGAGAAGGCTCAGGCCTTCTCCAGCCGCTCGATGATCGGGCCAAGCACGTCCGCGATGAGCTTCTCGCGCATCGCGCGGCGGGCATCGTCCTCCTCGGGTGAGAGCGTCAGGCTCTCGATCCCGCTGGCGAGGGCAAGGCCCTGCGCGTCCAGCACCTGTTCCATCGCGCGCATGCGTTCGCGCGTGACCGAGAGTTCCATCGTCAGCGTCACCATCGAACGCAGCATCTGGTCGACGATGGGGTTCTCAAGAAAGGTGACGGTGCGGTCGCCGGGCTTGGGGCCTGCGGGAAATGCATCCTGTGCCGGGGTATCTGCCGGGGTGGTCATGGCTTGCGCCCTCCGAAGAAGAAATAGGTGGCCGCGCCGGCGCTTTCGTAGTCGGCAAAGGCGTGGTCGGGATCGAACCCGGCGCGGGCCAGTTCGGCCATCATGTCGAGCTCGACGAAGCCGGTCCAGAAGGGCTCGCCGTTGTGGCGCACCTGCCAGTCGTTGGTGGCCTGCTTGATGAGCGGGATGCGGTGCGCGTGGTAGGGCACGTCGAGATGCAGGACGAGGCCGCCCGGCTTCAGGAGGCGCCAACATTCCTTGAGGATCTCCTGCGTCTGTGCCGCGGTCGTCTCGTGGAACATGATGATCGAGGTGATGAAGTCGACGCTCTCGTCGGGAAGGCCGGTGTCCGCCGCGTTGGCCTCGCGAAAGTCGATGGCAAGCCCGTTCGCCTCGGCCGTGCCATGGGCAAAGCGCACCAGCGGGCGGGCGCACTCCAGCCCCATGACTTCGGCCTGGGGCCAGACCTTCTTGTAGGCGTGGGTCTGCTCGCCCGTGCCGCAGCCCATGTCGAGGACGCGGGCGGGCACGAGGTCCGGCGCGCGGCGCTGGGCAACTTCGGCCACGAACTGGCCCAGCGTGTCCTTCTCCAGCGAGCCGCGCGCGGACATGCCCTTGGCGCTGCGGTAGAGTTCGACCGTGCCGGTGTAGTTGAGGCCCTGTTCGATGTCGTCGGCGCGGCGTTCGCGCCAGTAGCCGCCGGGCTGGCGGTGGATCTCGGTGGTGCTGACCGGGGCGCGAACAACCAGCTCGTCGCGCAAGCTCACGCTGCCGCCGGCCGGGCGCGCATCGCGCAGCTGCCGGTAGGTTTCGATGCGGTCCTCGATGATGCGGTCGGTCGTGTCCTGCACCGCGTCCCACATCAGGTTCTGGCTGTGGAAGGTGAGCGCGGACCAGGTCTGGAACAGCGGGTCGTTCTCAACCGCGGCGACCGCGTCCTTGCGGGTGGCGGGAGGGGCGCCGTGGGCGGCCTCGTAGGCCGGGGCCAGGGTTGCATCGAAGCGCCGGTCGAGCGCGGCCTCGACATCGAAATTGATGAACTTCTTGAAGCCGCCGATGAAATTCTGCCGGGCGGTCTCGTCGTGGTTGGGCGTGAACGCGAAGTCGCGCGCCGTGAAGGTGTCGTTCTGGGCCATGAAGGAAGTCTCGCGCAGGAGGTCGCCCTCTGCAATGTGGGGGCGTGCGCTGTTCGCGACATGAACATCCTATGCGCATCTCGCTTATGCATTTTTCGTATATCAGGTCGAATAATTCGACTGGAGTTTCGATAGCTCTCTGGCAGCAAGGGCACTCAGCCATTGCCAGGGAGCAGCCATGTACGCGGATATTCAGGACGATCTGGAGATCGTCGGCATCGTCAACCACCGTCCCGGATCGGTGGCGAGTGGACCGCTAGGGCGCGATTTCGATCCCGCCTATATCCGCAAGGCCGCGCTGGAGCAGGAAGCGGCGGGATATGACCGGGTGCTGATCGCCAACGCTGCGGTCATGCCCGAGAGCTTTGCCATCGGCGCGCACCTCTCGGGCGTGACCTCCAAACTTGGCTTCATGATGGCGCATCGCCCGGGGCCGGTGCAGCCCACTTATGCCGCGCGCCATCTCGCAACGCTCGACCGCCTGAGCGAGGGCCGCGCGGCGGTCCACGTCATCGCCGGGGCCGATGACCGCGAAGTCCAGGCCGACGGCGCCTTCAACACCAAGGAAGAGCGCTACCGCATCGCCGCCGAATACGTGGAAGTCATGCGCCGCGTCTGGTCGAGCGAGCAGCCGTTCGACTTTGACGGCGAGTTCTACACATACCGTGACGCCTTTGCGATGGTGCGCCCGCACGGCGGGGCCATGCCGGTCTACTGGGGAGGCACCTCGGACCTGGCGCTCGACCTGTGCGGCAAGGTCGCCGACGTCTACGCGCAAGGGGGGGACACCTTTGAGGGGGCGGGCGAGCTGGCGCGCAAGGCGCATGCCGCGGCCGCGCGGCACGGGCGCGACATCAAGGTGCTGATGACCATGGTGATCCTCCTGGGCGAGACCGAGGATGCGGCCTGGGAGCGTGCGATGAAGCTGGAGCAGCAGGTGACCGAGCGCATCGCGGGCGGTGAGCGCGGCATCGTCATGGGCAAGCACGACAAGGACGAGGACAAGGCCGCCGCGGGCGCCTTCCA